>CAVEOK010000017.1:2124-42905 GCA_963617415.1 Oscillospiraceae bacterium
AAACGCACAATCCCCTATCGATGTTACGCTGTCTGGGATTGTTATGCTCGTTAAGTCGCTACAGTAATAGAACGCATAATTCTCTATCGACGTTACGCCGTCTGGAATTGTTATACTTGTTAAATTGCTATCTTCCTCCACTGGTTCAGCTACTTGTTCTACCGACACCTCCGTATCCGCTTCATCTACAGGCTCATCTTCAATCATTTCTTCTACAGCAGAAGTTTCTGTTTCATTTTCTTCCACTTCCTCCGCCTGCACTGTCAGCATATTCGCCGGTAGCACCGTTAGCAACATCGCAATACTCAGCACAATAGCTACTGCAAAACAGCTTAGTTTACCTTGGCTTACATTTCTCATGAATGCACCTTCTTTCATAATCTTCTCATTCTCGCATTTCTCAGTTTAAATATTAAAAATCAGCCAGAATTGCCGCCGTTCTCTGTATGGTAGATTTCTCTAGCATTTAAATTTGCTATTTACATTTTGATTTAACGATAAAAAACATTTTCGTTGTAATCACACGCTTTGATAAATTTTTCAACTTGCTTCGATAATTCATTTACCTCTTCCGCACTCAACTGCTTTATATTATTTCGAATTTCATATTCAACTCTTTTTGCTTCAATTTCATCATATTCCACGTCCCCCAGCCTACGTATTTCCGCAAATAACTCTTTGAAATTTTTCATACGTTCTTCACTTGGCCTTGAACATTTTGACCATTTTATAAATTCATCTAGTTCTTTCCTTAACAGTGTATATTTTTCGATTTCTTCATCCGTACATTTTCTAAACACTTGACATCCAATAAACACGTACCCCAAAGACTGCAAATGATAAATAAACGGATATTTTTTTATCAAATTATCTATCAATTTTTCTTTTTCCATATTGTCACGCTTTCCCTCTCATTCCTGCGTTTCACTTGGTTGTTATCAATAGTTTTATTAGTAGTAGCTGACTGTCAAGGAAGCTGCTACTACTGATATACGTAGTATATCAGCGCTTTTTTCAACTTTTTTCTTGATTGCTTTTACACCCTCCTCTTTGCGACAACTTTTCAGAAATGTATTATTCCCACAATTTTCTATATGTTATAATTCTCTCAATATGGTTAAAATTCTTTAACCTAATGACAGCAGCTGCGCTACTTTCTTAGCGTTATCGCAATTGTTATTGCAGCATAAAAGGAGGAGGCTTCATGCTTCAGATAAAGAATATTAAAAAGCAGTATAAGACCGGGGATTTCGTCCAGCAGGCCTTGGCCGGCGTCAGTCTGAATCTTCGGGATAATGAATTCGTTGCTATCCTGGGACCGAGTGGTTCGGGAAAGACCACACTTTTGAATATTATCGGTGGTCTGGACCGTTATGATGAGGGAGATTTGATCATCAATGGCGTTTCTACCAAGCGTTACAAGGATCGAGACTGGGATTCCTACCGAAATCATACGATTGGCTTCGTTTTTCAGAGTTACAATCTGATCTCCCACCAGACCGTTCTTTCTAATGTAGAACTGGCTTTGACGATTTCCGGTATTTCCGGTGCCGAGAGGCGTTCCCGGGCAGAAGAGGCTTTGCGTCAGGTGGGTCTTTATGAACATATGCACAAAAAGCCGAATCAGCTTTCCGGCGGCCAGATGCAGCGTGTCGCCATTGCCCGTGCTTTGGTTAATAATCCTGACATTGTCCTTGCCGATGAGCCTACCGGTGCCTTGGATTCCGAAACCAGTGTTCAGATCATGGAGCTTCTGAAGGAAGTTGCCAAGGATCGTCTGGTAGTCATGGTTACCCATAATCCGGAGCTTGCCCAGCAGTATGCCACCCGTATTGTCACCATCAGTGACGGATGTATTCTGGATGATACGGATCCCTTCCTAGTTAATGAGGAAGAAACTGCGCCTCCGGTTCACAAAAATCTGGGTAAGGCTTCCATGTCTTTTCTGACTGCTCTTTCCCTGAGTTTCAATAACCTTCGTACCAAGAAAGCTCGAACCTTTTTGGTGGCCTTTGCCGGTTCTATCGGTATTATCGGTATTGCCCTGATTCTGTCTTTGTCTCATGGCGTCAATAAATATATCGACGATACGGAAGAAGAGACTCTGGCTGAATACCCGCTTCAGATTGAAAAGGCCAGCTTTGATCTTTCTGCCCTGATGACGGATACCAATCTTTTCGATGATTCCAATGTGCAGACTGCCTCTTCCGATGCCAGTGGCCTGATCGGTGTCCAGGAAGCTGCTTCCAGCCTGCTTGGCGATATGAATACCAATGACTTGAAGTCCTTGAAAGCCTTTTTCGACAGCGGCAATAGTGGCATTGAGCCTTTCACCAATGCCATTGAGTATAAATATGACATTACGCCTCAGATTTATCGTCTGACGGATGCCTCCGGCAATGCCACTGCGAAAAATACTGCTTCCGGAGATGCCGATTATGTTCAGGTAAATCCCAACAATGTTTTTTCTTCTGTTGATATGGGAAGTTCCCAGTTCAGCACCATGATGACAACTGCCATGAACTCCGATGTCTTTACCATGCTTCCCAGCAATTCCTCTCTTTATGAGGATCAATATAATGTCCTAGCCGGACACTGGCCAAAAAATAGTCATGAACTGGTTCTTGTTTTGTCCGAAAATGGCAATATCAGTGATGCCCTTCTCTATGCCATCGGCATGAAAAGCACGGACGACTTGCAAACCAATCAGGATGAGGAGAGCGGAAATGCTTCTGATGAGAAGGACGCTCAGGAAAGCTCTGATGCCACCTTTTACAAATACGATGATTTTCTTGGCATGACTTTCAAGCTGATAAACAGCTGTGATTACTATCGTTATGATTCTGATAATAAAGTCTGGGTCAATAAATCCGACAACAAGAAATTTGTCAAAGACTTGGTAAATGATGCAGATGATATTACGATTGTGGGCATTGTTCAGCCGAAGGAAAATGCCACCTCCACCATGCTCAGTAGCGGCATCTGTTATCCTGCTTCCATGATTACAGATTTAGTAAAAGAAGCCTCCCGCTCGAAGCTTGTTGCCGATCAGCTATCCGATCCGGATACCAATGTTCTGACCGGAAACAGCTTTGATGACGATAATGCTGCCGATGACTTTGACTTAAATTCTCTCTTCAATATTAATGAAGATGCCTTGGAAGATATTTTTTCTGTAGATTCTTCTTCCTTAAACGGAGATGATGTAGATTTTTCTTCTCTTGGAGATTCTTTTTCCAATATTGATTTCAGCAATATGAATCTGGGCGATCTGATGGATGCAGACAGTCTTTCTTCCATGCTGCCTTCTATGAGTAAGGAGGAAATTCAGTCTCTTTTGGATGGTGTTGTACTGGATACCAGCACGGACACCATGACGGATCTTTTCCAGACCCTTCTGGAAGGCTATCTGAAATATGCTGAGAATGACGGCAATAGTGCTAACGATTACGATAAACTGGCAGATTCCCTAAAAGCGTATCTGCAGGATGCTTTTGCCTCTGGAAAACTTCCTTTAAGCTATGATAGTGAGCAGTTAGAGAGCGGCCTGACCGCCCTTTTCCAGGGCTACCTGTCCTATTGTACAAGTAATGGTCTGGATCCTTCTTCCTCAGATTCCTTTACGGCTTATCTGAATTCTGACGAAGGAAAAAGTGCTGCCGCCTCTCTCTTAAGTGCCTTTACCTTAGATTCTGATGCCCTGGATTCCCTGGTGGAAGGCTACAAGGAATACGCAAAGGAGAATAACGTTCCGGATCCTTCTGCCATTGCCCAGGATTTTGCCAATTATTTAAAGAATGATAAGGACGCCCAGGCTGCGATCTTAGCTGCCGCTTCTTCCATGATCGATACGGATCAGCTGGAAAAAAATCTTTCTGCTGCCCTGACTTCTGCTATGGGCTCTGTTTCTCAAAACATGAGCAGTCAGATTTCGACAGCTTTAAGTACTGTCATGGGCCAGGTCGGCACCCAGTTAGAGTACTCTATGGCCAATGCCATGACTTCCATGATGTCCAATCTCGGAAATATGTTCAGCTTCGATTCCGATGCACTTGCCAATATTTTTGAGACCAATATGACCTCTGAAGATATTCAGGAGCTTCTGACTTCTCTTATGAGCGGAAGCCGCGGAGCCTCCTATGAGGATAACCTCAGCAATTTCGGTTATGCGAATCTGGATGATCCAAATGAGATCGACATCTATCCGAAAAATTTTGATGCTAAAAGCTCCATTATCTCCATTTTAGATCAATATAATGACGATGTTAGCAAGGCCGGAGAGGAAGATAAGACAATTACTTATACTGATATGGTGGCCAGCATGATGTCTTCCATTACCAAGATTATCAACGCTATTAGCTCTGTTCTGGTTGCCTTTGTTGGCATCTCTCTAGTAGTATCCTCCATTATGATTGGTGTTATTACCTATATCAGTGTTTTGGAGCGGCGGAAGGAGATCGGTATTCTGCGGGCGATCGGTGCTTCCAAGAGAAATGTGGGCCAGGTCTTCAATGCGGAAACCTTTATCACGGGACTTTTAGCCGGCATCCTTGGAATTGTGATCAGTGAATTATTGATCATTCCGATTAATATTATAATTCCTATGGTTGCACCTGACACTGCCGTTCGGGCCGCACTGCCTATTCCGGCAGCCTTTGGCCTGATCCTTCTCAGCGTGATTCTGACTTTGATTGCCGGCCTTCTGCCTGCACGAAAGGCTTCTAAGAGTGATCCGGTCACTGCTCTACGAACGGAATAAAAAAGCGTTTCGCTCGCGAAACGCTCGCGCCGAGCGCGGTCGCTTGCGACATATTTTCTTTTCGCGCGAGTGCACATCCTTGCGGACTTATGCTGCATAAGAATCGTACTATCGCTCGATGAAACAAAAAGGGCCTGTGTTCATGCTATCCTACATGAACACAGGCCCTATTTTTTGGAAGAGGATCTCCGCAATTCCTATTCTTCCATTTCCACCCTAACCTTCTCGATCAATCCCTGATCTGCCGGCAGCCAGTTCACACTGTCAAGACGCTTCTTATCCAGCCACTTCGCCGCCTCGTGTTCCTTTAAAAGCAGCTCTCCAGACACCACTTCTGCCCAGAAGCAATCCATGGACAAATGAAAAGCAGGGTAATCATACTCTATCGTATCGATCAGATCACCAACTTCGATTTCTGCATCCAGTTCTTCCCGAATCTCACGCTTTAAGGCCTCCTTGGGACTTTCTCCTTCTTCAATCTTGCCGCCCGGAAATTCCCACTGGCCTTTGAACTCGCCATAGCCTCTGGCTGTTGAAAAGATTTTTCTTTTCTTTTCTATCGAATCGCAGATTACTGCCGCTACTACTCTTATGGTTTTCATAAATATTCTCCCGTTTTTACATTTTTACACCTTTTTGCTATCGCAGCTTTATTTGCCTATTTACTTGCTTATTTATTTGCTTTCCCCTCTTCTATTCTCTATCATTCCGCAATATTACTTTCTAAATACCTTAGCAGATCTTCCCGGACTGCATGTTTCATCTGCATGGTCACCTTTGTAATATCCCGAAGTTTTCCGTTATTATCCAGCTTTTTATCCGCAAGGGCTTCTAAGATCACAAAATCTCCCATGTAATAAAAACTGCTTTCCGCATCGCTCTTCTTCACAAAAAGATGCTTCCTTTTTGCCCCTCTTACCTCCTGCATATAACTGCTGTCCGGGCCTCTTCCAATCTGGGAATCCCAACGGAAGATCATATTATTGGCAAAAGCATCGGCATAATCCGGTTTGCCTTCGGCATACTGTTTGTCCTCACTCTCTGCTCCCATTTTATGATAGGTTACAAAAATAAAGACATCATCCCCTATTCGCTTCATTCCATACATAGTGGAAGAAAGATCTCTTCCGCAATTCATCAAAAGGCTGACATCACGGCGGGAATATTTTTCATAGAGGACAAAGGGTACTTCATTTGCCTGAGACTTGCTGTATTTATCCTGATAACGCCTTAGGCCAAGCTGGATCAGATCCTCCATCTGCCTGCGAAATTCTGCATGCTGCAGGCGCCGGCTATAACTTTGCAGTCTTTGGAGCCTGTCTTTCTCTCCTGCTTTCAGGATTTCAATCTCCTGATATTTGCTATGTTCCTTTTCATTGCTGACAAAGTCTCCTTCCAAAAGGCAGACCGCAGTTTCAATGCTTTTTTGGCTGGCTGCCGGGTACTTTTCCTGCATTTCCTCTGCAAAGGATTTGCCCGAGATGACTTCTTCCTTTGTTAAATGCCGCAGCAGCTCCAATTCGTAAGGCCGCACGCCGCTAAGCACCGTCTTGGAAATATACTCCAGGGTAAGCCTTTCCTGTTCTGTCATTTTCCCTGCATAAAGTTCCGGCTCTGTAATGGATAAGAAATCCTGATAGGTCTTATACTCTCGAATCAGGAGAAGGGGATCTACCTCTCCATTTTCATAAAAATCCATCAGATAAGGAACCCGGCCCAAGCGATTCTTCAGATTGCTGTAGCTTTCCCGAATAATTGCCTTCAGACCACGGATCCGATCAATCGACTGAAAGATTTTTTCCTTTGCAACAGCATCAAAATGAATCGTAGAGGAACCCGGCAAAGTACTGTTTCCACTGATCACATATTTACGGATCGTATCCGGATTATAAGTACGGTCACCGGAAAGGGCGATCGGTATCATAAAATTATTGCTATAATTCCCGATAAAATCCAGAATCACAACATATTCCTTACCTTCTGCCTTACGCAGACCTCGCCCTAATTGCTGGATAAAAACAATAGGCGACTGGGTCGGCCGCAGCATAAGAACCTGATTCACCTCTACGATGTCAACACCTTCATTTAAGATCTCAACCGAAATAATATAATCCAAAGGCTCTAGGCCGCTTTCCCTCTTATCCTTTTCATCCATAGCCAGACGTTCAAAGGCTTCCTGCCGCTCTTCCTCAGAAGCACTTCCGTTTAAAGCCAGCGTTCTAAAATAGGCTCCGCTTTCCGGATTAATGGTCTCATTCAGCTTGCGGGACAATTCTTCCGACTCATCAATCCTGCTGCAGAAGATCAAGCCTTTCACCCGATCGCCGCTATAACCGTAATAATAGGCCTGTTCTACGATATGCTTCACTCTTTCCTCACTGGTCAGAATCTGGAAATTTCGCTCAGAAATTGTTTTCCCCTTGCTTTGCCCATCGCTGACCAGGGAAAGATCACTGATACCAAAGTAATGAAAAGGACAAAGCAGATCTTCCTCCATCGCCTGCTGCAAACGGATATCACAGGCAATATTGTGGTTGAAAATCTCATAAATATTTCGCCCCTCGAGATGGTCATCCTTCTTATCCGGTGTCGCCGTCATACCAAGCCAAAGCTCCGGCTGGAAATATTCCATGATCTTTTGATAACTGTTGGCAGCAGAATGATGGGCTTCATCTAAAATGATACAGGAAAAGGCTTTTGGATCAAATTTCTTTAAATGCTCCTCTCTGTTCAAAGTCTGAACCGTAGCAAAAATATAATCCGCATCCCTATCGGCATATCCGGCACCAAAAAGGCCCATGGAAACGCGGTCTGGCAAAACCCGCTTGTAGGATTTCATGGTCTGTTTTGCCAGCTGCCCCCTATGCACCAGAAAAAGCACCCTCTTAAATCCCAGCTCACGCATGGCAAAGGCAGAAGCCAAAGTCTTACCGCTGCCTGTACTGCTGATCAAAAGGGCCTTTCTTTCTCCTCCTTCCAATAGCTTTCTTAAATTCGCAATAAAGCTTTCCTGCATGCTGTTTGGCTTTAAGGTATATTTTTCAATGGAAGGAATGGCATCACGCCTTGCCACTTCTTTTTGATGCTTTATAATCTGATATCGTTCCCGATACGGTTCATAAAATTCATCAAAAGTCTTGGCATACTCACTATTCCAAAGGGCTTGAAACTCCTCCAGGATCCGATCGGCCATCTCTCCTTCTTCTGTTGAGATCAGCTTTGTATTCCATTCCCGATTACAGGTCAGGGCTTTCCCCGTCAGATTTGAACTGCCAATGATAATCCTATAGATTTCTTCCTTCCTGAAAATATAACCCTTGGTGTGGAAGCCGTTTCCTGCCGCTTCCGTGTCATACATTTTCAGCGTGATATTCTTTAACTCCTGCAGCTTTTTCAAGGCAGCAGGCTCACTGAAATTCAAATAATTGCTGGTCAGGATCTGGCCCGGAATGCCCTTTTCTTCCAATTCCTTCAGGGTCTGCAGAAGCGGCGTAATACCGCCCATGGTAATAAAGGCCACACTGATCTGAAAAGCTTCGCATCGAAGAAGCTCTTCTTCAATCGATGATATGACCTTTTTTCCTTCTTCCGGCTGATTCGATACAAACTCCGGTTGATAAGCCAGGTTTGAATTGATATTTCTGTTGATAAAGGCAGTTTCAAATCCACTGCGCATTTCCTCTATATGCTTCATGCCTTTCTCCCGCAAACCACATTTGCTTTTATTGTAACATCATCCGGCGACTTTTCTTTGACCAGGTGAAAAAATTTGTATACACTTTTACTTATAAATGGTGCATGCCATGCGAAAGATACTTTTTGAGTTTCTATTTCTATATTTCATTTAAGGTTTCTCTATGATCACAGAATTAAAAATTAAAAACTTTCTCCTCCTATCGGAGGAATTAAATTTCAGCAGGGCTGCTGAGAAGCTTTTCATCACCCAGCAAGCCTTAAGCAAGCAAATTGCAGCCTTAGAACAAGATATCGGGGGCAAGCTTTTTCACAGAAACCAGAATGCGCTTCAGCTTACAGCGCTTGGAGAAGATCTGCGTTCCTTTTTCTCCCAATCAGAGCAGCGCTATCAGGAAATCCGCCGCAAGCATCTGAAACTGGATGACCATAAGCTTCGTATCTGCTATTTCGAAGATATGGATATTGCTGAGCCCCTTCACTATGCTTTTACCCAGCTAAAGGAACACTATCCAGCCATTACTTATGAGCTTGTCTGTCTGAAGACCTTTCGTGATATCAATACGGCCATGTCCCGCCATGATATTGATGTTGCCATCACCCCGGACAGCAGCAGCTTTTCCGATAGTGCCTATCGTAAGCTTACCTTACACAAGAGTACCCTTTTTGCCTGTTATTCTCCACGACTCTGCAAGGAAGCCGGCAAGCCCGCTCTTAGTGATCTGAAGGATGTGCAGTTTTTCATGGGATTAGAAAAGAATGACTCCCGTTCTGTCTTAGAAGCCTCCTGTAAAGCCTGCGGTTTTATGCCCCGCTATTATACAGACTCTTCCCTTTCTCCCAGTGTAGAACGTGTCATGATCGAGAGTGGGGAAGGCGCCGGTGTCGGCGGTACTTATTCTATCCTCAATCGTGATAATCTTCTGGTTAAAGTAGAATTAGATGCTGCTGCCAGGATTATTTCCCTTTGGCGCAATGATCCCGACAATATGATGCCGGAAATGTTTTCTCTTTACTTAAGGGAACAGATGCTGGAACCATAAGTTCCTTCTGACAATTTCAAAAGTACGAACAAAGATTTCCTCTATCTTTGCCGCAGATAGGATTGCGAAGGCGCCGCTACAACAAAAAGGTTGTGGCGACGCCAAATTTATTGTTTCATTTTTGGTTGAGTTTACGCTACTATACTTAACAGTTGTTACCTACCATAACAACTTTTTAATCTAAATTCACAAGAGGGACTTTATTTTTATTGTTTCTTTTGTAGAACTTCCCATTATTCCAGAAGCCCCGAGTACAAGCCACTCCTTCTTCCGCTTGTACCCAGGGCTTCTAGTTTCTTTATAGCAGGAAGCCTTCCACTTCCTTTCTGCATAACTATAACGAATGGAAAGCCTTCCAATAGGCTAGCAAACGTTTCTTAACTGCCTCATCCCAACCTTTATAGTCCAATAGCAGTTCAAATAATTCCGGATCACTTTCCCTTGAGATTACCAGCTCCTTTGGGCTATCATCCTCTGTCTTTCCTGTCAGATATTCCGGTGAACTTCCCATCTGCTGGGCTATATAAACGATATACTGATAGGATGGAATTCTTTCTCCGCTTTCATATCTTCCGTAAGCCATCTTCGAAATCTGAAGAAGCTCTGCTGCTTTCGTTTTGTTCAGCCCCTTCTTCAGGCGAAGCTCTTTCAATCTCTCCGGCATAAAGGCCGCCGGGTCGATTCCATTTCTTACGGCTTTATTTTGTTTCCTCTCCGAATGCTCTTCTTTTTCCATTAAAAAGCCTCCTCCAATATATCGCATCGCTAAAGCAATGCGATATGTTACGGGACACGCGGCACATTAAAATTCGCGCTGTCGCGCGAAGTGCCGCTGTGCATCGCATCGCTGAAGCGATGCGATATATTACTCAACAGTTACGCTTTTTGCGAGATTTCTTGGTTTATCTACATCAAGACCTTTTGCACAGCTCAGATAATAAGAGAAGAGCTGAAGGGGAACGATTGCCAGACTGGTAGCAAAGCATTCTTCTGTCTTGGGTACATATACCGCAAAATCAACCGTATCTTCAATCGCATAATTGCCGTAGCTAGTCAGGCCTGCCAGATAAGCTCCTCTGGCCTTTACCTCTACCATATTGCTGCGGGTTTTCTCGAAAAGAGCGGACTGGGTCATAACACCAAGCACAAGGATTCCATCCTCAATCAGGGAAATGGTTCCATGCTTTAATTCTCCAGCCGCATAGGCCTCGGAATGAATATAGCTGATTTCCTTCAGCTTCAGGCTTCCTTCCAGAGAAATGGCATAGTCCAGACCACGTCCGATAAAGAATACATCCTGGGCATTGGCAAATTTGGCCGCAAACCACTGAATTCTCTCCTTATCCTCCAGAATCTTTGAAATCTGTTCCGGAAGCTTCTCGATTGCCTTGATCAGCTCTCCGGCTCTTTCCTCGGAAATCTCACCCTTTGCCTTACCCAAAGCAATGGCCAGAATATAAACCGCGATCAGCTGGGCTGAATATGCCTTTGTGGTTGCAACGGCGATCTCCGGTCCTGCATAGGTATACATGACATGGTCTGCCTCTCTGGCGATGGAAGAACCGATAACATTTACAATACCGATCGTTGCCAGTCCCATCTCCTTTGCCATGCGAAGGGCTGCTAAGGAATCTGCTGTTTCTCCTGACTGGGAGATGACAATAACCGCTGAATTCTTCATCAGCTTTGGATTCCGGTAGCGGAACTCGGATGCAAAATCAACCTCAACCGGAATTCCCGCCAGCTCTTCAATGACATATTTGGCTGCCACACCGACATGGTAAGCGGAGCCGCAGGCTACAAAATAAAGTCTTTCCAGATCCTTCAGCTTGCTTTCTTCAATATCAAGAGCGGACAGATCGATCGCCCCCTCCTTTACATAGGCAGAAACCGTATCCTGAACAGCCTTCGGCTGTTCATGGATTTCCTTGATCATGAAATGCTCAAATCCATTCTTCTCTGCTGCCTCAGCATCCCATTCGATGGTTTTCTTTTCCTTCTCAATCTCATCTCCGTCCAGATTGTAGAAGGTGATCTCGCCTCCGCGAAGACGGGCCAGTTCCATGTTTCCGACATAATATACCTCGCGGGTATATTTCAGAATCGCCGGAACATCTGATCCAAGGAAGGCTTCGTCCCCTGTTACGCCCAGGATCATAGGACTATCCTTTCTTGCTACATAGATTTCATCTGGATATTCCTTAAACATAACCGCCAGAGCATAGGTTCCTCTGACACGCACCAGGGTATGATTGATGGCATCCACCGGTGTTCCCTCGTATTTCTTGTAGTAATAATCCACAAGCTTAATGAAAACCTCTGTATCTGTCTGGGAATAAAAGGTATAGCCCTTTCTGACCAGCTTATCCTTCAGCTCCTGGTAATTCTCGATGATTCCGTTGTGCACGCCGACAACATTGCCATCATCACTGCTATGAGGATGTGCATTTGTCTCTGACGGCTCTCCGTGTGTTGCCCATCTGGTATGACCGATACCGCAATTACCGATCACGGCCTTTCCATTGTCTGTTTTTTCACTCAGATTTGCCAGACGACCCTTGGCCTTTACCACAACTGCATTTCCCTCTCCATTGCGAACCGCAATGCCGGCTGAATCATATCCTCGATACTCCAGCTTTGCCAGGCTGTCCAGAAGAATCGGTGCTGCCTGTCTTGGTCCGATATATCCAACTATTCCGCACATAGTCTTTTTCTTTTTTCCTTTCTTTATCTGTGCCTCGTAAGCTTACGCGGCACCTTCGCTTTGCAGGATAAGCTGCTCTACGCGTCTTTCTTTTTTACAGTTTTAAACAATATACCCTTTACGCCATT
The DNA here is from genome assembly GCA_963617415.1 of Oscillospiraceae bacterium. Classification (GTDB taxonomy): domain Bacteria; phylum Bacillota; class Clostridia; order Lachnospirales; family Lachnospiraceae; genus RUG14243. The sequence goes on from CAVEOK010000017.1 coordinate 14,452, forward strand.
AAAAAGCAAACTTTGTTTTTCTTTATTCCTTCCATAAAGGTCTTGGATAGAGGCCTTCCTCTGCCATCTGCAGAAAACGCTCCCTGGCCAGAGGCAGATCATCCTGATAGGTAATGCCGATCCATTTGTCATTTGTGGATAAAACCCTGACGCTGGCTTTTCCCTCTTTGATCAGATCATCGATCACAACTGGCACCATATATTCCTTCTTCAGGGGATCTCCTCCCTCTTCCGCCAAAAAGTCGGCAAAACGCTCCTCCAGCTCCTGCATAAAAGCTGCCGGAACCGCCCACATATTCATGGAAACGCTGCTTTCCGGGGAAATAATCTCCCTCACCTCTTCTGTATCTGTCAGCACCTTTCCCTCTTCGATCCGGATGCCCTCACCTTCTACTACATGGCTCAGCATGCACTTTTCGTCTGTCATGCAGATGCCCCGGTTTACCGTTCCGTTCTCGCTGACGGTATTCTTCAGGGCAAAGCCGGCCATTGCCATAGCAAGCTTTCCGTCTCCCTCTCCGGCCAGACGCTTTTCTTCCTCCCGGATCAAAAAATCATGCAGGACGCGAAAGCCTTCCTTTCCATAATAATCATCCGCATTAATAAATACGAAGGGCTCCTTTACGGCATCCTTGGCTGCCAGAATGGCATGTCCTGTTCCCCAGGGCTTCTTTCTTCCCTCGGGCAGGGAGAAGCCCTCCGGCAGCTTATCCAGCTCCTGGAAGACATATTCTACTTCGATATGCTTTGCGATACGGTTTCCGATAATCTCCTGAAAAGCTTCTTCAATTTCAGGTCTGATCACAAAAACGACCTTATCAAAGCCTGCTTCTGCCGCATCATAGATGGAATAATCCATGATAATCTCTCCATCCGGTCCCAGCTTTGTCAGCTGCTTGATGCCTTCTCCAAAGCGGCTTCCCAGTCCTGCCGCCATAATGACTAATGTTGTTTTCATCTATTCTCCCTTCCGCCGCCTGGCGGCGCAGGCTCTTCTGAAAGCACTCCTGCTTTCATCCGCCTTCTCTATTTTACGATACCTATGATCAGCTACTGTTCGCTCTATTCACAGCAACGATTATAACATAAAAAGAATGCTGAAATATCTCTCTTTTTATTTGCTTCTATTATATTAGTGTGCAATAATAAATGGATTGTAAACATAAAATATATAGTAAAAGAAGGTCTTCTACATGAAAAAAAGAATTCTCAGTTCTATCCTGATCGCCCTGATTTTAATTGTCATGGCAATCTTTTTATATTTTTCTTCCATGCTCGGCAAAATCGGCAGCCTGGATTTTCTCTCCTCGGATGCCGCACTGTCCGGAGATGCCCTCTCAGGCGATGCCTCTGCGGATGCCGCACTGCAGGCTCTCCTGGATCTGAACGGCATTGATCCCAATGCCCTTTCCAGCGAGCATGTGACCAATATTCTTTTGATCGGCTATGACCTTCGAACCTACGAAACAGAGGAGGATGCAAACCGACAGGGCGCTGTCGATACCAGCAGCCAAAGATCTGATACCATGATCATTCTTTCCATCAACCAGGACAGCAATCAGGTCTCTCTGGTCTCTCTGATGAGGGATATGTATGTTCCCATCCCCGGCTATAACAGCAACCGCCTGAATACTGCCTTCGCTCTCGGCGGAGCAGATCTTTTGGAGGAAACTGTTGAAACAGACTTTGGCGTAGAAATCTCCGGCACAGTAGCCGTTGACCTCGCAGGCTTCCTGGATGCCATGGATGTTGTTGGTGATGTGGATGTAGAACTGACCGCAGAGGAAGCGGACTATATCAACAACCACAGCAAATTCGGAACTGCAGATGACAAGCGTTCCGCAAAGACAAAAGACTGGACTCTGACAGAAGGAATGAATACCCTGACACCGAATCAGGCTCTGGCCTATGCCCGTGTCCGCAAATTCGGCAACTCCGATTATGACAGAACGACCCGGCAGAGAAAACTGCTTTTGGCCATCTATCAGAAGGTCATCAAATCCTCCCTGACGGATCAGCTGGCCATTGCAAATGAGCTCCTTCCCTGCTTTTCGACCAATATTCCAACCAGTGACCTCTTGAATTACGTCTATGTCATTCTGGCAAATCATATGGAAATGCGGACCGACATGCGTCTTCCGATCGACGGAGCCTTTACCAGCTCCCGGATCCGCGGTATGTCTGTTCTGGTTCCGGATCTGGCTGCAAGCCGGGCTGCTCTTCAGCTCTATCTCTACGGTGATACCAATGTAGAGAAGGAGGGTGTTGATGTCGAACTGGATTCTGATAATAAGGTTATTGTCAAGAGCTCCAGAGGCAGCAGCTCCAGCTATGATACCAACTCCGACTACTACGATTATTCGAATTATTATTACTATGATTCCGGCAGCTCCTATGGAGGTGACTCAGCACCGGCTGCACAACCGAACAGCTCAGGCTCATCAGGCACTTCAGAGCAAGGCAGCAGTCAGAAGAATACGGATACACAGAATCAAAACAGCCAGAATACAAGTAACTCTGGCAATACAAACCAGAACAGCTCAACTACAAACACGGGAAGCAACGAGCAAAACAACAGCTCATCCGGATCAGGCGGCTCCTCCTCCGGATCTGACTCTGGCTCAGGTTCTGACTCTGGCTCTGGCGGAAACAGTGGTTCCGGTGGAAACAGCGGCTCCGGCGAGACAGGTGGCTCTGACTCTGGCTCAGGTTCAGACTCCGGTTCCGGCGGAAACAGCGGTTCCGGTGAGACAGGCGGATCCGACTCAGGCTCAGGTTCTGACTCTGGTTCCGGCGGCTCTGGCGCTGAAACGATTATGCCGGAGGAAAGCTCAATTCTTGTTGAATAACAAAGCGTTTCGCTCGCGAAACGCTCGCGCCGAGCGCAGTCGCTTGCGACATATTTCCTTTTTGCGCGAGTGCGCATCCTTATTTTTAAGGGGCTGTCGCACTAACGCAATTCATACAAAATGTGGTTATTTACAATAGAACTTATATCCATATTTTGTATAAAAATTGCTTAATGCGACAGCCCCTTAAAAAACCCGCTGAAAAGCATGTACAGCATACTTTTCAGCGGGTTTTTATTATCCGGGAAACTTCCTTTTATTTCTTTATTCTTCCCCTTCCATTCCTTTGATCTCGTCAACAAAGAAGGAATGTTCTCCTTCCTCCAGAATCTCCTTTGCTGCCTCTTCACCGGCAATTCTTCCGGAATTCAGGGCAAATCCAAAGCCATGTCCACTCATCTCTACATTGTAAACATCCGCATCTGCACCGCCAAAGTCAACTCCGGCAATAAAGAGCTTTCCTAAGGGAAGCTGTTCTTCATTCAGGGCATGGAAATGCTCATCCACACGGATTCCGCCATGGGTGATCAGCATATCGCAGCCTGCCTCTACCGCATAAATGGTTCCCTCCAAAGGAAGCAGGTAGTCGGCATCTTTGGCAAAGATCTCATCTCTTCCTGAACGGCAGGAGGCATTGTAAGCCTGAATTTCCTTTTCAATCACGGCCTCGTCACAGCCGATAAAGCCTGCCAGATCTCTGGCAGATCCTGCCTTGCAGACAATTCCGTCCTGCTGGGCTTTTTCCAGTGCTTCTCCCAGCTTTTCCTCTGCATTCAAAGGAATATGGATCAGCTCGATCATATCCCTGCCGTCAGATAAGGTCTTCTGCAGCATCTCCTCGGAGAAAAGCACCCAAACCTTTGTCTTGGGCTGACGCATAACGGCATTGGCTGCCATCGCAAAGTTATAAACAATTCCCTCATCAGCAAAACGTCTGCCGAAGGAATTCAGCCAGACATTATAAGGTTTTCCCAACTGCAGATTTAAGGGAGCATGTCCCTTGATCTTGGGTGCTGCAATTTCCATGGTCCAATGACCGTCTACATCTGCTCCTGCATTGATGGCCATCTGCAGTCCGTCTCCGGCATAGCGGAGTCCGCCTCCGGCCGGAACCTCATCAAACTTAAAGTTCGGATAATACTTTTCGATCAGCTCCCGGTTTCCGGAAAATCCGCCGGTTCCGATGATGACTCTTTGTGCCTCAACCATGACCTCGGTTCCGTCTTTTGTGATTCCGTATGCGCCACAGATACTGTCATCGTCCTCTTTGATCAGCATCTGTCCTTTTGTATTGGTCAGAAGGGTAACGCCCTTTTCCAGACAGTACTTCTTCAGCGCCTTCATTACAACACTGCCGGCATTTTCCTTTTCGCTGCAGATATGAAAAACTTCCGGTGCCTGATTTGGGATATGATGCACCACATCCGTAAATTCGACGCCCTTTTCTGTCAGCCAGCTAATGGTATCTCCGCTTTTCTCGATCAAGGTTCGGATAATACGACCGTCAATCTTCCAGTGTGAATACTTCATGCAGTCCCGAAAAACCTGATCCTTGTCCGCAAAGATCAGCTTTCTCTTCTGCAGCTTACTGTCTACCGCAAATACGCCGCGCGGAAACATACCGTTTCCTCCGGTATTTGCATTTGCTTCCATTACCAGAACCTGAATTCCCTTTTCCGCTGCTGCGGCGGCAGCTGCCATTCCCGCTGCACCTCCGCCGATCACAAGTAGCTGTGTCTTATAAGCCTCCATAATTCCCTCTTCCTCTCCTTTTGCTTTTTATGCTTTCTCCTGCACATTTGTCAGGACTCGCTTGCGGGTCTTGCACGCCGAATTCAAATCCGTCTGCATCCTCGCGGAGCATTTACCCAGTCGTAGCTTGGAGTCCGACTGCCTTAAATAATATAAAACCAGGTTTCTTCCGTCGGATCTTCCTCTTCCTTCACCTTTACATCCCCACTGTTGGTGACCTGAAGCTCCTGCGTCTTGTTGCTGACACGGGAATTCTCATCCACGCTGCTGGTGATAAAGGCATTTCCTCCGATGATGGAGCCTTCTCCGATCACGGTTTCTCCACCCAGAATTGCCGCATTTGCATAAATCGTAACATTATCCTCAATGGTCGGATGTCTTTTCACACCCTTCAGCTTCTGTCCGCCTCTGGTAGAAAGGGCACCGATGGTAACACCCTGGTAAACCTTCACATGCTCACCGATAATTGAGGTTTCCCCGACAACAATACCGGTTCCGTGATCCATAAAGAAGTATTTGCCGATGGTTGCACCCGGATGAATATCAATGCCGGTTGCACTGTGGGCAATCTCCGTCATCATTCTCGGAATCAGTGGCACCTCCATGAGGAAGAGCTCATGTGCCAGACGATAGGTGGTGCTGGCCCGGAAACCCGGATAAGAAAGAACCACGATCTCCTTTGATTCTGCTGCCGGATCTCCGTCATAAAAGGCCTGCAGATCGGTATCCACCAGATCACGGATCTTCGGAATCCTGCTCATAAACTCCAGAACCAGCTCCTCTGCCTTGGCATTCCGGACGCTCTCATCTGCACCTGCAAAATCAGCATGATAATTCAAGGCGATGGTAAACTGCTTTTTCAGATTGTAGCTGATGTCCTCAATGATCACAGACATCCTGTTGTCATAGTTATAGCCGCGAAAGCTTTTTTCTCTGTAATATCCCGGGAAGACGATCATCATCAGCTTACGAAGAATATCCTCAATCACATCTCCATCAGGCTGATCAAAGACATTTGTCTTATCTACATCTCTTCCCTTTAAATAATCTGCCAGGATAGAATCGATCACTTCCTGGATTTTTTTGTTCATTCCCATTTTATTCAGTCTCCTGCTCTCTTCAAATCAGCATCTTATCCTGCTCCTATTCAAGGGCAAGTCCTTCTGCCTTAATGACAGCAATTACATCATCTACATATTTCTCGGCAAGCTCATCTGTCTTCGCCTCAACCATGACACGAACCTTTGGCTCTGTTCCGGATGCACGCAGCAAAATCCGTCCTTCTCCTGCCAGCTCCTCGGTTACCTTCTCTGCTGCCGCAAGAACTGCCGGATGCTCCTGTGCCGCCTTCTTATCCTTCACGATAATATTCTTCAGGCACTGGGGATAGGTCTTCATTTCATTTGCCAGCGTAGCCAGACTGCTCTTCTTTTCAATCACTGCCTGCATAACCATAAGAGAGGTCAGAATACCGTCTCCGGAGGCTGCATATTTGCTGAAAATAATGTGACCGCTCTGCTCACCGCCCAGGCTGTAGCCATTTGCCATCATATTTTCTGCTACATACTTATCACCGACAGCAGTCTGCTCGGAATGCATGCCCTCTGCCTCTAAAGCCTTATAAAGTCCCAGATTTGACATCACTGTTGTGACTACCGTATCTCCTGTCAGCTGGCCGATCTCCTTGAGATATTTGCCGCAGACAAACATGATCTTGTCTCCATCGACCACATTGCCCTTCTCATCGACAGCAAGACAGCGATCCGCATCTCCGTCATAGGCAAAGCCGCAGTCCAGTCCCTTATCCACCACCAGATTCTGCAGTCCCTCGATATGGGTTGAACCGCATCCCCTGTTAATATTTACGCCGTCCGGCTGATTGTTGATCACGGTAACCTGGGCACCCAGGGCTTCAAATACCGACTTGGCAATGGCGGATGAGCTTCCGTTTGCGCAGTCCAGACCGATCTTCTTATTCTTAAAAGCACGGGTCGGAATGGTCATCAGATAACCGATATAACGGTTTCTTCCGGCCGAATAGTCAATCGTACAGCCAATCTTATCCCTCTTTGCATAGGGAAGCTCTTCGATCTCTCCGTCAATATAGGCCTCGATCTGCTCCTCGATCTCTGCCTCGATCTTCTGACCGTTTGCCCGGATGATCTTGATTCCGTTGTCATAGTAGGGATTATGGGATGCCGAAATCATAATACCGCAGTCAAATTCATCTGTTCTTACAATATAAGAAACAGAAGGCGTCGGTGTTACATGAAGCAGATAGGCATCTGCTCCGGAGGAGGTCAGGCCCGCACAGATTGCTTCCTCCAGCATATAGCTGGAACGGCGGGTATCCTTACCTATGGCGATTCTTGCTTTTCCATCCTCATGCTGTTTTCCGTAATACCAGCCAAGATAACGTCCGATCTGAAATGCCTTCAGGGCATTCAGCTCTACATTTGCCTCTCCACGAAATCCGTCTGTTCCGAAATACTTACCCATCGCTAGTTCTCCTCCCTGATCTGTGCAATACTTCCGTCAACCTTCCAGATGGAAGAGGCCGGAATCACGCCTCTGACACAGCTGGTAGGATAAACCCTGCTTGCTCTTCCGATAATGCTGCCCGGATTCAGAACCGAATTGCAGCCGATCTCAACATGATCTCCCAGCATTGCACCGAATTTTTTGATGCCGGTCTCGAATTTTTCTTCTCCGTCACGGATCACAACCAGCTTCTTATCGGATTTTACATTCGATGTAATGGAGCCCGCTCCCATATGGCTGTAATAGCCCAGAATGGAATCTCCTACATAATTATAGTGCGGTGTCTGCACATGATCGAAAAGAATGACATTCTTTAATTCCACAGAATTACCAACCACGCAGTCAGCACCCACCAGAGCTGCACCTCTGACAAAGGCACAATGACGCACCTCTGTATTTGGTCCTATGATCGTTGCCTCGCCCAGATATGCTGAATCAAAGACCTTTGCACTTTTGTGCACCCAGACATGCTCACTTACTTCCTTATATTCTTCCGGATCCAGCGTCGGTCCCAGCTGAAGGATGAAGTCCTTGATTCCCTTCAGTGCCTCCCAGGGATAGGTAAACTGCCTGAGATAGTCTCCTGCTAATGTATGATCCAGATCATAAAGTTCTTCTATTGTATACATGCTTTTTCCTGCTCCTTTTCTGTCCTTTTTCCTCTGAAAGACTGCTCTCCTGCCTTTCGGCGCCTTTCCTTAGGACATACGTATTTATATTATTGTGTTTTCCCTGACTGCTGTCAAGAAATTGCGGTAATTCTTGCAGAATGCTGATAGCAAAACACATGCGACACACGCCATAAGCATATCGTCCCGTGATACGCTGCGTTTTCTACTCCTCACACACGGCTTATTCACTCCGGCTCTGCGCAAAACGCGCCCTGCGGGCTTGAACGTGCGCCCGCCGTCGCGCCAGTGTGTTCGTCCTTACGAAAGCCTTGCGAATCATCACGGGACGATATCCTCATGGCTTTGTGTCCAAAACTCTGCTATTTTTGTATCTTGCCAGCCCTTTCTGCTTCAGCGTAGAATATAGCTATGATGAATTTTCGAAATTTGGAATACTTTACTCTTGTTGCACAGGAGGAAAGCATTCGTCAGGCAGCAAAAAAATTATATATTTCCGAGCAGTCCCTCTCTGAGGCAATCCGCAGGCTGGAAGAAGAGCTGGGCACAGACCTGCTCCTTCGAACCAGACCCTGCCGGCTAACCCCTGCCGGACAGATCTTCCTTCACCACGCCCAAAAGATCCTGAAGCAAAAAGAGCTCATGCTGGAGGAAATTGAGCAGGTGATCCATCCTATGGAGGAAGATAAGGTACTGATCACCATCGGTCCTATGGGGGTTCCTGTCTTTCTGCCGGAGCTGATTGCTCTTTTTCATAAGCAATATCCGACCTATGAGGCTGAGATCAGGCTCAAGACGGACGACAGGCTGGACTACTTCTCCCCGGAGGAGCTTTGCTTCCTTCCGGTCAATGAAAGAGAGGATTTGGAACGAATTGTCCTGATCCGGGACCGGATGCTTCTGGTGGCTTCTTCTGAACTTCTGGAAAAGACCTTCGGAAAGCGGCTTCCGGAGCAGCTAAAGCAGATGGAAGAAAGACATGATGTTCTCTGCCTGCAGGAACTTCCCTTTATTGACTGGAAGCTGGATCAGGCAAACTGCTTTGTGGAAGCGCTTCGCAGCCTGGATCAAAAGGATTTTTCTCCCAAAATCGTTTCCTTTTCTAAAAATATAGAAAGTAATCTGGAATTCTGTCTGCAGGGGCTTGGTGCCCTTCTGATCATGGAAAATATGCTGGACTATCTTCTGCAAAAACGCAGTCCCGCAGAAGCCGCAAAGCTCTGCCGTTTTCCCATTGAGACAGAAGATTCTTCCTCTTATCTGGCCTTGTCCTATCTTAAGAGCAAACGTTTAAATACAGCTGAGAAAGCCTTTATTGCAGTAGCCAGGGAGTTTTTCCAGCAATAGAAGTCTTCTCCTAAATCAGGGAGATAGTTAAGGTTTTTTCCTTAGCTGTCCCCCTTTTTTCGTGTTCGACAAGGCAAGTACTTCCTTCTATAGTAGCTCTCATAGGGAGGTACTATGTATGAAAAGGAAACAATTTACAGCAATACTTATGTGCACAGCTATGATGATGGGTCTTCTGTCCGCCTGCGGCAGCACAGCTTCAAAGGCAGGATCGGCAAGCAGTGATGCCAAAGCATCCGCCGATGCGTCTGCAAGCGGAGATTCGGCAGAAAGCCTTTCAGCTGACAGCACACAACAATCAGAAAGCGGAGACACAGCAATGATTCTAAACAAAAGTGCAGATGGCTATGACCTGAATCTGGCTGATTTTGCCGGAAGCTGGGTATACAATGCAGATTATGACTGCTATGCCCTGGAAAATATCGTCTATTGTGAAAAGCCCCTTGTAACTTCTCTGCAGAGCATGAACATCTATGTTCCCTCTGCCTATATGAATGAGGATGGAAGTATCAACAAGGAGGCCAGCATCAATGGCTATACTGCCGAGACAGCACCCATTATCTACAAAAACGGTGTTGCCGGCTATATGGAGGCTTCTCCTGTCAGCATTTCAGACAGTGAAAAGGAATATATGGAAGCCGGCTTTATTTATATCTCAGTCGGTTCCAGAGGTCGTGCGACCCAGCTGTCTGACGGCACTTATGTCGGCAAATCTCCTGCCGGCCTGATCGACCTGAAAGCAGGCGTCCGCTTCTTAAAGCATAATGATGATGTCCTGGCCGGAAGCAGTGACCGTATTATCTCGGTCGGAACCTCAGCCGGCGGTGCCCTCAGCTCCTTACTGGGTATCACCGGAAACAGCAGCAACTATGATTCCTACCTGGAAGAGGCCGGAGCCATCATGGATGAGAGCGACGAAATCTATGCCGCTCAATGCTACTGCCCCATCACCGATCTGGAAAATGCAGACAAGGCCTATGAATGGGAATACCAGGCAGACAGTGATTACCTTGGTTTCTTAAGTCCGGGCGGCAGCCTGACCGACTTTCAGCAGGCTCTCTCCAAAAAGCTGGCCGATGAATATGTTGACTATTACAACAGTCTGAATCTGGTCGATTTTGAAGGAAATGCTTTAAGTCTGGATTCTGCAAGAAGCGGCTCCGGCTATGAATTCGTCAAAAGCCAGCTGGAAGCTGCTGTCGGCAAATATCTGACCAAACTGGAAAATGGTGATCTGGATGTTGATTATAGCGTAGAAGATTATCTGGCCGGCAATTACAGCTACGAAGAGATGGATTTTGCCAGCGGAAAAGCCATTGAACAGGATGGGCATGTCTACTCCGATTTTCTGGAATGGGATGGTAAAAATGCAAGTCTTACAGACTTTGACAAATATGTGACTTCTTATAACAGAAGACTGAAAACCTGCACAGCCTTCGATGATCTGACTCTTGCTCAGGCAGAAAATCAGGAAATGGGCAGTGAGACTGTAGACGTCGTCCACTTCAGCGATGACATTGCTCCCCTGATCGCTGAGCTAAAGGATGACTTCCCGGAAGAATATGACAGCTACTACGAGGCTTATGCAGATCTTTCCGAAAATGAAGACCTGGATCAGAAGCTCTATCTCTTAAATCCCATGAATTATCTGGGAACAGATGAGGAATGCGATACCGCTCCTTATTTCCGAATCCGTGTCGGCAGCTTTGATCCTCATACCGCAGTTACGGTTTCCATGAATCTGGCTCTTAAGATTGCCCAGACAAAAGATGCCGATGTGGACTATGCAATTGTTTGGGACCAGCCCCATGGAGAAGCGGATTATGCCGGTGAATTCAGCTCCTGGGTAGAAGATATTACGAAATAAACACGCACATTAGCAGTATGAAAGCCCGCAAAGCAGCTGACATACCGCTTAATAACATACTACTTAATAACATATTGCTTGATAAGGCAATGAGGCGGGCAGTCCTGCAAAAGGGACCGCCCGCCTCATTCTTTCTGTCATGTAAAAGAACGCATGTAAAAGAAATCAAAATCCTTATTTGTACTTATAGAAGCCCTCTCCGGAAGACATACCAAGCTTGCCGGCATCGATATATTCCTTCAAAACCTTCTCCATCTTCTTGAAATTATAGGGCATCATCATCTTCTTCAGAATTGGGGAGAAGAGTCCCGGTACACTCTGGTACTGCTTTACGATATTGTAAGCTGTGTTCAGTCCTACCGTATCAAAGATCTGGAAGGGTCCCTTGGGTGCGCCTGTTCCTCTGGTCCAGGCAATGTCAATGCTCTTCGGGTCTGAAACGCCGGATACATAGAGATCCAGTCCGCTCAAAAGGAAGGGAACCAGCATAGAGTTGAGCAGATAGCCGCTCTTCTCCTTATGCACCGGCAGGCCGATCATCCGGATATCATTGGCAAATTCCAATACTTCATTGAAATATCTCTTGTCAGTCTGATCCTGTGCCATTACCTCTGCTGTATTATTCTTCCAGATAGAATTTGCAAAATGCAGGGAAAGATACTTGGCCGGTCTTCCTGTGTATTTTACAAACATGGAAGGCAAAAGGGTCGAGGAATTGGTTGCCAGAACCGTCTTCTCCGGAAGGAGGGGGGCCAGCTTCTGATAAAAGGCAATTTTATCCTTCTCATTCTCTGCCATGGATTCGATCACCAAATCTGCATCCTCCACAGCCTTGGCCATATCCAGCTCCAGCTTCAGATTCTCATAAGCCTTTTCTACTTTTGCCAGACATGCTTCCTTGTCGAAATTCTCACTGTCTGCAATGCCGGCACACCAGTCTCCGCTGCCATCAGCCATGCCTTCAATCGCATCGATGTAGGTCTGTCTCAGCTTATCGATCTTTGGCTGGGTTCTTCCGATGGAGCCCTCGCTTCTGAGCCAGATGGTTACATCAGCTCCGCTGTATGCCGTCTGAAAGGCAATCTGGCTGCCCAGTACGCCGCCGCCTGCTACTACAACCTTTTGATATTTCATATCCTTTCCTCACTTTCTTATTTACTTTTTTCGTTTTTGTTAGTCTATTAATTTATGAATTGTCTTATTATATCATGCACAATAAAGTCATACAAGCAATGTTTATTTTCTGTCATTTTGACCATATTTTGTATTTCTTCAAAAATACACGGATCGCATTTCTTCCCTGTTTATATAATTTTTTCAATCTTCATTACTAGGGTGCTTCTTTCGTGCTATACTTGAAGCGGTTTTTTAGGGCTTTTTTAAGAAACGGAGAAGTATGAATATGAAAAATGAAACTGAAAGTTCGCCCACAGCTCTGACAAAAGAAGAGAAAAAGGCGAAAAAGAAAGCAGACAAGGCGGCCCGCAAGGAACGCTGGAAAGCACAAAAGGCTGAGGCCAAAGCGGCCAGAAAGGAAAAAAGACGGAAAAGAAAGAACCGATACAAGGATGCCCCCTTCCTCTTGAAGCTCTGGCATAAGGTTCTGTCCAAGATCCTGATCCTTTTTATTGTTCTCTATGGTCTCTTCCTCTTTCTGCAGACGGATGCAGGTATCCCTGTCCTGGTAAAGATCATTCTGCCGATTTATAATTCACGAAAAGATAAACCGGTCAGTCAGGAGGATATCTACAGTCTCTCGCCTAAGGACGAAACAGGAGATGCCAGAATTCAAAAACTGGCTTCTGTTGATGCAGATGACACCTGGACGATCTGCTTTTACATGGTCGGCTCCAACCTGGAGGATATGGGAGAAAATGATCTTTCCGATGTAACCCAGAGTCTGGTTTCCAGTATTTATGAGCAGAACAAGGCAGAATCCGCTTCTGCAAATGCGACTCTTCTGCCTGATTATGCAGCAGAGCTGAGAGAAAAGGGTCTGGATCTTCCGGAATACATGTATGAACCGGTTCACCCGACGGAAAGTAAAACAGACTCTGCAGAGACCGGAGGAGTTGCAACTTCGCCCGGCTTTGCCTCTACCGACCTGCAGGAAATCTGCAGCGGATACTGGCCTGACAATATTAATATCGTCATTCAGACAGGCGGTGCAACCAGATGGAGTGATTCCCAGGTAAACCCCAACAAGACTCAGCGTTTTGAATTTAAGGATGGCAGACTGCTTGAAATCGAAAATCTGCCTCTCCAGGACAGCTGCGATCCGGATACCTTATCGGATTTTATGTCCTACTGCGATGAAAATTATCCGGCTGACCACAGAATGCTTGTCCTCTGGGATCACGGCGGCGGTGTTGTCGGTTATGGTGTAGACGATATCTTTGGTACCAGCATGTCCTTAGAGATGCTGCAGCAGGCCTTCTCCCAGACCTATGAGGCTGATCCGGAGAATCCACATTATGACATTATCGGCTTTGATGCCTGCCTGATGGCATCCACTGAAGTTGCTCACAATCTCTACGGCTACGGCAAATATCTGGCTGCAAGCGAGGAGACTGAGCCGGGAGACGGCTGGACCCACAATTCCTATTTAGAGGCTATGTCCGCCGATGCTACCTTAAGTCCTGCCGCCATTACGGAAATCATTGCCGATTCCTATATGGATCATTACATGACCCAGAATTATAACAGCTCCTTCCTGGGCATTACCTTTGATGCAACCTTTTCCTCGATCGACATCAATGCAGCCGAAAAGACCTATCAGTCCTACTGCAAGCTGAATGCCAAACTGCTTCAGGATTCGATCAATGACATTCAGGTTCTGTCCAAGATCGGAAATGCTGCCAATAATTCCACCCGTTATGCAGGCTCCGCCTACATGGTCTACAACACGATTGACCTGGGCAACTATATGGAGGCCTTGTCCGACTACTACCCGACAGAATGCCAGGAGGTTCTCGATAATCTGGATGAAGCAGTTCTTTATCATAGACAGAGCGGCTATTTGTCCGATTCAACCGGCCTGAGCATCTATATGCCGGTCGATATTAAGGGATCAGGCGGCCTAAGCCTTTTCCTGAAATACGTAAACTCTATTTCAGATGACATGGCAACAAGGGCACTCTATTACTATAAGGTATCCGGCTGCCTCAATGAGGAATTCCAGTCTTATGCGGATTCCATGAACTATGGCACGGCAAAGACCATGAATACGAAGGCGCTTCAGAAGCTTGGAAATAATGAGATTACCTTAACAGATGACGGATTTTCCCTGACCCTAAATGATGAACAGATGGAAAATGCCCAGTCTGCAAAGCTGGAAGTTGCTTTCTATGATAAGGATCAGGATCAGATCACCTATTATGGCGAAAGCTCTTCTGCTGCTATTTCAGAAGACGGACAGGTCGACACCACCTTCTCGGGCAAGTGGATCCTGCTGGACGGCTGCCCATTGGCTACGGAAATTGTCGGAGAATCTGACTCCTCTATTTCCTATAGGAGTCCGGTCTATCTGAATGGCATAAAGCATTATCTGACCTTCAGCTATGATAAGGAAAGCCAGGAAATCGGCCTGACCGGTGCCATTGAAGTGGACGAAAGCAGCACAGACCCGTCCGCAGCAGAGGCTTATGTTATTGATAAGACAACAACGGATCTGACTGCCGGTGATGTTATTTACCCGATTTATGATGTCTATGATTGTACAGATGGCTCTACTTCCTCCGTAAAGGGAGATTCCAGAATCGTCTTTAAATTATCCACCAAGATCACCATGGGTAATCTGCCTAACGGCTCCTACCTGTCATCCCTTATTCTGTCAGATATCAGGGGCGACGAATACTATTCCGCAGTCGTTGAGCAAAGCATCAATAACGGAAAAGTTACCGATCAGACAATCAATGAGGACTTTATCGGATCCTCTTATTAATTGCTTTCCCTGCTATAAGCAGAGGGAACAATAAGGACTTTGCGAAGTTCCTATGAGAAAAATCTGATAGAATCCTGCGTGCAGGATTCTCCGCCTGCGGCGGGTCGCTCTAGCGACACAATTCCTATCCGCCGCAGTGCGATCCCTGCGGAGCTTTTTATCGTATAGGAACGAAGTTTCCTATACGATAAAAAAAGAAATCATCTGCTCCCTGCTAAAAGGGTGGATGATTTCTTTTTTTGTTAGTTTATATTCTCTTATCTGTATCTTTAGACTTCGTCTTCTCTACGCTCTCGCAGCTTCTCGATCAAAGTAAACACCTCCGGATGTCTTTCTTTTAAATGGGCATCCAATACATGTCTTCGCTCTGTGAAACGCTCGGCCAGCTCCGGATGATTCTCCGCGATCCGTCTGTGAATTTCCTGCCGGTGCGCTTCGAATTTCTTTGCCAAAGCGGCCTCATCCTTTCCGGAAATCCGAACGATTTCCTTCAGATGCTCCTCCAGGTGCTCCAGCCATTCATCCATATCCAGCTCATCCATATAGGACCAGCTTCCATGCAGCAGCTCCTCAACATTCTTTGTTTCCTTCAAATGCTCGATCTGATCCATGATCTGTTTTTCCATTTCCTCTTCCGCATCCGGTCCGAAAGCCCAGACGAATTCCTGCACCCGGTTATCCGCCCTTTTGAGAGAAGCAGACCTTATCCTGTTATCTACATTTCCCTCCAAAGGATAGGGGCGGCTGTATCCCATATCCTTTAAAGCAATATGAATGGTTCTTCTGACATTTCCCTCCTCGATCAGATGACCCAGCCCCAGCTTTCTCAACTGGACATTCAGCTCAGAAATATGTTCTGTCAGATAAAAGGCAATTCCCTTTTCCTTTAAAGAAGCACTCAAAAGTTCCAGACGATCCGCTGCCGTGATATCGATGCTTCCGATTCCGCTTGCATCAATGATCACCGACTTTGTATCCTCCTGAAGGGCTTCCTCCAGCTCCTTTTCCAAAACAGATATATTGGCAAAAAACAGGTTGCTGCTGAAACGATAGATCAGCACACCGGAAAGAGGATAGATTTCATCTCCCTCCTTCAGATCCCGAAAATGCTTATGCCCCGGCTGAATACCAAGAAAACAGGTGGCAGGCTTTGCCGAGCGAATGATCATCTCACTAAAGGATAAAATAATTCCGATCAATACACCGTTAATGGTTCCCAGAAAAAGAACCCCGAAAAAGGCGCCCAGAAAGATAAAGCATTCTGTCCGGCTGATTTTCCAGAGGCGAAGAGCCAGCTCAAATTCCGTTGCTCCCAATAAGGCTGATATGACAATTGCCGTCAATACCGGAATCGGCAGATAACCGATAAAGCCTGTGCAGAAGAGAAGCAGCAGGATCATAGAGCCGCCTGCGACCAGACTTGTCAGCTGGGTCTTTGCCTGATACTGCTCTCCCATGGCTGTTCTCGATACCGAGCCATTAATCGGACAGCAGCCGGTAAAGGCCGCCAGAAAATTTCCCAGAGAAAAAGCCAGAATCTCCTGATTATCATCAATCTGATAGCGGTTCTTCTGGGCAAAGCTATTCTCTGCCAGCAGGGTCTCTGCCATAATTACAACAGCCACCGAAAGGCTGATGCTGATTGCTTCCTTGACAGGAACCGCAGAAAAATCTGGGAGGCTCCATTTTGGCAGACCACTCTCTACTGCAGACAGACTGCTGATCCCCCATTGCTCCAAAGGACAGAGCCGATTCAAAAGAGCACCTCCTGCCATCAAAAGCACTGCCATCGGAAATTTCGGTATCAGCTTTTTGCTGAGCAAAAGGATGGCCAGCGCAGCAAGCCCCAGAAGCAGCGAAGGCAGATTTGCCTCCTTGGCTGTTTCAACAATATGTTCAAAAAGCTCCAGAAATTCTCCCACGCCGGCACTGCCACCCATCAGCTTGGGCAGCTGCATAAGAATGATCGTGCTGCAGATACCGGTAATAAAACCTCCCATCACCGGAGCCGAGATGTAATTCACCAGCTTTCCTGCCTTTAAAAGAGAAAAGACCAAAAGCCAAAGAGCCACAAAAAAAGTCAGCACCGGAACCGCCGCTATGGCTTCCTCTGAGCCGGCTGTGATATTCAGACCCAAAAGAGCCGAGCCGATCAAAGCTGCCGGGGCTGCATCCACACCAAAGATAAACTGCGGTGAGGTCGAAAATAAAGCGAAGATCAGGATTGGAAAGACCGATCCGTAAAGACCATATACCGCAGGCAAGCCGGCGATCTGTGCATATCCCATAGAAATCGGGATGGATACTGCCATAATGATCAGACCGGCCAGAATATCCTTTCCCAGATTTTTCTTATCGTAATTTCGCAGTGTATATGCTACTTTCATTTATTTCTATTTCTCCCTTGAAAATTTTGCTTCACATTGCTTCATGATATGAAAATACATGATCAAAAGCAAGGCTGCCGCCAAGACCCATGCCGCCGGACCGGCAAGACAGACTCCGGTATAGCTTCTCATTTTTCCTGCGATCACGGCAACCACGCCTCTTCCGATCAGCTCTGCAACCCCGGCCATCATGGGAAGCAGGCCGTAGCCCAGCCCCTGAATGCCATTTCGGTAGACATTGACGATCGTCAAAGGAATAAAGAAAAAACCAATGCACTTCAGATAAATATCCACTGAGTTCATGATCAGGGAAATATCCTCCGAAACGAAGAGATAGGTCATATATTTTCCCAGTGTCATGATAAATCCGGCGGCCACAAAGGAATAAACTACACCAATAATAGTAGATGCCTTAAAGCCCTCCCGGATCCTTTTGATATAACCGGCACCCATATTCTGTGCTCCGTAAGTTGCCATCGTGGTTCCCATGGCGACATAGGCTTGGGTAACAACCTGCTCGATCTTGCCCGCTGCCGTATAGGCTGCTACCAGGGTAGATCCCAGAATATTCAGGGAAGACTGGACCATCATGGTTCCAATCGCTGTGATAGAATACTGCAGAGCCATGGGAATGCCGATGCCCAGCTGCTTCTTATAAATACTGGCTCCAACGGCAAGATCCTCTCTTTTTAAATGCAGCTCCGGTATTCTGGCAATGATATAAAAAAGGCAGAGCAAACCGGAAATTCCCTGCGCGATCACTGTCGCAATGGCTGCTCCCTTCGCCCCCATATGGAAGCCTACGATCAGCAAAAGATCCAGAATAATATTCAAAACTGCACTGATGATCAAAAAAATCAGAGGCAGCTTACTGTTCCCCAGGGCACGCAGGATGCTGGACAAAAGATTGTAGAGCATCTGTGCCAGAATTCCACCGCTGATGATCATAATATAGGCATAGGCATCCGCAAAGATATCGGAAGGCGTATTCATCAGAATCAGAAGCGGCTTCATAAAGGCCATAAACAAAAAGGTCAGGATAAGGCCGACAAGAAGGGATAGGATCCCGGCTCCTGCCACCGTCTTCCGCATGCCCTTCATATCTCCTGCACCAAATTTCTGTGCCGTCAAAACGGTAAAACCGGCAGTCATTCCAACCACAAAGCCATAGATCAAAAACATGATGGTTCCGGTACTGCCAACCGCCGCCAGAGCCTGATTGCCTACAAACTTTCCGACAATGATCGCATCTGCCATATTGTAAAACTGCTGAAAAACATTCCCAATAAAAATCGGCATGGTAAATCCCAAAATAAGCTTCATCGGATTACCTACCGTCATATCATTCTGCGCTGATTTCATTTTTCCTTCGCCTTCTTTTCTTGCTGTTCACTTCATCCATCCATTCACAGCAAGAAAGCTAAAATTCATTCCAAAATTCATTTCAAAGTTTTTCACATTCATACCATTATATATCCACATTTTCCTCTGTCAAGACGGCCATTTTTTCTATATAATGTTTATAATTCATGTTTATAACTGTTGCTGTTCACTTCGTTCACAGCAACAAAGTCAAGGATTTAAGCAAAAGAATCAGGAGGTAAGAAAAAATGGGAAAACCAATGGCAGATTACGTGAAATTGCCGCAGCTTGAGGAATATAAGGAATGGTTTAAGGACTTTGCCGATCTCTATCGTGAGGATGGCATTCTCCAGGTCACCTGGAAAACAAATGATGGTCCCATGCATCATTCCGGCATGTCCCATCGTGCCTGCTCACAGCTGACAAGAGTCCTTTCCCTGGACTTTAAAAATGAAATTATTATCTTTACCCATATCGGAGACAGCTGGATGATCGAATCCGACCCGGAGGGCTGGGAGACCTACTCCGAGCTTCCGACCGAACGTTTCCAGCACCAGTATTTTGATGACACAAATCTCATCAAAAATATGGTCTTTGATCTGGATGTACCGACGATCGGTGCCATTCCGGGCCCCGGCTTCCACTGGGATTCCGCCTTTCTTTGTGACATCACCATCTGCTCAGATGATACCGTAATGGAGGTTCCCCATGCTCAGGGCGGCCTTGTACCGGGTGATGCCATGGGTCTCATGTGCCAGCACTATTTCGGCACGAAACTTGGTAATTATTACATGACAACCAGCCGTCAGTTCACTGCTCAGGATCTCCTTGACCACGGTGCCATCTCTGAAGTTGTAGAAAAGGACAAGGTCATGGATCGTGCCTGGGAAATCGCCCGTATGTGGAAAACCATGCCTTATGAGAACAGAACCATCATGTCCAATCTGGCAAAACGGCCTCTGAAGAAGCTTTTTGTAGAGGATCTGAAGCTTCATACTGTCAGCGAGCAGTACGGCTCTCTTCTCCGCATCGCAGCCGGCGATCTCGGTGATGAAAATTCTGCCCAGCAGGATGAAAAATACATCAGCCATACCAGTGACTGGCGCTATGCAACAAAAGATATGCAGGAGCCGCAGACAGCTGAAAGCTGGCGCAATATGCCAAAGAAGGCAGAGGCATGGTTCAAAGAAGTTGAAGAAGGAAAAACCGTAAATCCCTTTGCACCTAAGCCTGTGAAGCCTTATCGTCCGGCGCCGCAGAAATAATCTATAGGCAAAAACAGTATCGATAGCCAATGGCTTTTATCTGCTTGGAAACTCTGATGGAATTTTCAGGTACTGAACACTCAAGAAAGAAGGGCTGTCTCATTAAGCGATAGTCCTCTTCTTAAATTCTAAAGCTAAAAGGGGCTGTCGCACTAAGGTAATCCATACAAAATGTTAGTATTTACAAGGTATCTTATATCTACATTTCGTATGAAAAGCACTTAGTACGACAGCCCCTTTTTTCTGTTATGCTTTATTCACAAACATTCTCCGGCTTTCCGTCCAGATAAGCATAGAGATTATCAAAGACAATCTTTGCCCTTCTCAGCATTGCTTCCTCAGAAATGAAAGCCTGATGCGGTGTCAAAAGTGTATTTGGACAATGCAGAAGCGGATAATCTTTCGGAAGCGGCGGCTCCATATCGAATACATCAATGCAGGCATAGCCAAGCTCTCCTGCCCGCAAAGCCTTTGCCAAAGCTGCATTATCTACGATCGGTCCTCTTGCACAGTTAATAAAAACAGCATCCTTCTTCATCAGGGCCAGCTTCTCCCCACTGATAAATCCGCGGGTATTGTCATTTAAAGGAAGATGCAGAGATACAATATCACTCTCCTGCAGCACTTCCTCCAGGCTCTTATATTCGATTCCGGCATCACTTGCTTCCTGGGAGCGGCTTCTGTTATAAGCGATCACTCTTGCACCGAAGGCCTGAAAAAGCTTTGCCGCAGTAAATCCGATCTTGCCCAGACCGATGATTCCAACGGTTCTGCCACAGATTTCTCTTCCTCCGATTCCGGCACTCGTTTCCTGATTTCTGCTTCTTCTGTCTCCCTCAGTCATATTTCTGAGACCGGCAATCGCCATACCAATGGTCAGCTCTGCTACTGTCTGATTTGAATAGCCCGCTGCGTTGCAGATCATAATATTCTTTTCCCTGCAGGCGCTGACTCCGACATGATCGATGCCGGTAAAGGCCACATCGATCATCTTCAGGCTGTCAGTTGCCGCAACGACCTCCGCCGGATATGGATTATTGGCAATCATTACAATATCCTGACCTGCAGATCTTTCCTTTAATTCTTCAGGATCCGTCGTCTTTGTATCATAATAGGTAAATTCATGACCTTTTTCGATCAAGCCTGCCGCAAATTTCCCGACAGTCTCCTTGGAAATCCCGATTGGCTCCAATAAACTAATTTTCATTCTGCCGACTTCCTTTCTTCTCACAAATCATTCAGGGAAATGCCAGTCAAGTCAGCATTTCCCTGAATGATTGTTCTTCAATTACTTATCTGCATATCCCTTTTATTTATCAAAGGGAATCATTCCGCGGGAGCAGATACACTCGATCTCTACGAGTCCTCCCTTTGGCAGTGCAGCCACCTGAACAGCAGAACGGGCAGGATAATCAGCATTAAAATGCTTTGCATAAACCTCATTCATTGCCGCAAAATCATTGATGTCAGCCAGAAAAACGGTTGTTTTGATCACATTGTCGATCGTCATATCTGCCTCAGCCAAAATTGCTTCAATATTCTTCAGCGCCTGCTCTGTCTGCGCTTCAATGCCGCCCTCTACCAGATTTCCACTGGCCGGATCAATTGCCAGCTGGCCGGATAAAAAGACCATGCCGCCTACGCAGACTGCCTGAGAATAAGGACCGATCGCTGCCGGTGCCTTTTCTGTAGAAATGATATTTTTGAGTTTTTCCATGATGATAGTCTCCTTCTTTTTCTTTCTTGCTTTTTCTCTATTTTATAAATCAATTTTATGAATCTATTTTGTAAAGGGAATCATTCAGCTTTTTGCTAGATCCACAAGCTTCCATTCCTTGCAAAGTGACACTAAGGAATATTCCTCCTCCTGATCCTCCGACCAGTGCCAGTTCAATGCTCCGGTTGGACAGGAATGTACACAGGCCGGATCCAAACCTGCTTTGATCCGCTCGATACAGCCATGACATTTTTCCATCTTCACCTTCGGTCTCTCCTGTCCGCTAGGGCGAAAAGAAATGGCATCATAGGGACAGACACGGGCACAGGCACGGCATCCCACGCATTTTATAGTATCATAAATTGTCAAACCTGTCTCCTCATCCTGCTTAATACAGTCAAAATGACAGGCCTTAGCACAAGGGGCATCCGGACAATGCATACAGGCTGTCGTAAGATAAATTCGTGCATCCGGACGCTCAAGCTGATAGATTTTTCGGTAGGGCTGCATGCCGCCTTCCAGATCAATGTCATTCTGATCCATGCAGGCAATGGCACAGGCACCACAGGCAGAGCATTTTTCTGCATCAAAATCAAAAATAAAACGCAAGCTCCTACACCTCCTTTTTTGTCAGGGCACAGCGAACGCTGCGGTAACCGGGAAAACCGGAATAGGGATCATTGTGTCCTGTCGGAACAATGGAATTCACATCCGCTTCACTATAACCATGATACATAAATACCGTACCCTTTTTCACTGTTCGGGTAAGATTTGCAGCTACAGTGATTTCTCCCTCCCGTGTAGAAAGAATAATGCTGTCTCCAGCCTGAATTCCCAGCTCTTCTGCATCCTCATCATTCAGATCGGCCGTCGGGATGGGACGCAGGGACCGCAGCCAGGGAACCGCATGCAAACGGGAATGCAGGGCATTCGGCAGACGGGCTCCTGCAACCAGACGGAAGGGATATTTTTCCGGATCTGTATCATCAACACTGTCCTTCCAGGTCGGCAAAGGATCCAGCCCGGGATGCTTTTCAATAATGGTAGAATAGAGTTCGAATTTCCCGGTGGGTGTCTGGAAGCCATGCTCCCCAACCGGAATCATCTTAACCCCTTCTAATTTTTGCGGGAACTGGCTATGCGCCTTGAGAAAATCAAGATCAATCGGCGTTTCCCGAAGCATATAACGCACACAAGCCTCCGGTCCGGCTTTCAGCAAGTCATCATCCAGCTGCAAACGCCTTGCCAGCTCACAGATGATCTCATCATCCGGTCTGGACTGGCCCAGCGGTTCTATAACCGGCTCTGTATACTGGCCAAAGCCTCCGCCAAAGACCTTAAATTCTCCCCTTTCAAAGGAAGAACAGCAGGGAAGGACGATATCTGCCAGCTTTGCCGAATCCGTCATAAAGAGATCGATATCCACAAAAAAGTCCAGCTCCTGCAGAGCTTTTTCCAGATTCTTATCCCCATTAAACATACGAAAATTCATGCCATGCGCATACAAGGCCTTTACCGGATAGGGCAGTCCCTGTGCGATCTGCCGGGCAAGATCACAGCCCTGCATTTCACCGACCAGCTCATCCCAGAGAGGAAAACGCACTGCACCGATGGGTCTGGGTGCATCCTTAGGATATTTTTCCTGAGGAAATTCGTGATCCAAGGTACTGAAACCCGCCATTGAGTGCGCATAAGTCAAGGGAGCCGGAACCATACCGCCGGGACGGTCATAGGTGCCCATCAGAGCGGATAAAGCCATTACGGCACGATGAGTCTGCATGCCATTGGTATGATGCACCAGAGCAGCTCCGGACTGATTGATCGCCAGAGGCATATTTTCATGGATCATTCTTGCTGCAAGGCGGATTTGATCCGCAGGCACATCCGTCAGCTTTTCCACTCTCTCCGGCGGAAAATCCATGACATAGTCCTTATATTCTTCATAACCGAATACATGCTCTTTGATATAGTCATGATCTACCCAGTCGTTGATGATCAGCTCTCTTGCAAGGCCTAATGCTAAGGCACAATCCGTTCCGGGCTTGATCCGCAGATGAAGATCACACTGCTTTTCAACTGCAGGTGTAATACGGGGATCAATGATGATCACCTTCATTCCCCGCTTCCTTGCCATCTCAACGCCTCTTGTCATCAGGAACTGTGCATAGTAGGCATTGTAGCACCATCCCAGAAAAATCCCTGCATTCCGCAGATCCGGTGCCGCAAAGTCCGCTCCGGTAGCAAGACGCCAGGACATGATCGTAGAAGTAAAGCAGGATGACGATTCCGTTCCGTAATTGACAGAACCAAAATCATAACAAAGTCTCTGCAAAAAGGGACGGTACCATTTATTGTAACCGGAGTAAAAGGCCACAGAGCAGGGGCCGTACTCCTCCTTTACCTTATTTAAACGGGCAACGATTTCATCATAGGCCTCATCCCAGCTGATGGGTTCAAATTTGCCCTCTCCTCTTTCTCCGATACGACGAAGAGGAGTCCGGATACGATCCTTCCGATAAACATATTGGCGGCCTGCCTGCCCTTTGGTGCAGAGAAGACCGTGATTCGTAGGATGCTCTTCCGTTCCCTCTATCTTAATGATCCTGCCATCCTTGACATAGCAGGTTACTCCGCAATGCGGACCGGGTGCACATATGTCACAAAAACTATTTTTTGTAATAATGCCGGTGTCCTCACCGGGAATTTTTTGATGAAGCTTTTCTTCTATTGAACTTTCTCTTAAATGCAATCTTGTCACTTCCTTCGGAAAATAAAAATGATAGCAGCTGTAGGATTTGCGGCAAAAACCGCTCCTGCAAATAAGCAAAGCATGAGGCAACTAACTGACATGTCCAAGTTCATAAGCAACAATTGACAAAAGATCTCTCAGGAAAGGTGTCTTCGGTGTCCGAGGATCATAAATACAGCCATAAGATATGGTCACCTTTTTTTCCAGCGGAACCGCCTTGATCGGCACTTTAGAGTAATAATTCCGAAGTGTTGAGGTAAGACCGGCAGCCCTATTGCGAAAGACCATCTCTCGACAAAGATCATAACTGGAAATATGAAGTGCAACAGCCGGATCCACGCCTTCCTCCAGGAGATTACGCGTCATCATCAATTCTGTATTGCAAAGAGCAAGCGGAATGGTGGCTAATTCTGCCGCAGAGATTATGCTGCGCTGCGCCAAGGCAGAATGCTCCGCTACACCAAGCATCAGATCATCCTGAAAATAGCGTTCAAATACCAGTCGTCCGCTTTTCAGCCGAAGGGATTCTTCCTCATGGAAGGTTGTCAGGCTGATGATACCGATCGAATTATCCGTGAATTCTGCCCCATCCGTGATTTCCGGCGGAGAGAGCTCATCTATATCCAGCCTTATGCCGGGATAACGTAAATTCAGCCTTGATAGGACGTGAGCAAGCAAGGTTGAGGAAATCAGCTGGGTCGTATAAATATGATAATCAACCGGCGGCTGCCCTTCCTTTGCACTGGCTCTGTTGATGTCGTTCAGCATATGCTGGTATAAGCCATCGAGTTCTCTTGCCCTTTCCACTACAAGTTCACCAATGTCTGTCAGACGAATATGATTCTTACTGCGGTGGAAGAGAGGGACACCAAGCTCTTTTTCCATATTGCTGATAATACGGGAAAGCCCCTGCTGCGTAATATAACAGGCATCCGCAGCAAGGCTGATTGAGCCAAGCTCTGCCACCTGAATCAAATAGCGAAGATCTTCTATTCGCATTTTTGAAGCCCCCTTTTCTTTCTTTATTCCCTATCGTTCCCAGTATTATAGCATAAAAGCAGATAGGAAAATCCGAAAGTCCCTGCTTCTTTCCTCTTCATTTCTTCAATTTTTTAGTGCCTTAATGCCGACTTTATCTTACCAATGTAAAGGAAACTGAACAAACAAGTGTATATTGTAGCACATACAATAAAGCCTTGTTAGATTCGAAAAATTCGGAATGATATGATGAAAAAAACAAGAATCTGCAAGAAAGGAAACGAATGCACATGTACAACTTTGATGAAATTCTTGACCGCCGCGGCAGCTCCTGCGTCAAGTGGGATGTCAAGGAACTCTTCGGCGTCGGCCCGGATGCCGATCTGACCCCTATGTGGATCGCAGATATGGATTTTGCTGTTCTGCCCCAGGTGCAGGAAGCCATGCATAAGCGGGTTGATCACCCTGCCTTTGGCTACAATACCCCGACTCCGGGAGCTCTGCCGGCCCTTTGCTCCTGGTATGAACGCCGTCATAACTGGTCCTTTACTCCGGATCAGGTGCTTTGCGGCATCGGTGTGGTTACCATGCTGCGTTTTACAATTGAAGCAATCACTTCACCCGGCGATAAAATTGCTGTTTTCTCCCCGGTCTATGATCCCTTCTTCGCCATTGTAAAAAATACAAAGCGCAGCCTGGTAGATCTGCCTATGACAGAAAAAGATGGCCACTACAGTGTTGATCTGGCTGCCTTTGAGCAGGCACTTAAGGAAGGGGTGAAAGCAATCATCCTCTGCAACCCCCATAACCCCATCGGCAAGGTTTGGACAAAGGAGGAACTGACTGCAATCGGTGACCTCTGCGCAAAATATGGTGTTTATATCCTGTCTGACGAGGTGCACGGCGATATTGTCCTCTTCGGTAATCACTATACCCCCATGGGACTGATCCCTTCCGTGCAGGATCAACTGATCGTATACACCGCCATCAGTAAGACCTTCAACCTGGCCGGTCTCCACCAGTCTGCCATCATTGTGCCCAATGCCGCTCTGCGTGAAAAAGTAGATCAGGCGCTCAAGGGTGCCTGGATCATGGGTCCGAATATCCTGGCCTTTACTGCAATGGAAGCCGCCTACACCTACGGTGATAGCTGGGTAGACGAAGTAACAGCCTACCTTTCCGAAAATGCCTCTTATGTAAAAGAGCAGGTAGCCAGCTTCATGCCAAAAGTAAAGCTCTCTCATCACGAAGGAACCTTCCTCATGTGGATGGACTTACGCTGTCTGGGCATGAGCAGTGATCAGCTGACCCTGACCTTAGGCCGCGACTATGGCGTCGGCCTCGGCAACGGTGCACATTACGGCTCACAGTGTGACGGCTTTATGCGTCTGAATATCGCCTGCCCACGGGCAACATTGGAAAAGGGTATGGCCGCTATTAAACAATGCTATCTTGAAAGGGAGAAGAAGTAAAATGGAAGAAAAAAAACAATTAGGCTTTATTGACTGTCTCGGCATTGGCATCGGTCAGATCATCGGCTCCGGTGTCATGGTACTGACCGGCGTTGTTGTCGGCCTGACCGGCCACGGAACACCCCTGGCCTTTATCTGTGCAGCCCTGCTGGTAATCTGCACCCTGACCTCTGCAGTTGTCCTTTCCAGTGCTGTGCCCTCGAACGGCGGCGGCTATTCCTATGTGAAACGTCTCATCGGTCCCCGCTGCGGCTTTCTCTATCTGGGCATGTTCGTTTTAACCCAGGTACTGATCGCAACCTTTGCTTTGGGCTTTGCCAGCTACTTTGCAGCACTGGTTCCGAATGTGAATCAGAAACTGGTTGCTATGCTCATTCTTTCTGCTGCAACAATTGTTAACCTTATCGGTATCAAGACAGCAGCTTCCGTACAAAATGTTATGGTTGCCTGTCTGCTCTTCTCTCTCCTGCTCTTTGTCCTTTTCGGTCTGCCCAAGATTAGCTGGAGTGAGCTGGCTCTAACCGGTGAAAATATAATGCCGAATGGCCTCGGAAACTTTCTGCAGGGTGTAGCGCTTCTCAGCTTTGCAACAGGCGGTGCCAAGTTCATGGCTGAAACAGCAGGCGAGGTCAAAAATGCAAGCAAAACCGTTCCCCGTGCCATGATTCTTTCTACAGTTATCGTAGCTGTTTTCTATGCCCTTCTGGGCGTTGTTGCTACCGGCGTTCTGCCTCTGGATCAGGTTGCCTTCCAGAACCTGACTTTGGTTGCACAGACCATTTTCCCCACATGGCTCTACTATTTCTTTGTCATCGGCGGTGCCCTCTTTGCTCTGGCTACCACATTAAATGGTACCCTTTCCTGGGTAACCCGTGGTCTGCAGCTGGCTGCTAAAGAAGGATGGCTGCCGAAGATCTGCGCCAAGGAAAATAAAGGCGGTACACCTGTTGTGCTCCTTTTGATCTTCTACATTGTCGGTGCCATTCCGATCCTGACCGGTATGGATACCACAACCATCTCCAATATGGGTGTCGGTCTAAACCAAGTTCTGCTCGTTATGGAGGTAATCGCCTGCTGGCGCCTGCCCAAACTCATGCCGGAAGCCTATGAGAATGCAACCATGAAGCTGAAGCTCCCGGTTCTCTATGTTCTTCTGGTTCTGTCCATTGTATTGAATGTAGCAACCTTCTTCGTCAGCCTCTCCGACATGACCACTGCTGTATGGATTGGTATCATTGTCTTTGTTGCCCTGTTGGCAATCTATACCTTTGTTCGCGGCAAGCAGCTGGAAAAACAGTCTGCTTGATAATCGCCTGATGATGCAGATGCTCCTTACACAAAGGACTTTTATTAAGGAATTTCTTCGAAATCTCTTATTGCTACAGACCCCCTGTCATCTGGATTTATCCAAATGACAGGGGGCCTGTTTTTTTAATTTTCTTTATTTCATGTGTTAATGCTGCATCTCCCAATGAAAAGACTTACATTGCATTTTCTAAAATCTGCTTATCCACATTATTTATTTCATTTTATTTTCATAATCCTGCAATTCATGAAAAATATTGTCGACAAATACTACATCACCCACTATACGAT
>CAVEOK010000018.1:0-362 GCA_963617415.1 Oscillospiraceae bacterium
CTATAATTCGCTGTATAACATCCTGTAGGTGCAAATGTTCCCGCCTCCAGAACTGCATTCAATGCTTCTTCAGCCACCGGATCCTGCTTATATGTACGGATACTTCTACGTTTTTTGATCGTATTCAATACTTCGTTTGTCATACCGCTTATTCCTTCCTAAAATCGTATTGATTTCTCATGCTTAGAATTTTTGCCACAACAGCACCTACTACAAAATTGACAACTGTCCACATAATTGTATCAATAATTGCTGATTGGATAGACATGGTCTTCATGATTGAATATTGTGAGAAGCAGAAGTAAATTTCCGTCAGAAATGCAATTATTGAAGCCGCCTTTGCTCCCTGCAATGGTTTTAAG
>CAVEOK010000018.1:372-39357 GCA_963617415.1 Oscillospiraceae bacterium
AATCCATGAGCAATATTTGCCATCAACATAGTTCCAATATTTACCGGATTTCTGGAAACTAACGCAATAGTTTCTGGAGAAAGTTCAAGAAATTTTCCTAAAAAATCATGAAAAAAGCTCGCATATATGGCAATTGTGAGGACAAGCACAGTCAGAGTTCCTACTATGGCTGCCAGTATAAAATTTGCAGCCTTTTTATTCATATACACCTCCTTAAAGTTGACATATTCTATTTAACAACTATAATGAATTATACAACTATGGTTGCGTAATTCAAGCGACAATATATTTAAAAGGTTGAATAAGCAACACTTTTCAATTTTCGTTGTTTAAGAGGTATCTGACATGGATTTAAGAATTGTAAAAACCAGACATGCTATAAAAGAGACATTTTTAAAGCTGAGAAGCACTCTCCCATTAGAAAAAATAAAGATAAAGGATATCTGCGAAATGTCCTTAATCAATAAAACAACTTTTTATAAACACTATGGCGATATTTACGCTCTTGCTAACGAAACAGAAAACGAAGCCATAGATTTAGTCGTAAGTTGTTTTACTGAGAAGGACGATATCTTTGTAAACCCTATTTCATTCATTAATGGACTTCCAAAAGCACTTGATAAAAACAAAGCGCTTTTGGAGCCATTATTCCATGATAACTTTGACAAATTTTTCTTCCTCCTAGAAAAAAAGCTGAAAGATTACTATGGCATATCTTCTGGCGATATGGAAGAAAAAATCAGATTAACTTTTATTGTAGGAGGTGTGCTCCATACTTTACGGACAATGAAGTATGAATATGATTGCGATGACTCTGTTTTAGCTGATACAGTATCTGGTATCATTTCTAAAATGCAATAAAGCGATTTTTCTCGTAAGCGTCGTTAGAGAAGCACATACACCGAAAAGAAGAACTCCCATAAATGGCTTACTTCAGTCATTTATGGGAGTTCTAATATGATCCGGCCAGTTTTTTGACCAGGATAAACGTTTTTTATTTTTCAGGTGAAAGCGTTCCTGCTCTGCTTCTGCACATTTCGTATAAACGCTGGACTTTTAAAACATTTCAATTTATTCCAGTTCGATCGTTCCGGGCGGCTTGGAAGTAAGATCATACATTACACGATTTACTCCCTTTACCTCGTTGATGATTCTGCTCATAACTGTCTGAAGAACAGCAAACGGAATCTCTGCCGCTTCTGCAGTCATAAAGTCAATCGTACGGACAGCACGAACAACTACGGCATAATCATAGGTTCGCTCATCTCCCATAACGCCTACGGAGCGCATATTGGAAAGAGCGGCAAAATACTGATTCGGCATCCATGGAGCTTCTTCTCCATGTTCTTCCTTATATGCCTTTGCTGCTGCATCTACCTCACTGCGATAAATATAGTCCGCATCCTGAACAATACGAACCTTCTCGGCTGTTACCTCTCCGATAATACGGATTCCCAATCCCGGTCCCGGGAAGGGCTGTCTGAAGACCAGATACTCCGGAAGGCCAAGCTCAAGACCTGCCTTTCTTACCTCATCCTTGAAAAGGTTGCGAAGCGGCTCGATGATCTCCTTGAAATCAACATAGTCCG
The DNA here is from genome assembly GCA_963617415.1 of Oscillospiraceae bacterium. Lineage (GTDB taxonomy): Bacteria > Bacillota > Clostridia > Lachnospirales > Lachnospiraceae > RUG14243. The sequence goes on from CAVEOK010000018.1 coordinate 1,962, forward strand.
GAAGACCTCCCACATTGTGATGAGACTTGATCACGGCTGACTCACCGCCAAGTCCGGATTCTACCACATCCGGATAAATGGTTCCCTGTGCCAGGAAATCCACCTTTCCGATCTTTTTGGCTTCCTCTTCAAAGACACGGATAAACTCTTCTCCGATGATCTTACGTTTCTTTTCCGGCTCTTCGACTCCGGCCAGCTTTGCATAATATCTTTCCTGGGCATTGACTCTGACAAAGTTAATATCAAAGTCTCCGTCCGGTCCGAATACACCTTCTACCTCATCGCCTTCATTCTTTCGCAGAAGGCCATGATCAACAAAGACACAGGTCAGCTGCTTGCCGATTGCCTTTGCAAGAAGTGCGGCCAGAACAGAAGAATCCACACCGCCGGAGAGGGCCAGAAGCACCTTGCCGTCTCCAACTTTCTCACGGATTTCCTTGATAGTATTCTCAACGAAAGAATCCATCTTCCAGCTGCCTTCTGTCTGACAGATATTCCGTACGAAATTATGCAGGATTTCCTTGCCTCTTGCCGTATGAAGAACCTCCGGATGGAACTGGATGGCATAGAGATTTTTCTCTCTATCTGCTGCTGCCGCCACCGGACAGTCTGCTGTATGAGCAATGATCTCAAATCCTGGTGCTGTCTTGGAAATATAATCGAAATGACTCATCCAAACAACAGTTTCATCTTCCACGCCTGCAAAAAGGGAATCCTTGCAGCCGTCAATAAAGGTCTCTGTCTTACCATACTCACGAACCGGCGCCTTTTCTACCTTGCCACCCAGCACATGCTGCATCAGCTGTGCACCATAGCAAAGACCAAGTACCGGGATTCCCAACTCAAATAATTCCTTTGTATAGGTCGGTGCTCCCTCCTCATAGCAGCTGTTGGGGCCGCCTGTTAGGATAATTCCCTTGGGGTTCATCGCCTTGATCTGATCGATCGGTGTGCGGTAGGAATAAATTTCACAGTAGACCTGGCATTCACGCACACGTCTGGCCACCAGCTGATTGTACTGGCCGCCAAAATCAATCACAATAACTTTTTCCTGATTCACGACATCTCCTCCTGTCACCTTGTCAGCTTTTCCTTAGCAGGCGTCAATTGTAGAAACCTTAAAGGTAATGTCCTCAAGGGCATCCAAAAGTACCTTTGCTGTATCTGTTGCTGTCATAACCGGCACGCCATTGGAAATTGCGCAGAAACGAATCTGGTTCTCCGGATCATCCTGAGCCGTCATGTTTCTGACATCTCCGGTATTGACCACATAGGTCACATATCCCTGACGGATTCTCTCACAGATATCCTCCAGGCCATTATGCTCCATATCTACGGCATGGGTACGGATTCCATTTTCCTTGAGCAGTTCTGCTGTCTCTCTTTCTGCTTCGATATTGAATCCAAGCTGATAGAAGCGTCTGATCAAAGGAAGGGTTTCTTCCTTCTCACTTTCTCCAATCCAGGCAAAAACAGTTCCGTAATTCTGCATACGGGTACCGGATGCCTGAAGTGCCTTATACATGGCTCTCATCAGCTGATTATCATAACCGATTGCCTCTCCGGTTGATTTCATCTCCGGTGACAGACGGATATCCATGCCCTGAAGCTTTGCAAAGGAGAAGGCCGGAACCTTTACATACCATCTGCTCTTCTCAGGTGCGATCAGCTCTGTAATACCCTGATCGCGCAGGCTCTCACCCAGCATAACTCTGGTTGCAATCTCCGGCAGATCATATCCTGTTGCCTTGGACAGGAAGGGAACCGTTCTGGAAGAACGTGGATTTACCTCGATAATATAAACTCTCTGCTTGTCATCTACAATAAACTGAATATTGTAAAGGCCCTTAATGCCGATAGCAAGACCAAGCTTTTCTGTATAATCCATCAGGATATTCTTAACATCCTGGGATAAGGTTGCCGGCGGATAAATGCTGATGGAGTCTCCGGAATGTACGCCGGTTCTTTCAACCAGCTCCATGATGCCCGGAATAAATACATGTTCTCCGTCGCATACGGCATCTACCTCTACCTCCTTGCCGCGGACATAATGATCGACCAGAACCATATGCTCTGTATCCATCTGTACTGCGGTATTCAGGTAATATTCCAGCTCCTCGTCATTTTCTACAACACGCATGGCACGGCCGCCCAATACAAAGCTCGGACGAACCAGAACCGGATATTCGATTTCGTTGGCAGTACGAATACCATCCTCGATGGTTGCAACTGCCTTTCCTTCCGGCTTCGGAATCTTCAGATCATCCAGCAGCTTCTCGAAGACATCTCTGTCCTCGGCACGGGTAATGGCATCGCAGTCTGTACCGATCAAAGGAACATTCTTCTCCTTCAACGGCTCTGCCAGGTTAACGGCTGTCTGTCCGCCAAGAGATACCACTACTCCCTTTGGCTTCTCCAGCTCGAGCACATTCATAACATCCTCAATGCAAAGAGGCTCAAAGTAAAGCTTATCGGCCATGGTATAATCCGTGGAAACCGTCTCCGGATTGTTATTGATCAGGATGGCTTCATAGCCTCTCTCCTGAATCGTCTGAACCGCATGTACGGTTGAATAATCGAATTCGACACCCTGTCCGATTCGGATCGGACCGGAACCGAGTACCACGATCTTTTCCTTGCCGGTGCTGAAGTCCGCTTCATTCTCATCCTCATAGGTAGAATAGAAGTAAGGAATATAGCTCTTAAACTCGCTGCTGCAGGAGTCTACCATCTTGTAGATCGGGAAAATCCGGTTCTCCTTGCGGAGAGCATAGATCTCATTCTCTGTCATCTCCCAAAGTCTGGCCACTTCTGCATCGGAGAATCCCATCTTCTTTGCATCCTTCAGCCAGTCTACATCACCCTTATGTTCTTTCAGAGCCTTCTCTTCATCGGCGATTTCTTTCAGCTTCCAGATAAACCAGGCATCAATTCCCGTTGCCTTGCAGATCTCATCGATATCCGCATCACGGCGAAGAAGCTCCATTACAGCATAAATGCGCTCATCTGTTCCGAGTGCAATATATTTCATCAGATTCGACGTGGATTCTGATACAAATCTCGGCATATAAGGTGCCTTTAAACCGATCTCAAGAGATCTAACCGACTTCAGGAAACTCTCTGAGAAGGTTCTTCCGATTCCCATAACCTCGCCGGTAGCCTTCATCTGGGTACCCAGTCTCTGATCTGCCTCTGCAAATTTATCGAAGGGGAATCTGGCCATCTTGGTAACGATATAATCCAGTGCCGGCTCAAAGGAAGCCGGTGTATTAGCAAGCTGAATCTCATCCAGCGTCATGCCAACCGCAATCTTGGCAGATACTCTCGCGATCGGATATCCGCTGGCCTTGGATGCCAGAGCGGAGGATCTGGATACACGGGGATTTACCTCGATCACATAATAATCAAAGGACTTCGGATCCAAAGCAAACTGAACATTACAGCCGCCCTCGATCTCCAGTGCACGAATGATCTTCAAAGCACTGTTTCGAAGCATATGATATTCCTTGTTTGTCAGAGTCTGAGAGGGGCATACAACAATGGAGTCACCGGTATGAATTCCAACCGGGTCCAGATTTTCCATGTTACAGATGGTGATCGCCGTATCATTATGATCTCTCATTACCTCATACTCGATCTCCTTATAGCCCTTTACGCTCTTCTCCAGCAGAACCTGGTGTACAGGTGAGATAGCAAGCGCATGACGAAGCATCTCTTCTACCTCATCCATGCTGTTTACAAAACCGCCGCCTGTTCCGCCCAGAGTGAAGGCCGGACGGATAACCAGAGGAAGTCCCATCTTCTCTGCTGCCTTTACACCTTCCTCAATAGAGGTAATGATCTCAGAAGGAAGAACCGGCTCTCCGATTCTTTCGCAGAGCTCCTTGAAAAGCTCTCTGTCCTCTGCTGCCTCAATACTTTCTCTCTTGGTTCCCAGCAGCATGGTATGGCACTCATCCAGAACGCCCTTCTTATCCAGCTGCATAGCAAGATTCAGTCCTGTCTGACCGCCAAGACCCGGCACAATGGCATCCGGTCTTTCATAGCGGATGATCCTTGCCAGATATTCTAAAGTCAGAGGCTCCATATATACCTTATCTGCAATCATCGGATCCGTCATAATGGTTGCCGGATTTGAATTGCAAAGAATGACTTCATAGCCTTCTTCTTTCAAAGCAAGACAAGCCTGTGTTCCTGCATAGTCAAACTCAGCTGCCTGACCGATTACGATCGGACCGGAGCCGATAACCATGATTTTTTTCAGATCTGTTCTTTTTGGCATTTATTCTTCCCCTGCTTTCTCTTTTTTGTACTGCTGCATCCATCTGATAAAACGGTCAAAAAGATAACCGGAATCTTCCGGTCCCGGAGCAGACTCCGGATGATACTGAATACCGAAGCATCTGTCCTTCAGGCAGGCAACACCCTCTACGGTAGCATCCAGCAGGTTATAATGCGTCATATCCAAATCTGTATTTTCCAGACTATCCCTGTCTACTGCATAGGAATGATTCTGAGAGGTAATCTCGATCTTTCCGGTCAGAAGATCCTTTACCGGATGATTGCCGCCTCTGTGGCCAAAATGCAGCTTGTAGGTTTTGGCACCATAAGCAAGAGAAATCATCTGAGAACCAAGACAAATACCAAAGATCGGAATTTTTCCTCTGAGTTCACGAATCAGCTCGATTACCGGAGCAACATCCTCTGGATTGCCTGGGCCGTTTGAAATCAGAATTCCATGGGGATTTGCCTTCATGATCACTTCCGCCGGTGTATCATAGGGGAAGATGGTTACATCACATTCTCTTTTTACAAGGGAACGGATGATATTGTGCTTTACACCGCAGTCGATCAATGCCACCTTCAGTGCCTCTGAGGCGGGCTTCGAAGACTGCATCATCCATTTCTTTTTGCTGGAAACACGGGGAACAGCATCATGCCATACCGGTGTCTCACGGATCACCTGCAGAGCCTCTTCCTTACTTGTCTCCATATCAGTAATGTAAGCACGGCAGGTTCCGTGCTCACGAATGATCCTTGTCAGCTTTCGGGTATCAATTCCCTCCAGTCCAAGGATTCCATATTTTTTCATGACATCATCCAGGCTTTGATCAAGTCGGAAATTGGATGGCTTTTGACATAGCTCACGTACCACCATACCACTGACAGACGGTGTCTTTGTCTCATTGTCATCTCTGTTCATGCCATAATTTCCGATCAGAGGATAAGTCATAACTACCGCCTGATCCGTATAAGACGGGTCAGACAGGATCTCCTGGTATCCAACCATTGAAGTGTTAAATACAAGTTCAACAACCTTCGAACCTTCTGCACCGAAGGCATATCCGGAATATTCTTCTCCGGTTTCCAGAATCAGCTTTCTGTTCTTTTCTCTAATCATTACACTTATTCCCTTCCTGCTGAGAGTGGCATATCAAAACGATTCTTTGCATGCTCTCCCGGTACCTCTGTAGGATAGTTTCCATCAAAACATGCTGCACAATAGTCATTGTGTCCGACGAGCTCGCAAAGACTCTCCATCGGCAGATATGCAAGTGAATCTGCTCCGATCAGCTCAGCAATCTCCGGAATGGTATGCTGATTGGCGATCAAATGATCACTTGAATCTACATCAGTACCATAATAACATGGATGACGGAATGGTGGTGCAGTAATTCTCATATGCACTTCTTTTGCGCCCGCTTCCTTGATCAGTCTGATAATGCTCTGACTGGTGGTTCCTCTTACGATGGAGTCGTCAATCATGACAATTTTCTTGTCCTTAACGACTTCACGAATCGGATTCAGCTTAATGCGCACCTTCTCCATTCGGTTCTTCTGTCCCGGAGAAATGAAGGTTCTTCCGATATATTTATTCTTTACGAAACCGAGTCCATACGGAATTCCGGATGCCTCTGCATAACCAAGTGCCGCATCCAGACCGGAATCCGGTACACCAATGACAAGGTCAGCATCTACCGGAGCCTGCTTTGCCAGAATCGCACCGGCTCTTTTTCTTGCCTCATGCACGCTGACGCCTTCGATCTCAGAATCCGTTCTAGCGAAATAGATATATTCGAAGATACAAATCTTATGCGGTGCCGTATTACAGTGATTTCTGAAGCTTGTCACACCTTTTTCCGAGAAAAGGATCATCTCTCCCGGCTCAACCTCGCGAATCTTCTTTGCACCTACGGAAGCCAGTGCACAATCTTCGGATGCGATCACATAGGCCCCATCCTCTGTCTGTCCGTAGCACAACGGCCGAAAGCCGTGCGGGTCACGCACGGCAATCATTTTCGTCGGAGACATTAAAATCAGGGAATATGCTCCGTCAAAGTGTTCAATTGAAGCCAGTGCAGCCTGCTCTATAGAAGGAGTCACCAGACGCTTACGAATCAAAATATGAGCGATGATCTCTGTATCATTCGTAGAATGAAAGATCGCGCCCTCTGTTTCCAGCTTATCTCTCAGCTTCCAGGCATTTGCCAGGTTGCCGTTATGTGCTACTGCCAATCGTCCCTTTTTGTGGTTAACGATCATCGGCTGTGCATTTTCTCGGTTGGTTTCTCCACTTGTGCCGTATCTGACATGGCCAACAGCCATTGTTCCCATTGGAAATTTAGCCAGCTGTTCTGCACCAAATACATCGCTGACCAGTCCCAAATCCTTATGAGAGTAAAAAAGTCCGTCATCATTGACAACGATTCCGGCACTTTCCTGCCCCCTATGCTGAAGCGCATACAGTCCTGTATAGACTGTATGCGCCACATTTCTGCGATTTGGTGAATAAATGCCCATTACGCCACATTCTTCATGTAAGTTGCCCAACTTCAATCTCCTTTCAGCTTACACTCTACGACGAGCCCTACATCGTCGTATAGCCCATTAAGTATTCGTCCACCTGTTTTGCACACTCTCTTCCTTCGGCAATCGCCCATACAACCAATGACTGGCCGCGGTGCATATCGCCTGCCGTAAATACCTTATCGACAGAAGTCTTATAAGAACCCTCTTCGGTCTCGATGGTTCCTCTCTGTGTGCATTTTGTTTCAAAAGCCTGCGCCGTATATGGCTCGCATCCGATAAAACCGGCTGCGATCAGAAGCAGCTTACAGGGAAGCTTCTTCTCTGTTCCTGCCACCTCTTCCATTTTTCCGTTTGCAAAGCTTACCTTTACCGTTGTTACGGCCCGAAGAGCTCCTCTCTTATCGGTATGGATCTCTTTTATGGTTGTTTCAAAGACTCTCGGATCATGACCGAAGACCTCAATCGCCTCCTCATGACCATAATCTGTCTTTTTCACAAGCGGCCATTCCGGCCATGGATTACTTTCTGCTCTAACCTCCGGTGAAGCCGGCATCATTTCTAAGGCAGTTACGGACTTACAGCCCTGGCGAATCACGGTTCCGATACAATCATTACCTGTATCTCCGCCGCCGATGACAATAACATCCTTGCCCTTTGCATTGATATATCCGCCTCTTCTCTCAAGTGCTTCGACAGTCAGATCATCACTCTCTAAGAGACTCTTGGTGTTTGCAGTAAGGAAATCCACTGCATAATGTACACCTTTTACCGCCTCCGGGTCAACCCCTGCGAGCGGTCTTGGTCTTTTTGCACCGCAGGAAAGTACTACGGCATCATATTCCTGCTTCAATTCTTCAGCAGTAATATCCACACCAACATTCACATTGGTCTTAAAAACAAGACCTTCCTTTTCCATCAGTTCCTGTCTTCTCTTGATCACGGACTTGTCTAACTTCATATTAGGGATTCCATACATCAGAAGTCCGCCGATTCTGTCCTCTCTCTCGTAAACGGTAACAGAATGTCCTCTTTTATTCAGCTGATCTGCTACTGCAAGTCCCGCAGGACCGGATCCTACAACAGCAACTTTCTTTCCGCTCCGAAGAGCCGGAATCTGCGGCTTTACATCCCCATTGGCAAAGGCTGCCTCAATCAGATATTTCTCATTATCGTGAACCGTTACCGGATCACCATACTGTCCGCACATGCAGGCCTTTTCGCAAAGTGCCGGGCAGACACGGCCTGTAAATTCAGGAAAATTACTGGTCTTCAGCAGTCTTGATGCTGCAAACTCCAGATTTCCTTTGTAAATCTGATCATTCCATTCCGGAATGAAATTGTGAAGGGGACATCCCGTAACCATGCCCTTCAGTTTTAATGCTGACTGGCACATGGGAACGCCGCAGTTCATGCAGCGCGCCGCCTGTCTCTTTCTTTCCTCCTCATTCGGAGATATCTTGAACTCTTCGAAATTCCTGATTCTCTGAAGAACCGGAATGTTTGTATTTTCATTTCTCTGGTATTCCAGAAATCCTGTATCTTTTCCCATGATCCTTCCTCCAATCAGCTCGCTGCTACTTCATTAAATGCTTCTACAAGTGCATCCTCATGCGGGATACCCTGTTCCTCGTATTTACTGATGATGGAAAGCATCTTCTGGTAATCCTTCGGAACGATTTTCTTGAAGCTTGGAATATAGGATTCGAAATTCTCAAGGATTTTCTTTCCTCTTGCAGAATCTGTTTCTTTTACAAAATCCTGCAGAATTCTTCTGAGTTCTTCAATATCATATTTTTCGGTCAGCTCCTCGAGCATGTCCATATCCTTGTTCATTCTTCTGTAGAGAGAATGATCTTCATCCAGAACATAGGCAATACCGCCGCTCATACCGGCTGCAAAGTTTTTGCCTGTCGGACCAAGGATAACTGCCAGACCGCCGGTCATATATTCCAGACCGTGATCGCCGACTCCTTCTACTACGGCAAGGGCACCGGAATTTCTGACGCAGAAACGCTCACCAGCCTTACCATTAACATAAATCTTTCCTTCTGTTGCTCCATAAAGAGCCACATTTCCGATAATTGTATTATCGCTGGCCTCATAGGCTGCATTTTCTTCCGGACGAACGATCAGCTTGCCGCCGGAAAGTCCCTTTCCGAAACCGTCATTTGCATCGCCGTAAAGCTTTAAGGTCAGACCCTTAGGTGCAAAAGCACCGAATGACTGTCCGCCGCTTCCGTGACAGGTTACAACGTAGCTGTCTTCCTCCAGTTTGTTTCCGAAATGTCTTGTGATCTCACTGCCGAAGATCGTACCAAAGGAACGGTCAATATTTGTCACATTCAGCTCGATCTGACCCTTTGCTTCCTTGCGGGAGCCTTCCAGACTCTTTTCAAAAGCCGGAAGAAGAACGGATTCATCCTTTGTCTTCTCAAGCTCGAAATCATAAACATGCTCCGGTACGAAATGTCTCTGCATGCCTTCTACCGGCTTCTTCAGAATACGGTCAAAGTCAATCAGCTTCGCACGCTCGATCGGGAGATTCTCTCTCTTCTTCAGGCAGTCTGTTCTGCCTACCATTTCTTCAACGGTGCGGAAGCCGAGCTGAGCCATGTATTCCCGCATTTCCTGTGCGATAAAGTACATAAAGTTGATAACATGCTCTGGTTTGCCTGCAAAATGCTTTCTCAGCTCCGGATTCTGTGTTGCCACACCAACCGGGCAGGTATCCTTTGAACATACACGCATCATCATGCAGCCGACACAAACCAGAGGTGCTGTTGCAAATGCATATTCCTCTGCTCCGAAAAGAGCTGCCTTTACGACATCCAGACCGGTCATAAGCTTACCGTCTGTCTCCAGAACCACCTTATCTCTCAAGCCGTTTTCAACCAGGGTCTGATGTGCCTCTGCAAGTCCCAGCTCCCAGGGAAGTCCTGCATGGTGAACGCTGGAAAAGGGTGCTGCACCTGTACCACCGTCATAACCGGATACCAGAATAACCTGAGCACCGGCCTTGGCAACACCGCTGGCAATGGTTCCGACGCCGGATTCTGATACCAGCTTTACGGAAATCCTTGCCTGTCTGTTGGCATTCTTCAGATCGTAGATCAGCTGCGCCAGATCCTCGATCGAATAAATATCATGATGAGGGGGCGGGGAGATCAGGGTTACACCCGGTGTGGAGTAACGAATCTTTGCCACATGGGGATATACCTTCTTGCCCGGCAGATGACCACCCTCGCCCGGCTTTGCTCCCTGTGCCATCTTGATCTGAATTTCCTGTGCAGAACAGAGATAAGCAGAGGTTACGCCGAATCTTCCGGATGCAACCTGTTTGATCGCTGAATTCTTTTCTGTTCCGAAACGCTCCGGTCTCTCACCGCCTTCACCGGTATTGGACTTGCCTCCGATTCGGTTCATGGCGATTGCCAGGGTTTCATGTGCCTCCTGGGAAAGAGAACCATAGGACATGGCACCGGTCTTAAAACGCTTTACAATGCTTTCTACCGGTTCAACCTCTTCAATCGGAACCGGTTCTCCTGCCGGAACCAGCTCCAGCAGATTTCTGAGCGTGAAAAGATCATCCTCGTTATCCAGCATAGCTGTATATTCTTTAAATCTCTTATAATCTCCGTTTCGTACGGCCTGCTGCATGGCAATGATCGTCTCCGGACGATAGAGATGCTCTTCCTTATCCGCTCCGCTTCTCAGCTTGTGGAAACCAATGGAATCAATAGAAGGATTCACACTAAGTCCCATCGGATCAAAGGCTCTGTCATGATGCCAGAGGACATCCTCACCGATCTCTTCGATACCGATACCGCCAACCTTGCTGACAACACCGGCAAAGTAAGTATCTACCAGCTCCTGAGAAAGGCCGACTGCCTCAAAAATTCTGGCTGACTGATAGGACTGAAGGGTGGAAATACCCATCTTTGCAGCAATCTTGGTTACACCGCTGATCAAGGCATGGTTATAGTCATCAATTGCTGTATGGTAATCCTTATCCAGCACTCTTCTATCGATCATCTCAGAGATACATTCGTGAGCCAGATAGGGGTTGACTGCTCTGGCACCGAAGCCAAGGATAACCGCTACCTGATGGACATCACGGATTTCTCCGCTCTCCAGAACCAGAGAAACCTTGGTACGTTTCTTGGTACGGATCAGGTGCTGCTCTACCGCAGATACCGCCAGAAGGGAAGGAATCGGCGCATGGTTTTCATCCACACCTCTGTCGGAAAGAATAATGATATTCTTGCCGTTTGCCGCAGCATGATCTACTGCAAGACAGAGCTGATCTACCGCTCTCTTCAAAGGAGTATGCTTATAGTATAAAAGAGATACTGTCTGGCAGCGGAAGCCCGGTTCATCCAGGGCACGGATCTTCATCAGATCGGTACCGCTTAAGACCGGATTATTTACTTCCAGCACACGGCAGTTCTCACTCTTTTCATTCAAAAGGTCACCATCAGATCCGATATATACGGTTGTATCGATAACCACCTTTTCTCTCAGAGAGTCAATCGGCGGATTGGTAACCTGCGCAAAGAGCTGCTTAAAGTAATTGTAAAGGGACTGATGCTGCTTGGAAACAATAGCCAGAGGATCATCATGGCCCATGGAGACAGTCGGCTCAACACCGTTTTCTGCCATCGGGATTACATTTTCCATGACATCCTCATAGGAATAGCCAAATACCTTCAGCAGCTTATCCCTGGTTTCCTGTGAATGATAGGGAACCTTTTTATTCGGAATCCGAAGATTTCGTAAATGAAGAAGGTTCATATCCAGCCATTCTCCGTAAGGTCTTCTTGCTGCATAATACTTCTTACATTCGTCATCGGATATAATTGTCTTTTTCTTGGTATCAATGACTAAGAGCTTACCCGGCTCCAGTCTTGATTTTTTCACAATGTGCTCTGCCGGAATATCCAGTACACCAACCTCAGAAGAAAGGATTACTCTTCCGTCGTCGGTTACGTAATATCTGGAAGGTCTTAAGCCGTTTCTGTCCAGAGAAGCACAGACGGTATCACCATCTGAGAAAAGAAGAGCTGCCGGTCCATCCCATGGCTCCATCATCGTTGCATAGTAATGATAAAATTCTTTTCTCTCCTGTGACATGGCATCATTGTATTTCCATGGTTCCGGAACCGTGATCATCATTGCCAGAGGCAGATCCATTCCGTTCATATAGAGGAATTCAAGGGTATTGTCCAGCATCGCTGAATCTGATCCGGACGCTGTGATCACCGGAAAGATCTTATCCTTTTCCTCTTCCATGGCTGTCAGATGCATCGTCTCTTCACGGGCAAGCATACGGTCAGCATTACCGCGGATCGTATTAATCTCACCGTTATGGGCGATCATTCTGTATGGATGTGCCCTGTTCCAGGACGGTGTCGTATTTGTTGAGAATCTGGAATGTACCAGCGCAATTGCTGATTTATAATCCGGATCCTGAATATCTTCATAAAATTCTCTCAGCTGTGTTACCAGGAACATGCCCTTATAGACAATGGTTCTGGAAGAAAGAGAACAGATATAGGTATCTACATTACTCTGTTCAAACTCTCTGCGGATGGTATACAGCTTTCTGTCAAATTCAAATCCCTTTTCGCAGTCATCCGGCCTTGCAATAAAGCACTGCTGGATCTCCGGCATACATTCTACTGCTGCCTCGCCAAGGATTTCCGGATGAGTCGGTACTTTACGCCAGCCTAAAAACGTAAGTCCGGCCTTCTCAGTAATCACCTGAAGAAGACGCATGGCAAAGGTTCTTGTCAGGGTATCCTGGGGCAGGAAAAACATTCCTACGCCATAATCTCCCTCTTCCATTTCCGGCATTTTTGCTTCAGACATTGCCTTTTTGAAAAAGGAATGGCTGATCTGTACAAGAATACCGACACCGTCGCCCACCTTGCCGCTTGCATCCTTACCGGCTCTGTGCTCCAGTCTTTCTACAATGGTAAGGGCGTCGTCCAGGACTTTATGGTCTTTATGTCCATCAATATTTGTGATCATTCCGATGCCGCAGGCATCACGATCCATCGTATAGTTAACGCTCATGTTTCTATTAACCTTTCAGATTTAGCTTATCTAAGAAAATGCTGATAAAATCAGCATTTTCTTAGAAGTATCATTTTATTCTTTTATTATCTCAGAGAAAAGAGCAGCTGTCCATAGGTTGCATACGGCAGGTAGCTGTCCGGAACCTGAGCTTCTGCTGCATCTACATGTGTTCTCAGATTTTCCATATCTGCCAGTACGGTTGCCTGATAGAATTTAGCCTGCTCAAGAGAATCCTCAATCGTTTCTGCCTTTTCTGTATCAGCTGCAAGCACTGCCAGAAGATCAGAAATCTGTTTTGTTTCCTCCTCAAGAGATCCGAGAATACCTGTCTCCCACTTGCACTCTGCACTCGGAAGAACATTTCTTCTGGAGATCACTTCCTCAGACAGATCCTTCATATAGCTTGTTACACCAAGAGCAAATTCTTTTCTTACCATTTCCTGAAGTGTAAGTGCCTCGATATGAATTGCCTTTGAGTAATTCTCAAGGATGATCTCATAACGGCTCTCCAGCTCTTCTTTGGTATATACGCCATATTTTTCGAAAAGCTCTACGCTCTTGTCTGAGATGATTCTCGGAGCAGCATCCGGAAGAGATTTCAGGTTGTCGAGTCCTCTTCTCTCAGCTTCCTCAACCCACTCATCTGTATATCCGTTTCCGTCGAAGAGAATCTTCTTATGCTCATCTAAGAGATCCTTCAGGATCTTCTTCACACCAGCATCTCTTTCATCCTCCGGAAGGGCTGCCAGCTCTGCATAGATATCTGCAAGTACATCTGCTACAGCTGTGTTCAGGATGATGTTAGGATCTGCAACAGAGAGGGAAGAACCCGGCATACGGAACTCGAACTTGTTGCCTGTGAAAGCGAAAGGTGAAGTTCTGTTTCTGTCTGTTGTATCTTTTGTAATAGACGGAAGCAGGTGAGTTCCGAGTTCCATCTGAGTCTTTCCTTCTGACTTGAAGACCTCTCCCTTGTCAACAGCATCCAGGATTGCGCTGAGCTCATCACCTACGAAAATGGAGATGATTGCAGGCGGTGCCTCATTTGCACCCAGTCTGTGATCGTTTCCAACAGATGCTACGGAAACTCTCATCAGGTCTGAATATTTATCTACTGCTGCGATAACAGCAAGAAGGAATACCATGAAGATCTTATCCTCAGCCGGCTTTTTGCCCGGATCCAGAAGGTTTCTTCCTGTATTTGTGCTGATAGACCAGTTGTTGTGTTTACCGGAACCATTGATTCCTTCGAAAGGCTTCTCGTGAAGGAGGCAAGCCATACCGTGCTTGTCTGCAACCTTCTTCATCATTTCCATCATCAGCTGGTTGTGATCTGCTGCGATATTGGAGTTTTCAAAAATCGGTGCAAGCTCATGCTGAGCCGGAGCTACCTCATTGTGCTTTGTCTTAGCCGGAATACCAAGCTTCCAGAGCTCTTCATCCAGGTCATGCATGAATTCAGAAACCTTGGGTTTAAGCACACCAAAGTAGTGATCCTCCATCTCCTGTCCCTTGGAAGGAAGGGCGCCCATCAGGGTTCTGCCTGTCAGAACAAGGTCTTTTCTGGAAAGATATTCTTCCTTATCGATCAGGAAGTACTCCTGCTCGCTTCCTACTGTTGTATTAACATGTGTAACATCTGTTTCACCGAGAAGATTCAGAAGCTTTACAGCCTGATCGCTCAAAGCTTCCATAGATCTCAGAAGCGGTGTTTTCTTATCCAGTGCCTGTCCGCCGTAAGAGCAGAAAGCTGTCGGAATATAAAGGGATTCATCCTTGATAAAGGCAGGTGAAGAAGGATCCCATGCTGTATATCCTCTTGCTTCGAAGGTTGCACGAAGTCCGCCTGACGGGAAGCTGGATGCATCCGGCTCACCTTTTACAAGCTCCTTACCTGAAAATTCAAGAATGACTCCTCCATTGTCTGTCGGGGAAATAAAGCTGTCATGCTTTTCTGCAGTAAGACCGGTCAGGGGCTGGAACCAATGTGTAAAATGTGTTGCACCATGCTCTACAGCCCATTCCTTCATGACTGCTGCTACTGTGTTTGCCACATCAAGTGCAAGTTCTCCGCCTACTACCTGCGCGTTCTTAACAGCCTTATATACGTCCTTCGGAAGACGTTCCTTCATAACGCTGTCATTAAATACAAGGCTTCCATAAGCTTCAGGGATGTTCTTCATAACGTTCCTCTCTTTCTGTCTGCCACTTCTGTGGCTTCCTGTGCTTTAAAATTCCTTTTACTGCATCTGCTGTTTTTCGGCTTGCCTAAAATAATTAGTGATTGTTACGCAATTTACGAAAAATGACATAAAAAAAAGGCACTTTCAGAAACTTTAAAAGTTTCTGAAAGCACCTTTGCTCTTTAACAAGTTACAACTTTTTACAGTAGGTGTCAAGGGATATTTTCCATTCCCTTTTGATTCTCTCTATTCTTATTCAGATTCACCAATTCACCTTATCTGTTCAACTGTATTCTCTGCTTTATGCCTTAATCATCTGCAAGCTGGGCAATAATTCTCTGACAGACCTCTTTCTTACTGACAGACTCATTCATCGCCATCTGCTCTAAGTGGCTGTGTGCCTGAGCCTCTGTCATCCCTCGCTTTTCTACAAGAAGGCATTTTGCTCTTGTCACAATGCCTACTTCATCAAGCTTCTTTCTGAGCCTGCGGTTCTCATCTTCCATCATCATAATACGAATTCGCATATTATTCAGCATGGAGGCTGCCTCCAGCAGTACCTGCTTCTTTACCGGCTTGGTCAGGATAAAAATGCCGGATCCCTCTGTTCTGTAAGCAATCTGATTGTAACTATCCGGTTTAACCAAAAGCATTCCGTTTAACCTCTGGTTTCTGCCGACAAGCTCAATCAGAGACTCCACTCCGGATTCATCCGGAAGCGGTGTGTTTACCACGACAACATCAAAAGGTGAAGATGCCAGCTTCTGCTTTGCAGCCGTCATTGTCTGAGCGACCGTGACAGAATTGAAAACTCCCTGCAGAATAGCCTTGATGACATTGGCTGCTGCCATATCACTGGAGACGATCAGCACGTTTGTTTTCACTCTTGCCATATTATCTTTCCTTTATTGCTTTTTTGTATGCTGCCAGGCATCTTTTCGGAACATATTTATTGACGAATTCACTGTTCTTTGCGCAGTGCAATGCTTCCTCAATATTCTGCGGCAGTTTTTCCAGACCGTCCGTTTCCTCCGGATCTACATTAAACAGATCAATATCTACCGGATCCGGAAGTGCGATCTTCTGCTCCAAGCCTTCCAAACCGGCCCGGATCAAAAGAGAAAGTGCCAGATAGGGATTTGCCTTCGGATCCGGAGAGCGAAGCTCGAATCTGGTTCTTCCGCTGGGATCAGCCGGAATACGGATCAGCTGGGAACGGTTTTCCTTTGACCAGCTGACATAGCGCGGCGCTTCAAACTCACCAAAACGGTCATAGGATTCCCTGACCGGATTCAGGAAAAGTGTAATGTCCTTAATGTAATGCAGTACGCCTGCCATAAACTGCATGGTCTGCTCCTCTGTTTCCAGAGAAATATTCAGATGCATGCCGTTGCCCGGATAATCACGAAGGGGCTTCGGTGAAAAATCTGCCCAGTATCCGCTGCTGTCTGCAATATTGGCAACCGCCCACTTAAAAGTGGATGTATTGTCCGCTGCCGTAAGCGCGTCACTGTAGTGGAAATCCACCTCACTCTGTCCAGGGCCGGACTCATGATGGGAGGTCTCCGGCGTAATGTCCATATCAAAAAGAGCAAAGCAGATATCTCTTCTCAGATTTTCTCCTCTGTCTTCAGGCGCCGTTGCCATATAACCTGCATGATCGATCGGCAGATTTGTTCTCTCACCGTTCTCATCCAGCTTAAAGATATAGAACTCTACCTCTGTTCCTACCTCTACAAACACACCTTTTTTCTTTGCTTCCTTTACCGCCTGCTTGAGCATATAGCGGGTATCCTTCTCAAAAGGCTGTCCATCCGGATAAACAATATCGCAAAATACGCTGACAACCTTTCCATCCAGCGGTCTCCAAGGTACCAGGGAAATGGTATCCAGATCCGGTTTCAAAAACAGATCGCTCTTGGGACCATGGCCGAATCCGTTGATCATGGAAGCATCAAAAGAAATTCCGTACTTGCATGCCCTTGTAATCTCTGAAGGCAGTACGGATATATTTTTCTGATTGCCGAATACATCAAAAAAGACCAGCTTGATAAACTGCACGTCTTCCTCCTCAATGAAGTCAACAAAATCCGAGTAGCTTCTTGACATGTCCTCATCCCTTTCTTTATTTTTTAGATTTTACAATCTCCTTGTATTATTTATGTTCTTCCTGGTATTCTTTTGCTGCTGCAACAAGGCCATGGAAGAGCGGATGTACGCGGTTCGGTCTGGATTTAAACTCCGGATGAGCCTGTGTACCGATATAGAAGGGATGATCTGTTACTTCAACCATCTCTACGATTCTTCCATCCGGAGAAATACCGGACAGCTTCATGCCTGCGGATTCCATCTGATCTCTGAATTCATTATTAAACTCATATCTGTGTCTGTGACGCTCTGAGATTTCTGTCGTTCCATAAACCTCATGTGCCTTAGAACCCTCTGCAAGAACACAGGGATAAGCGCCCAGTCTCATGGTTCCGCCAAGGTCTGTTACATGCTTCTGTTCCGGCATCAGATCGATTACAGGATGCATGGTAGATGAATTCAGCTCTGCACTGTTTGCGTCATGCATCTGCAGTACATTTCTGGCAAATTCGATAACAGCCATCTGCATACCAAGACAAATGCCAAGGAAGGGAATCTTTCTTGTTCTGGCATACTCTGCTGCCATGATCATTCCCTCGGTTCCTCTGACACCAAAGCCTCCCGGGATGATCATACCGTCAATGCCCGCCAGCTCCTTCTCAATATCCTGTTTTTCCAGTTCCTCGGAATCGATCCAACGAATATTGACATTTACCTTTTCTTCAAAACCGCCATGATGAAGTGCCTCTACAACAGAAAGATAAGCATCATGCAGCTGGATATACTTGCCGACAAGGGCAATCGTCACCTCTCCTTCCGGATTGTGGAAATGATCTACCATGGTCTTCCATTCGGTCAGATCCGGCTCCGGACAGGGCAGATCCAGGCATTCACAAACCACCTGTGCCAGATGCTCATCCTCCATCATCAGCGGAACCTCATAGATAGACTGTGCATTCAGGTTCTGAAGTACATGAGAGGATTTTACATTACAGAAAAGAGCGATTTTGTCCTTTACATACTGCGGCATTTCTGTTCCGGTTCTGCAAACCAGAATATCCGCACGGATTCCCATCTGCATCAGCTGCTTCACGCTTGCCTGTGTCGGCTTTGTTTTCATCTCATCTGAGCCGAAAAGGTAAGGGATCAGGGTAACATGAATCATGCAGGCATTCTTTTCTCCTACCTCCTGCATAAACTGACGGATCGCCTCATAGAAAGCCTGTGACTCAATATCACCAACCGTACCACCGACCTCGATCAGGGCAATCGTATCCTCATCTCCGTCCTGAGGGGTATAGAATCTGGATTTGATCTCATTTGTTACATGGGGGATCACCTGAACAGTTCCTCCGCCGTAATCTCCGTGTCTTTCCTTCATGATAACGGAATAGTAGATCTTACCGGAGGTCAGGTTGGAATTATGATTCAGGTTCTCATCAATAAAACGCTCATAATGACCCAGATCCAGGTCTGTCTCCGTTCCGTCATCCGTAACGAAAACCTCTCCATGCTGAATCGGATTCATGGTTCCCGGATCGATATTCAGATAAGGATCCAGCTTCTGCATTGTTACATTATAGCCTCTTGCCTTCAAAAGTCTTCCGAGCGAAGCCGCTGTAATTCCCTTTCCAAGGCCTGACACAACGCCGCCTGTTACAAATACGTATTTGACCATGTTTTTCCTCCCTTATTTTTTGCACAGCCTTCTTAATCAAACTTCTTATCAAACATAAAAAAAGTGACAGAGGCCCACGGACCAGCTTTCTTCTGCCCTCGTGACGCCTTTATCACTTTATGTACACATTTCACGTTCCGTATTTTACACTCTTTTTTTTCCTGTGTAAAGAAAATTTTAATATTCAGCCTGCTTCAAAAGCTTTATATCACTAAGAGGCCAGTATACCAGAAAGGCCTTTGCAAGAATCTTATCCTTGGCAACATAGGTATAGGATAAAGCCTCCTCATTTGTAGATGCCAGACCGGCCTTTATGGCCTCTTCTGACCAGAATCTTGCATCCAAGGAAACATTTCGGTTGTCCCCCAGCATCAGATAGGAGTCTTCCGGAACCTGAAAGCTATATCCGTCATTGCAGTAGGTCCACTCCTCCGGCAGGTAATCCTCCTCCAGCGCTTCCTGGGAACCATTGATATAAATTTTGCCTTCTTTGATTTTCACCTTTTCTCCCGGCAGGCCGATTACCCTCTTAATATAGAGAACATCCTCATCCACAGGATATTTGAAGATCACGATATCTCCCCTTTGCGGGCCTGAGGAAATATAGGAAAGTCTGCTGCCGATCACCCGGGAATGGGTCATGATGGTATTCTCCATGGAACCGGAGGGGATAATGGCATTGACAATAACAAAATGCGTTAGGAGAAAGGCAATAAGAATTGCAGCTATGATCAGCTTAATATAGCTGAAGATCTCCTTTGTCAGGGAAAATTCTTCCTCTTCTTCTGTTTTTCTGCGTCTTCTATCTGCACTCATGATAATCCTTTATCTCTCCGCTTTGAAAAGCCTCTGCCGCATCAATATAATGCTGAGCTGACTCTGCCATATAAGCAATTTCTTCCTCATTCAGCATTCTGATGACCTTAGCCGGCCTTCCCATAGCCAGACAGCCATTGGGAATTTCTTTGTTCTTTGTAACCACGCTTCCTGCTCCGATCAGGACATGCTCTCCAACCTTCGCTCCATCAAGTACGATAGCTCCCATCCCGATCAGGCTATGGTTTCCGATGGTGCAGCTGTGCAGGATCGCACTGTGGCCAACTGTTACATAGTCACCCACGATACAGGGTATTCCCTCCGAAACATGCAGCACACAGTTATCCTGCACATTGGAATAATCCCCCACCTCAATGCGGTCCACATCCCCTCGCAGGGTGGCGTGATGCCAGATATTGGCCTTTTTTCCAATTCTCACTTCTCCCAGCACATCTGCCGAAGGAGCGATATATGCGCTTTCATCAACTGTTGGTTTTTTCAAAACAATGCCTCTTTTCTCTTTCTTTTCCTTTGAAATGCTATTTTACGGCTGCAATCGCTTCCCGGATATTTTTTACTCCAAGAAGCTCTATCCCGTCTGTCTTCGCTGCAGAAAGATTGCTCAGGGGAAGGATTACTCGGGTAAAGCCCAGTCTCTTCGCTTCCTGCACTCTCTGCAAAGCCATGGATACACCCCTTACCTCTCCGGAAAGGCCTACCTCTCCAAAACAAAGGGTCTTGTCACTGATGACAAAGTCCTCATGGCTGGATACCAGAGCCAGCATGGTTGCCAGGTCCAGGGCCGGTTCACTGATTCTCATACCACCCGCCACATTCACATAGGCATCGCAGGCCGAAAGCGGAATCCCGGCTCTTTTTTCGAGAACCGCGATCAAAAGGTTCATTCGATTCAGGTCTGTTCCTGCCGCCGTACGTCTGGGCAGTCCGAAGCTGGTCCGGCAAACCAAAGCCTGTATCTCCAAAAGCATGGGTCTTGTGCCTTCCATAATGCAGGCGGTTACCGAGCCGCTCTCTCCCTCCGGTCTGCCGCTCAGCATAAACTCGGAAGGATTGGCTACCTCTATCAGTCCCTCCTGCCGCATTTCAAAAACACCGATCTCATTCGTTGAACCAAAGCGGTTCTTGACTGCTCTCAGGATTCGGTAGGAAGCATGTCTGTCCCCTTCGAAATACAAAACCGTATCCACCATATGCTCTAAGACTCTGGGGCCTGCAACAGCTCCCTCTTTGGTTACATGGCCCACCAAAAAGACCGTTATTCCAAAGGATTTGGCAATTCTCATAAAGACGGCGGTTGCCGCTCTGATCTGGGATACCGAACCCGGCGCAGAGGAAAGCTCCTCGTCATACATGGTCTGAATAGAATCAATGACGCAGACCTTGGGCTTTTCTCTTTCCAGGACCGACTCGATCAGTGACAGGTCTGTCTCACAGAGAAGCCGCATTTTTTCAGAAAAAGATCCGATACGGTCTGCACGCATCTTTATCTGGGAAAGAGATTCCTCCCCGGATATATAAAGGACATCTGCGCCCTTTGTCGAAAGTCTCTGCATCATCTGCAGCAGAATCGTTGATTTGCCAATGCCGGGATCTCCGCCGATCAGGACAAGAGAACCCTTGACAATGCCGCCGCCCAAAACCCGGTCCAGTTCCCCGGAGCCGGTAGACAGCCTGCCTTCCTCCTCCGGATCGATATCCTTTAAGACGGTTGGCTTGATGCTGCGATGCTCTGCAGAGGCTCTTGTGCTTTTTCCTCCGCTATCGGATCTGATTTGTTCTTCTGTAAAGGAATTCCAGGCATGACAGGAAGGGCACTGGCCCATCCATTTTGAAAATTCATTTCCACATTCCTTACAGAAGAAAATACTTGTCGTTTTTTTTGCCATTATTTTTTCTTGATCACTACCTGAATCTGCTTCTGGGGATCAAGCTCAACAGAAAGGGAAAGCTTGCCGCCCATATTGGTCTTGTCGCTTCCGGCATCCGCTCCGTCGATCTCTACCTCATATTCGGTATTGTCTTCCAGTCCGACCGTAATCTGTGCATCCTCCGGTCCTTCTACTGTAAAAGAAATTCCATTTTCATCCTGTTTCATATTCATAACGGAAGTTCCCGGCACTGACTCATATAAAAACATGCCGTTCTTCTCCAGCTTTGTAATCTCATGAAAGGTTTTTACCTTGTACAGATCTCCCTGAAATTCATAATCCTCAAGCTTTGTCTTCTTGTCTAATTCATAGTTTCCAAAGCTGAGTCCGCCTTCTTCTGTACGAAGTAATTCTTTAACCACTGACATTTTAATGTCCTCCTGTTTTTAAATATGGGTTTATTTTATTCCGTTACGGATGCAAATACAATCTCTTTTTTCTTCATTGTGACCAGGACCTTCTCTCCGGCTCTGATCTTTCCTGCCAGAATTTCTTCTGCCATCGGATCCTCAATTTTGTTCTGGATCATTCTTTTCAAGGGCCTTGCGCCGTATTTGGCATCAAAGGCTTTTTCAACGATCTCCTTCTTAACAGAATCTCTGACCACAAGTTCGATCTGCAGCTGCTCCCTGCATCGTTTGATCAGGCTGTTCAGCTGAAGGCTTACGATTTTCTTCATTTCTTCCTTGCTCAGAGAATGGAATACCAAAATTTCATCAATACGATTCAGAAATTCCGGCTTGAAGATCCTGTGAACTTCTTCCATTACGGAGCTCTTCATCCTCTTATAGTCTGCCTGAGCATCCTCACCCTGAGCACCAAAACCAAGCTTCTTCGGCTCGATAATATACTGGGCACCGGCATTGGATGTCATAATGATCACCGTATTCTTAAAGTCTACCACTCTGCCCTGCGCATCCGTAATCCTTCCGTCATCCAGAACCTGAAGCAGGATATTGAAAACATCCGGATGAGCCTTTTCGATCTCGTCAAAAAGAATGACAGAATAGGGATTGCGGCGAACCTTTTCTGACAGCTGGCCTCCCTCGTCATAACCTACATAACCGGGCGGAGAGCCGATCATCTTGGAAACACTGTGCTTCTCCATATATTCCGACATATCCACACGGATCATGGCGTCCTCTTTGCCGAATATTGCCTCTGCAAGCGCCTTGGAAAGCTCTGTTTTGCCAACGCCTGTCGGTCCCAGGAAAAGGAAGGAACCAACCGGACGGTTCGGATCCTTCAGGCCAACTCTGCCGCGTTTTACGGCCTTGGAAACCGCCTTTACTGCCTCCTCCTGTCCAATAACTCTTTGATGCAGCGTCTTTTCCAGACGCAGCAGCCTTCTGGACTCCGCTTCTCCGATCTGACTGACCGGAACACCGCTCCAGATGGATACCACCTCGGCAACCTCTTTTGTGCCAACGATCTTCTGCTTTCTTTCTCTCTTCTTTTCTTCCTTTTCAAGGATCTTATGATAGGTCTCTTCTGCCTTTTCTTTTTCTTTCTTAATGACAGAAGCATCCTCCAGCCGCTTTTCTTCCAGAGCCTCTTCCAGTCTGCGGTCCAGCTTTCTGATCTCCTCTTCCATCTTAAAATGATCTGAGGATAAAAAGCTGCCGACTCTGACCCTGCTGGCTGCCTCATCAATCACATCCAAAGCCTTATCCGGCAAAAAGCGGTCATTGATATAGCGAACAGAAAGCTTCACCGCTTCTTCAATTGCCTCATCTGTGATCTTAACCTGATGATGCTCCTCATAACTTTCTCTGAGGCCCTTCAGGATACCAACAGTTTCTTCCTCACCCGGCTCCTCAACCATAACCGGCTGAAACCTGCGTTCTAAGGCCGCGTCCTTTTCGATATACTTTCTGTATTCGGTAATTGTTGTTGCTCCAATCAGCTGGATCTCTCCTCTGGAAAGAGAGGGCTTAAGGATATTGGAGGCATCCAGGGCTCCCTCTGCTCCGCCTGCGCCGATCATGGTATGAATTTCGTCAATGAAGAGCAGGATATTGCCGGCTCTTCTAACCTCAGCAACTACACCCTTGATCCTTTCTTCGAATTCGCCCCGGTATTTGGAACCTGCAACCATAGCTGACAGATCCAGCGTAACCAGCCGCTTGTTCAGCACCGTCTCCGGCACCTCCTTAGAAGCAATCTTCTGTGCAAGTCCCTCTGCAACTGCTGTCTTGCCAACGCCCGGCTCACCGATCAGGCAGGGATTGTTCTTATTTCTCCGGCTGAGAATCTGAATGACCCTTTCGATCTCCTGCTGCCTTCCGATAACCGGATCCAGCTTTCCTTCCGCTGCAAGCTTCGTCAGATCCCTTGAATACTGGTCCAGCATAGGCGTCTGGGATTTGATTTCCTTTTCCCTAAAATCATCCTTATGCTTGGCCGGATTTTCTCCCATTGCAAGGAGAAGATCATAATAAAATTTCTGAAGATTCACTCCCAGTGTTCCCAGAAGTCGATTTGCAGCACAATCCGGACGAAGCAAGATAGCCAGCATCATATGACCCGTACCGATCTGTGGAAAATGATATTTATCCGCTTCCCGTTCGGCCTGTCGGATAATCTCCTGCAGACGGGGTGACATTCCCTCTGCCTCTGCAATCAAAAGCCCTCCCTGAGGCGCGATCAGCTCATCGATCAGATTCAGCACCTTATCGCTGTCCACCTTTTCTTCCTTCAGAAGGGATGCGGCGATTCCTGTCCCCTCCTTCATAATTCCATACAGAAGATGCTCTGTTCCTATATAATTGTGTCCGGATTTTTTAGATACCCGGGCAGCAATTGACAGAGCCTTCTGTCCCTTTTTGGTATATGCTTTCATGAATGTCTATTCCTGTATTATGTTAACTTTTTCTCTCTTTTTTCAGCCACTGCGCGGCTATTTTCGTTCTTTCATCCTACTCAGTAATTCTGATAAATCTCATCTACCAAATCATGAATTTCGTCTGAGGAAATCCCACGACAGCTTGCTTCTGCAAGCAGGATCAGCAGGTCCGCCTTCGTATCCTGAAGGGCTGCCAGATGATCAAAATCTACAGAGATCACGGCACCCTTTCTTCTGTCCAGCTTGATATAGCCCTCCTGCTTCAGGACGGTATAAGCCTTGTTTACCGTATGCATATTGATGCCAATGCTGTCGGCAAGTGCTCTGACCGAAGGCAGGGCATCTCCCTCATGAATCTGGCTGGTTGCAATTCCCATAATAATCTGATTGCGAAGCTGAATATACAAAGCCTGATCGCTGTTAAAATCTATCTCTATTACCATGCTATAACCTTCTTTCCGGCTGTAAAAGGAAGCCGCTATGGATTCTCCCTCCTTTTGCACAGCTCTTGTTGCTGTGAACAGTTGTCAGCCGCCATCTGTTCTATTTTGATTATAACACAGCTCCATTCTGTTGCCAATCTGAAGTCACACATTGTATAATGGCACAAAGATTATTCTTTGGAGGTTTTTCCACTATGAAAACAGTCAGACGTATCCTTGCCATCATCGGCGTTCTTCTTCTGCTCGCCCTTTATGGCAGTACACTTATCTTTGCCCTGATCGGCAATCCGGACAGCATGCTCTTATTCCGGGCTGCAGTGATCGCAACGGTTATTATTCCCGTTCTGCTCTGGGCTTATGCCTTTATTTACAAGCTCCTTAAGGATCATACGGAAGAAGAGGAATAAAAAGGAGCGCTTCAGCGACAGCTTTTCATTCCGCCGCAGTGCACTCCTTGCGGATATAAAGAAATCCCTATGCTGCAGCCTCGCTGCCGCATAGGGATTTCTTATTTACCGCAAAGAATCCTGCAAGATCCTTTCTTTCATGCAACAAATGCACTCCGCAAGGCTACCTTGCTATTTTCAGGCTTCCTCCAGCAACACCGCATTCAGATCATCTCTCGCCTGTTCAAAGTCACGAAAGAGCACTGTTTTCATTCCAAAGGCTTCTGCTGCTTCCAGATTTTCCCGTCTGTCATCGACAAAAACGCATTCCTCTCCCTTCAGGTCATAACGGTCAAGCAAGGCCTGATAAATTTCTTTTTCCGGCTTGATTGCTCCTACCTGATAAGAGAAAACTGCTCCATCCGTCAATGCTTCAAAGTCAAGCTGAAACTCCCTTGTCTGTTCATAAAGTTCCCTCGAATAGTTCGAAAGCAGATAAACCTGATAGCCGGCTTCCTTCATTGAACGAATCCAGGGCTTGCTGTAATCAAACCGATCTACGGCCATACCGATATTGGAAAGGATATTCAATATCTCATTCTCAAATGTCGGCGCTACCATGATCATTTCCTCAGTGCGCTCCTGCTTTGATTTTATTCCTCGATCCCAGTCCTTCCAGCGATGAGACAAAACCGTAGCTGATGCCAGTGCATCAAAAACAAAGTCATCATCTCCATAGCCGAGATCCTCAAACATACCTTCCCAGTTCCAGTCAACCAGGACCATGCCTACATCCAATACAATATTTTTTATCATGCTCTGTAAATAATATCGTCTCTTCCCGGTCCGTTGGAAACCATCGTAATCGGGAAGCCGATCTTCTCCTCTATAAACTCAATGTATTTTCTGCAGTTCTCCGGAAGATCCTCATATTTTCTGATTCCGCGGATGTCTGATTTCCATCCCGGAAGTGTCTCATAAATCGGTTTTGCCTTTTTCAGCTTATTGGTTGTCGGGAAATCTGTTGTGATCTCGCCATCAACATCATAAGCAACGCAAACCGGAATCTCATCCAGATAGCCCAATACATCAAGAACTGTGAAGGCTACATCAGTTGCGCCCTGCATCTTGCAGCCATATTTGGAAGCCGGAATATCAAACCAGCCCATTCTTCTCGGACGTCCGGTTGTTGCACCGTACTCTCCGCCGTCTCCGCCGCGCTTTCTAAGCTCATCTGCTGCTTCCTCATCAAGGATTTCGCTGACGAACTCACCTGCACCTACAGCACTGGAATATGCCTTGCAGACAACGATCACCTTCTTGATCTCATAAGGCGGAATGCCTGCTCCGACCGCACCATAACCTGCCAATGTAGAGGAGGAGGTTACCATCGGATAAATACCGTGATCCGGATCCTTCAAAGTACCGAGCTGGCCTTCCAAAAGAATCTCTTTTCCTTCCTTCATTGCTTTCTCAAGATATGCTGCAACATCACATACATAAGGCTCGATCATTTCCTTGTAGCCCATCAGTTCTTCATAGATCTTTTCCGGCTCAAGGAGCGGCTTATGATAGAGATGCTCAAGCATTACATTCTTCTTCAGACAGATATTTTCGATGCTTTCCATCAGGCTTTCCTTGTCATCAAAAAGTTCGCTGACCTGGAAACCAACTTTAGCAAATTTATCTGAATAAAAAGGTGCAATTCCGGATTTGGTGGATCCGAAGGACTTGCCGCCCAGTCTTTCCTCTTCATACTGATCGAAGAGAATATGATAAGACATTACGATCTGTGCTCTGTCGGATACCAGAATGTGAGGCTTGGGAACACCGCGCTCCACAATGCTGTTGATCTCATTTACCAGAATCGGGATATTCAAAGCAACGCCGTTGCCAATGATACTGGTTGTATGGTTATAAAAAACTCCGGAAGGGAGGGAATGAAGTGCAAATTTGCCATATTCGTTAACAATTGTATGGCCTGCATTTGCGCCACCCTGGAAGCGGATGATAATATCGGCCTGCTGTGCAAGCATATCGGTAATCTTACCCTTACCTTCATCACCCCAGTTTGCTCCTACTACTGCTTTTACCATTTAATACTTCCTCCTTTTCGGTCAGTCCGCACCCGGAAACCGGATTTCACCTTTCAGATAAAAATATGTCATTGTCGACGTAACCAATAGTACTCCGTCATCATTAAAGATGTCAACACGATAGACACAAGTCTTCTTTCCAGCTTTGATTTCGGTTGCTTTTGCAACCAGCTTTTTTGTATTGATCGCAGCGGTTACATAGCTGATTGAGCTATTCACCGTTGTTACGGGCCTTCTTCTGGTACATGCTGCCGATCCGCCAACCGAATCAGCCAGGGCAAAAAGGCAGCCCCCATGAATCGAACCGATCGGGTTATAATGATGCTGTTCCAGATCAATCTCGGCTACAGCCCATCCAAGTCCCAGTTCAGTCAGTTCAATTCCGATATAGCTGGCAAAATAATTCGAACCGCTGTTTCTATAATTAATTAATTCACGAAAGAATGTTTCATCATCCATTTCCTGAATTGACTCCAGCTTCTCCATATTAATTATCCTCTTCCGTTACATGTGATACACCCTGGCGTTTTCTTGCAGACTCATCAGCCTCCAGATAATCATCATAGCTGGATACCTTATCTACAATCGAGCCATCCGGGAGAATCTCAATAATTCTGTTTGCCGTTGTCTGTACCACCTGGTGGTCACGGGAAGCAAAGAGAAGAACGCCCTTAAACTTGATCATTCCCTCATTCAGCGCTGTAATGGATTCCATATCCAGGTGATCGGTCGGCTCATCGAAGATCAGCACATTGGAACCCTCGATCATCATCTTGGAAAGAAGTACTCTTACCTTCTCACCACCGGAAAGGACTCTCATCTTCTTGATACCGGCATCTCCCGGGAAAAGCATTCTGCCAAGGAAGCCTCTGACATAGCTTGCATCCTTAATCTCGGAAAACTGGGTTAACCAGTCTGCGATCGCAAGATCTGTATCGAAAATCTTTGTATTATCCTTGGGGAAATAAGACTGGCTGGTTGTAATGCCCCATTTGTAATTCCCCTCATCCGGCTCCATCTCGCCTGCAAGGATCTGGAAAAGAACCGTCTTCGCACGCTCATTGCCGCCAACAAAGGCAATCTTGTCATCATGAGCCACAGTGAAGGAAACATGATCCAGAATTTTCTCTCCGTCAATTGTCTTGGAAAGATCCTCTACCATCAGAACCTCATTACCGATCTCGCGGTTCGGTCTGAAGTCGATATAGGGATATTTACGGCTGGATGGCTTGATCTCATCCAGTTCGATCTTCTCCAGGGCCTTCTTTCTTGAAGTAGCCTGCTTGGACTTGGAAGCATTCGCAGAAAATCGGGAAATGAATTCTTTCAATTCCTTGATCTTCTCTTCCTTTTTCTTGTTTGCTTCCTTCTTCTGCTTGATCAGAAGCTGGGAAGACTCATACCAGAAATCATAGTTGCCGGCATAAAGAGTGATCTTCGCATAATCAATATCTGCAATATTCGTACATACTTTATTAAGGAAGTATCTGTCATGGGATACCACGATTACCGTGTTCTCGAAATTGATCAGGAACTCCTCCAGCCAGGAAATTGCATCCAGATCCAGGTTGTTGGTCGGCTCATCGAGCAGAAGAATATCGGGATTACCGAAGAGAGCCTTGGCAAGAAGAACCTTGACCTTAATGTCACCGTTCATATCTCCCATCTGCTGATAATGAAGCTCTGTACCAACGCCAAGTCCATTCAGAAGCGTTGCTGCATCGGACTCTGCATTCCAGCCGTCCATTTCAGCGAATTCAGCTTCCAGCTCGCTGGCACGGATACCATCCTCATCGGAAAAGTCTTCCTTCATATAGATGGCTTCCTTCTCCTTCATAATATCGTAAAGTCTCTGGTTACCCATCATAACCGTATCCAAAACCGGAAATGCATCATACTTAAAGTGATCCTGTTCCAGGAAGGAGAGTCTCTGTCCCGGTGTGATCGCAACATCACCGCTGGTCGGTTCGAGCTGACCGCTCAAAATTTTCAGAAAGGTTGACTTGCCTGCACCGTTTGCACCGATGATTCCATAGCAGTTTCCTTCTGTAAATTTAATATTTACATCTTCGAACAAGGCACTCTTGCCCAATCGAAGGGTAATATTGTTCGCACTGATCATTGTGTGAATCAATCCTTTCTTAATTATATATTTATAAATATAGAACCTTATTTATTTTACAGTAAACTATGGAATTTTCAAGCCTGTTTTTCAGAACTTTCCCATATTGCAATTGTATTGTTTGACGCCTACAATTATAAATGCTACTATTAATTAGACTGAGGTTTATTGTAGAAAGCAATAAGTTGTCAGATAGTTAACAAAGCGGTTCTTCCCCCACATGTGAACCGTTGAAAAAACTCACTTTAATAACTTACAGGAGGTTATTTGATGAAGCGTCAGATGAAAACGATGGACGGCAATAACGCTGCTGCACACGTATCCTATGCGTTTACAGAAGTTGCCGCTATCTATCCTATCACTCCTTCCTCTGTTATGGCGGAAGTCAGCGACGAATGGGCTGTTGCCGGAAGAAAGAATATCTTCGGCGAAACAGTACAGATCACAGAAATGCAGTCTGAGGCAGGTGCTGCAGGTACCGTTCACGGTTCTCTTGCATCAGGTGCCTTGACAACCACTTACACAGCTTCTCAGGGTCTTCTTCTGATGATCCCGAATCTTTATAAAATCGCCGGTGAAAGACTTCCGGGTGTTTTCCATGTTTCAGCTCGTGCTGTTTCCAGTCACGCACTGAACATCTTCGGTGATCACTCAGATGTTTACGCCTGTCGTCAGACCGGTGTTGCAATGCTTTGCGAATCCAGCGTTCAGGAAGTTATGGATCTTGCTCCGGTTGCTCATCTCGCAGCTATCGAAGGACGCCTTCCTTTTATCAACTTCTTTGACGGATTCCGTACTTCTCACGAGATCCAGAAAATCGAGACATGGGATTATGCCGATCTTGCAGACATGCTCGATATGGATGCCGTAAAGAAATTCAAGGATGATGTCTTCAGCCCGGAGAATCCTTATCAGATGGGTTCCGCACAGAACCCGGATATCTTCTTCCAGGCAAGAGAGTCCATCAACGGTGCCTATGATGCCCTTCCTGCTATTGTTCAGAAGCAGATGGACAAGGTTAATGCAAAGCTCGGCACCGATTATAAGCTTTTCAATTACTACGGTGCACCGGATGCTGAAAGCATCATCGTTGCCATGGGTTCTGTATGTGACACAATCGACGAGACCATCGATTATCTTATGGCTCGCGGTGAAAAGGTCGGCGTTGTTAAGGTACGTCTCTATCGTCCTTTCTGCGCACAGGCTCTGGTTGATGTTATCCCGGATACCGTTAAGCAGATCAATGTTCTGGATCGTACCAAAGAGCCCGGCGCTCTTGGTGAGCCGCTTTTCCTTGATGTTGTTGCTGCTCTTAAGGGTACCAAATTCGAAAGCGTACCTGTAAACGGCGGACGCTACGGACTTGGTTCCAAGAACACCACTCCCGGCCAGATCATTTCCGTATTCAATAATACAGAGAAAAAAGAATTTACCATCGGTATCCTTGATGATGTGACCAACCTTTCTCTGGAAGTAAAAGAGAATCCGGTGACAACTCCGGAAGGAACCATCAGCTGCAAATTCTGGGGTCTTGGTTCAGATGGTACAGTAGGTGCCAACAAAAACTCCATCAAGATCATCGGTGACAATACTGACATGTACGCTCAGGCATACTTTGATTATGACTCCAAAAAATCCGGCGGTGTAACCGTATCTCACCTCCGTTTCGGAAAGAGCCCGATCCGTTCCACTTACCTGATCGAACAGGCTAACTTCATTGCCTGCCACAACACTTCTTATATTAAGAAATATGATATCGCTCAGGATCTGGTTGACGGCGGAACCTTCCTGCTCAACTGCCCCTGGACTGTAGAGCAGCTGGATGAAGAGCTTCCCGCAAGAACAAAACGCTTCATTGCAGAGCACAACATTCAGTTCTATATCATCAACGGTATTGCTATCGGTAAGGAAATCGGACTTGGCGGACGAATCAACACCGTCCTTCAGTCAGCCTTCTTCAAGCTTGCCAATATTATTCCGGAGCAGACTGCCATTGATCTTATGAAGGCAGCTGCCAAGAAGTCTTACGGCAAAAAGGGCGATGACGTTGTTCAGATGAACTATGACGCAATCGAGGCAGGTGCACAGAGAATTGTCAAGGTTGACGTTCCTGCATCCTGGGCTACAGCAGAAGAAACTGATGCTTCCGCAAGCAAGATCAGCGGCAATCGTGCAGATGCAGTTGATTTTGCAAAGAGAATCCAGTCCAAGATCAACCTGCAGCAGGGCAACAAGCTTGCTGTTTCCGAATTTGTAAAATATCAGACCGGTTCTACTCCTTCCGGTACCTCCGCATTCGAAAAGCGCGGTATCGCAACAGATGTTCCGGTTTGGGATATGACAAAGTGTATCCAGTGTAACCGCTGCTCCTATGTTTGCCCGCATGCTGCAATCCGTCCTGTAGCTCTTACAGAAGAAGAGATCGCAGCAGCTCCGGAAGGAATGGCTTACAGTGATATGACCGGTATGCCGGCTTACAAATACAGCATGGCTATTTCCGTATTTGACTGCACCGGATGCGGCTCCTGTGCAAATGTTTGCCCGGCTAAGGAAAAAGCCCTCAGCATGGAACCATTTGACGAGGCACATCAGGAAGCACAGAAATATTTCGATTATGCAGTAACCCTGAACGATAAAGAAGACGTTATCGCCAAATTCAAACTCGGCTCCGTTAAGGGAAGTCAGTTCCGTCAGCCTCTGCTTGAATTCTCAGGTGCATGCGCAGGCTGTGGCGAGACACCTTACGCTAAGCTTCTGACCCAGCTTTTTGGCGACAGAATGTATATCGGCAATGCAACAGGCTGCTCCAGTATCTGGGGTAACTCCTCTCCTTCCACACCTTATACCGTAAATAAGGCTGGCAAGGGTCCGGCATGGTCCAACTCTCTCTTCGAGGATGCCGCTGAGTTTGGTTATGGTATGCACCTCGGACAGAAAGCAATCAGAAATGAACTTAAGCACAAGGTTGAAGCCATCATGGAAGAAAACGCTTCTCTGAAGGAAGCAGGTCAGAATTATCTTGACACCTTCACTTCCGGTGCTACAAACGGAAAAGCTACCGACGCTCTGGTTGCTGCTCTGGAAGCAGACGGATCAGAAGCAGCAAAGGCAATCCTGGATCAGAAAGACTTCCTTTCCAAGAAGTCCCAGTGGATCTTCGGTGGTGACGGCTGGGCTTATGATATCGGCTTCGGCGGTCTGGATCATGTAATCGCTTCCGGCGAGGATGTTAATATCATGGTATTCGATACCGAGGTTTACTCCAATACAGGCGGACAGTCTTCCAAGTCTACACCTACAGGCGCTGTTGCCCAGTTCGCTGCAGGCGGAAAGGCAATCAAGAAGAAAGACCTTGCCGGTATCGCAATGAGCTATGGTTATGTTTATGTCGCTTCCATTTCCATGGGTGCTGATTATAACCAGTGCGTAAAGGCTATGGTAGAAGCTGAGGCTTATGAAGGACCTTCCATCATCATCGCTTATGCTCCTTGTATCAACCATGGTATCAAGAAAGGCATGTCCAAGGCTATGACCGAAGAAGATCTTGCTGTTAAGTCCGGTTACTGGCATACCTTCCGTTACAATCCTGAGCTTATCGGAACGGATAAATCAGCCTTCTCCCTTGACTCCAAGGCTCCGACCGAAGATTACAAAACCTTCCTGGACGGCGAGGTTCGTTACAACTCTCTCCGTAAGGTTGATGCTGAAAAGGCCGAGAAGCTCTTCGCTGAATCCGAGAAGGAAGCAAATGATCGTTACGAGCATCTTAAGAAGCTGGTTGCTTTCTACGGTGACAAATAAATCCCCAGGATGCTTTTAGCAAATTTGTTCATGAATATCTTAAGAGCCACTGTCGAAACGACAGTGGCTCTTTGTTTGCATAATTTAAAAGCGAAGCAGATATCCTACTTCGCTTTTAACACATTCTTTCTATTATCAACTCAAGACTTATTTTACATTGATAAGATACTGTCCATATTTTGTTTTCGCCAGCTTCTCTCCGATCTTATGAACCTGATCCAGGCTGATATAGCCTCTCTGATAAGCCACCTCTTCCAGGCATCCGATTGTAACGCCTGTTTTATCCTGAATCTTTTTGATGCTGTTTGCCGCATCCAGAAGGCTGTCACAGTTGCCCGCGTCCATCCATTCCACGTCTCTGTCCATAGGAACCACCTTCAGCTTTCCTTTCTTAAGGTATTCCAGATTGACATCCGTAATCTCTAGCTCTCCTCTCGCTGACGGCTCAAGTCCGGCTGCGATATCTACTACATCATTATCATAGAAATAGAGTCCCGGAATAATGTAGTTGGATTTCGGATTCTGCGGCTTCTCTTCAATCGAGATTGCCTTTCCATTCTCGTCAAACTCAACAACGCCAAAGGGACGGGGATCATCTACGTAATATCCGAATACAGACGCACCATCCTCATCTCCTCTTGCCTCTCTCATCATGCTTCCGATATGATCCGAATAGAAGATATTGTCTCCCAGAGCCAGGCATACAGAATCATTTCCAATAAAACGCTTGCCTACAATAAATGCATCTGCAATTCCTCTCTGCACCTTCTGTTCCTTATAGGAAATATGAATACCAAGCTCTTCACCGTCATCCAGAAGGCGGATAAAAGGTTCCATATCTCCGGGCGGAACAATGATCAAAACATCATCGATTCCTGCCATCATCAAAAGTGAAAGCGGATAGTAGATCAACGGTTTATCATAAACCGTAATCAATGGTTTGCAGACCGGCATTGTTGCCGGATAAAGTCTGGTGCCTTTTCCGGCAGCAAGAATTATACCCTTCAATTTTTCTCCTCCAATAACAGATTACAGTTCTTTTTCTGCGAGAGCCAAAGCACTCGCAATAACTGCATCCATATCATAATATTTGTATTCTCCCAATCTTCCGCCAAAGATGATCTTCTCTTCTTTGTCCGCCAGCTTTTTGTATTCTTCATAAAGCTTGCCATTTTTCTCATCGTTGACCGGATAATAGGGCTCATCGCCCGGCTTCCATTCGGAAGAATATTCACGGCTGATTACCGTCTTCGGAAGATCATTGCCATCTTCATCCTTACCAAACTCAAACCACTTATGTTCTATGATTCTGGTCCAAGGAGTCTTCGCATCAGTATAGTTCACAGCGGCATTACCCTGGAAATTCGGAATATCGAGAAGCTCATTCTCAAAACGTACAGAACGGTATTCCAGGTTGCCCAGCTTATAATCAAAATAAGCGTCGATTGCACCGGTATAAACCACCTTGTCCGCCATAGCATCATATTCTGCCTTATTTGCCAGATAATCCTCGTTCAGACGAACCTCAATACCGTCCAGAAGATTCTCTACCAGCTTTGTATAACCGCCTACCGGAATTCCCTGATAAAGGGCATTGAAGTAATTATTATCAAAGGTCAGCCTTACCGGCAGTCTCTTAATAATAAAAGAAGGCAGCTGATCACAGGGACGTCCCCACTGCTTTTCGGTATACCCCTTTACCAGCTTTTCATAAATATCTGTTCCAACCAGACTGATTGCCTGCTCCTCCAGATTTTTCGGTTCGCTAATACCGGCTGCCTTTTTCTGTTCCTCAATTTTGTCTGCAGCTTCCTGTGGTGTTACTACACCCCACATCTTATTGAAGGTATACATATTAAAAGGAAGAGAATAAAGTTCTCCATTATAGTTAGCAACCGGAGAATTTGTAAAACGGTTAAAGGTTGCGAACTGGGTGATATAATTCCATACCTCCGTCAGATTGGTATGAAAAATATGTGCGCCATATTTATGTACATTAATGCCTTCGATTTTTTCTGTATAAACGTTTCCTGCAATATTAGGGCGCTTGTCGATAACAAGGACACTCTTTCCTGCTTTCTTCGCTCTCTCAGAAAAAACGGCTCCGAATAAGCCGGAGCCAACTACAAGATAATCATATTTCATCTTATTTATCCTCTCGGGTGTGCTTTTTCATATTCTTCTCGAACACTCTCTATTTTAGTATATTTTTGCGTAGAAGAAAAGTCCGAATGTCCCATCATCTCCTGAACCGCATGAAGATTCGCCCCATTCTTGACAAGATGAGCTGCAAAGGTATGGCGAAGGGTATTCGGCGTGATATCTGCTTCTATGCCGGCACGCTTCGTATAATATTTGATGATCTTCCAAAATCCCTGCCTGCTCATCGGCTTTCCAGACATATTCACAAAAAGGATATTGCTTCCCTCAGCATCCAAAATTCTTTCTCTAACCTGGGTCAGATATTT
Source organism: Oscillospiraceae bacterium (assembly GCA_963617415.1). Lineage (GTDB taxonomy): Bacteria > Bacillota > Clostridia > Lachnospirales > Lachnospiraceae > RUG14243. Next base: position 37,725 of record CAVEOK010000018.1, read on the forward strand.
GTTTAGGGCATCCCTTGCTTCTTTTGTAAAAGGAACAATTCTTTCCCTGCCTCCGGATGCCTGAATTGTGATATAACCTTTTTTCAGATTCAGGTTATCCAGACTCAAAGCCAACAGTTCGGATACACGAATCCCAGTCGCATACAGAAGCTCCAGCATTGCCTTATCCCGAACCTCCTTATCCGAACTTCCGGAGGGCTGAGCCAGAAGAACATCCACATCCTCCAAAGCCAAAACAGAAGGCAGCTTCTTCTCCACTTTAGGTGCCTTTAAGACTGCCGAGAGATCTTCTTTTACATCTCCCCTCCGAATCATAAACTGATAGAAAGACTTAATAGACGCAACCGAGCGAGAGAGAGTAGACGCTTTCTTCCCCTCTTCCTTCATATGTTCCATATAGCCAGACATATCATCTGCTGTCAGATCTGCAAGTTTTTCTTTTCCCTCCTGCTCAAAATAATCTGCCATCTTACGGAGATCTCTCTCATAAGAAAGCAGGGTATTCTTCGCAGTTTTCTTCTCATTCTGAAGATAATCCGCAAAGGCTTTTATCTCATCTCTCATCTCATATACCCCTTGCATTATGCCTGATTTTCATGTGTCCGTATCTGACGAACATCCATTTATTCTCTTTTATCACGGTGAAGATTATCTTCGCCGCCTTTTTCAGCTACTTAACATAAATTTATTAACATAATGCGAATGTGGCTTTATTATACGGTTATTTTTCCCCTAAATCAATGCTATTTTTCCCTTTATTTGTGCGCCTTTTCAGCCTTCTACCACATTTAGTGGTCTGGTTTGCATAATTCCTATATTTAGTTACTCTTTTTCACACATTTTCACTGATGCATTTTCTGTATTGGTTGCTTTTCAAGCCTCTTCGCCTGCATTTTTGTGATACACTTTCCGTATGAGCCCTATTTTAAAGGTTTTCCTGCCATTTCACCTCTGATCTCTCTCCTTTTTTTCAAAAAATATAGCGTTTCGCTTGCGATATGCGAGTGCGCATCCTTGTGGACTCACGCCGCATTACGCATCTCGCTTCGCGATACGATATATTGCGGAGCATTTTTATCGTATAGGAACGAAGTTTCCTATACGATAAAAAATCCGGTGTGCACTGCACACCGGACCACTACTACTGCCCTCTCTTATACTAGCCTCTCTTATTTTTCTCTCCACTTTCCTTCTATTTCTTCAGTTCGATTCCTTCCGTTTCCATGACCCTGCACATCATGATTGCTGCAATTGTTTTTCCATCCCTGATCTCTCCGGAAAACACCTTTGCAACCAACTCATCCAGACTGTACTCTTCTATATTCATATATTCATCCTCATCCAGATGCTGCTCCCCCTTTTCCAAATCTGTTGCCAGATAGATATCAATCACTTCTTCACAAAAGCCAACCGTCGTCTGAAGAGAGGTCAGAAGCTTCAGCTTTTCACTTCTGTATCCTGTTTCCTCCTCCAACTCTCTTTTTGCCGTAAGCATTGGATCCTCCTGAGCACTATCTTTGCCTCCTGCCGGAATCTCTAATGTTTCTCTTTGAACTGCATCCCGATACTGTCTGACCATCAGATAGTTTCCATTTTTCTTTTTCGCCATAACTGCAGAGGCACCCTTGTGTCC
>CAVEOK010000019.1:0-6116 GCA_963617415.1 Oscillospiraceae bacterium
AACTTCCGGTATGATTCTTTGTGCAACTTGTTTTCTGATCACAGCTTTTTTGGGACAAACCTTTAGGGGAGCTACTTTTGGCTTTAATAAGCTGATCTGGAATGGAGATGGCATGAGCGGAAAGGAAAGTTTTGCCGGAGTTTATCTTCTTTTGGTTGGCCTTCTGGGGATTATCTTTTGGCTAAAAATTTCCCAACTGCTTGTTCCTGCTGTAGAACAGAGTAAGATCATCAATTTTATCTCCAACCATACCTTCGAAATTATGATCAATCATGTGATCTTTATGTGGTTGATCAATCTGATTCTTGTCCTTTTGTCCGGAAGAATGGAATTCTGGAATTTTAACAAAGAGATGGCTATAAATGATCCCTGGTATCGTTGGACGGATTCAAATTGGAGTCTTTATCTTTACTTTGTGGCTGGAATGCTGGGATCAATGCTGATTGCTTTTTTGAGCGATAAGGTAAAGTCTTTTGTCGCTGGGAGAAAAGAAAAATGGAAAATGAATCAAAGTCTTTAATTTCTGTTATCATTCCTATTTATAATGTAGAAAAATATTTGCCGGCCTGCCTGGAGTCTGTTCTGAAGCAAAGCTATCAAAATCTGGAGATCCTTCTCGTAGATGATGGATCCACAGACAATTCAGGAAGCATTTGTGAGGAATATGCTGCAAAAGATAGGAGAATAAGGGTTATTCATCAGGAAAATGGCGGGGTTTCTGCAGCCAGAAATACTGGAATTGCTGCCTGCAGAGGAGAGTATGTAGGCTTCGTAGATTCAGATGACCTGATTCATGAAAGGATATTTGAAAGACTTCTGGATGAACTGCAGAAAAATCATGCAGATCTTTGCGTATGTGGTTTGCTTCGTTTTAAAGATAGCTCGGAGCTGAAGCAAAAAACAGAAAAGGCAGAGGCTCTTTTATATTCACAGGAGCAGTATTTAAAGAAATTTTTCAAGATCGGAAGCCAGACAATAGAATATTATCCTTGGAATAAACTTTATAAGAGAACGCTTTTAACGGAAGATCAGTATCCGAAGGGAGTCAAGGATGGAGAGGATATCTTTGCTACCTTAAAGGCAGTCTTAAGGGCGGATAAGATAGTTGTATTTGATGAACAGCTTTATTTTTACCGGGAGAATCCGAACAGTGTGACAGCCAGCTTTTCTGAGAAGGATTTGGGACTGATCGGTGTTTGGGATCAGGTTTATGCTTATATGCAGGAAAATGCATCCGCTTATGCTGACTATGCGCTTTTGAACCGCAGAAGAACGGACTTTACGGTTTTATTCCGCTATGCAAAAAATGTAAGCGGCAGGGAACTGAAAGCAGATAAAAATGTAGCAGGACTGCTTTCTGATTTGAAGAAAAATGAAAGATATCTTCTGCATTCTTCGATCGAATTTAAAAGAAGATGCCTGATCTGGGCTTTTTGCAGAAATTATTATGCAGCGGCAGCCCTGATTTACCGTTTTTATCGTCTTCGCAAGTAAGAAAACAGAGCATATTCCTATGCATGGCTCTGCGGTCTGACGAAGACGCCAAGGAAATGCTTTATGAGCGAAGTGTTTCCTCAGATTGATTAATAAGGCATGAAATGGTAGAATGAAGCTACTATATTCAAGCAGGAGTATTACTAATGGGAAACCTATCCAGATATAATTTCTATTTGCAGTGTGTATTTGACATCGTTGCAATTCTAATATCCTATACTGTGGCATTCTGGTGGAAATTTCGTTCACCTTTTAATGATGGCTATTACAAGCAGGGAGCATATACCATCCTCTTACCGGCGATTGTAATTGCCTACCTTCTTGTGGCCTATCTTTTACTCGCAAAAGAGGATTATTCTTCCTATAATTTATGGAAGGAATGCAAGTCCGTCGCAAAATCAGATTTTTCCGTTATGGTTATTATCATGATCTATATGTTTTTTGCGAAGGTTTCAGAATCCTATTCCAGACAGTTTATGGTTGCCTTTGTGGCTTTTTACGGTATTTTTTGTCTTTTGGGACGAAATATCCTGAAAAAGCATGTCATTCCCTTGATCAATGCAAGCAAGAATGCAGAACAGCTGGTTTTGGTCTCCAGCTTTGGAGATGTTGAAAAACAGATTCAGCAGTATGAGGAGAATCACGACTGGCGTGTGAAGATTGTTGGTGCGGTTATTACGGATGCGGATTTAAAGGGAGAATATATCAACGGCGTGCAGGTTATTGCAGGCAAGAAAGATATGGTAGAGGAGCTTCTGGATTTCCCTGTGGACGCAGTTGTGATCGCAACAAAATACATCGATAATGCCATTCAAAGAAATATTCAGGAGCTTTACAGCAATGGAAAAACCATCCATATTGATGTAGAGCAGTATCACCTGATCGAGGATGCAAATGCATCGATTGATATGATTGCGGGTAAACCGGTCGTTTCTTATTATCCGGTCAGACATATTTCCAAGAGATTTTTATTTATCAAAAGAAGCTGTGACATTTTCTTTGCCCTTCTTCTTTTGATTCCTTTTGTTGTTCTTTTTCTTCTTACAGCACTCTTTGAAAATCTGGAATCCAAAGGACCTGTTCTTACCAAGAGAGTCAGGATCGGTAAGAACGGACGTAGATTTTTGCAGTATCGTTTCCGGATCTTCCGCATGGATGCAGAGGAAAGGATTGCAAAGGGAAAGAATCCCAAGCTGATCTGGGGAAGATTCCTCAGCTTCACCCATTTGGACCGCTTCCCTTTGATTTTGAATGTCTTGCTTTCTGATATGTCCTTTATTGGAATTCATGCTCCCAGAGTGCCTCGTTTCCTGGAATATTCCAGAGAACGCAGAAAGAATATGATCATTCGTCCCGGTATTATCGGAAGCTGGAGCTTCCGCAGAAACGAGGAGGAGATTATTTCCGAGGAAAGAGCTTATATTGAGCACTGGGGTGTAATGAAGGATCTGGAACTCTTTTTTGAGTTTCTTCTTCGTTATGTCAGCGGAAAGCTGCTGCGTGGTTACGATGACCGTCAGTCCGAAGAGGAAATTGATATTCTTCAGGAATACAAGGACTTCAAGAAGCCGCTTGCTTATGATGCGAGCTGCTATCAGCATCGTGTGACAGGAGGAGAGAAACTTTATTTATTTATAAAGAGAAGCGTGGATATTATTCTTTCCGGTCTCGCAATCGTTATTCTGTCTCCGCTTTTGCTTCTTCTGATGATTCTAGTTATGTTGGATGATGGCGGAAGTCCCTTCTATGGACATGTCCGGATCGGTAAAAAGGGAAAGAAAATCCGTGTTTATAAGTTCCGAAGCATGAGGCAGGATGCAGGCAATCTGGATAAGCTTTTGACCAAGGAACAGCTGGAGCAGTACAAGAGAGAGTTTAAGATCGATAACGATCCCCGTATTACCAGCATCGGCAACTTCCTGCGGAAATCCAGCCTGGATGAGTTGCCACAGCTGTTTAATATTTTCTCGGGTTCCTTATCCATTGTGGGTCCAAGACCTATTGTGGAGGCGGAGACAAAAATCTACGGAGATGATATTGCAAAGCTTTTAAGCGTAAAACCCGGATTGACGGGATACTGGCAGGCCTATGCAAGAAACAATGCCACCTATGAATCCGGTGAGAGACAGCAGATGGAAATGTATTATGTGGAGCATAAGAGCCTCTGGCTGGATATTAAGATTATATTTAAGACCTTTAGTTCGGTTATCAAGCGGGAAGGTGCACAATAGTTATGTCAGACATTAAGATCATTATAGCAACCCATAAAAGTTATCAGATGCCGAAGGACAGCATGTATCTTCCAATTCATGTAGGAGCGGAAGGAAAAGCAGATCTTGGCTATCTTAAGGACAACAGCGGAGACAATATCAGCGAGAAGAATGCAAACTACTGCGAGCTGACAGGCCTCTATTGGGCATGGAAAAATCTGGATGCAGACTATATCGGTCTGGCCCATTACAGAAGACACTTTTGTCTCAAGTCTTCTAAGGGAGATAAATGGCAGAAAATCCTAACAAAGGAGCAGCTGGAACCCCTTTTGCAGAAGCATGACATTATCCTTCCGAATCCGAGAAATTATTTTATTGAGACAAATTATGATCAGTATGTGCATGCGCATCATGCGGAGGATCTGGATACAACAAGACAGATTCTGCAGGAAAGATATCCGGAGTATCTTCCGATTTATGATGATTATATGAAGAGAACCATCGGACATCGTTTCAATATGTTCATTATGAAGAAAGAAATTTTCGATGCTTACTGCAGTTGGCTTTTTGAAATTCTCTTTGAGCTGGAGAAAAGACTGGATATTTCGGATTATTCTAAGAATGATGCCAGAGTATTTGGTTTTGTCAGTGAGCGACTGATCGACGTTTGGATTGAAAATAATAAGCTTTCCTATCTGGAAATGCCGGTTGAGTTTATGGAAAAGGAAAACTGGCTGAAGAAGGGAAGCGCCTTTTTGAAGAGAAAGTTCACCAAGTAAAAGCAAGCAAAAATAAGAATATGTGCACTCTAGTATTTGTCCGCGCCTGAGTGGAATACAAAATGGTAATTTTTTCTACGCGAGCTGCACATTCTTGGCACTTGGTGCCTGGATTGCATTAAAAAAACAGAGATATTACAATGAAAAAAAGACAGCTGTCATTAGAAGAAATCAAGAAAACGGAATTAAATATTTTATTAGAGCTGAAGAAAGCAACGGAGGAAAACAACCTTCGTTTCTTTATTTCCGGAGGAAGCCTTTTGGGAGCAGTCCGGCATCAGGGCTTTATCCCCTGGGATGATGATATTGATGTCTGCATGCCGAGACCGGATTATGACAAGCTTTGTCGGCTTTACCGGGAAGGAAAGGTCTTTCCGGACTATATTGAGCTTCAATGCTATGAGAATCATACGGGGGATTTCCCCTTTATCAAGCTTCTGGATACAAGAACACAGATTGAAGAAAAGTATGTAGAGGGCATGGTAAAGTCTCTCTGGGTGGACATTCTGCCGGTTGACGGCTTTCCGGAGGACGAGGCAGAGGTGATCCGAATTCAGAAAAAAGCAGTCCGATACAGAAAAGGCCTTATGCTAAAATTTGCCAAGGCAGGTAAAGGAAAAACTTTAGCAAAGAGGATTCTGAAGCCTCTTGTAATTCTTGCCTTAAAGCCTTTTTCCGTGGAGTGGTTCGATAAAATGCTGAAAAAGCAGATTGCACCATATCCTTACGAGACTTGTAAGTATGTTGGTGTTTATACTTGGGGCTTATATGGACTCGGAGAAAGAATGCTGAAGGAGGAATTTGAAAAAACAGTTCCCGTAACTTTTGAGGGCTATGAGTTCAATACCTTCAGCTGCTGGCATGAATATCTGAGTGGACTTTATGGGGATTACATGCAGCTGCCGCCTGAGGAGAAGAGACAGACGCATAATATGATTGCCTGGATTTTGGAATAATCCGGCAGGGGATGAAGTATGGAAGAAAAAATAGCAAGTAGAAAGAGAGTGGAATGGGTTGATCTTGTAAAAGGAGTCACCATTCTGCTTGTGATAGCCGGACATACTCTTTCGCCAGGAGGAAAAACGAGCAGTATATTGAGAGGAATGATATATTCCTTTCATATGCCTCTTTTTTTTATTTTGTCGGCTTATACCTTCAGGCCTTCTTCCAATCTGGAAGAATTCAAGGTGAAAACAAAGAAGCTTTGCCGAACCTTAGGAATTCCGGTGGCTCTTATCGTTCTGTTTGATATTGTAGTTCATGCAGCATTGCATCAGTTTCAGCCTTTATTTCAATTTTCCTATTGGAAAATTGAGCTGTATCGAATTTTATTTGCCTCTGCAACAGGAGTAAACTACGCAGGGACAGAGATAGTGGGTCTGGGAATGGCCTGGTTTCTTTTTGCCTTATTCTTTGGCAGGATTCTATTTGACTATTGTCATATGGTATTTGAAGAAAAGCAGCTTTTTATCGCTTGCCTGCTTTTAAGCATAAGCGGAATTTTGATAGGCCAATCTCAATATACGATTTTTTCTATTGATATTGCTTTGGCGATTCAACTCTTTTTTTATTTTGGCTATAAGATGAAAAGCTATGATTTTGCTGTTTTTTCCTGGAAGAGGCTGCTTCTTTT
>CAVEOK010000019.1:6126-38728 GCA_963617415.1 Oscillospiraceae bacterium
GATTTATCCGAATCCGGAGCAGGCCACTTATCTGGAGTTGGCAGTCAGAAGATATAATCTTTTCCCATTATTTTATCTGGACGCATTAGCAGGAACACTTTTTTTGGTGGAACTGTCTCTGCCTTTTACACGGAAACTGAAATATCTTACAAAGCCTTTTTCCTATCTGGGAAGAAATTCCATTTATCTTTTATGCATTCATACAGTTGACGGCTATTGGAACAGGCTTTGGTTTGTGGAGGAAAGTCAGGCAGAGTCCTTCATCAGAAGAGTGGTAATAGATCTTATTTTCTTTTGTATTTTCTGTCTCTTTCATGAATGGAATAAAAAGAGAAAAGCTGCCGGATTGGCAGCTTAAATCAGCGTTTTTCAGAAGAGGTAATAAATCCCATATCCGTCAATAGAATTGATCTTATTGAAGCCTGCGTTTAATAACATATCCTCTGTAATAAAACTATCCTCTGAGATAACAAGATAGTGATAATAGAGGTTATGGGAGCCGTGCATGATGTCAACAACATACTGCAGATCCAGCTCCATCATACCATTCAGCATGTAATAGACAGCCTGATGTTCATTATAGATGGATGTAATATACCCTTCAGCATCCCGGCCGTACATCAGGTGAATATCAGCGGTATATTGTTTGGCATAGAGATAGAGATCCGGCGGCATAATAACGGCCGGCTCAGATTCAATGCTGTGCAAATAGTCGATGATGTCGATAGTGGCCTGCGGAATCTTGTAGGGATTCTCAGCTTTTTCGAAGGCTGTTAGGGGATGATGATATACATAATATCCGCTTCCTGCAATGACAAGGCAAAGCAGGAAAGAAAGAAGAAGCTTTCCGCCTTTAAAAGAGATTTTGCTAACCAATGAAAGGACAGCTGAGGCAATAACCGGAATCATAGGGAAGAGCCAGAAAAGCCGCCAGTATACGGTATCAAAAATATAAGAGTAGATATATTGGTAGAGCAAAGGGTTCAGGATCAAAAAGCTGAGCAAAAGAGAAGGATAGAGAAGAATCCTTCTTTTTTCTTTTTCAAAGAAAAATAAGTAGATAAAGGAAATAAGATACAGAATCAAAAAATGATTATTGGCAAAGGTATCAGCCAAATTTGCTGTTATAGAATTCCAGGCAAGAAGCATTGCATTACCTCAACAAATTAAGAATACATATAGGCATATTTAAATACACAGTAAATAACGGAAGGCAGGCAGGAAATAAGGTAAATCGGCAAATGTGACCATTTTCTGCTCATGAGCATTTCTGTCAGTCCCAGTCCGCCAATCAAAAAGCCGGCAAAAAAGATACCCATGCCGCTTAGGAGACAGCTGGCCTGGTCGATCAAAAGAAGACACCAGAGCTGTCTGTGATTATCCATATCCTGATAGATCCGGATAAAGTAAGCGAAAAAGAATGGAATCATAATTGCCGCCAGAATCGCTTTTCCCTGCCAGAGCCTTACCAAAATGACCGATCCCATGCTGTGAGAGGAACCGCCGTAGAAGAGCAGAATCAGAGCTGCCAGATCTACAAAGAAAAGAGCCTTCAGATAACTGTGCTCATTTAGCTGCAGTCCGATCAGAAAGTAGACGGCATAGCCCATCAGCAAAAAGTAAGAGGGCAGGATCGTATGCGCTGCAATCGCCGGATGAATGGAAAAAAGCTTGCAGAGAGCTGCAATATACATCATCCAGGGAGAAACGCCGTCCTTCAGAATATCCTGATAGATCACGGTATATTCTCCGGTCGCAGGTGTGGCAATAAGCATGTAGTCACGTCTTACAGCATCTACAGCGCTGGCTATAAAGCGGGAGTCATCTGCATCGGTATGCATCATAAAGATGTAGTGGTAGCATTGAAAGCCAATGATCAGAATGCCGGCCAGAAGAAGGAGTAGGAGACAGAGCTTTTCGAAAAGACTGCCTTCTTTTGTCCTATTTGCAGAAGCTGCCTTTATGAATTTATTTTCCTTTCCGCAAGCTTGCGAAAAGGAAAATGATGCTTTCACATTCTGTTTTTTTTCTTGTTGATTTTTAGCAGATAAGAAAAAGAAAAGGCAGAGCAGAAGCAGCAGACTGAGCCAGAGAAAAATCGCAATGCTCAGTTTTTGACGCATAAAAATCAGGGGTACACTGACCAGCTGGAAAAGAGTCCAGCTAAAGAGGCTGCCCAGAAGCCAGGCCCAGAGAAAGCGGCTAAAGACCTTTTCTTCTTTTATATGGAAAAACTGCATACCGAGAAAACCGGGGATGCAGGGAAGTGCAATAAGAGATATAATTAATAGGAATGCTTTAAAAAAAATCATTATTATGGTATCCTTTCAAACATGTAGTATATCATAGTTACTATTGTCCCTCCAACTCAAATCATAAATAATCAGGAGAAAACCGAATGAATATAGGGGTTATTTTTGCAGGCGGTGTAGGCAACCGTATGCATAGTAAGGACAGACCGAAACAGTTCCTGGAAATGTATAACAAGCCGATCATTATTCATACGCTGGAGCATTTTGAAAAGCATGCAGAGATAGATGCTATCGTAGTTGTTTGTGTAGAAGGCTGGATTTCTTATTTAAAGGATCTGCTTTATAAATTCCGAATCGAGAAGGTAAAGAAAGTGGTTGCCGGCGGAGAGAGCGGACAGCTTTCTATTTATAATGGACTTGTTGCAGCGAAGGAGCTTGCAGAGACTGCCGGAGAGGAGAATGCGATTGTTCTGATCCATGACGGAGTAAGGCCTCTTATTTCCGAAAAGGTGATTACGGATAATATCGAAGCGGTAAAGAGCTATGGCAGCTCCATTACAAGCGGAATCGTAAAAGAGACGATTGTAGAGATTGATGATAACGGCGGTATTCTTTTGGTTCCGGATCGTGCGCATTCGAGAGTTGCGAAGGCACCGCAAAGTTTTTATCTGAAGGATATTCTTTCTTCTCATGAGAAGGCCTTATCAGAGGGCGTGACGGATTTTATTGATTCCTGTACCATGATGAAGCACTATGGCTATGCCCTTCATATGACAGATGGGCCCTATGAGAATATCAAAATCACAACACCGGATGATTTCTATACCATGCGGGCGATTTTAGAAGCAAAGGAAAACGCACAGATATACGGATTGGATGACTGAAGATGCGAATAGAGGATTTAAAGGCACTAAAGGAAAATGCAGATCTGGATTGGGATGCATTTAATGGTAAGACAGTATATATCACAGGAGCGACGGGACTTTTGGGGACGAGTTTAGTAGACAGCCTGCTTTTTTCTTCCAATGCAAAAGTGATCGTACAGGTTCGAAATGAAAAGAAGGCGCGAAGCTTATTTGGTGACCGAGTGGAATATCTGCTCTGCGATCTTTCCCAAAAGCCGGAATATGCGGGAAAGGTAGATTATGTCATTCATTGCGCAAATCCCACATCCAGCCTCTTCTTTGTGAATAATCCGGTAGAAACCATCAAAACAGCGGTGGGCGGAACAATCCATCTTTTGGAGTTTGCAAAAGAAAAGAAGGTATCTTCCTTTGTTTTCTTATCTACGATGGAGGTTTACGGCAGACCGGAACAGGGACATAAGGTATGCGAGGCAGAAGGCGGATCCTTTGATTCAGCGGTGGTGAGAAATTGCTATCCTTTGAGCAAGCAGACCTGTGAGAGCTTATGTGCTGCTTATGCATCTGAATATGATCTTCCGTCCAAGGTGGTTAGACTGACGCAGACCTTCGGACCGGGTGTCGCATACAATGACGGCCGTGTCTTTGCGGAGTTTGCAAGATGCGCAATTGAAAAGAAGGATATTGTTTTAAAAACAAAGGGTGAAACAGAAAGAGATTACCTTTATACAGCGGATGCGGTTTCCGCAATTTTAACGGTGCTCTTAAAGGGGAAAAAGGGAGAATGCTATACAGCAGCCAATGAAGCAACTTTTTGTTCTATTTATGAGATGGCAAAGCTTGTAGCGGATACCTACGGAATCAATGTGCTGATCGAGGAGCAGGATATCAGTAAGATGGGCTATGCCAATACCCTGCATATGGATCTGAATACGGCAAAGCTTCGGTCTCTCGGTTGGGAAGCAAAAACAGATCTGAAGACTGCTTTTCAGCGTCTCATTGAGGATATGGCAGAAAGAAAAAATGCGGACTGATACCTTTCCGTATGAAACTGAGGCGGATCAGCAGCAGACGGAAATGGAAAAGCGAAGAGATAAAATGAGGAAAAGATAAATGAACTATTATATTCATGAGGCACAGCTGAACAGTGAAGACCAGAAAATGGCCGCGGTGAAGGCGAGAGATGATGTAGAAGCTATCCTAAAAGAGGAAGGAATGCAGGAGCTGGATATCGTTTTCAAGCTTGGTGACCGGGAAAATGGCAGTATGAGTCAGAAACTGAAGGGACATCGTGATGCTTACCGCTTATGGATGGAAGAACTGAAAAAACTAAAATCCGGAGATACCCTTTATATCCAGTTCCCGGTTCTTTGCCATACTTTGTTTTTTGCAAAACTTGTTAAGGCGCTGGAGAAGAGAGGGGTGAAGGTGGTTGCCATTATTCACGACCTGGAGATCCTTCGCTGGTCACGCCTTTCCAATCATTCTTTTAAATTCAAGATTCGAACAGAGCTGGAAGAAAAGTCTGTTTTGAAAGCCTGTTCCAAAATCATTGTACATAACAGTAAGATGAAGGCTTATCTGGCAGAGTTGGGAATTGACAAAGAAAAAATGGCACTTCTTGAAATTTTTGATTATCTGATTCCGGATTATGATGAAGAAAGAATGAAACAGAGGGATCAGGAAAGAAAAGAAGCGGTTTTGATCGCGGGAAATCTGAAAAAGCATAAGGCGGGATATGCCTATGAACTGCCGGATAATTATTCTTTTCATTTATTTGGTATCGGCTTTGACGGAGAAACAAACGATAAGATCCTGTATAAGGGATCTTTTTTGCCGGATGAGCTGCCCTATGTTTTGGATGGCAGCTTCGGTTTGATCTGGGATGGAGAAAGCGCCAAGACTTGTCAGGGCGTTTACGGTGAGTATTTGAGATACAATAATCCGCATAAGACATCCCTTTATCTTGCTTCTAATATCCCGGTTATTATCTGGAAGGAAGCCGCATTGGCGGATTTTGTTCTGGAAAACCAATGCGGAATCGCAGTGGATTCTCTTTGGGATATTGAAAAAGAAGTTTCAAAATTAAGCAAAGAGGATTATGATAGCCTTTGTGCCGGTGCACAGAAGGTTGGAGAAAAGCTGCGCAAGGGATATTTCCTGCGTGAAGCGGTAAAGAAAGCCTGAGTAAAAAATGAGTAGGAGTTTAAAATGGGAAAAATAAAAGTCACAAAGGATTGCAATGGAATCAAGGGTCTCCATGTGATTGAGCCGACAGTTTACGGTGATAACAGAGGCTATTTCATGGAGAGTTACAATTATAATGATTTTGCAGCAGAGGGAATCGACTGTCAGTTTGTACAGGACAATCAGTCAGCATCCAAAAAGGGAGTCTTGAGAGGTCTGCATTTTCAGATTCAGTACCCACAGGATAAGCTGGTTCGTGTGATCAAGGGAGAAGTTTATGATGTGGCAGTTGACCTGAGAGAGGGCAGTGATACTTTCGGCAAATGGTATGGCGTGCTTCTTTCTGAGGAAAATAAAAAGCAGTTCTTTATTCCCAAGGATTTTGCACATGGCTTTTTGGTGCTTTCCGATTATGCTGAGTTCTGCTATAAGGTAACGGATTTCTATCATCCGAATGACGAGGGTGGTCTTATGTGGAATGATCCGGATCTTGGCGTAGAGTGGCCCATGCCGGAGGGAATGGGACCGGAGGATCTCATTCTTTCAGATAAGGATAAGGTCAATTCCTCCTATCAGGAATTCCTTGCAAGCCGTAAGAAGTAGGAGACCGGAGCAGATTTTATGTTAAAAGCCTTATTGGAAATTCCGTCAGAGATCGTGCACAGTAAGAAGCTGGTGCTGACTCTGGCAAAGAATGATTTTAAAACAAAATTTGCCGGATCCTACCTGGGACGTATCTGGGCCTTTATCCAGCCGATCGTTACGGTTCTGGTTTACTGGTTTGTCTTTGAAAAAGCCTTAAATGCCGGAACCCAGTCTACCAAATCCGGTATTACGGTACCCTTTGTGCTGTGGTTGATCGCAGGACTGGTTCCCTGGTTCTATTTTCAGGATATTTTGTCCAGCGGAACCAATGTGCTGGTAGAATACAGCTATCTGGTGAAAAAGGTTGTATTTAAGATCAGTACCTTACCGGTGATTAAGGTAATCTCAAATCTCTTTGTGCATTTGTTCTTTATTGCCTTTATGCTGATCCTTTATCTGCTTTACGGAAGATTTCCGGGCATTTATATGCTGCAGATCATTTATTATTCTTTTTGTGTGGTTGTTTTTGCAACCGGTCTGATCTATGCGACCAGTGCCATTGTTGTCTTTTTTCGGGATCTGTCTCAGATTGTCAATATTGTACTCCAGGTTCTGATCTGGGCAACTCCGATCATGTGGAATATTGATGCAGTCAGCTTTCCGCCGGTCGTATTGAAGATCATTAAGCTGAATCCCATGTATTATATTGTCAGCGGCTATCGTGACTCGATGATTGGCAAAGTCTGGTTTTGGGAAAGACCGGAGATCACTCTTTATTTTTGGGTCGTTTCGATCTTGATTTTTATTATAGGAACAATGATTTTCAGAAGACTGCGTGTGCATTTTGCGGATGTATTATAGGAGAAGTTCAGATGAATTCAGAATATGCCATCCGTGTAGAGGATGTCAGCAAATTATATAAATTATACGATAAGCCTTCAGACCGCTTTAAAGAAGCGCTGGGCTTGACCCGTAAGAAAAAATATCATGAGCATTATGCCCTTCATCATCTGTCCTTTGATGTGAAAAAGGGAGAAACAGTGGGGATTATCGGCACCAACGGTGCCGGAAAATCCACCATTTTAAAGATCATTACCGGTGTTTTGAGTGCAAGTGAGGGTTCTGTCGAGATCAACGGCAGGATCTCTGCCCTGCTGGAGCTGGGTGCCGGTTTCAATATGGAATACACCGGCATAGAGAATATTTATCTCAACGGCACCATGATCGGTTTCTCCAAGGAAGAGATTGAGGAGAAGATGGAAGATATTCTTTCTTTTGCAGATATCGGGGATTTTGTTTATCAGCCCGTAAAAACCTATTCCAGCGGCATGTTTGTGCGGCTGGCTTTTGCGGTTGCCATTAATATCGATCCGGAGATTCTGATCGTAGACGAGGCTCTTTCTGTAGGAGATGCTTTCTTCCAGGCCAAATGCTACAAGAAATTTGATGACTTTAAAGAGGCGGGTAAAACCGTTATTTTTGTCAGCCATGATCTGAGCAGTATTTCCAGATATTGTGACAGGGTTATTCTCATGAACAAGGGACACAAGCTTTCAGAAGGTTCCCCTAAGGATATGATCAATCTTTACAAGAAGGTTATGGTAGGCGCTCTTGTAGAAGATGAGGAAGTAAAGCTGCAGACTCAGGCTGTGGAGGGAGAATTGAAGAATTCTTCTCTGAAGGCAGGAGCCGGCAAGGAGAATCTGACTGCAGAGCAGACTACAGAAGGACGATCAGAAGAGGCAGAAAAGAAGCTTTGGAAGGATCATTTCCAGCTGAATCCTAACGTGGATGAATATGGAGACGGCAGGGCTACCATTATTGATTTTGCCATTGTAGATGAGAATGGTATGCTTTCTTCTTCGATCATGAAGGGCGGCAGATTTACGATTAAGAGCAAGGTTGCCTTTCACAGCAGGATCAGCAATCCGATCTTTACCTACACCATCAAAAATTTGCAGGGGCTGGCGATTACCGGAACCAATACCATGTATGAGAAGGAAAGCATCGGCTGGGCCGAGGAGGGAGATGTTTATCTTGCTTCCTTCGAGCAGGAAATGAATCTGCAGGGCGGAGAATATCTGCTTTCTATCAGCTGTACCGGCTATGAGAACGGAGATTTCTGTGTCTATCACAGACTTTATGATGTATTGAATATCACCGTAATTTCCCAGAAGGATACGGTTGGCTTTTATGATATGAATTCTCTTGCAAAACTGGTAAAGGTAGAGGAATAGAATGAGAAAAATATCCGAGGAAGTAAGGTCTGTGATCACGGGTCACAGAGAAGAAGAATATAATGAAATACTCGGACAATGCCGGACAGCTGAACTGGTTTATCATCTATCGGATCTTCGTGCGAATGTGATTCGATGGATCGAAATGGATGAGAATGCCAGAGTTCTGGAGCTGGGCAGTGAGTGCGGAGCGATCAGCTCCTATCTTTGGAAAAAGGCAGGAGAGCTTGTCTGTCTGGAAGAATCAAATGAAATGGCGGTCTTGAACCGAATCCGAAATAAGGAAGCAGATCATATGACCTGTCTTTGCGGAGAGACAAAAAAGCTTCTGGAAGAGCTTGCACCGGAATCCTTTGATCTGATCTTTATGATCGGTCTGGATCTGGAAGTGAAGGAAACACTGATGCCAAAGCTTGCTTCTCTTTTGAAAAAAGAGGGCAGGCTTGTTTTTGCGGCAGACAACAAATACGGACTTCAGTTTTTTGCCGGCAATCAGGATGAGGACGGAAGAGGCTATTTTCCTTTTGTGGCAGAAGAAGGAGATTCTTTCCGTCTTTTGAGTAAAAACAGGATGGAGGAATTGATGAAGCTGGCAGGTCTTGTCAATCTCCAGTTCTATTATCCTTTTCCGGATTACCGTTACAGCACGGTCCTTTATTCGGATCAGTATCTTCCAAAACAGAACGAATTAAAAAGATCCTGGAGAAACATGAGTGGGCAGAGAATGGTTCTTTTTGATGAGGAAAGTGCATTTCGAACGATCTGCCGGGATGACCTTTTTCCCTTTTTCAGCAATTCCTTTCTGGTCATAGGAGAGAAAAAATGAGCGACAGGGTGATCTATTCCAAATTTTCTGATGACAGAGCAAAAGAATTTTCCATTTATACCAATATCCTGAAAAGGGAAGACGATTCTCTTTTTGTAAAAAAATATCCTGCAGATGAAAGGGCCATGGCGCATGTGAGGCATATTTATGACATGGGGCAGGCACTTGCGGAAGCCTATGATTCAGAAAAGCTGAAGGTCAATCCCTGCTTTTGGGATGAGGACGGCGTGCGTTTTTCCTTTGCAGAGGGAGATACCCTAGAAAACCGGATCGACAGGCTTCTTTTTGGCGGAAAGGAAGAGGAAGCAAAGGCACTTTTTATCAGTTTTGCGGATTTTTTGCTTTCTCTGGCAGAAAAAGATGCCCGACCTTTTCAGATGACGACGGACTTTGAAGAAGTCTTCGGTCAGCTGGAAGAGAAGGTGATTGTTTCGGAAGAGAAAATAGGAGCTATAGAAGGAAAAAAAGAAGGCCCGAAGGAAAAGCTTTTGGCATCTTCCTTGAAACTCTCCAATATTGACCTGATTCCGGCCAATATCATGGTTTCTGATCATTGGGAGATGATCGATTATGAATGGACCTTCGAGTTTCCGATTCCCTTACAATTTATCCTCTATCGCATGATCTATCTTTATCTGAATTCCAGTACCAGGAGAAAGGCGGCAGAGAAGTGGGGACTTTATGAGGCCTATGGCATTACGGAAGAGAAAAAAGAGCGTTATGCCGGAATGGAGACACGTTTTCAATCCTATATACAGGGAAAGCGAATCCGTTTTGATGATATCCAGATCAGGCTGGATCCGGGACGCTTTGATATCGCAGGTATGCTGGAGCAATCCGCAGCGGCTTTGAATCCTTTTTTTGTACAGGTCTTTTATTCCGAAAGTCAGGAATTCAGCGAAGAGGCATCACTTCATTTCAGTGGAATTCATATGGGAAAAAATCAGATTGAGATCAGTCTTCCCCAGGAGGCGTCCTATCTTAGGATCGATCCTTTGGCAGTAGAATGCCTGATCGCAGATTTTTCTCTTTGCCAAATGGAAAAAGAGAAAGAAGTGGAAGTCATTTCTATCAAAAATTGTAACGGGAAAATCCTGAAGGAAGGAAAAATCGGATTTTTGACTGAGGATCCCCAGATTTATATGAAAAAAGCAAGGAAGGCCGGGAAGACCTTTCGGATTGAATTTACGCTCTTGGAAATGGATAGAGAAAATGTCAGGGCAATTTGCCAAAAAGAGGAAGGATTGCTGGATAAGATTAAGGCAAGAGCCAAAGGAAGGTAAGAGGATGGATTCACAAAATACAAGAGAATATTGTATCGATAAGCTTACCCTGACGGAGGAGGATGAGCTGCTTCTCATCGGCTGGGCCTTTGACAGAAGCCTTTCGAAGGAAATAGAAATTCAGGTAAAGAATGACAGGGGAGAGCTGCTTTCTCTTCAAAGAAAAAACATTGCACGTCCGGATGTCAATCACAGCTATCAGCTCCCGGAGGATCTTTTGTGCGGATTTGAGCTTCGCTGGAGAAGAGAAGGCAGACCGAAGTTTACGGTAAGCTTCGGAAGCGGAGAAGCTGCTCTTCTTTATACTTTAAATGTACAGGATGCACTCTTTCAGCAAAGAGAGGATAAGCGTCACTTTATCAGTTTTTCTCAGATGATGAGGGAAAGAGATGCAGACCTTTTGAAGGATGATTTTCGTTATCTCCTAAGAAATGGGTTCGGAGGTTTGAAAAAGCTGAGGCAGAAAAGGTATGAGCCCATTGATCCGGCCTATACGGCCTATTTTGAAAGACATAGGGCATCTGCAGAGGAGCTTTCTTATCAGAAGGAGCATCAGCCTATGGATGGTCCGAAGTTTTCGATTCTGGTTCCGGCCTATAAAACCAGGGAGAAGCATCTGAGAGGGATGATCGAATCGGTTATGGGACAGAGCTATCAGAATTGGCAGCTTTGTATTGCCGATGGCAGTGAAGACGGCGGCAGCCTGAAGGGAATTTTGGAGGAATACAGGAAGAAGGATTCCAGGGTCTGCTATCAGATCAATGAGAAAAATCTCGGGATTTCCGGCAATACAAACGAGGCACTGAAGCTGGCGGAAGGAGAGTATATTGCCCTTCTGGATCATGATGATCTGCTGGCGCCGAATGCTTTGTACGAGGTCGCTTCCCTTATTCTGCAGCATGAGGATGTAGATGCGATCTATACAGATGAGGATAAATTCTCGGATTCGGTAAACGGACGTTTCGAGCCCGCCTTTAAGCCGGATTTTAATCTGGACCTTCTGCGCTCCAATAACTATATCTGCCATCTGTTTGTAACAAAAAGAGAGATAGCTGAGAAAGTGGGCGGCTTTCATTCTGAATTTGACGGCTCTCAGGACTATGATTTTATTTTCCGTTGTACGGAAAAGGCCAGAGGGGTCTATCATATTCCCAAGGTTTTGTATTACTGGCGTTCTCATCCGGATTCTGTTGCAGAAAATCCGGAAAGCAAGACCTATGCTTATGAGGCCGGAAAGCATGCGATCCAAGCACATCTGGAGCGCTGCGGGCTTGAGGCAGAGGTGAAGAGACTTCCTTACTGGGGACTTTACCGGGTCGATTACAAGCCGGATAAGGATGCGAAAATTTCCGTTATTGTTAGAAAAGAAGCGGCAGGCGGGGAAGGCAGCGTCAGCAAAAGCAGAGGCAATGGTCCAGAGATGATCGAACTGGATGCATCCGGAAGCAGGGCGGATTTAAATGAAAAAATCAGGGAAAGAGCAAAGGGAGACTACTATCTCTTCCTGAGTCCTTCCCTTCAGGCATTGCCGGAGGAAAGCCTGGCGCAGCTTGTAAAGCAGGCATCCAGAAGGGATGCCGGTGCGGTTGGCGCAAGGATTTATGATAATGAAAGCAGGATTGCTCAGGCGGGCTATGTATTGGGCTTGGAAGGACTTGCAGGCAGTGTTTTGAAGGGAACGATTCGGGATACGATCGGTTATTGTGCCAAGGCAATTCTTCAGCAGGACTATACGATGGTATCGCCGGCAGCCTATATGGTTTCGAAGGAAGCTTTTTTCGCAGTCGGCGGTTTTGATGCGCAGCTGAGCTATCCTTTGGCAGATCTGGATCTGCAGCTCCGCCTGGGACAGAAGGGACTTCTTTCTATTTATGAGCCGGCAGCTGAGTTTTCTTTTAAAACAAGGGAAGAGAAAAAGAGGGGAGAAGAGGCGGAAAGAGAAGAAGCTTACTTTAAGACAAAATGGAAGGAGCTTCTGGAAAAGCCAGATCCCTATTACAATGTGAACTTTTCTTTAGAAGAGCAGGATTTTAGCTTAAAGAGGGAAGTCTTGCGATAATTATATATTGGTGATAGAATAAGGCAAACTGACTATTGTGTGTTAGTTTGCCCTTTTGGGGTCATCGTGTCAAAAGTTGGATTCCTAGGCATGCTTGTATGTCGATGAGAAGAAGACTTTCTGATGCGCTATTTAATGAGATTAAGAGGAGATTAGAAAATGAGAACCTATCTTGTGACCGGTGGTGCCGGCTTTATCGGCTCTAATTACATTCATTACATGTTCAAAAAATATGATAATGAGATTCGCATTATCAACGTTGATAAGCTGACCTATGCCGGAAACCTTGAGAATCTGAAAGATATCGAGGATAGAGATAATTATACATTTGTGAAGGCGGATATCTGCGACAGCGAAGCCATCACAAAGATCTTTGCAGAGAATGAGATTGACCGTGTTGTACATTTTGCGGCAGAATCCCACGTGGACCGAAGCATTAAGGATCCGGAGGTTTTTGTTCGTACCAATGTACTGGGAACAGCAGTTATGCTGAACTGCGCAAAGGCAGCCTGGGAGCTGGAGGATGGCAGCTTTAAGGAAGGAAAGAAATTCCTTCATGTTTCAACAGATGAGGTTTACGGCTCTCTGCCGGATGATGATCAGGCCTTTTTCTATGAAACAACACCCTATGATCCCCATAGCCCCTATTCGGCAAGTAAGGCTTCTTCCGATTTTCTGGTAAAAGCCTATATGGATACCTATAAGTTCCCGGCAAATATTACAAACTGTTCCAACAATTACGGACCTTACCAGTTCCCGGAGAAGCTGATTCCTTTGATCATTAACAATGCTCTGCATGGCAAGGATCTTCCGGTTTATGGAGATGGCAAGAATGTCAGAGACTGGCTCTATGTAGAGGATCATGCCAAGGGAATTGACATGGTACAGGAAAAGGGCAGACTCTTTGAGACCTACAATATCGGCGGACATAATGAGAAGCAGAACATCCAGATCATTCATATCATTCTGGATACCTTGCAGGAAATGCTTCCGGATGAGGATCCACGTAAGGCGCTGGTTAGCGAAAAGCTGATCAAATATGTGGAGGACCGCAAGGGACACGACAGAAGATATGCCATTGCACCGGACAAGATCAAAGAGGAGATTGGCTGGTATCCGGAAACAAAATTCGAAGACGGTATTCGCCTTACCATTCAGTGGTTCTTTGAGCATGAAGACTGGATGGAGCGCGTAACAAGCGGCGATTATCAGAAATATTATGAGGATATGTACAAGAACAAATAGTTATGAAAGCCTTGATCCATCATATAAAAACCTACCGCTTTCTGCTTGGAGAGCTGGTAAAAAAGGGAATCCGTTTAAAGTACAGAAGATCTTATCTAGGCGTGATCTGGTCTTTGATCGAACCGATTCTGACGACCATTGTTCTGGTAATTGTATTCGGAACCCTTTTTGATAACAAAAAGCCGACCTTCCCCTTGTATATCATCAGTGGACGACTGATCTATTCTGCCTTTTCCACCTCGACAAAGGCGGCGGCCAAATCCATACGGAAGAATTCATCCATGATCAAGAAGGTTTATGTGCCGAAGTATTTATATCCGCTTTCTTCGGTTCTCTTCAATTATGTGATCTTCCTGATCTCGCTTTTGGTTTTGATCCTGGTGGCGATCTATTGCAGAACGATGCCGACTCTTTTGATCTGGCAGTGTCTGGCGGCAATTTTCCTTCTGCTGATTCTGACGATCGGCGTGGGAATGATTCTGGCGACCATGGATGTATTTTTTAGGGATACCGAGTATTTGTGGAATGTTGTTCTGATGATCATCATGTATATGTGTGCGATTTTCTACTACCCGGAGCGCCTTTTGAAGAGCGGCTTTGCCTGGGTACTGAACTACAATCCACTTTATTGCATTATCAATATCTTCCGTGGCGGCGTGCTGGGCTATATGGCACCGAGCTGGGATTACGGATATGCTGTTGCTTTTTCAATACTGGCAATGCTTGTCGGATTGATTGTATTTAAGAAAAAACAGGACGAATTCATCCTGCACATTTAATTATGACTGATAATAATATTGCGGTGAAGGTTGATCATGTCAGCATGAAATTCAATCTGAGCCAGGAAAAACTGGATTCTTTAAAAGAATATTTTATTAAATTCATCAGACGGGAAATCAAATACGACGAATTCTGGGCTTTGCAGGATGTCAGCTTCACCCTGAATAAGGGAGATCGGCTTGGGATTCTGGGCCTGAACGGAGCCGGTAAGAGTACCCTTTTGAAGGCAATCGCCGGCGTTTATAAGCCGACAGAGGGCAGTATCTATAAGTCGGGTGTGCTTGCGCCTTTACTGGAGCTGGGTGCCGGCTTTGATATGCAATATACGGCGAGAGAGAATATTTATCTTTATGGAGCCGTTCTGGGCTACAGTAAGGAATTTATTGACAGTAAATTCGATGAAATCGTTGAATTTTCGGAACTGAAGAAATTTTTGGATGTTCCTTTGAAGAACTATTCTTCCGGTATGAAGACAAGACTGGGATTTTCTATCTGTACAGCAGTAGATCCGGATATTCTGATCCTGGATGAGGTCTTGTCCGTTGGCGATGCCAAATTCCGTAAGAAGAGTGAGAAGAAGATCACAAGCATGTTTGATTCTAATGTAACGGTGCTTTTTGTATCTCATACCCTTGCTCAGGTGAGAAGGATCTGCAATAAGGCCATGATCCTGGAGCACGGAAAGCTGATCGCCTTTGGTGACGTAGAAGAGATTGCAAACCGTTATGAAGAAATGACGGAGAAGTAAAGGAGAGAAGTATGAAGGGTATTATTTTAGCCGGCGGATCGGGAACCAGATTATATCCGCTGACAAAGGCAATTTCAAAGCAGATCATGCCGGTATATGATAAACCAATGATCTATTATCCGCTTTCTACATTGATGCTGGCGGGAATCAGAGAGGTTCTGATCATTTCTACACCCAGAGATCTTCCGATCTTTCAGGAACTTTTCGGAGACGGATCCCAGCTGGGTATGCGTTTCGAATATAAGATTCAGGAGGAGCCGAGAGGACTGGCAGATGCCTTTATCATTGGCGAAGAATTTATCGGAAAGGATCCGGTAGCTTTGGTATTGGGAGATAATATTTTCTATGGCCAGAGCTTTTCAGCTGTTTTGCAGAGAACAAAGGAAAGAACAGAGAACCAGGCCGGTGCGACGATTTTCGGCTATTATGTACGTGATCCGAGAGAGTATGGAGTTGTCGAATTCGATGAAGAGGGCAATGCGATTTCCATCGAGGAAAAGCCGGAGCATCCTAAGTCAAATTATGCGGTACCGGGACTTTACTTCTACGATAATGACGTTGTAGAAATCGCCAAAAATGTAAAACCCTCTGCCCGCGGAGAAATCGAGATCACAAGCGTTAACAATGAGTATTTAAGACGCGGCAATCTGAAAGTAGAGACCTTAGGACGAGGCTTTGCATGGCTTGATACAGGTAATCACGATATGCTGCTGGATGCGGCTGATTTCGTTTCCGCTTTCCAGAAGAGACAGGGACTTTATATTTCCTGTATCGAAGAGATTGCATTTAAGAGAGGCTTTATCACAAAGGAACAGCTGATCGAGCTGGCGCAGCCTCTTTTGAAAACAAATTATGGTAAATATCTGATCGAAGTTGCTGAAGGATTGTAATCAAATGGCAGATTATAACTATTTTGTAGAAGGTTACCGTTTCCATTTACAGGATCCGGAGGAACTGATTATAAGAGGATGGTTTCAGGACGATAATCCCAATGGCTATGGACTGATGCTGGATTTTGACGGAAAGGTCTTTACGGACTATGAGATCGTCAAAGAATCCGGTATGGATATCCGCCAGAAATATGTCACAAGAAATGCAAATATCGGTGAGGAGGTAAGGATTGTCCTGCATCTCCCCAAAAACTGGAATTCTTTGAAAAAACTTCATGTTTATACCGTCAAAAATGAGCAGAACACGGAAAGGACTTTTTCGTGTTCTCTTTCTGTCTCTGAAATTCAAAAAAAGCAGAAGCAGCCGGACTATTATCTGGAAAATGTTTCCCTGGCAGAGGGAAGACTTTCTGTAAATGGCTGGGCTGCAGCAAAAGAGGAAGTAGAAATCTCTCTTTTGGATGCAAAAGGCAGGGAAGTAGCGATTCAGCTGACGAGACATTTCCGAAAGGATGTAGCGGCCTCCTACCCGGAGAGAAAAGAAAGCGGACAGGACGGCTTTGCACTCAGGGCTGAGCTTCGTGAGATCAAGGGAGTTTCTCTCCTGCTGAAGGCTGGAGAGAAGAGCGTACGAATTCCCCTGGAAAAAGAAGTCAGTCTGCCTTCGACCAGGAGCTTTCGTAATTATTTCAGCAGCAGATATCTGCATAAGGTTATGTCCTATTACAGGCGCTTTGGCTTGAAGCAGTCGATCAAGCGAACCAGAGAGGTTCTTTGCGGAAAGGCTACGATCAGCTATGCCCATTGGATGAAAAAGTACGATACGACAGAGGCAGAACTTGCTGAGCAGAGAAAGACAGTCTTTGCCTATCAGCCCAAATTTAGTATCGTGGTTCCTCTTTACAAAACAAAGGAAGAATATCTAAATGCTTTGATTCAGTCGGTGATCAACAATACCTACACGAACTGGGAACTTTGCCTGGCAGATGCAAGTGCAGATGAAAAAGGAAATTCCCCTTTGACAAAGCTTTTGGAAGGCTGGCAGAGCAGGGATGAGAGAATTCGTTTTGCTACCTTGGAGAAAAATGAGGGAATCTCTGAAAATACCAACCATGCAATTCGGATGGCGGAGGGAGAGTTTATCGTTTTTTCCGATCATGATGATCTCTTAGCACCGGACGCCTTATATGAGGCTGCAAAAGCCCTGAATGAGGGAAGAGAAAGAGGCGAAGAGGCGGATCTTCTGTATTCTGATGAGGATAAGATCTCCATGGACGGGAAAAAGCGCTTTGAGCCGAATTTTAAGCCGGACTTTAGCATCGATTTCCTCTGTAGTGTGAATTATATCTGTCACCTTCTTTTTGTCAGAAAAAGTCTTCTGGATGAGACCACTTATCTCAGAAAGGAATTTGACGGTGCCCAGGATCATGATCTTTTGCTGAGACTTTGTGAGAAAACGGATAAGATCTGTCATATCCCCAAGGTACTTTATCATTGGAGAAGTCATATGGATTCTACGGCTGAAAATCCGGAGAGCAAGCTCTATGCTTTTAAAGCCGGTGCGAAGGCAGTAGAAGAGCATTATAAAAGGATTGGCGTTCCTGCTACAGTAGAGCAGGGAGCGGCCTATGGCCTTTATCGCAGCTTTTATCATTGGGAAGAAGAACCTTTGATTTCCATTCTGATTCCGAATAAGGATCATATCGGGGATCTGCAAAAGTGTATTAGCTCCATTCAGGAAGGATCTACTTATCGGAATCTGGAGTTCATTGTCATTGAGAATAATTCAATAGATCCGAACACCTTTGCTTACTATGAAGAAATCAGTAAGCAGGAGAATGTGAAGGTGGTCTATTATGAGGGCGGCTTTAATTTCTCAGCCATCAATAATTTTGGTGCAAGAGCAGCAAGCGGAGACTACTATCTTCTTTTGAACAATGATACGGAGCTTCTTGCCAGAGACAGCATTGGCGATATGCTGGGCTATTGTATGCGAAAGGAAGTCGGTATTGTTGGAGCTAAGCTGCTCTATGAGGATGAGACGATTCAGCATGCAGGGGTTGTCGTAGGTTTTGGCGGAATCGCCGGCAATACCTTTGTAGAAAAGCAGAGAAACGAATACGGCTATCAGGCCAGAATCTGCACAGCACAGAATTATTCTGCAGTTACGGCAGCTTGCCTTCTTGTCAGGAAGGAAGCCTTTGAGCAGGTGAATGGCCTGACTGAGGAGCTGGCAGTTGCTTTTAATGATATTGATTTTTGTCTGAAGGTCAGGGAAGCAGGCTATCTTGTTGCCTATGATCCTTATGCAGAATTTTATCACTATGAATCCAAATCCAGGGGAATGGAGGATACGCCGGAGAAGGTAGAACGCTTTGGGCGTGAGATTGCCTGCTTTCAGTCCCTTTGGCCTGACATTCTGAAGAATGGGGATCCCTACTACAATCCGAATCTGACACTGGACAAAACGGATTTTTCCTTAAAAGCCTAAAATCATGCAATCATGCAAGCAAAATACAGCGAAAGCACACTAGCATAGAGGCGAAGCGAAGGAAGCTGAATTGAGATGAGAGCAAAAGAAAGCAGGAAAAGAAGCTTATGAATATCGGAGAGACGATGGGAAAGCTGAGGGCTTTCCAGGATAAATTTAAGATCAATACAGAAAAATTACTGATTCTCTTTTTCCTGGTGATGGGACTTTACGGAGGATGTATGTTTACGGTGATGACACCGGTAGGCATCATTCCCGATGAGATGACCCATCTGGAATATGCACTGGATTCCTGTGGTCTGGTGGATTATTACAGACCGATCGAGAGTGCGATCAAGGATTCCGGAGCCTTTCAGATCAAGCCGTTCAAGAATAATCATCTTGATATAGAAAAGTACAAGGCGGCGCTGAAAGAGAAAAATGAAGTCGGACTTCCCCTGAAGAAGCTGCATCTGGATCCTTATATCCTGAAGTATTTTCCGACGGTCGCAGGCTTTATTATCGGCGGTGCATTAAAGCTGCCTTATTTGAGGATTCTGCAGCTTTGCAGTCTTTTATCCCTTGCATTTTATCTTTTTATGGGTGTTTTGACGATTAAGGCAGCACCGGTCAAAAAGTATATTTTTACCTTTTGTCTTCTTTTGCCGATGAGCCTTCATATGGCGGCATCCATTAATTACGATACGATTCTGATTCCCTTCTGTTTCTATCTGACAGCCTATCTTCTGAAGCTGAAGTGCGGAGAGGAGCAGGTGAAGTGGAAGGATATTCTGATTTTGATGATCGCATCCTTCTTTATCCTTTATATCAAGGTAATTTATGTTCTGCTGATTTTGATGATACTGACGATTCCATTGGATCGCTTTGATCTGAAGATCGGAAAAGACTTTAATTTGGCGGGATGGATCAAAAAATACAAGCTGTCCCTGATTGTGGCTTTTTTGGTCTTGATTTGTCTGGGTGCATATCTTTTCCGAAACAATAATTATGTCGTGATCATGACGGCATCCCTTTTGGAATGGAAGAGAACCCTTTTGCTTTTCCGGGCAACCTGGCTGCAGGAGTGGGAGTCTTATAAGCTTTGGTATGTCGGATGCTTTGGCTCTTTGGATGTTTATGTGCCCAAGGTCTTTGCAAACCGTGTTCTGATCGGCATGCTTTTGATGATTCTCTATTTTGATAAGAAGGATAAAGGCGGCTATGAGAAGCTTTCAGCCCGATGCAGGATCTTTTATCTGCTGATCGTTGCAGTGATTTTTGTCATGATCTTCCTGGCAATGATTACCTGGACTCTGACATTGGCTGATATCGATCCTTATGTTTCGATTGGAGAGATGAGAAAGAATCTTTATAAGTTTGGCGTTTATCTTGGAATTCAGGGAAGATATTTTATCCCAATTACGCCTCTTTTCATGTTGTCCCTTTCCGGAATCGGACCTCTGAAGAAGCTAAGCTGCAATAAGCTTTTTTATCCGGTCTTTTTCCTCTTTGTCCTTTATATCATGCAGTTCATTAGCAGACTGCTTTTGTTTGAATTTTGGGTATAATGCCCCGGAAAGAATGAGTGTAGAAGAATGATCCTATCCCTATTACTGATCCTTGCATATCTGGTCCTTTTTGCGGGACTCTTTTTGGTGAAAAAGAGCGAAGAAAGCCTGAGACTGATTCCCTGGCTGGCTCTTACCCTGCTTTTATCGATGATGGTGCAGGCACTTGCCGGCGGAATCCTCTTTATTATCAAGGGGCCGGATCCGGTCTGGTTTGTCGGTCTTTTTGATCTTATTGTCGGACTCTTTCTTCTGTTTCTGGTTTTCCGAAGAGGAATCCAGCGCTATAGCTTTGCCTGGATTGACCTTTTTGCGGCAATTCTTGTGATCGCAATTGCCTGTTATTATGGCAGCAGGCTTTTCTTTGGCAGGGGGCTTTATCCGAATTTTTCTTCTACGGATGCGGCGACGCATTTTACCCTGGCGAGAACAATAACCCTGATCGACAGAATTGATACCAATCTTTTCTTTTCCGCGGTGAATACGGCTTATTTGATGAAGATTGCCCTGCCTTTTGTAGGAAGCATGTATCTGACCAAGGTCTATGTGGCTTTTGAGATCATCCAGTTTCTTCTCTCGGGAGCGGCTTTTTATCTTGTTATCGAAAAATACTGCAGAAAAGGCAGATTTTATCAGATCCTTGGCCTTCTGGTGATTCTGGCTTATATGATCGGCTATCCCCTTTACGGCATGGAATTTGGCTTTACCTATTTTAATATGAGTATTGTCCTGATTACAGTTCTGATCTATTTCCTGCAGCTCCTTTTTGATGGAAGTATTGATAAAAAAATTGCACTTATTTTTGTAAATCTTGGCCTTTACAGTGTCTTTGCCAGCTATACGCTTTTTGTGCCGGCTGTTTATTTTGCGGTTTTTCTGATGATCCTGCTGCATCAGCAGAGGAGAGGCTGTCTTGTTTCCAAGGAAACTTTTTTCTTTCTCTGCGGTGTTTTTCTGATTCCCTGTATCGTGGGGCTTTTGATCTCCTGGGATAATATCCAGTACCTTCTGCCGGGCAGTCTGTCGGAAAGTGCGGTTTCGAGTGCGGGAGATCAGGAAAGATCGGCGATTTCCCTGGATGGGGGCTGCTATAATGACCTCTATTCCAGCTTTATTCTTCTTTTCCCCTTAAGCTTTTACGGCTATATTAGGGGAGTTAAGAAAAAGGCGGAAGCCTTAACGATTACCCTGCTGCCTGTGATGCTGCTTTTCACAGCAGCCATGGCTTTTATGGCCTTATCCAAGCAGGTTTCGGTTTATTATCTGGTTAAGAACAACAGCCTAATCTGGCTTCTTTTCTGGCTGGCAGCCTTTTATGGCATATATGAATTATCAGATAAGGCAAAAGAAATGGTGATTTCCATAGTTCTGCTTTTTGTTTTGCTTCTGGGAGGACTTTATACGAATTTTGATGCCAGAGTACTGGCAAAAAATGACCGTATGATCACAAAGGGAACAAGTGATTTCCTGGGGGTATATTCCTTTGCAAAGGACTTTCTTGCGGCAGGCGCCTTTCATCCTCTTCAAATGGATCTCTATCAGTATGTTGCAGATCATTGTGCGGAGGAGGAGGGAGAAATCCTTTTTCTGGGAGATGATTATTTCTGTGTCTGGGCAAGAGTGCTGACAGATCAGCAGCTCTTTTCATTGGATGGAAGCAAAGAGGCTGTTGAGAGCTCTTTGGGAAAGAATACCCGCTATCTTCTGGTGGAAAATGATCTCTATGAGGCAAACCGTTTTTATCTGGAGCGACTGGGAGAAATCATTTATTCTAATGACAAGGGCTTTGTGATAAAATTAAAGGAAAGTTAAAAGAAGATGAAACATACATTTGTGATCTGTGCATATCAGAAAAGTGAATATTTGGAGGCCTGTATCAAATCCTTGAAGAGGCAGACCATGGCATCCGAGATTCTGATGGTCACCTCTACATTAAATGAACATATCAGCGGACTTGCAGAAAGCTATGGAATTCCTTTGATCGTAAATGAGGGAGAGGGCGGCATTACCCAGGACTGGAACTTTGCCCTTTCTCAGGTGAAGACAGAATATGCAACGATTGCTCATCAGGACGACAAATATGAACCCTATTATACGGAGAAGCTTTTGCAAAAGGCAGAGGAGGCAGAGCATCCCCTGATCCTTTTTTCGGATTATTATGAGTTGAGAGGCAAAAGGAAGGTTTACCAGAGTAAAATGCTGAAGATCAAACGTCTTCTCCTTTCCCCTCTTCGAATCGGAGCTTTTTCTTCCAGCATTTTTGTCAGGAGAAGGGTTCTGTCCATGGGAGATCCGATCTGCTGTCCTTCCGTTATGTTTTGTCTGAAGAATCTGCAGCAGCCAATCTTTCGGAATTATTACCGCAGCTGCGAGGACTGGGAAGCCTGGGAAAAGCTTTCTAAGGAGAAGGGAGACTTTCTTTATGTGGCAGAGCCTTTGATGTGTCACCGCATCCATGAGGATTCTGAGACGAGCAAAATCATTCAGGACGGAAAAAGAGTGCAGGAAAACTATGAAATGTATTGTAAGTTCTGGCCTGCGCCCCTTGCTGGCCTGATCAATCATTTTTATACGGATTCCGAGAAATCCAACAAACTATAGAGGAAATATGAAGAATCTGATCATTATTCCGGCTTATAATGAGGCCGGGAATATCGAAAGGACAATTAAAGATATCAAAGAGCATGCGCCTTCATTTGATTATATTATTGTCAATGACTGCTCCAGGGATGACACCCTTGAGATCTGCAGGGAGAACCATTTCAATTATCTGAATCTGCCGGTCAATCTGGGAATCGGCGGGGCGGTTCAGACAGGCTACCGTTATGCTTATTTTCATGGATATGATACGGCGGTTCAGTTTGACGGAGATGGCCAGCATGACGCTTCCTATCTGGAGTATATGCTGAAAACGCTTACAGAAGAAAAATGCAATATGGTGATCGGTTCCCGTTTTATCGAAAAAGAGGGCTTTCAGTCGAATCGCCTTCGCCGTTTCGGCATTCGTTATTTTACCGGACTGATCCGTTTTCTGACTGGTAAGGTGATCACGGATCCGACCTCCGGACTGAGAATGTCTGACCGGACGATCATATCAAAATATGCCTTTGATTATCCCAAGGATTATCCGGAGCCGGAGAGCGTAGTAACCATCATTATGGAAGGAGCCAATGTAAAGGAGGTTCCGGTTATAATGAGAGAGCGTCTGGAGGGAAAATCCTCAATCAATATCAAAGCCGGCGCTTATTATATGATAAAGGTTAGCTTTGCCATTATTCTTGCAAGACTGAAGGGGTAGAATATGTTATCGAATCAGCTTCGAATTATCATTATTGTAAGCATGCTGCTTGCATTAATTTATATCATCAGTAATATCAGACGCCAGAAGATTAATTTTCGTTATGGCATTGGTTGGATGCTGGTAGCCGTTTTGATCATGCTGCTTGCTATCTGGCCTCAGATTCTGGATCTGATTTCCTATGCATTGGGAATTGCAGTGCCGGTGAATATGCTCTTTTTCATGGGCTTTATTCTTCTGGTTATCGTTGTTTTTTTCCTTTCGAGATCCGTCAGTGATCTTTCGGAAAAGGTAAAGCAGCTGTCTCAGGAGCTGGCAATTGCAAAAAAGGATACATACGATAATTATCAAAGAAAAGAAGATAAAAAAGAAAATGAATAAGGTATCGGTGATTATCCCTGTCTATAACGGGGAAAAGTATATCAGACATGCAGTACATTCCATCGAGAGACAAACCTATCCGCTGATCGAGATTGTCGCGGTTAATGACGGATCTTCTGACAGATCCCTGCAGCTTTTACAGGAGCTGGCAGGAAAGCTGAGAGAGGGAGTCAGTCTCGTAATTGTAGATCAGGAAAACGGTGGTATCTGCAGAGCAAGAAACAGCGGTCTTGATTTTAGCAGCGGTGACTATATCATGTTCATGGATCAGGATGATCTGATGAAGAAGGAGTGCATCGAAGAACTGGTCAGCAAGCAGCAGTTTGAGGATTCCGATATGGTGATCGCCGGCTACGATCTGATTGGAGAGGACAACCGCATTTTAGAAAAATGGACACTGGATCCAAAGCTTCCCTGGTGTAAATACCGGATCACAGCGCCTTGGTCCAGACTCTATCGAAGAGATATTATTGAAGAAAATCATATTCGTTTTGCCATTACGAAGATCAGCGAGGATTTTTATTTTAATCTGGTCTATATGAGCTATTGCCGGAGAATCGATGTGATCGAATACCGGGGTTACGGTTGGAAATATCGCGCTAGCTCCGAATCTCATGCAAATATGAGCCGGATTGCAGAGGATAGGAATCCCTTGATCATGCTGACTCAGCTGATGAAGGATATGAAACAGCCCAATCTTCTGGAGGATGATCTGGTAGAATATGATATTTTAAAGCAGGTTGTCTGGTATATGCTTTATGTGGCAAAGGGAGCTTCTGCAGAAGATTTAAGCAGAATCTATCATGAGGCAGTCGTCTGGTTGGAGACCTTTTTGCCGAATTATAAGAAAAATAAAAAGATTTCCCTCTTTCAGCCGAAGGGGGAGAGCCTGAAGGTCAGAATGGTGATTTGGAGCTTTATGCTTATGCATAGGCTGAATCTCTTTTTGCCCTTTTTAAAGCTGTATTCTAAATTATAAAGGATAGACATATGAATCAGGAAGAGATCAAGGTCAGCATTTTGCTTCTTACCTATAATTCAGACTGGGAGCGGGTGAAGCTGACTCTCCAGGGAATCATGAAGCAGGACTATAAGAATTATGAAATTCTTGTTGCGGATGATGGCTCAAAGGATAATTTAAAGGAAAAATTTCTTGCTTACTTCGCGGAACATGAATTTGACTCTTATCAGCTGATCTTAAACAAAGAAAATCACGGAACGGTCAAAAATATCCTGTCCGGTCTTGAAAAGGCAAAAGGCTTATATGTAAAACCGGTTGGAGCAGGAGATCTTTTCTATAACCGTCATTCTTTGGGCAGAGCAGTATCCTTTATGGAAAAGAGTGGCGCAGAGGGCTGTGTCGGACTGCTTCGTGCTTTTGTAGAGGAAGAAGGCAGATACAGGGGAGTTTATTATGAATCTCCCTTTGATATCGAGGCCTACCGCGAAAAGGATGGAGAAAGGATTCGAAGAAATCTTTTGCTTTATTCTGATAATGTCAGCGGAGCAGGCATGTTCTGTAAAACCGCCTATTATAAGGAATATTTAGAGAAGATTCAGGATTATGTCATTTACGAAGAAGATATCTTTCAGGTAATGGCAGCTCTGGACGGAAGAGAATTTCAGCTTTTTGATGAGTATTTTGTTTTGTATGAGGCCAATATCGGAGCTTCAACATCAAAGGATTCTCCCTTTCGCAAAAAGATTGCAGAGGATGTAGATCGCTTTTATCGTTATATCATTCGAAGCTATCCGGAAAATAAATGGGTCATCAAAAGAAAGAAGCTGATGAAGTATTACAAGATCGATAATCTTTATCTGAGGACTCTGCTGCGAACCTTCGAGAATCCGGGTCTTGTGCCTTATTTATTGTCTCATTATAAGCAGAAGGCTGCCCGTGCGACAGACCAGAAAAATGCTGAGAAGGGATTTTTGCAGGATAAAGGCTTTATGAAGGAGCTTCGGCAGTCATAAGAGAGGTTAGAAATGGAAATAGTAAAGTACAGATTTCAAAGGCATGGCGATGAAAGAGGAATGCTGGTTGCTCTTGAAGAAATGAAGGATATTCCCTTTGAGATCAAGCGTGTTTATTATATGTATGATACGCTGGAGGGGGTAAGAAGAGGCTATCATGCCCATAAGGCCCTGCAGCAGATTCTGATCGCAATTCACGGCTCCTGTTGGATTCATCTGGACAACGGAAGCGAAACAGCGGAGGTTTTGCTGGATGCACCTTATGAGGGACTTTATATCAGCAATGATATGTGGAGAGAAATGTATGATTTCTCTGAGGATTGTGTTCTGATGGTGCTTGCTTCGGAGTATTATGACGAGAGAGACTATATCAGAAATTATGAGGACTTTATGAAGTATATCGGGAAGGAGAAAAAATAAGATGTTTGTACCCTTTGCGGATTTTCGACCGATGCATGATGAGCTGCGTCCTCAGCTTGACCAGGCCTATGGAAAAGTGATGGACAGCAGTTATTTTATTCAGGGAGAGCAATGCAGATGCTTTGAGGAGGAGTTTGCCACCTATTGCGAAGCAAAATATTGTATTGGCGTTGGAACAGGACTGGATGCGCTCTATCTGATCTTAAAAGCAATGGAAATCGGAGAGGGAGATGAGGTAATTGTTCCTTCTAATACCTATATTGCAACGGCTCTGGCTGTTTCCTATGCCGGTGCGAAGCCGGTTTTTGTAGAACCGACCATCGAAAGCTATAATATTGATCCGGATCGGATCGAAGAAAAGATTACGGAGCGGACCAAGGCAATTATCGCAGTTCATCTGCAGGGAAGAGCTGCAGATATGGATCCGATCAAAGCATTGGCAGATAAATACGGACTGAAGCTGCTTGAGGATGCGGCTCAGGCGCATGGCGCCAGGTACAAGGGAAAGAGAGTCGGCGGTCTCGGAGATGCGGCCGGATTCAGCTTTTATCCGGGAAAGAATCTTGGGGCCCTCGGCGATGGCGGCTGCGTAGTAACAAATGACAAGGAACTGGCAGACAAGGTAAGAGCCCTGGGAAATTACGGATCCGATTATAAATATCATCATATTTATAAGGGAACCAACAGCAGACTGGATGAAATGCAGTCCGCTTTTCTGCGGGTAAAGCTTCCCCAGCTGGATAAATGGAATACCTACAGGCAGAAAGTGGCAGAACGCTATCTTTCAGAGATTAAGAATCCTTTGATCAGTCTGCCTTTGCCTTCAGATAAAAATTTTGAGCATATTTATCATGTTTTTGTGATTCGCTGTGAGAAAAGAGATGAGCTGGAAGCCTATCTGGATGCATGCGACATTCATACAGTGAAGCATTATCCGACACCTATGCATCTGCAGCCGGCATATCAGGAGCTGGAGATAAAAAAGGGCAGTCTGCCAATCGCAGAAAAGATCAGTGAGACAGTACTTAGTATTCCCATGTACTACGGAATCAGTGAGGAAGCTGTCAGCTATGTGATCGAGAAGCTGAATGCTTTTTCCTAATGGGAGCTGGCAGGCATTTAGATAGAAAAAAGAGAAAGGCGGAAGGAGACAGGGAATGGAAAAGACCGGTCAGAGAGAGTCAAATATTGAATTATTGAGAATTTTGGCTATGGCCGGAATCATCATTCTGCATTTCAATAATCCGGATATGGGAGGCGGATTTTCCTATGCGGCATATGGAAGTCTGAATTCCCTTTTTCTTTATTTTCTGGAGATTATTTTTATCTGCGGCGTAGATGTTTTTTTGATGATCACGGGATATTTTATGCTGAAAAAGCAGGAGGTATCTCTTTATAAGCCGGCAGGCCTGATCCTTCAGGTGGTGATCTACGGAATCGGGATTTATCTCCTTCGATTGATCTTGATGAAGGAAGACTTTTCCCTTGCAGCCTTTGGCAATGCGGCAATACCCAATAATTATTTTGTGATTTTGTATGTGGTGCTGTATTTGCTTACGCCCTACATCAACCGTCTGACAGCCTCTCTTAGTGAGGAGGCCTACAGAAGGCTGCTGATCCTTCTGCTTTTGCTTTTTGCCTTTTATACGACTCTGATCAATATCGCACAGAATCTGAGCGGTCAGGTTCTTTCCGGAATTTCCTCTGTCGGGATTGATGGAGATCAGAATGGCTATACCATTCTTCTTTTTCTTTTATGCTATCTGATCGGCGGCTATGAGAGCAGAAAAGCCAGGGAAAAGCAGAAAAAGCTCTTCTTTCTTTTAGTTTTGGTATGGATTCTGAATTTTGCCTGGATCTATATCAGCCTGGGAATGGGCCTTTCGTCCTCTGTTCTGAATTATGATAATCCTCTGATTCTGCTTGAGGCTTATCTTAGCTTCTGCCTCTTTAAGAATCTGAAGATAAAGAATAACCGTCTGATAAATGAGCTTGCGAAGGGAGCCTTTGGTGTTTATCTGCTCCATATGGCTTTTCTCATGTTTCTGAATGTGAAAGGAATGGCAGAGGGAAAT
Organism: Oscillospiraceae bacterium; assembly: GCA_963617415.1. Lineage (GTDB taxonomy): Bacteria > Bacillota > Clostridia > Lachnospirales > Lachnospiraceae > RUG14243. The sequence continues at coordinate 34,268 of CAVEOK010000019.1, forward strand.
CCTTTTATTATGCTTCTATACTTATTCCTTTCCTGCCTTGCTATTTATCTGATCTGTTATCTGGCAGACAGAATTTATCATTTGATCTATGACAGAAGCTTGGGAAAACTGCTGAATCCTTTGAAGAAAGTGAAAATTAAGATATGAAATTAAGAGCACTGGAAGAAAAAGATGCTGAGAAGATGCTGGAATGGATGCATGACGCTGAGCTTGTAAAATATATGGCAAAGGATTTCTCTTCCATGACCATAGAGAATTGCCTGGCCTTTATCCGCAGGAGCAGGGAGGATCAGGAAAACCTGAATCTTGCAATTGCTGATGATCAGGATGAATATATGGGCACCGTCAGTCTGAAGGAAATACGTCCGGAAGAAAAAAGTGCAGAATTTGCAATTACCATTCGCAGGACTGCAATGGGAGAGGGATATTCTGCATTTGGCATGAAGGAGATCATCCGGATCGGCAAAGAAAAAGGCCTGGAAAAGATTTACTGGTGTGTGTCAAAGGAAAATAAGAGGGCGATAGCCTTTTATGATAAGAATCAGTATCAGAGGATAGCATACGATGATCTGAAGATTGAAAGTGATTATACAGAAGAAGAAATCGCCAGCTATATCTGGTATTTGGGATAATGAGAAAAGAGGAGAAGGATGAAAGTAATGATGATGGTGACCTGGTTCACCTCAAGAGATGCGAAAGTGCTGCTGGACGGGGTTTTTCATTATGAACAGTCCATGGCCTTAAAAAAATATGCAGATATGGCGCTCTATTATCCCTTTGATCAAAGCGAGGAAAAGGGCCTTGTGAAGAGAATGGAAAGAGATCTTTTGACCTATCGCTTTGCTCCATGGCATAGTGACCGGGCCAGAAGATTTCCGGAAATCTTAAAGGGATCGATCGAGGCTGTCAAGGATTATCAGCCGGATATTATTCATGCCCATGTGGCAGCAGGCGCCGGAGTGATCGCCGTGATCGTGGGAAAGCTGCTGCATATTCCGGTGATTGTGACAGAGCATAATCCGATCGAACTTTCTCATTTTGATAAAAAGATCAACCGGATGCTGGTGGATTTTGTTTATCGAAGAACGTATGCCAACATCTGCGTTTCAAGAGATTCCAGAGACAGGCTGTCAAAGATTTTTCCTAAATGTGACTTCCATGTCATCTATAACGGAATCGAGAATCCGGAAAGAATTGAAGCGGATGGCGAGAGCTATGCGGTAGAAGGAAGGATTAATTTTGCGATTGTAGCGGCCTTCTATAGTAAGGAAATCAAGGGTTATCAATACCTGCTTCCGGCACTGGCTGCTTTGAAAGAGAAGGGCTATTCTCTGATGCTTCATGTATGCGGCGGAGGAGAGTATCTGGAATATTATCAGAATATGGCAAAGGAACTTGGCATAGAGGATTCGGTTATTTTTTACGGACAGTGTGAGAGACAGAAGGTTTATTCCATTGTCAGACAGATGAAATTCACGGTTTCAGCCAGTATTTTTGAATGCTCCGGTGTTTCTGTTCAGGAGGCTATGCTTTTAGGAAAGCCCTTGGTTGTAACAAGATCAGGCGGAGCAAATTCCCTTGTGACCGAGCAGACGGCGATTGTTGTTGACAGAGAGAGCACAGATGCTTTAACAGAGGGAATCGAGAAGATGCTGAAGGAGAAGGAACAGGGCGGCTTTGAAGCAAAGGAAATCCAGAGCTATGCCTATGGTCATTTTGAAATTGACCAGGTGAGCAAGCGGTACATGAAACTTTATCAGAAGTGTCTGAATAAAAGATAGACTGCTTTTGAAAAAGCTTTTGCAATAGAAGAAAATCGATTTATAAAAGATAATTTAAAATATAGTAAATGAAGAAATTAAGCATATCCATCGTCATTTATGAGGATTATACAGATGTAAAAAATGCGGTGGAATCCATTGAAAAAGAAACGCCGGCGGAGCTTGAAAAAGAGATTTATCTGATCGATAACAGCGAACATGATGAATCCGATGCGGGAGAAAGAGAATTTCGGGAATTCATTGCCGCCTATCCGGATCTTATTTACCGAAAGAGCGGCGGTAATATCGGATTTGGCGCAGGACATAATCTTTGTATGAAGGAATACGATTCGGAGTATCATGCAATCGTGAACCCGGATATTCTTCTGAAGGAGGATGCCTTTTCGCCCATCCTCTCTTTTCTGGATGAAAATCCGGATATTGGCATGCTGATTCCAAGAATTCTTACAGAAGATGGCCAGCTGCAAAAGGTCTATCGAAGAGATGTCACACCGCTGGATATGTTTATCCGTATGTTTTGCAGCGGACATTTCAAAAAAAGGCAGGATTATCATACCCTGCAGGATCAGAATTATGATGAAGTATTTGACCTGCCCTTTGGCCAAGGAAGCTTTCTGGTCATGCGGACAGAGCTTTTTAAAGAGGTCGGAGGCTTTGACGACCGCTTTTTCCTTTATATGGAGGATGCGGATCTTTGCAGAAGAGTTCGTCAAAAGTCCCGTTTTGTCTATTTTCCGGGAGCATCTGTGATCCATAAGTGGGAAAAGGGTTCCCATAAAAACAAAAAGCTTTTTCGTATTCATGTAGAGTCTATGATAAAATATTTCCGTAAATGGGGGATTTTTCAGGGATGATTTCAGTTGTGATGACAACCTACAACGGTGAAAAATATTTGGGAGAGCAGATAGAATCTGTTCTCCTTAACTTGTCTGAGGAAGATGAGCTGATCATATCCGATGATGGCTCAAAGGATCATACGCGAGAGATTCTCAGACAATACCGTGAGCAGGATAAGAGAATCCGCCTCTATAAAGGTCCGCAGAAGGGCATTAATGCCAATTTCGAATTTGCCTTAAAGAAGGCCAAGGGAGACTTTATTTTTATCTGTGACCAGGATGATATATGGGAAAAGAATAAAAAAGAAGTGGTATTAAAGGCTTTTGCTGAACGTAGCTGTATGGCCCTTGTTCATGACTGCAGTGTGATCGATGACAATGAGGATGAGATCATTCCTTCCTTTATGGAATACAGATCTTCCGGGTCAGGAGCACTGAAAAATATCGTGAAAAATTCTTATATCGGATGCTGTATGGCCTTTCGAAAAGAACTTCTGGACCTGATCTTTCCCATTCCGCGCAATATTGAAATGTATGATCAATGGATCGGTGTTCTTGCAGATGTATATGGAGGCTCCTTCTTCTTAAAGGAGAAGCTGATCCGTTATCGCAGACATGGTGAAAATGCTTCTTCCATGCAGCATTATCCCCTTCCGAAAATGATCAGAAACAGGGCTGTTTTCATAGGAGCACTGCTGAAAAGAATCAGCAGCAGAAGGCAGAGAAAGACAGGAGAGAAGAGCAGATGAGAATCTTAGCGGGAATTTCGGTCTACGAAGCGGACAGGGAGAAGCTGCTGGAAAATGTAAGGGCGATCATAGGACAGGTGGAAGGTCTGCTTCTGGTGGATAACGGTTCTTCGGATATCGGAGAGCTGGAAAGCTGGCTGGAGCAGAAGCTGGAAGAGAAGGCAATAACAGATCAGGATCTTAGCATAAAAGAAAAACTGCATTGGCAGAAGAATGGCAAAAATCTGGGCCTGGCCAGAGCTCTTAACCAGATGTTTGAATATGCCAAGGTAAATGAATTTGACTGGGTACTGACCCTCGATCAGGATTCGGTTTGTCCGGCCAATATGATCAGCGAATACAAAAAATATATAAAGCTTCCCTGTCTGGGGATTCTTTGCCCCCTTCTGCTGGATCGAAACTACAGTCAGGTGGCAGATCATGAGGGAAAGGCAGAAATATTAAAGGACTGTATTACCTCAGGTGGAATGAGCCCGCTGAACGCCTGGGAAGAGTCTGGCGGCTTTTTCGATGATCTCTTTATTGATTATGTAGATTATGATTTTTCGGCCAGAATCCGTGAGCATGGCTACAGGATTTATCGGATCAATTCGGTCAGGATGCTGCATGAGCTTGGCAGAGGAGAAAATCACCGCTTTTTGGGAATGAAAATAACGGTTTTGAATCATGCCCCAATCCGGCATTACTATATTATCCGCAACTGGAAATATTATATGGAAATGCACAAAGCGGTTATTGATTATGGCTACGAAAAGAAAAAATATTACTTTCATTATATAAAAACCCTTCTATATGAAAAGAATAAGCTCGAGAAATGGAAAGAGATGATGAGGGGAAGAGCAGATGCAGAGGCGCTCATTCAAAGGGCGAAGCTGCAGGAAAAAAAGAAAGAAATGTAAAGAAATCTGTGTGAATATTGACACTCCTGACAAAAGTGGAGTATAATCTTAAGTCGTTACAATCGATTTATGTCATTCTGCAAAGAGTGAAAAAAACGGAGTATATGAGTTATGGCGAAGAAGAGAAAAAGAAATCATTATTACGAGGATGAGAGATATTATGACGATAGGAGAAGTCATTCCTCCAGAGGTCATA
>CAVEOK010000020.1:0-38260 GCA_963617415.1 Oscillospiraceae bacterium
GCGCCGAGCGCGGTCGCTTGCGACATATTTCCTTTTCGCGCGAGTGCGCATCCTTGCAGATTTTTGTGTAATAGGAAATTCTGACAGAATTTCCTATTACACAAAAAAACACGAGCAGCAATCACTGGATTTACGCAGTTTTGCTACTCGTGTTTTTCTTCTTATATCATATTTTCCGGCATTTTTCAAGCCGGCCTTATCATTTCAGTCCGTTCACAGCAAGGAAGCCATCCTTTTCTTAATCCAAAAGCTTCTTTAGCTCTGTCAGAACTCCATCTTCCGCAAAGGAGGGGATCACGCCTCCTCGTGCCTTCTTTTTCATCTCTTCTCTCGCCGTACTGACTGCATAAGAAAGCTCTGCGCAGTCCATCATTTCCAGATCATTCTGATTGTCCCCAAAGACAATGGTTTCTGACGGCAAAATCCCCAAATCCTCCTGGATCAGCTTTAAAGCAGAGCCTTTATTCACCCCCGGCATAAGGGCATCCAGCCACATGTGTCCCGCCAGACACAGATGAAGCTTCTTCTCCCACTTCTCCCTGAATTCTACGGTAAGTTCTTCCACCCTATAGGGATAATAGAGGGCAAATTTTGTAAATTCCAAGCCTTCCGGAAGTTCCTTTGCCTGACAAAGTTCGAGATCATATCGGTAACCTTCCTCCAGCCAGCGCCAGAGTTCCGTTCCCTTCTCCTTCAGGAAACAGCGGTCCGCTGTCGTGATCATATAATCCATTCCAGGTATTTTTTCCGCATCTTCCGCCATTTCCAGCACATCACTTCTCGGGATCGCCAAAGGCACACGGCTCTTTCCTTTTTTCCAGATAGCCGCTCCGCTTTCCGAAATAAAATCCATATGATCCAGTACCGGTGAAAAGAGTCTTTTCATAGAGGAATACTGTCTGCCGCTTGCCGCTACAAAAAGAATCCCTCTTTTGTGCAATTCCTTAATCAGGTCATAATATTCCGGATTTAATCGAAAGGTTCCATCCTCAACCAGGGTTCCATCCACATCCGAGGCAATCAGTTTAATCATCAGCTGTTCCTTCCAAATTCTGAGAGAATCAGTCCCTCATTCCGTTTCAACGTCATATCAACCGACCACTCATTTACAAAAAGAAGAAGCGGTCTTCCCTTCAGATCCTTGATCTTGCGCATGTCACTGGTGCCTGTCAGACGATCAAGATCGATATCCTCATTCTCAATCCATCTGATATATTCATAAGGAAGATTCTCCAGCTTGATATCCACGTTATATTCATTCTTCAGACGATATTCCAGAACCTCAAACTGAAGCACACCTACAACGCCTACGATAATCTCTTCCATACCGGTTTTGTATTCCTGAAAAATCTGAATCGCACCCTCCTGGGCAATCTGCTCGACACCCTTAACAAACTGCTTTCTCTTCATCGTATCGATCTGACGTACTCTGGCAAAATGTTCCGGAGCAAAGGTCGGAATTCCCTCAAACTGAAAACTCTCCTTTGCCGTTGTCAGCGTGTCTCCGATGGAATAAATGCCCGGATCAAAAATACCGATAATGTCACCCGCGTAAGCGGTATCCACCATAGTTCTGTTTTGTGCCATCATCTGCTGGGGCTGGGAAAGGCGAACCTTTTTCTTTCCCTGTACATGGAGAACTTCCATTCCTGCATCGAATTTTCCGGAACAGATTCGCATAAAGGCAATTCGGTCTCTGTGCGCCTTATTCATATTTGCCTGAATCTTAAAGACAAAGGCTGAAAAATCCTCGGAAAAAGGATCGACGATACCACAGTCAGCCTTCCGCGGAAGGGGAGAACTTGTCATCTTTAAGAAATGCTCCAAAAAGGTCTCAACACCAAAGTTTGTCAAGGCAGATCCGAAAAATACCGGTGACAGCTCACCCTGAGCCACCATTTCCATATCCAGCTCTTCTCCGGCTCCGTCCAAAAGCTCGATTTCCTCCATCAGCGTCTCATAATTCTCACTTCCGATCAGTTCTTCTGCATTCGGATCATCAATTGAGATTTCCTGTGTTTCGCCTTCCTTCGTTCCCTTTTTCGTATCGGAGAAAAGAAGAATCTTCCGGCTTTTTCTATCATAAACACCCTGAAAATTCTTTCCGGATCCAATCGGCCAGTTTACCGCATAGGTTGCAATTCCCAGCTCCTTCTCGATCTCATCCACCAGGTCAAAGGTATCTCTCGCATCCCGATCCATCTTATTAATAAAAGTAAAAATCGGAATATGTCTCATAACGCAGACCTTAAAAAGCTTCCTTGTCTGCGCCTCTACCCCCTTTGATCCGTCAATCACCATTACCGCCGAATCTGCCGCCATCAGGGTACGGTAGGTATCCTCCGAAAAGTCCTGATGTCCGGGCGTATCCAGAATATTTACGCATTTATCATTATAATGAAACTGCAGAACAGAAGAGGTAACCGAAATACCTCTTTGCTTTTCAATCTCCATCCAGTCAGAAACCGCATGCTTGGCCGTAGCCTTTCCCTTTACGCTTCCGGCCTGGTTGATTGCTCCACCATATAAAAGAAATTTCTCAGTCAGGGTTGTTTTACCTGCATCCGGATGAGAAATAATCGCAAATGTTCGTCTCTTTTCAATTTCGCTGCGAAGATCAGCCATAGTTTCCTCCCATTCTTACATTCACAAAGTTTCCTATACAATAAAAAACTCTAACTGAAATATTATAGCAAAGAGCCCATATGCAATGCAATCCAAAGCAAGCTTGAACTTCATTATTTTATCTATTATACTTTGATTAAGAAGATGCTTTCATCAGCTTTTTTGCTCATTCGAAGCTTGCTTTCAGACTAATTAGCGTTTGCCATACTCCGGCTGAGTTAAAACAAAAAGCTTTTTCCTTATATGAGGGGGTGTTTTTATGCGTATATTCTTTAACGGTGCCGCTCACGAGGTTACCGGCAGCTGCCATTTTGTAGAAGCATGCGGCAAGCGTTTTCTGGTCGACTGCGGCATGGAACAGGGCGCCGATCTTTATCAGCAGGCAGGTATCCCTGTTACCCCCGGCGAGATTGACTTTGTTCTTTTGACCCACGCTCATATCGATCACTCCGGTCTGCTCCCGCTTCTCTGCACCCAAGGCTTTAAGGGACCTATTTATACGACCGAAGCTACAAAAGACCTTTGTGACATTATGCTGCTTGACAGCGCCCATATCCAGGAGTTCGAGGCAGAATGGAGAAGCAGAAAGGCAAGACGTCAGGGCAGGGAGGAAGTTGTACCTCTCTATACCATTGCAGATGCCAGCGCCTGCCTCAGGCTTTTTGTTGGCATTCCCTATAATGAAGAATTTTCTCCGGCTCCCGGCATCAGCGTCCGTTTTACGGATATCGGCCACCTTTTGGGCTCTGCCGCCATTACGGTCAAACTCACCGAAAACGGCATCAGCAAAAGTCTGGTCTTCTCCGGCGACGTCGGCAATATTGACCAGCCCCTGATCAAGGATCCTCAGCCTATTGCAGGCGGCGATTATCTGATCATCGAGTCTACCTATGGCGACAGGAGTCACGAAAAACGGACTTCCTACATCCCGAAACTGACTGCTATTTTAAGGGATACCTTTTCCCGCGGAGGCAATCTGATCATTCCCTCCTTTGCAGTGGGTCGAACCCAGGAAATGCTCTACTTTTTCCGTCAGATCAAGGAGGAAAATCTTCTTCCGGAATTTCCGGATTTTGAAGTATATGTAGACTCACCTCTTGCTGTAAGTGCGACCAAAATCTTCGAGAAAAACACCTTCACCTGCTACGACGAGGATGCGATGGAGCTGATTCGGAAGGGCATCAATCCCCTTTCCTTCAAAGGGCTGAAGCTTTCTGTAACAAGCGATGATTCCAAGCTGATCAACTTTAATCCGAATCCCAAAGTAATCATCTCTGCCTCCGGCATGTGTGAAGCCGGCCGCATCAAGCATCATCTGAAGCACAATCTCTGGCGGCCGGAATGTACCATTCTCTTTGTTGGCTACCAGGCCTATAACACCTTAGGCCGTTCTCTTATAGAGGGCGCCTCCAAAGTGAAGCTTTTCGGGGAAGAGATCAGCGTTCTGGCTCATATCGAACAGCTTGACGGAGTCAGCGGACACGCAGACCGGGAAGGACTTCTTCACTGGATAGAAGAAATGCAGGAAAAACCTTCCCAAATCTATGTTGTACATGGAGAGGATGAGGTTACGGATCATTTTGCAGCGCTTCTGACCGATCACTTCGGCATTCCGGCCTATGCGCCTTATAGCGGAGATTCCTTTGATCTCGCTAGCGGTCAGCTTCTCACCCAGGGAAGCCGGCTCAAGATAACAAAGAAGAAAAAGGCTCAGCGGACCAGCGACATCTTCCAGAAGCTTCTGGATGCCGGTCAGAGACTGCTGGGTGTCATCCGCCGCAATGAAGGCGGAACAAATAAAGATCTGGCAAAATTCACCAGTCAGATCAATGACTTATGTGATAAATGGGACAGATGATCCCAAAAGAAGGAGAAATATATCATGGCAGGTTCCTCATTTGGCAGACAATTTCGTATCACCAGCTGGGGTGAATCCCACGGCGAGGGTCTCGGCGTAGTCGTCGACGGCGTTCCTGCCGGATTCCCCCTCAGCGAGGCAGATATTCAATTTTATCTCAACCGCCGCAAGCCCGGTCAGTCGGATTTTACAACCCCCCGCAAGGAGGGGGATCTCGTTTCGATTCTATCCGGTGTCTTCGAAGGGAAAACCACCGGCGCTCCGATTTCCCTTCTGGTACGAAATGAGAATCAGCGTTCTAAGGACTATTCCAATATCATGAACAGCTACCGCCCCGGACATGCCGATTATACTTTTGATGCAAGATACGGCTTTCGGGATTATCGGGGAGGCGGCCGTTCCTCCGGAAGGGAAACCATCGGAAGAGTTGCAGGAGGCGCTATCGCTGCCTTGATCTTAAAAGAGCTGGGCATTGATTTTACCTGCTACACCCTCTCTGTCGGTCCAATCTGCTGCGACAGGGAAAACTTTGACGCAGACCAGATTTTAAAAAATTCACTTTTTATGCCGGATGCAGCTGCCTACGAGCAGGCCTCTGCCTATCTGCAGTCTCTCCGCGAAAAAGGAGACTCCTCCGGCGGTATCTGCGAATGCCTTATCACCGGTCTTCCTGCCGGTCTCGGCGAACCGGTTTTTGATAAGCTGGATGCGGATCTGGCCCGTGCCATCTTTTCCATCGGAGCCGTAAAAGGCTTCGAGATCGGAGACGGCTTTGCCGCTGCCAAACTGCGCGGCAGCGAAAACAACGATGCTTTTTCAGTAGATGAAGCTGGCAGGGTTTCTACGAAAACGAATCACTGCGGTGGCATTCTGGGCGGCATTTCCAACGGTATGCCCCTTGTTTTTCGTGCTGCTTTTAAGCCGACTCCTTCAATTTCCATCGAGCAGGAAACCATTACAAAAAACCATGAAAACACAAAGCTAACCATTCACGGACGACATGATCCCATCATTGTCCCCCGGGCGGTTGTCGTTGTAGAATGCATGGCTGCAATCGTCATTCTGGATGCTTTAATGGGGGCTATGCCCGCAAAGCTTTCTTCCATTAAAGACTTTCTAAAGTAAACTCATTATTGGTAGCTGATAACTTTTAGATAATAGGAATACAAGAAGGGGCTGTCGCATTAAGCAATTTTTATACGAAACGTGGATATAAGTTCTATTATAAATAACCACGTTTTGTATGAATTGCGTTAGTGCGACAGCCTCTTCTCCATGCGCGAATGCGCATCCTTGTTTTTTGATCGTATAAGAACGAGGTTTCCTATGAAATAAGAAGATTTTTTCTTACTGCGATTCCAAGCAGGCCATTGGCAAAATCCAATGGCAGATCAAAGGGTGCATTATGACAGCCCGGCACATGCACCTGTTCAATGCCAAGCTCTGACTCCATCAGATCCATTGCCTCATGGAAATAATGTGCCTGATTCCGGTCACCGGATATTGCCGTAAAAAATTTGGCATTGGTCTTTAAAAACTTAAAGTCCGGCTCATAAAAGGAAAAATCATGAAATTCATGGTTGATAAAGTGGCCGAAATTTGCCCGGTCTCTTCTCTTCTCAATAAAGCTCTTTGCTCTGGCTCTGGGATCCAGCTCGCCGATAGACATGCCAAATTCCTTTGCTGCCTCCTTATGCTTTCCAGCCAGATTGATCTCTTCCATATGCTTCGTCCATTCCAAAAGCTCCTGCCTTTGCGGAAGAATCGCCATGATCGGCGTCTCATAAAACATGACATAACGGATTCTGGATGGCATACGGCGGATGGCTTCCATTGCCATGATACCGCCGGCACTATGGCCCATAAGAATCAAATCATGCAGATCCAATTCCTCAATCAGTGCCAGTACATCATCTGTCTGATCTTCAATATGAAAGCTCGCCTCGGGTGAGCATTTGCTCCTGGAATTACCCCTTCTGTCATAGGTAATCACATCAAAATAATCCTTAAGATACTCTGCTGTTTCCGTAAAATATCCCGCATCGGCAACTGCCCCATGTATCATCAGCAGACTCGGGCCCTTTCCCGTTCTTTCATAATAAAGATTTACATCCTTTGTCTGTAAGTACATTTGCCTGATCTCCTTCTAGTAAAAACTGGGAAAAAACATAATTGCTGAGGTCGATTCCTTTCTCGCTCAGACGGATTCTTCCCTCTTCCATCTCCAAAAGACCTTCTTTTTGAAGTCTGATGAGCCTGTCTCCGAAAATACCTTCCAGGCTGTGACCGAAACTTTTCTCGAAGTTGCTCCTTTGGATGCCTTCCATCATACGAAGGCCCAGGAACATATACTCCTCCATCTGCGCTGCCGGGGAAAGTTTCTCCAGACTTTCCTCCTCCAGGGGAAACTCTCCTCTCGCAAGATAGTTAACATAAATGTTTTTATTTCTTGTATTCGACCACCTTGTTTCCCGAAAAAGAGAAGCCGCTCCGATTCCGAATCCCAGATACTCTTCTCTCTTCCAGTATCCCTGATTATGAAGACAGACCTTTCCTGCCCTTGCATAATTTGAGATCTCATAGCGCCTGTAGCCCTTTGCTTCCAGCATCTCTCCCGTCAGCTGATACATCTGTCTCTCCAGCTCCTCCGAAGGAAGAAACATAGGCTCATATCCGGCCTCTCTCCGCTTCTCATCTGCTGCATATTTGTCATGGAAACGGGTCCCCGGCTCTATGATCAGTCCATAGGCAGAAATATGCTCCGGCCGGAGGAGCGTGATCTTTTTCAGGCTATCCTCCCAATCCGAAAGGCTTTGTCCCGGAATACCACTGATCAAATCCACATTGATATTTCGAAAGCCCGCCATTCTAGCCATCTGAAAAGCCATGAGAAAATCCTCATAGCTGTGAATTCTGCCCAGTCTTTTTAAAAGATCTTCATCGGTTGACTGAAGGCCGATACTGATTCTGTTGATGCCGCAAGCCACATATGCCTTAAGCTGCTCCAGGCTGACCGTTCCCGGATTCGCCTCTATGCTGATCTCTGCCTGTTCCGACACATGGTAATTCTGAAAAATTACCCGCATCAGCTCTTCCACTTCTCCGGTTGGAAGAATGGTGGGCGTTCCTCCGCCAATAAAGACAGAGCTGACAGTATGATTTCCTGCTGCCGCCGCCCACATCAAAAGCTCCTTCCTCAGAGCCTTCATATACTCCGACACTTCCCTTGCATTCGCCGGTCCCGAAAGGAAGTCGCAGTATTCGCACTTCTTTTTACAAAAAGGGATATGAATATATAATTCTAAATTATTATTGTCACGAATCATAGATCAGTCTGTGTCCAGTTTGAGAACACTCATGAATGCCTCCTGAGGAATTGAAACATTTCCTACCTGACGCATTCTCTTCTTTCCTTCCTTCTGCTTCTCCAGCAATTTTCTCTTTCGTGAGATATCACCGCCATAGCATTTCGCAAGCACATCCTTGCGCATGGCCTTAACGGTCTCACGGGCAATAATCTTTCCTCCGACTGCTGCCTGAATCGGAATTTCAAATAAATGACGCGGAATCTCTTCCTTTAATTTTTCACACATTTTCCGGCCTCGTTCATAGGCTGTTGATGCATGAACGATAAAGGAAAGGGCATCGACCACCTCGCGGTTTACCAGAATATCCAGCTTCACAAGCTCTGCTCTGACATAACCATTCAGCTCATAGTCTAGGGACGCATAACCTCTGGATCTTGATTTTAAGGCATCAAAGAAATCATAGATGATCTCGTTCAGCGGCATTACATACTTCAGTACTGCCCTGTTCTCCTCAATATAATCCATGCTGATATAGGTGCCTCGTCTCTCCTGGCAAAGATCCATGATCGCACCGATAAATTCGCTCGTTACCATGATCTCCGCATCCACAACCGGCTCTTCCATATATTCTATCTCTGATGGATCCGGCAGATTCGACGGATTTGTCAGCTCAATCATGCTGCCGTCTGTCTTATGCACCTTATAAATTACCCCCGGTGCTGTCGTCACCAGATCAAGATCGTATTCTCTTTCCAGTCTCTCCTGAATGATTTCCAAATGCAAAAGGCCAAGAAAACCGCAGCGGAAACCGAAGCCAAGAGCGATCGAGGTCTCCGGCTCAAACTGAAGAGAAGCGTCGTTTAGCTGAAGCTTTTCCAGAGCATCCCGAAGATCCGGATATTTGGCCGAATCTGCCGGATAAAGGCCACAGTAAACCATAGGCTGTACCTTCTTGTAACCAGGCAGAGCTTCTGCACAGGGACGGTTTGCATCCGTCACCGTATCACCAACACGGGTATCCTTTACATTCTTCAGGCTGGCTGTCAGATAGCCTACCATTCCAGCCTCCAGTTCCTCACAGGGAATAAACTGTCCTGCACCGAAATAGCCGACTTCAACCACATCTGCTGTCGCTCCCGTAGCCAGCATTTTGATCTTCATGCCAGCCTTCAGTTTGCCTTCCATCAGACGGCAAAAAACGATTACACCTCTGTAGGAATCGTATACCGAATCGAAGATCAATGCCTTCAGCGGTTCTTCCACGTCTCCTGTCGGAGCAGGAAGCTTCTGCACAATCATCTCCAGGACCTCATCCACTCCGACGCCTGTCTTTGCAGAAATTCTTGGAGCATCCATTGCTTCAATGCCGATCACATCTTCAATCTCTTCTGCTACTCTCTCCGGATCTGCAGAGGGGAGATCAATCTTATTGATCACCGGCAAAACCTCCAGATCATGCTCTAAGGCCAGATAGACATTGGCGAGGGTCTGGGCCTCTACTCCCTGAGCCGCATCTACCACCAGTATCGCACCATCACAAGCTGCAAGAGAACGGGAAACCTCATAATTAAAGTCCACATGACCCGGGGTATCAATCAAATTAAAGATATATTCCTCCCCGTCCTTGGCATTATAGATAATACGTACTGCCTGGGACTTTATCGTGATGCCCCTCTCCCGCTCGAGATCCATATTGTCCAGGACCTGGGTCTGCATTTCCCTGCTGGTCAAGGTTCCGGTCATCTCAATGATACGGTCTGCCAGTGTTGATTTTCCATGATCGATATGAGCGATAATGCAAAAATTCCTGATATGTGACTGATCGATTTTACTCATTCCTAATCCTCGTGCTATGTGTTATATTATGTAAACTCATCTATACCAAAATCCCTCTCAGGATAGCGGCATGTGAACAGTTATCTTTTGTCATAAGTCACATTATAACACAGCAGCCCTTCTCTTTCCTCAAGTTTTTCATGATTTTCCCTTGACAGAAAGGTCCTCTTTGCATAAGATAATTAGGTATGTTTACATTATATCGTCCGTGTCCGACTTTAATGTAAAGAAACGTTTTTATTTCATAAATATTGGAGGTGTACGGATTGGCTAACATTAAATCTGCAAAGAAAAGAATCTTAGTTGCTGAAAGAAATGCAGCAAAAAACAAGTCTACAAAATCACGCGTTAAGACTTACGTAAAGAAGGTAGACGCTGCAATCGAAGCTGGTGATAAGGCAGCCGCTCAGGAAGCACTTGCAGCAGCAAGCAAAGAGCTTGCAAGAGCAGCTTCCAAGGGTGTTATGCACAAAAACACTGTTTCCAGAAAGATTTCCCGTATGACAATCGCTGTCAACAAGATGGCTTAAGCATTCGGTTTATCTTCAGCTAAAATAATAGACAAAGAGGACCAGGGATACCGTCTCCCCTGGTCCTTTTTATGTAATAGGAAATTCCGTCAGAATTTCCTATTACATAAAAAAAAAGCTCCGCAATATATCGTATCGCAAAGCGATACGATGAAACGAAGCCGCCAAGCGTTCGAAGAACGCTAAGCATCGCGCGAAGCAAGATGCGTAATGCGGCGTGAGTCCATGATCTATCGTATCGCAAAGCGATACGATGAAACGAAGCCGCCAATAAAACTTATAAAATCAGCAATTCCATGATCAGAGTCTCCAAAGCGAGCCTATCTTCTATTTTGCCTGTTTTAAAACTCTCCTCTGCTTCGACGCACTTTTTGATTGCCTCCTTCAGCTGACTCTCCTCAAAAGCCGAAGCCAGCCTCACCTGTTTTCTGACCGCAAATTCCGGAACAGAAAGCTGGGATGCAATGGAAGCAAAATCATGTCCTTCCCCTCTCAATTCCTTGCTCTTCAAGAGAAGGGAATACTGTCTTGCAATCAAATATAAGATTCTTCCGGGTGCCTCTTTCAACTGAACCAGATCCGCATAAAGGTCAAAGGTCTTTTTGCTGTTTTTGGTGGAGATTGCGTCAACCATTTCAAAAATATGATTTTCTGTTCTGGAGGAGCAGACCGCTTCCACATCTTCCACCGTAATGCCCTTCCGCTCCAAACAATAAGAAAAAAGCTTTTCCAATTCATTCCGGATCACATTCATGTCCGTCCCGCTTTTTTCCAAAAAGAGGCTCAGTGCTTCCTGGGTGATCTGCTTCTTCTCTTTTTTTACCTGAGACAGAATCCACTTGGTCAGGGTTGCCTCTGTCTGTTTTTTCATCTCGGAGACATATCCCTTTTTCTGAACTGCCTTGTATAATCTGCTTCTTTTGTCGACAGCCTGCTCCGTAAAGATCAGAATACTGCTCTCGGGCAGCTTGGCAATATAGTCTGCCAGCTTATCTGAGGACGATTTGAAAAAGCCGGAATCCTCCACCACGATCAACCTATGTGCTGCAAAAAAAGGAAGGGTCTCCGCCAGATCGATCAGACGGCTGACATCCACATTTTTCCCCTGGAAAAGGCTGAAATTCATCATGTCATTTCTTCCTGTAATGGCATCGATCAAATTATCCCGATACTGCTTTACAAGATAAGCTTCTTCTCCATAAATCAGATAGCAGGAATGAAAGTTTCCTGTTTTGATATCTTCCTGTATTGTTTTCACTTTCTCTTACCTCCTGCCTCTGGTATTCTATCATTTTCAAGATAATCTGTCATTACATAGCCTTTCTGGTAAACCGATATCCGGATCATCCCCTCCTGATCCGTCCGGTAAATTATGCAGCCGGCCTCCTCCAACCTCTCCAGAGTTTCCTTGGCTGGATGTCCATAGGAATTATCTGTTCCTACAGAGATCAAAGCAGCTTCCGCCTTAACCGCTTTTAGGAAATCCCTTGAAGAGGAAGTCGCAGATCCATGATGCGCCACCTTCAGAACATCAATATCTGACAGAAGCCTTTTTCCAATAAGCTCACTTTCTGTTTTTGAAGAAATATCTCCCGTAAAAAGCATCTTAAAATCCCAATACTGCAGAGAAAGCACCATACTGGCATCATTTTTATCTGTAAAGGCATTTTGATCCGGAGGATAAACACAGCTTATCGAAAGAGCTCCCTCTTTCAGAATATTTTCCTCCCCGATCTGATATATCCTTGTTCCCTTTTCTTCTGCCAGTTGAATCAGCCTTTCTGCCTTCTCATCCCAGACCATACCTTCCGCCAAAACCAGACATCTGACCGGATACTCTGCCTCCATCGCCTCTTCCATTGCACTCATATGATCTGCATCCGTATGGGAAAGGAACCAATAATCAATTTCTCCGATTCCCTCACTTTTCAAAAAAGGAAGCAGACGGTATTTCCCCGCCTTCTTCACATCCGTACTCCCACCATCTATAAAGCAGGTCAGGCCACTGCCGGTTCGAAGAAGGATTCCATCCCCCTGGCCGACATCCAGCATGCAAATCTGTAAAGGAAGCGGTATTTGCAGCTTCAAAAACAAAAGAAGTCCCAGCAAAAAACAGGCTAAGGCAGCCCGGCTCTTTCCTTTCTGTATTACAGATTGAAAAACCGCCCTTGCTTTTTCTTCTTTTTTCTTTGCGACAAATCTTCTCTGACTGCTTTTTTCCTCAAGCTCCGCCTTTTCCTCCTCTTCTCTCCTTCTTTTTTTGACAGATGCAAAAGCAAACAAGCCTGCCAAGAGCAAATAATAAAGCAGGATTTTCCAGGCAGAAGGTCTGCCCAATACAAGACTGCTTGCGGGAAGACTCTGAAAAAAGACACACACCCGATGGTAAAAGGTCAGAATCAGCCGATCCGGAAGCAAAAAAATTCTGCTCAGAGACAGACTCAGCAAACCCGAAAAGCCACCCAAGATTCCCAAAAGCAAAAGAGCCGAAAGCAAGGGCAAGATCAGAAGATTCACCAAAATACTGTATAAAGGAATCTCGAAAAAGTAATAGAGAACAATCGGCATCGTCGACAGCTGAATTCCCAAGCAAAGAAAGAAGGAATCTAAAAGAGCATCCTTGTATTTTTCCCCTTTTATCTTTTTCTTTCCCTTTTCTTTTCCACATAATCCCCATATTTCCTTTAAAACAGGCGGAAAAAGAACCGCTCCCGCCACTGCCGCAAAGGAAAGCTGAAAAGATGCCGTAAAGCAAAGCAGGGGGTTTTCCAGCAGGATAAAAAGACCGGCAAAAGCCATAGCCGACAAGGAATCATATGCCCTCCCTCTTTCATTTGCCAGCAAAAGAAGGCCAAACATCAGGAGGGCTCTTTGGGAAGAAACCGCCATCCCGCTCATCAGGCTGTAGCTAAAAATCAGGAAAAAAGACAGGATTCCGGAAAAGCCATAGGAGATGCCCCTTTTCCTCAAAAATTGATAAAGGCTCATGCCAAGAACAGAAATATGAAGTCCTGATATTGCCAGAATATGAGAAATTCCTGCCTTCTGGTAAAGATTCTCCGTTTCTTCATTCAGCAGGGAATCATCTCCCAAGATCATGGTCGATAAAAGTCCGTATTCTTCCTCTGAGAGCAGGCTCGTATAAACCTTCTGTACTCTTTCTTTCAAATCATACAAAAACTCCGAATAATAAGAAATCCTGTCATCCAAAAGGCTGCTTTCCTCCAGATTTAGGGCAAAATCAATACCTTTCAACTGATAATAGCCCCTCATATCAAAATTCCCGGGATTTCTGGAGACATCAAAATAAGAGATCTTGCCTGTCGCTTCGATCCTCTGTCCGATTTTGTATTGTTCAAGTGATTGTGTTTCTGACTCTGAATCCGAGTCACCAAGATAAGTACGAAGAAGAATCCGATTTCCCATATAGGTCTTATCCTCATGGAAAATGCTTGTCTCCTTCAAATAGACTGCATAGGATGTCTCTTTCCATTCCTTTGCATAAATGATTCCGCTGACTGTAACCCTTTCTTCATCCAGATCTGCCCTCTCATACCAGCCGGCATTGCGGCAGCTCACGTAGCCTCTGCCGTATCCTGCCGCTGCGGCAGTCACTGTCAGGATCAGGATCAGCCCTGTCAGACATTTTTTTCTTTTTCCCGGCGGTTTCTTCGCCTTTTTCAAAAAATAGACCAGGTCTGCCAGCCGGTAAAGAATAGCGGCCGCAAAGGCAAATCCAAGGATCCATCTGCCTGTATAGGCAAAAATCACACCAGCCAGAAATGCGAAAAAGAAAAGACACATGGGTCTTTTACACATGCATGCCCTGCCCCCTCTTTTTTCTTAATTCTCCTCCAAAAAGACAGAATCCTCCTCAAAAACCTGATCCAGGCTGATCGCATTTGCATAAAGAAGATTCGTTTCTCCGTCTACGGATATCTGAACATAACTCACCTCATCCAGCTGACAAAGACTGTCCACCAAAGAATAAATCGTAAGCTGGGGACTCACATCGCTCATCAGCCTGGTGAATTCACTTCCAAGATTTACATAACAAACCCCATTGGAAACCGCTACATTGATCACCTCTGTTTCGGCAGGCACTGTTGCCTTATGTCCTTCCTCCTCCGGGCCGGAAATCACCTGTTCCACTACCAGTCTTTCCAAGGATCTTGAGCTGAGATAGCGGATTTCCTGCTCTTCCTTAACCAGGCCATTTCCTTCCTCATTTGCAAAAAATAAGGTCAAGGTCGTTGTTTTTACGGAATTAATCTCCGAACCCGGATTGGTAACAAAGGTATCTGCATCCATTGTACCAAAGGCATTGCCCGAAGCATCCTTCGCAGGCTCCTCACCAATATAGAACTCCACACCGTTCACATCCGGAATCTGCAAAAACATCTGCACAAGGCCGTCCCGGCAAAGAATCTCCCTGACACTGTCCATCTGCAGATAATTCTCGGAAAAGGTCAGACCTACTCTGCCATTTTCATAGCTCCAGTCCGTAATTTCCACATCAGAAGGCAAAAGAGGAATCTCCTTTTGTGCATCTGCCGATGCGGTCCACTCATTCTGATCCGAGAGCCTGTCCTCATTCAGATACTGCACAAGCTCCTCGATCATATCATCCCTCTCCTCCGACTGGAAGCTGAACTTACTCTCCTCCAGGCTTCTTCCGCCGGCTCCGATCTGATAGGATACATATTCTTTTTTCTCTCTGCCGCCGCAGCCGCTCAAAAGAGTCAGTGACAGCAGTAAAAGCAGCAAAGGCATTACCCGTTTTTGCATTCTTTTCCTGCCTTTCTCTCCTTATTCTGTTTCCTCATGCACAAGGGGAATCCGCATGGTAAAGGTAGAGCCCTTTCCTTCCGTAGAATCTACACGGATTGCCCCTCTGTGCAGCAGAACGGTACTTCTTACAATGGCAAGTCCCAGGCCGGTTCCGCCAATCTCTCTGGAATGGGATTTATCTACCCGGTAGAATCTTTCAAAGACATGATCCAGAGACTCCTTGGGAATTCCGATCCCGGAATCCTCCACCTTAAAATAAAAATACTGCTGGTCAGAATTCAAGGTTACATGAATCCAGCCGCCGTCCCTATTGTATTTAATCGCATTCTCCACCAGATTGGTAAAGACACGGGTCATCTTGCCTTCATCAATCTCTGCCGTGATCGGTCTCAGCTTCTCATAAACCAATTCAATCTTGTGCAAGTCAATAATGGGCTTCAAGCGCTTCAGGGTATGTTCCACCAACTCATTGACATTCATGCTCTTAATGTCCAGTGCCGCCTGACCCTGATCATTTTTTACAAGGGCAAGAAGGTCATTGATGATATTATTTTCCCTATCAATCTCCTGGGCAATATCGATCATAAACTCCTGATACATCTCAATCGGCACATTTTCCTGGGTAACCAGGGAATCTGCTAAAACCTTCACCGAAGCGAGCGGTGTCTTGAGCTCATGAGAGACATTTGCCACAAAATCCTTTCTGGAATCATCCACGGTTTTCATACGTGACAGCATCTTGTTAAAGGCCTCAGAAACCTCTCTTGTCTCCGCATAGTCCAGGACATTCAGCTTGTCATTTGCAAAGTCCATCTCCATCTGATCGATAGAATCCGACATTTTTTCGAAGGGCTTCATCAGCTTTCTGGTGCCGAATACGGCAATCATTACTACCAAAACCAGAATCACGGCAACCATCATAATTGCTGTGGTCCACATATGTCTCAGGGTATCCGTCAGATTGGTCGTAGAAACCGAAACCGCAAGGGCACCATTGATTTCCCCGCTTTGACTGTCACTGATAGGTACAACCACGCCAATATACTCATTCTGCGCATCATAGGTATGATATACATCTCCGTCCAAAGCATTAAATACGGACTCCGAAATCACACTCTTCCCCAGGTCAAATTCATAGGTATCATAAATAACCTCATATGCGCTGTTTACGATCATAATGCGGGTTTCATTATAAGCACTGATCAGCTCCATCTGCTCTTCTAAACGGAGAGATCCTACATTTGTGATATAGTTTTCTCTTGAAATCTGTGCGGCCAGGATATTGGCCTGATTGATGATGGTTGCGGTATCCGCGTCCACCGTCTCCTTTTCATAGTTGTTCATCAGGGTTGCTGTCAGAAAGAAGGCCGGAATCATACCGGCCAAAACAACCATCAGAATAATATAGAATTGAATACTGTTAAATGGCTTCAGGCGCCGTAAAAATCTGATCATACTAATTCAGCAAAAAGGCTTGGGCAGGATTTCTTCTTAATTCTGGAAATAATAACCGGTTCCCCACTTGGTATGGATATATTTCGGTTCACGCGGATTGACTTCAATCTTTTCTCTCATGCGGCGGACATGCACGTCTACCGTACGGCCGTCACCCGGAAAATGATCTCCCCATATCAGCTTCAAAAGCTCTTCCCTGCTGTAGACCTTGTTCGGATGCAGAACCATAAGTTCTAAAATATCGAATTCCTTGGAGGTCAGACGAACTTCCTTCTCATTGATATAAACTCTGCGCCCGATCGTGTCCAGCTTCATATCGCCTCTGACAACCATTCCTTCCGGCAAAACTTCCTCTTCTGCCTGCTTGCGGGAAGAAGTTCTCCTGATAATAGCCTTGATCCTTGCCTTTACCTCCAGAATATTGAAAGGCTTGGTGATATAGTCATCTGCTCCGTATTCCAGACCCAGGATCTTGTCCATATCATCGCTTTTTGCGGTCAGCATAATGATCGGAACATTGGAAAATTCCCGGATTGCCTGACATACCTCAAAGCCATCCATCTTCGGGAGCATCACATCCAGCAGAATAATGTCATAGGAATTCAGCTTTGCCAGACGAAGTGCATCCTCTCCGTCATAGGCAACATCCACTTCCATGTCATCCTGCTCCAGGCTGAATCTGATACCCTTTACGATGATCTTCTCATCATCTACTACAAGAACCCTGCGCGCCATTTATTTCCCGCCTTTTCTAATTGACACAGATCAGGTCACTGACCTTGTCAAATACACCTTCTTTTATCCCGCTGACCTTGGTCAGCTCTTCCGTACTTTTAAATGGGCCATTTTTCTCCCGGTAAGCAATGATCGACTTCGCCTTTGCCTCGCCGATCCCCGGCAGGGTACACAGCGTGTCCGCATCTGCGGTATTGATGTTTACAAGACCTTCTTCAGCTGCCTTTTCTTCCTGCATCTGCTGCTGGGAAGTACTCAGTATCGCAATCTGCTGACCATCCTCCAGTACGGCGGCCTGATTGATCGCTGACGTTTCCGCATCCTCCCGAAAGCCGCCGGCCTTCTCGATCGCCTGATAAACCCGGTCTCCCTGCTTCAACCGGTATACTCCGGGCTTCTGAACGGCACCTGTCACATCTACATAAATTTCTTCTTCTGCAGACGCTTCTGCTTCCGAATCGGAAGATGCCTCCTGCGAAGGCGTCTCCTGCGAAGAATAGGACTGCCGTTCTCCTTCCGAAGCAACCAGTCCCTTCTCTTCACAGCCTGTCAGCATTACCGCAATGATACATATGACGCAAATCATAAGTACGGCTCTTATTCTTTTCTTTTTCAATTCCGCTCCTTTATGGCAGTTTTTCCTGCCTCAAACTCAACATTTGTGAAAAGGCGCGGTGAATTACACTATTATCTTACCATTCGGAAAGTGTTTCATCAAGAATCTGTATCATATTATCTACATCTTCTTTTTCAATGATCAAAGGCGGCAGCAGGCGAAGCACATCCGATCCTGCCGTCAGAAGGATCAGTCCCTTATCCATGACTTTTTTGACCAGCTCATTTGGCGCAATCGTAAGCTGAAGTCCCTGCATAAGGCCCTTTCCCCTCCGTTCCTTGATCAGCTGGGGATACTTTGCCGCAAGCTCATCCAGCTTTTCTTCCAGATAGGGGGCAATCTCCCGGACATGACCGGCCAGATCATCCCTTTCCATCATTTCCAGCACCTTATCCACTGCAGCACATACAAAAGGATTTCCTCCATAGGTTGTTCCATGATCTCCCGGCTTTAAGGACATCTGTGCAACCCGTTCCGTCAACAGGAAAGCGCCCACCGGAACGCCACAGCCAAGTGCCTTAGCAGAAGCTACGATATCCGGCTGCACATCATAGTGCTGATAGGTAAACATCCTGCCCGTTCTCGCAATACCGCACTGAACCTCATCAAAGATCAGCAGGATATCCTTTTCCTTCTGCAGCTCTTTCAGACCTGCAACAAATTCCTCTGTAGCCGGATAGATTCCTCCTTCTCCCTGCAGAAGTTCTACAATAATGGCACAGGTCTTGTCTGTCACCTGGGCTCTTACGCTTTCAATATCGTTAAAATCCGCAAAGCGGATTCCCGGGATCAGCTTCTCGAAGGGCTCCCTATAATGCTTGGTTCCCGTTACGGAAAGAGCACCCATGGTTCTGCCATGGAAGGAATGATTCATGGCAATGATCTCATGATCCGTGCTGCCATTGTCTCTGGTATAGGCATATTTTTTTGCTGCCTTTAAAGCTCCTTCAATGGCCTCTGCACCGGAATTGGTAAAGAAGACCCTGTCCATACCGGAAATCTTTTTCAAGCGCTTTGCTGCACTGTCGATCCTTGTTGAATAGAAAAGATTGGAGACATGCATTACCTTATCAATCTGTTCCTTCAGGGCATCCTTATATTCCTGATTGCTGTAGCCATAAGCCATAACACCGATTCCGGAACCAAAATCCAGATATTTTTTGCCGTTCATATCATAAAGATAAACACCCTCTCCCCTGTCCAGAACAATCTGATAACGATTGTAGGTATGAAGAAGCTGCTGCTCTGTATCCTGCATATATTCCTGTGAATTCATGATTTTCTCCCGATTTATTTATAACTTATCTCATTTATCTCAGTTTATGACCGCCGAATTTTTCCATGGCATCGTTCAGGATAGCCGTACCGATACCCTTATTCGTGAAGATTTCCAGAAGAAGGCAATGCGGAATTCTTCCATCCAGAATATGCACTCTGGATACACCGTTTTCCACAACCTCGATACAATTGTTGATCTTGGGAAGCATGCCGCCCGCAATCTTTCCTTCCTCGATCAGCTGCTTTGCATCTGAAACATGAAGCTCGCTCATCAGGGTTTCGGGATTGTCCTTGTCGAGATATACGCCCTCCACATCCGACAAAAAGGCCAGCTTTTCTGCATGAACTGCCTGCGCGATCGCAGAAGCAGCATCATCTGCATTGACATTATAGGTATCAAAATTCTCATCCAGAGCAATGGGGGCAACGATCGGCAGAAAATCTTTTTCCAGAAGGTCGTAGAGAATCTTCGGATCTACACTCTCCACATCACCGACATAGCCGATATCCTGACCATCCACATATTTTTTCTTAACTTTCAGAAGGCCGCCATCTTTTCCGCTGACGCCGATCGCACGAACGCCAAGCTCCTCCACCTTCTCAACAAGACTTTTATTTACCTTATTCAGAACCATTTCTACGATTTCCATGGTATCCTCATCCGTTACACGGAAACCGCTGATAAAATTCGGCTCCATGCCGACCTTGCCGACCCAGCGGCTAATCTCCTTGCCGCCGCCATGTACAATAATCGGCTTAAAGCCAACCAGCTTCAGAAGAACCACGTCCTGAATAACGTTCTTTTTCAATTCTTCATCGATCATGGCTGATCCGCCGTACTTTACAACGATGATCTTACGATTAAATCTCTGAATATAAGGCAAAGCCTCGATCAGGACCTCGGCCTTTTCCAACACTTCATTCATATCCTTTTCCATAACACACAATCTCCTTCTTATCCTGACATCTTTCTTCCAGGCTTTTATCCTATAAGAGTGAATCCCCTATCGAATAAAATCTGATTTCCTTAGGATCTGTAATCTGCATTGATCTTCACATAATCGTAGCTAAGATCACAGCCCCATGCTCTTGCTTCTGCATCACCCATATGCATATCTACCAGAGCGGTTACCTCCGGCTGAGAAAGAATTTCTGTTGCCTTTTCTTCCGAGAAAGCAACCCCGCTTCCATTTTCCGCGATCAGGATCTTGCCTGCCTCGCTTTCAAAATAAAGCTGCACCTTCAGCGGATCAAAATCCACGCCTGCATAGCCCAATGCGCAGAGAATTCTGCCCCAGTTTGCGTCATGGCCAAAGATTGCTGTCTTGGTCAGACTGGAGGTGATCACGGATTTTGCAAGGATCTTTGCATGCTCCTTGCTGTCAGCCCCCACTACTTTTACCTCAAAAAGAGCGGTTGCACCTTCTCCGTCTCCGGCCATCTTCTTTGCCAGAGTCTCATTTACATAATGAAGTGCCTCACAGAAAATTTTGTAGTCGTCATTCTTTTCGGTGATTTCCTTATTGCCTGCCTGACCATTGGCCAGAAGAAGTGCGGTATCATTCGTAGAGGTATCTCCATCAACTGAGATCATATTGTAGGTATCCTTTACGTCCTCGCGAAGAGCTTCCTTCAAAAGGGCATCAGAAATCGCCAGATCTGTTGTCACAAAGGAAAGCATGGTACACATATTCGGGTGGATCATACCGGAACCCTTGCACATGCCGCCTACCCTGACCGTCTTCCCATCAATCTCGATCTCAACGGCTACCTCCTTGGGTTTGGTATCTGTTGTCATAATCGCACATGCTGCCTCATGTGCTGCCTCTCTGCTGTCTGCCAGAGCAGGAACCAGAGCCTGAATGCCCTTTTCTACGCGTTCCATCGGCATCTGCATACCAATGACGCCGGTAGATGCAACCAGCACATCCTCTGCTGCAATCTCAATGCCGAAGTGGGCCTGGACTGCATCTGCCGCAGCTTTTGAGGTCTTCCGGCAGATTTCAAAGCCTTCCTCCCCGGTGCAGGCATTGGCGATTCCGGAATTCATAACAACCGCATGAATATCCTTTCCTTTCTCTGTTACCTGTCTGTCCCAAAGAACCGGCGCTGCCTTTACCACATTCTGTGTAAAGGTTCCCGCTGCCTTGCAGGCCTTCTCGCTATAGATCATAGCCATATCGGTTCTGCCCTGATATTTGATCTGTGCAGCTGCTGATGCTGCCATAAATCCCTTTGCTGCGGTAACGCCGCCGTCGATAATCTTCATTTCCAGCTCCTTTATTTTGTAAATGCAATAATATTTTCTTCGTTTAATTTGAAATCGTAACGATTCACATCCGACCGCTTGCTCCAGCCGATATCATTCCAGAATTCATTGCCAACCTCATTGTTAGTGAAGGCAACCAATGTAATGGAATTGATCTTTTCTTCCTTCAGCGCCCGCATGGCCGCCACCACCATTTGGTTTCCGATTCCCTGTCTTCTGTGGGATTCTGCAACACAAACATGATAAAAGCTTCCGCATCTTCCGTCATGACCGCAAAGGATGGTTCCAATAATCTTTCCATCCTCCTCTGCCACAACACTGGTCTTCGGATTTCTTTTTAGAAAGGCTTCGACCCCTTCCCTGGAATCATCAATACTGCGGATGGCAAATCCGTGTATCTGCTTCCAAAGCTCCTTGACCTCCTCATAATCGGAAATCTGCATTGTTCTGATCCTAACTGACATTTTCTTCCCTTTCCATTAGGGGAATACCGGCGGCTGAAGCAGACCCTCTGTCTCTTCAAAACCAAACATGATATTCATATTCTGAACAGCCTGTCCTGCTGCCCCCTTTACGATATTATCTAAGGCTCCCATCATGATCAGACGGTGCGTTCTCTCATCTACCATGATGTTCACGTCCGTGAAATTGGATCCTTCCACAAATCTTGTCTCCGGGAAGAAGCCCTTCTTCAAAACACGGACGAAGGCTTCCTTCTCATAAGCCTTCTCATAAAGCTCGTGCACTTCGTCCTCTGTCGGATAGCTTCCGTCAGCCTTCGGCAGGAGGGAGGCATAAGCTGTAACCAGAATTCCCCGGTTCATCGGAACCAGATGCGGAGAAAAGTTGATCATTACCTCTTCTTCTGCAAGATAAGAAAGCTGCTCTTCTATCTCCGGTGTATGTCTGTGGCCCGGAAGTCCGTAGGCCTTGATATTTTCATTGACTTCACAATAAAGATTGGCTACCTTAGCCCCTCTACCGGCACCTGTCGTTCCGCTCTTCGCATCGATAATGATGCTGTTCGGATCGATCAAATGTGCCTTAACAGCCGGTGCTATCGATAAGAAGCTGCAGGTCGGATAGCAGCCCGGATTCGCCAGCAGTCTGCAGTCTTTAATGACTTCTCTGTTTTTCTCGCAAAGTCCATAGACCGCCTTCTCGATCAGCTGGGGGCTCTTATGCTCCATCTTATACCAACTTTCATAGGTATCTACATCCTTGATCCGGTAGTCTGCGGAAAGGTCGATAAATTTTGCCTTCTGTAAAAGCTCCTCTGTCAGCAGGCCCTGGAGATAGCCCTGAGGTGTTGCAGTAAAGATCACATCCACCTCATCCGCCAGCTTGTCCAGATCCTCGGCCAGACAGGGCAGATCCACCATCTGAAACATATTCTTATAAATATCACTGTAAATCTGTCCCTCATAGCTTCTGGAATAAAGCCAGCCGATCTCAACCTCTTTGTGTCCGTATAATAAGCGCACCAGCTCGCCGCCTGCGTAACCTGTTGCGCCAATGATTCCTGCTTTTATCATGATCCTGCTCCTTTATTTTTGCGATTATTCCGTATAATTATACAACAATAAAAATAATATGCAACCGTGATTTCCTTTCTGTTTCTCATTTTTTCATGCCTTCTTCTCTCCTCGTCACTTTTGCATAAAAAATGTATATTTATTCATTTTTTATGTATATTTTTTCACTTGCATGTTATATCCGACTGGTGTAAAATACAGCTTGTGCAGAAAAAGGCTACTTATTAAAAAGGTATGCATAAAGTGTTAATAACAGCCTTGTGCTGAAAAAAGAAGGAGATATATTATGAAAGAAAAAGTAATTCTTGCTTATTCCGGCGGACTTGATACAACAGCAATCATTCCGTGGCTGAAGGAAACCTATGATTATGATGTAATTTGCTGCTGCATCGACGTTGGACAGGAAAGCGAGCTTGATGGTCTGGAAGAAAGAGCAGCTCTTTCCGGAGCAGAAAAGCTTTATATTGAAGATGTTGTTGATGAGTTCTGCGATGAATATATTGTTCCCTGTGTACAGGCACATGCCGTATATGAGAACAAATATCTCCTGGGTACCTCTATGGCACGTCCGGTTATCGCAAAGAAACTTGTAGAGATCGCACGTAAGGAAGGTGCTACCGCAATCTGCCACGGTGCAACCGGAAAAGGAAACGATCAGGTTCGTTTTGAGTTGGGTATCAAGGCTCTTGCTCCGGATCTGAAGATCATCGCTCCCTGGAGATGTACCGATACCTGGAAAATGCAGTCCCGTGAAGATGAGATTCAGTACTGCAAGGATCACGGCATCGATCTTCCTTTCTCAGCTGACAACAGCTACTCCCGTGACCGCAACCTCTGGCATATCTCCCATGAAGGACTTGAGCTTGAGGATCCGGCAAACGAGCCGAACTATGACCACCTTCTGACTCTGGGTGTTACACCGGAGAAGGCACCGGACGAGCCTGAATATGTCACCATGACTTTCGAAAAGGGTGTTCCAACCAGCATCAACGGTGAAAAGATGAAGGTTTCTGATATCATCCGCAAACTGAACGCACTTGGCGGAAAGCACGGCATCGGCATTGTAGATATCGTAGAAAACCGTGTTGTCGGCATGAAGAGCCGCGGTGTTTATGAGACTCCTGGCGGAACCATCCTGATGGAAGCACACCAGCAGCTGGAAGAGCTGATCCTGGATCGTGCTACCACAGAGGCTAAACTGGATATGGGCAACAAATTCGCTCAGATTGTTTACGAAGGAAAATGGTTCACACCGCTTCGTGAAGCTGTTCAGGCTTTCATTGAAAGCACACAGGAATATGTAACCGGTGAAGTTAAGTTCAAGCTTTACAAGGGCAATATCATCAAAGCCGGCACAACTTCTCCTTACTCTCTCTACAGTGAGTCTCTTGCAAGCTTTACAACAGGTGAGCTTTATGATCACCATGATGCTGAAGGCTTTATCAACCTCTTCGGACTTCCGCTGAAGGTTCGTGCTATGAAGCTGCAGGCACTTGAGGAGAACAAATAATATCGTTTTTAACGTTTAACGCAAAAAAGGAAGTGTATTCCTTCAGGGACCGTTTGCACTTAATACAAAGCGCAGCGGATACTAAGTTCACATCGCCTAAACGGCGTGTTCACTAAGTACCGGCGCTTTGTAATGTCCCTTCCGGAAAATCACTTCCTTTTTTTGTTGCCTACATCTGTATAAATGAAACAAAGCGTTTCGCTCGCGAAACGCTCGCGCCGAGCGCGGTCGCCTGCGACATATTTCCTCTTCGCGCGAGTGCGCATCCTTGCGGAGCTTTTTTATCGTATAGGAACGAAGTTTCCTATACGACAAGAAAGAATCCTGCCTGTAAGATTCTCCGCGAGCTACGCATCCTTATTTTTTATCGTATAAAAACAATGTTTCCTATAAAATACAACTTTCTGTTCCAACGTTCCATATTTACCTTACATATTCTTAGGCAGTCTTTTGACTACCTCCCCACCGATCAGGCCGATCACCAAGCCGGCTGCAACACCGGTAATGCACAGAACCGGAAAATAATAAATCAGCTCCTTTGTCTCCAAAACAAAGATTGCTACGATGATCTGACCCAGATTATGAGCAACACCTCCGGCCGCACTAATTCCCACTGAGCCGAAACGATCGGATTTTTTCAGCAGATACATAACCAGAAAGCTCAGCATACCTCCTGCCAAGGAATAAAGCATGGCAAACATATTGCCAAAGGTAAAGGCAACCAGAAGGATCCTTATGATATTGATCAGGAATGCATCCGATGGCTTTAAGAGATAAAGCGCTACGATCACGACGAGATTTGTCAGTCCCAGCTTCATTCCGGGTACTGCAAAAAAGACCGGGAAAAGGCTTTCTACATAGCTTAATATCATTGCTAGTGCAATTAGAAGTCCGATTGTTGCAATTCTTTTTGTTTTCATTTTGCCACCGCATCTATCTCTGTCTCATTGTTTCCGCTTTCGCTCACCTTCGCCTTTTCATCACTCTGAATCGTGACGACAACCTTATGCGGAAGACAAACGATTGTTTCTCCATCATACTGCACCCTTCCTGTTTTCACACAAAGCTCATCGGGACAGTCTGCCTGGCTCATATAGGCCTGACCATTTTCAATGACCAGGGTATTTTTCCCGCCATCAACGCCGGTAATTTCATAGCTTCCATTTTTATCCAGGCTATAGGAGGCAATTTCTTCTCCATCTACCGTAACAATAGCCTCCCCGCCCTCCTGCTTCAGGAGCTGCATGATGCCCATGATCAGAAACCCTATGATAAGCAGGGCGACTACCAGCTTGATATCATTTTTTTGTTTCATATCACTAACCTTACTTCAAAAAATATTGCTGCCATTTTCTGACAGCAATTTTTGCCATTATAACATAGCTGTTATTACAGATAGAATCCTTGCTCATCCTCGCGGAGCCTTTCACTCAGTTGGAGCTTGGACTCGAGGCATCCTTATACCCAATCCTCCAGGCGAAACTTCTTTGTGGCAGTAATAGCCAAAGCACCCGGTCCGATATGGCAGGATACGCTTAAGGAAAGCGGATCAATATGAATATCAAAATTCGGATGAAGGGCAAGCACTTCCTGCTTATACTCCTCTGCGGCTTTGGTATTATATGTATAAGCCATATCGAAATAGCAATTGTCCCCTGTAGGATCGTCGAAACGATCTCTTGCATCTGCAATTACCTGTTCGAGCATTTGCGTCTTTGCCTGCTTCATGGTTCTTGCCTTGGCAAAGGTATCCAGCTTTTCGCCCTGAATCTGCAGAACCGGTTTGATTCGAAGAAGGGTGCCGATTGCCGCTACCGCCGGCGTAAGCCGTCCGCCCTTTTTCAGATATTTCAGGGTATCAACGGTAATATAGATACTGGAATCAAAGGCGGTTTTCTCCAAAATTTCCTTGATCTGTGCCGCATTCTTACCCGCCTTTGCAAGTGCCAGGGCATCTAATACGGATCTGCGAAGTGTTACGGAAATTCTCTGGTTGTTTACCACTTCTACCTTCCCATCATACTCCTCTGCCAGCATAATCGCTGTTGAACAGGAAGAGGAAAGCCCGCTGGACATGGGGATGTAGACTACCTGCTCATAATCCTTCAGCAGCTTATCCCACATATCTGTTGTATCTGCTACCGCCGGCATAGAAGTGGAGATCTCCGCTCCCTCCTGCAGCTTTTCATAAAACTCTTCTGTGCTCAGATTGATATTTTCCAGATACAACTCTTCATTTATAAAAAAAGGCATAGGCATCACAAAAATACCCAGCTCCTCTGCTTCCTTTGGTGTGATTCCTGCGTTACTGTCTGTCAGAACTGCAATCTTGCTCATTTAAAAAACCTCATATTATATAAATTTCTTGAAGTATTCTACCATAGTTTAGGGGCTCTGACAACACGGACTTTTCCTATCATCCAAAAGAAGAGCAGGCCTCTTTCGCCTGCTCTTCTTATCAAGACTCGCTTATCAGGATAATTCGAAAGCACCGGTGTAAAGCTTATAATATACACCCTTCTGCTTGATCAGATCCTCGTGGTCTCCTCGTTCAATTACCTTACCCTGATCCAAAACCAGGATTGCATTTGCATTCTTAACGGTAGAAAGTCTGTGGGCAATTACAAATACGGTTCTGCCCTCCATCAGCTTATCCATACCCTCTGATACAACCTTTTCTGTTCTGGTATCGATGGAAGAGGTTGCCTCATCCAGGATCAGAACAGGCGGATCTGCTACTGCTGCTCTCGCGATTGCCAGAAGCTGGCACTGTCCCTGAGACAGGTTGCCGCCGTCATTGTCAATCATGGTGTTATAGCCATCCTTCAGATGAGAGATGAAGTAATCTGCATTTGCCAGCTTGGCTGCTGCAATGACCTCTTCATCTGTCGCTTCCAAGCGTCCATAACGGATATTTTCCATGATCGTACCGGTAAAGAGGTGGGTATCCTGCAATACAATACCGAGAGAATGACGAAGATCCTTCTTCGCGATATGTCTGACATCGATACCATCATAGGTAATCTCACCTTCCTGAATATCATAGAAACGGTTGATCAGGTTTGTAATGGTTGTCTTACCTGCTCCAGTATGTCCTACAAAGGCAATCTTCTGTCCGGGCTTTGCGAACAATGACAGATCTCTTAAAACCGGCTTCTTCGGATTATAACCAAAGGTAACATCGTTAAAACGAACATCGCCTGCCAGCAATCTGTATTCTGCACTGCCATCTTCCTTAATGCGCTTCCAAGCCCATTTTTCGGTACGCTCACTTGTTTCGCTAATGCTTCCATCTTCTGCTACTTTTGCATTTACCAGACTGACATTTCCGTCATCAATCTCCGGCTTCTCATCAATCAGGTTGAAGATACGTTCTGCACCGGCCAAAGCCATGATCATGGTATTCAGCTGCTGGGAGATCATGGTGATCGGCATGATCAGGTTCTTGGTGAAGGTCAGGAAGGATGCCAGAATACCAAGGGTAATTGCTGCAAATCCGGATACAGCAAGGGCTGCACCTACGATTGCTACGATCAGATAGATCAGGTTTCCTAACTGGCTCATGATCGGCATGATGATATTTACCATGATATTTGCTTTTCTTGCATTCTGGTAAAGTTCTTCATTCTTCTGATCAAACACCTTTTTAGCTGCCTCTTCATGGTTAAAGACCTTGATTACTTTCTGTCCGGTGATCATCTCTTCGATATAACCATTGACATCACCAAGGGATTTCTGCTGAGCACTGAAGTATCTCGCAGACAGCTTTGAAATCTTCTGCGTCAAAATCATCATTACGATCAGAAGGATCACAACGATTCCGGTCATCGGAAGACTGAGGGTCAACATGGAAATGAATACAGATACTGCCGTAATAATCGCAGATACGATCTGTGTCATACCCTGTGACAGGAACATACGAAGCGTATCCGTATCATTGGTATAACGGCTCATCAGATCACCGTTTGAGTTGCTGTCAAAATACTTCAGGGGCAGGGTTTCCATATGCTCAAACATCTCATCACGAATCGTCTTCATGATACCCTGAGATACGGTTACCATCAGTCTGTTATAAATATAGGTAGATACAATGCTGACAACATAAGCCAGTCCCATTGCACCGATGATCAAAAAGAGAAGGCTCATCTCGGGATGATCCATACCGATAAAAGGAGTAATGTAATCATCGATCAGGTATCTCATCAGATAGGTACCTGCCACCTGACCGAGAGAAGCAAGAATCAGGGTGATAATTACTACAATAAAATGAAGGGCATATCCATTTTTCACATAAGAAAGAAGTCTCAGCGTCGTCTTCATCATATGAGGTTTTTCTCCGGTATAGGGCACGCCTCTTCTGGGCTGTTCCGTACGCTGTCTTCTGTTTGTTTCAGCTCTGTCGCTCATTCTTCCTCTCCTCCTTTCTTCTGTGATTCATATACATCTCTGTAAATTGCATTGTTCTCGAGCAGTTCTTCGTGTGTACCGATACCACTGATCTCGCCTTCATCCATTACAATGATCTTATCTGCCATTTCTACAGAGGAAACTCTCTGGGCAATCACGATCTTCGTTGTCTCCGGAATAAAGTTCTTAAAGCCTCTCTGGATCTTTGCATCTGTTGCCATATCAACTGCACTGGTTGAATCATCCAAGATCAGGATCTTCGGATTCTTCAGAAGGGCACGGGCAATACAAAGTCTCTGCTTCTGACCACCAGAAACATTTCGTCCGCCCTGTTCGATATAGGTCTCATAACCATCCGGCAGCTGATCAACAAATTCCTTTGCCTGTGCGATCTCACAAGCCTCTTCCAGCTGTGCATCGCTTGCCTGCTCATTACCCCAGCGCAGGTTCTCTGCAATCGTACCGGAGAAAAGCTCATTCTTCTGAAGTACAACGGAAACCTGGTCACGAAGAGCCTTCAGCTCATAATCCTTAACATCAACTCCACCGACCTTTACACTTCCTTCGGAAGCATCATAAAGTCTGGAAATCAGGGAAATCAGAGACGTCTTTGAACTTCCCGTTCCGCCCAGGATACCGATCACCTGACCGCTTTCGATCTTCAGGTTGATATCGCGAAGAACATATTTGTCAGAACCGCCGCCATAGCCAAAGGAAACATGATCAAACTCAACCGATCCATCCTTTACTTCCATGACAGGCTCTGCCTTATCTGTCAGATCACTTTTCTCTTCCAATACCTCTACGATACGGTCTGCAGATGCCTTAGCCATAACTGCCTGAATGACCACCATAGATACCATCATCAAGGATCCAAGGATCTGAAGCGTATAGGTAAAAAGACTCATCAGCTCACCGGTCTGAAGGTCACCGACAATGATCATATTTGCTCCAAAGTAAGAGCAAACCAGAGTGCAGACATATACCGCAAAGAACATGATCGGGTTATTCAGGATCAGAAGCTTTTCTGCTGCAACCGAGAAAAACTGCAGACCCTTGGAAGTCTCCTTGAATTTTTCTACCTCTTCTTCTTCCCTTACGTAAGCCTTTACTGTTCTGATGCCGACCAGGTTTTCCTGCACAACAGTATTCATCCTGTCATAGACCTTAAAGAGCTGGGTAAAATAGCCATGTGCCTTAAAGGAAATCAAGGTAATACAAACTGCCAGGAAGGGAATCGCCAGCAAAAATATCAGAGACAGCTTTACATTGATGATAAAAGCCATGATCATGGAAAAGATCATCATGATCGGTGCCCTTGCCAGCATACGAATGATCATCTGAAAGGCATTCTGTACATTGGTAACATCCGTTGTCTGTCTTGTAACCAGTGACGCACTGGAAAACTTATCAATATTGCTGAACGAAAAAGTCTGAATATGATGATACAGATCTGTTCTCAGGTTTCTCGCCAGTCCGGCAGATGCAATCGCTGCATAGCGTCCGGACATTACACCGCAGAAAAGACCGATGATTGCACAAACCAGCATGATTCCGCCGATCTTGAACACATAGGCTCTGTTGTCCTGCGAGAATCCATTGTCAATCATCAGAGCCATCAGATAAGGAATCAATACCTCCAGAAATACTTCCCCGATTACGAATACCGGGGCCAGGATTGCCGGTTTTTTAAATTCCCTGACTGAAGCGCCAATTTTCTTAATGACGTCCATTTTAATCCTCCATTAACTCCATTACTCATTAAATTCATTAATTTGATAAATTACTTATCATACGTCTGATATAAGAAAGGGCTCTGCTTTTGTCTTCTTCGCTGAAGCCCTGCAGAAGGATACTCTCCTCTCTTCTTCTGTTTGCATCGCCTTCCTCCAGCAGCTTATTGGCCTTTTCCGTGAGCACAAGCCTTTTATAGCGCTTGTCCTTCTCACTTGGAAGCCGTTCAATGAACTGCTTGGCCTCCAGTCTTTTTACAATCCCGGTCACTGTCGGATTGGAACAATGCATGTATTTTTCAATGTCGATCTGATTCACTTCTTTGTCCTTATTAAAGGCCAAAAAAATGATCACATCCATCTGAGATGCTGTCAGTTCAATCGGTGCCATCCTCTTGTTCCGGCCCTGCTCCATCACATTATAGAGCTGCTTTAGCCAGAAACCGATGTCATTATTCCATGGCTGACAAAGCTCATCTCTCATAAATTCACTCCTTTCTCTTAAATTTCTATCTTTTACTCCGCCAAAATCTATCCAGGCAGCGCATATTAATGGATAGGAAAGAAGTCTCCCATGCATTAATATAGCATGCTATCTAGCATGCTATACACATAATACATAGTTAGCTATGAAATGTCAACTCTATCTGTGAAAAAAAACACAAGCATTTTATTTCCTTATTTTCCTGTATCAGGATTTGCAAAGCAGGCAGCTATTGATATAAATCGGGAGCCAGATCCTCATGACCCAGCTCCCGAATGGTTCTTTCTTATTGGAAAACGATTTTCTCTTTTGTAATTACATCATTCCGCCCATGTTAGCGCCTGCTGCCGCTGCCGGGTTTTCTTCCTTGATGTCTGCTACAACAGACTCTGTTGTCAGAACTGTTGATGCGATAGAGGTTGCATTCTGCAGTGCAGATCTTGTAACCTTAACCGGATCAAGAATACCTGCATCTACCATGTTCACATATTTCTCATTGTAAGCATCGAAGCCTGTACCAACCTCAGATTCTTTTACCTTGTTAACAATAACAGCGCCCTCTAAGCCTGCATTCTGTGCAATGTGGAAGAGCGGAGCCTGAAGTGCTGCAAGGATTACCTTTGCACCTGTCTTCTCATCACCTTCCAGATTAGCAGCAACTTCTTCTACCTTCTTTGCTGCATGAATATAAGCAGATCCACCACCGGAAATGATACCTTCCTCTACAGCTGCTCTTGTTGCATTCAAAGCATCCTCCATACGAAGCTTGCTTTCCTTCATCTCTGTCTCAGTTGCAGCGCCAACACGGATAACAGCTACACCGCCTGACAGCTTAGCCAGTCTTTCCTGCAGCTTCTCACGGTCGAATTCAGATGTAGTCTCTTCCAGCTGAAGCTTGATCTGAGCGATACGTGCATCAATATTTGCCTTGTCGCCTTCGCCGTCAACGATAACTGTATTTTCTTTTTCAACCTTAACGGATTTTGCGCGTCCCAGCATATCCATTGTTGCATCGGAAAGATTCAGGCCAACCTCCTCAGAGATTACTGTACCGCCTGTCAGGATTGCAATATCCTCAAGCATTGCTTTTCTTCTGTCACCATAGCCCGGTGCCTTAACAGCTACTACGCTGAAGGTTCCACGAAGCTTGTTTACGATCAGAGTGGTCAGAGCCTCGCCCTCAACATCCTCTGCAATGATCAGGAGCTTCTTGCCAGCCTGTACGATCTGCTCAAGCAGAGGCAGGATTTCCTGAATATTGGAGATCTTCTTATCTGTGATCAGGATCAGCGGATCTTCCAGATTTGCTACCATCTTGTCCATATCTGTAGCCATGTATGCAGAAATGTATCCACGATCGAACTGCATACCTTCTACCAGGTCAAGCTCTGTCTGCATGGTCTTGCTTTCTTCGATTGTGATGACACCGTCGTTTGAAACCTTCTCCATAGCATCTGCTACCATGTTTCCAACTTCTTCATCTCCTGCAGAAATTGCTGCAACCTTTGCGATCTGATCTTTGCCGTTAACCGGTGCGCTCATTTCCTTCAGTGCTTCAACAGCAGCATCTGTTGCTTTCTTCATTCCCTTACGAAGAACGATCGGATTTGCACCTGCTTCCAGGTTCTTCATTCCTTCGTTGATCATTGCCTGTGCAAGAACAGTCGCTGTTGTGGTACCATCACCTGCAACATCATTTGTCTTTGTAGCAACTTCCTTTACCAGCTGAGCACCCATGTTCTCAAAGGCATCCTCAAGCTCAACATCCTTTGCAATGGTAACACCGTCATTTGTGATCAGGGGTGCACCATAAGACTTATCCAGAACAACATTACGTCCTTTCGGTCCAAGTGTAACTCTTACTGTATCTGCAAGTGCATTCACACCCTTGCTAAGTGCCGCTCTGGCATCTGTTCCGTATTTAATTTCCTTTGCCATTGTATCTCTCCTCCTTGTTCCCGCTTTTGGGATCTTCTGTCTTAGTCTTCGATAATTGCAAGTACGTCATTCTGACGAACGATGATGTACTTCTCGTCTCTGGAAGCTTCTACCTCTGTGCCTGCATATTTAGAGTAGATAACCTTATCTCCTGCCTTTACCTGCATCACAACTTCTTTTCCATCAACAACTCCGCCCGGGCCTACTGCGATAACTTCTGCCTGCTGCGGTTTTTCTTTTTCCTTACCCGGAAGTACAATTCCTGAAGCAGTTGTCTCTTCTACTTCAATCGGTTTCAGAACGATCTTGTCTCCTAAAGGTGTTAATTTCATTTGTAATTCCTCCTTGTTTATCTTCGAGAAATGAATTGTTTTCTTTTTATTTTATTAGCACTCATTTCTTTCGAGTGCTAACTCTGTAGGATATAATAGGCTTTTGCCTATTTGCTCGCAACTCTGTATATTTCGATTTATGTGGATTTATCCCCATATTTTCTCTTCTTTTCTCGTTTTTTCTCTTCTTTTCTTTTTATCTAAATAAGTTCGAATTCTTTTAAGGCATAGGCCAGTCCGTCATCCTGCAGATCCTTCGTAATAAAATCCGCTGACTGCTTGACAATTTCCGTACCATTGCCCATCACAATGCCGGTTCCGGCGAACTCGATCATATCCTTATCATTGATGCTGTCTCCGATCGCGAAGGTATCCTCTCTTTGAATTCCCAGATGCTCCATTACGAAGGCAATGCCACTCGCCTTATTATTTCCCTTGGGCACCAGCTCTGTAAACTCTCCCTGATGCAGCATAATTTCAAAATCATTCTGCATGCCTCCCAGAATCTCATAGAGGCTCTGATCCCCCCGGTTAATGCTGAATTTATTGACATGCCAGTTCTTTTCGTTTCCGCACACCGGCAAAAGCTCCTCTCCCATGGTATGCTGCAAAAAACCCCAAAACCTGTCTCCGACAAAATCCTCAGCATCTGCATAGAGATAGTCAGCCCCTTCCATCACGAAGGGCAGACGGTATTCCTTCATTAAAGAGATTGCCTTTCCCAGCTTTTCATTCGGTATTTCAATATTCCGGAGGATTTTTCCCTCCTGCTCTACATAGGTGCCACAGCCGCCTACAATTCCATCAAAGCCGATCGCAAAAAGATTCTCTCCCCGGATAAAGGAGCGGGTTCTTCCGCTGCATAGAAAGGCATAATGCCCATTCTCTCTCAGCTTGCGAATTGCCTTAACCGTGCTCTCCGGAATCCTTTGCTTTTGATCCCAGATGGTTCCGTCGATATCAAAAAATACTGCTTTACTCATCTTTTTCTACTCTGCCTTTTCCTTCAATTTTTCCCGCATTTCCTTAATACTCTCTCCCGTCACCGGATGCCGGTAGTAAGGTGCCAGCTGCATCATAGGATCCAATACAAAGCATCTGTTCTGCAGATCCGGATGAGGAATGACCAGCTTTTCTTCCTCCAGGATCAGCTTGTCATAAAAAAGGATATCCAGATCCAGGGTTCTTGGTCCCCAATGAATCTTTCTCTCCCGGCCTGCCTCCTTTTCGATTCTCTGCAGCTCCTCCAGCAGGGCATAAGGCGGCAAAATCGTTCTGACTGCAGCCACTCCGTTCAAAAAATCATCCTGCTCTACTCCGCCATAGGCCTCGGTTTCTATCCAATCCGATACCGCAAGAAGCTGACATCCCTTTATTTTTTCTATGCTGTCCAAGGCGCCATCCAGATATGCCTTCTTATTTCCCATGTTAGAGCCAAGAGCGATATAAGCCTTATGCCAGCCTCGTTTGATTCGGACAGATACCGTTTCAACCGGCAGACCGATGGGTGCCCAGGGCTTTTTGAGCTCGATCTCGACGCTTTGGATTTTATCATAGGTCAAAAGAAGCATCTCGGCAATTTCCTCTGCCGCTGCCTCGATCAGCTTATAGGTGTGCTCCTGCATAAAATCCGTAATGCTTCTGCACACCTTGGCATAATCAATTGATTTCGCAATATCATCTGTCTTGCCGGCCTCTCTTGTTTCCGTATCAATCAGGACATCCAGCAAAAATTTCTGTCCCAGTCGGTTCTCCTCCGGCAGTACCCCATGTCTGGCAAATACCTCCAGCTCTCTGATTCTGATCTGATCCATTTTTTCCTCTTATTTTCTTATGCCTGCAGAATTGCCTCCGTCATCTGAACCGCTCTTTTATTTGCTCTTACATCATGTACACGAACAAACATGCAGCCCGCCATCACCGCCATTACACTTGTAACCATGGTTCCTTCTTCTCTCTGATCCTTCGGCAGATTCAAGGTATTGCCGATCATGGATTTTCTTGAAGTTCCCAGCAGAATAGGAAAGCCCAGCTTTCGAAAATCTGCCAGATGCTTTGTCACCAAAAGATTCTGCTCCGTGCTTTTTGCAAAGCCCACCCCCGGATCCAGAATGATTTTTCCTTTTTCAATGCCTGCTTTTTCCGCAATGGCACGCGTTTCCTTTAAATCTTCCATCACATCCGGCAAAAAATTCTGATAATCGGTATTGTCCCGGTTATGCATCAGACAGCAGGCTGCTCCCGATGCAGCGATCACCTCAGCCATCTTATGCTCCGGATCCTCCGGTGCCTGAAGTCCCCAGATATCATTCAGCAGATCCGCCCCCTCCGAAAGAGCCAGTTTTGCCACCCTGCTTTTATAGGTATCTACGGAAATTGGCAGATCAAAGCGTTTCTTTATCGCCCAAAGAACCGGCAGGAGCCTTTCGATTTCCTCTTCATCGCTGATTCTCTGATAGCCGGGCCTTGTGGACTCTGCTCCGATATCCACAATATCCATTCCATCCTTTATCATTTCTTCGACCTGAAAAAGAAGGGTATCCATCTGCTCCTTTCTCAAGCCCCCTCTTTGCCCTTTATCCAGAAATCTTCCTCCATCCGAAAAGGAATCCGGGGTGACATTCAAAATCCCCATGATATAGGTTTTTCCGCTTTCTTTAAATTCTCTATTTCCTATCAGCATAATCTATTCTCCTTTTTTCAGCTCCGCAAAAGCCTTCTTCACTTTCGCCAAATAAGACAAGGATCCAAAGGCGAGAACAATTGTCTCCGAATCTGACGCCCGATCTGCCTCCCCAAGGGCCTCCCTTATCGATCCTTCTGCCTTTGTCTTTTCCATGTAAGGTTCAGCTGCCCTTGCCAGTTCCTCTGCCGAAAGGGCACGGGGATTGTCCGGCTTAACCGTAAAAAGCCTTTCTCCCAGAGGCATGGTTTCCTTCAGCACCTCATGAAAGTCCTTATCTGCAAGAACACCCATGATAAAGATGATCCTCTTGCCTTTAAAATAAAGCCGAATACTGTCTCTAAGCTTTGCTGCGGCTGCCGGATTATGGGCTCCATCAATATACAGATCCGCTCCGCCCGGAAGATTTCCCAGCTTCTGCAGCCTGCCCGGCCAGCTGACTTTCTTCAGGCCCTCTTTTATGATTTCGTCAGACAAGGCAAAGGCTTTGCAACGAAGAGCCCAAACTGTTTCTACAGCAAGAGCCGCATTTTCCGGCTGCCAAAGACCTGCCAAAGGCAATTCCAGCTCCAGTCCCTTATAGGAAAAGCTTTGTCTGATTCCTTCTTCCGCAAAAGAAAAAGAAAGATTCCTGATCTCTCCTCTATCCACCTGATAAAAGTCCGAGCCCATTTCTTCCGTTTTCTTTCTTAATATCCTGCTGACGCTTTCCTTCTGGTCTGCAGAAATCAAGGGAGCCTGATCCACCAGAATTCCGGCCTTCACCTCAGCAATTTCTTCTTCCGTCTCTCCAAGAAATCTGGCATGATCCTTTCCGATCGAGCTGATCAGGCAGGCCATGGGATGCGTCATTACATTAGTAGCATCCTCTGCCCCTCCCATGCCGCATTCTATGATCATGATCTGACACTTTTCCCGCCAAAAATAAAGAAAGGCAGCAGCCGTCTCCACCTCAAAAATGGTGGGATGTGCTCTCCCCTCCCTTTCCATCTCAGCACAGGTTTCTTCCAGCTCACTATAAAGGGCTGCCAGCCTTTCTTTTGCAATCGGATGTCCATTGATCTGGAACATTTCTTCATATTGAAAAACTGCCGGAGAAGAAAAATGTCCGACCTTAAAGCCGGCTTCCTGATATATCGCGGAAAGCATAGCAC
Organism: Oscillospiraceae bacterium; assembly: GCA_963617415.1. Classification (GTDB taxonomy): domain Bacteria; phylum Bacillota; class Clostridia; order Lachnospirales; family Lachnospiraceae; genus RUG14243. Next base: position 37,078 of record CAVEOK010000020.1, read on the forward strand.
CAACCGACCCCTTCCCATTGGTTCCTGCGATATGAATTGCCGGGATTCTGTCCTGCAAAAGCTTTTTATTCTCCGGATGACGCTCCGACAAAAGATTGGACAGCCTTCGAATACTGTCCAATCCCAGGATGCTGCCTCGCTTTGAAATTTCTTTTATATAGTTTTCTGTTTCTTCAACTGTCATCTTTCTCTTCTCTGCCTTTTTGCCGAACATTTCTCCCGCCGGAAACTCTGAGGAATCGCTAAATGTACCCGTCCTGCACGCCTTTCCTTAGAGCCGGTCCGAATCCAAAACAATGGTAAAAGGCCCGTCATTTAAAAGCTCCACCTTCATATCTGCGCCAAAGGAACCTGTTTGCGTATAAAAACCAGCATCCTTCGCAAGACTGACGCAGTATTCATAAAGCTCATTCGCCATATCCGGAGCACCCGCCTCAATAAAGGAGGGCCTGTTTCCTTTTTTACAGTTTGCATAAAGGGTAAACTGAGAGATCATCAAAAGCTGCCCGTCCACATCCTTCAGGGCCAGATTTGTTTTCCCCTGCTCATCCTCAAAAATGCGCATATTCAATAGCTTGCGCATCATCTTATCCGCCGTTTCCCGGCTGTCTTCTCCGGAAACACCGATCAAAACCAAAAATCCCTTTCCAATCTGACCGATTACTTTTCCCTCTACTGCAACGCTTGCATGTGTAACTCGCTGAATGACAAAACGCATTCCTTTACTCCTCTATCTCTGTTTTTTTCCTTAATAACTTCTTCCGACAAATTCCTGACTGATTTCCTGTTTCGTTACACTTCCATCCGCTATTGTTTCTTCTACAACGCCTGAATAATAATCATCTCCGCGAACATCCGTTAACACAATCGCATTCAAATACATTCCATCCGGAAGGCTTTCTAATGCCACCTCGGAAGAGGACGTAAAGCTGATTTTCTCTTCACTTTCCTGTCTGCTTGTTTTATTTTCCTCCAGATCATAAACCTGATAAATCGGAGTAATCTGATCTCCTTCCTCCAAGGAAATTGTCGTTTTACCGATTACATGAGCAGCAGAAGCATCCGCCTGGGCATCTGCGTTATAAATAGAAGCTCCATTTAAGCTGATATTACCACTTTCCTTATCATATGAAAAAAGAAGGTAATAATTCTCTTCATTGATCATTACAGGACTCCTGTAAAC
>CAVEOK010000021.1:0-701 GCA_963617415.1 Oscillospiraceae bacterium
AGGTAGAATCATAGAAGAAATTGTGATGCCGGATCTGGAAAAGAAAAGAGAAGAATCCTATGGGATCGTGGAGGAGAATGGTTCTCTGACGGAGTTTGAGGAATTTAATAATGCACTCATATCCGGAGAGGGAAACCAGAATATTCCCGCCGTACAGGAGCAGCTCAACCAGTATATCGACAGTATGGTTGAACTGATGGTGAAGAAGCAGACAAGTGAACCCTTTAAGAAGGGCTCTCCTTCGGTTGCTTGGAATCCGGATTTTATCTTGTATAAATGCCGGCAGGATATGACCAGTGCAGAGCAGGTTTTGTTTGATATTGTCAGCGGTGCGGTTTCCTCAAATCCGACGCAGATGGCATATACAATAGATGTGACTTCTATCCAGGAGTATTTGCCCTATAAGGATGATTCCTATGCTTACAAGATTCTCTGCAAGGCATCGAAATCCATTCAGGAAAAGTCCCTGTCTTTTTCGATTGAGTATGAAGGTCAGGAGGTAGAATTTGCCTATCCTTATTTTGACCCGATCGCTTATGTTGATACGAAAAAGAGCAGAACCCATAATGCTTATATTTCTTTTATCCCATCGAAGATCCTGAAGATGTTCCTGATTTCAGCTTCTGTTTCTCACGGTGGTTTCTACAAGATCAGCGGAGCAGCAAAGATCAGCGGCAAAAATTCAAAGCTTCTTTATTATC
>CAVEOK010000021.1:711-37958 GCA_963617415.1 Oscillospiraceae bacterium
GCGTATGATCATCGGTTATCCGGAGAGCTACCGTTATGCGGATATCAAAAGAAATATTTTGGATCCGACCAAGGAGGATGTCAAAAAGATTCCGGAGATTGACTTTGTTTTTGATTATAAGGTCTTTAAAAGCCGAAAGGGCGGCAAGAAGCTCCAGGTAACAGATCTGGATTTTATCATTGCCAAGAAAGCCAAACTGGTGGAAGAGGAAATCGAAGAGGAGCATCGAAGCGAGGAAGACCGCTTAATGGATGGGGTATTGAAGGGATTTGGTTATACCAAGACCCAGTGCAAGACCATTGCAAAGGCCTGCAAGGAAAATGCGAGAGATACCGCCTTTTTGACAAAGGCTCTGGTTGCTGTCGAAAATGCAAATAATGTAAGATCAAAGGTAGCTTTGCTTCATTATCTGATCATGAATGGAATGGAAGATAAGGAAAAGGAAATTACGGACTTTGATTTTACGGACCGCAGCTACGATTACGAAGAGCTGGAGAAAAAGCTGACAGCAGAAACAGACAAAGAAGAGACTTGAAAAGCCGGATACAGAAGATATCGATAGTAAAAAGGTTAGAAGTCCGGAAAGAGAATAGGATCTGAAAGATGATAACCAAGGAAGAATATGAAAAAATCTATCAATTATTAGATAGGGTTTCTCCCATAGAAGGGGATTGCGGAAAGCTTTGCCAGGCTGCCTGTTGTCAGGCAGAACCTTCCTATCAGGATGGCATCAAAAATGCAGACTATGAGGAGGAAGGAGAGCTTGGCATGTATCTTCTTCCGGGAGAAGAAATTATGCTGGAAGGAGAGGATTCCTGGATCAGGCTGAAAAAGGAGTCAAAAGAAGAATATGAATTTCCTTCTTCCTGGCCAAAGGAAGTTGTTTTTGCAGGCTGCAGGGGGCCTGAATTCTGCAAAAGAAAAAAGAGACCGATCCAGTGCAGAAGCTTTCCCCTGTATCCGCATCTGGATAAGACAGAAGGACTTTGCCTGATCTATTGCGATTTTGAACTGCCTTATTTATGCCCCTTGATTGAGGAAGAAAGCAGACTGAATGAGGATTTTATTCTTGCAACCTATGAAGCCTGGAAAAGGCTTCTGCAGGATGAGGCGGTTTATGATCTGATCAAAATGGATTCTGTGGCGAGAGAAGAAGCCGCTATGGGATATGAGATAGTATATCCTCAGGAGAAATAGGTAATGAAAATTGATCGAAAAGATATGCTGGAGTTGACGAGAAGAATGACAGCTTCCAGAACTTGCTTTTTCAGGATTGCAGGCGCATATATGAATACAGAAGGAGAGATTGACGATTCCTTCAATATTCATTTTCTTAAGTTATCCCCATCGGACCAGACGAAGAATTTAGCACTTGCAAAAGCCATTCCCTTTGCAGAGACAAATGTAAAATTGAAAAATTATCGTTTCCGGGAGGAAAAGAAAAAAGCAGGCTCTGTCTGGCAGCTTTTCATGGCTCTTCGGGAATGCGAATTAAAGAATGATGCCCTGCTTTATTCTTTTTATGAATTTATCGGAGAGCAATATTACAGTGAGAAACCTTATGCCATCAATCTCTTCTACGGAAGCTATGATGTTCCGGTCATGGGAAGTGATAAGAGTGAGCAGTGGGAATCAGAAGAGGTTTATCAATATTTGATCTGTGCCATTTGTCCCCTGATCGGTGACTATGAGTCCGGAGAGCCGGTAAAGGGATTTTTATTTCCGGCCTTTGCAAACAGAAGCACGGATATAGATGGAATTAATGTTTTTGAAGAGGATGAAAGCGGAGAATTTGCAAGAATCTTGCAGCTGTAAAAGAAGAATGAAAAAGAAGCATGCTTTAATCATAGAAATCAGGTGAAAAAGATGAAGAAAATCGCACTTGTAACCGGTGCATCAGCCGGTCTTGGAAAAGAATTTATCAGACAGTTAATTTGGAAGGATTATGATGAGGTATGGGCTGTTGCCAGAAGAATGGATAAGCTGATAGAGCTTCGAAAAAGCACCAGGATACCGATTCGGGCCATTGCCCTTGATCTGACAAAAAAAAGCAGTATCCGGGAGTTAGAGGAGCTTTTGGAAAAGGAAAAGCCCAGGATTCATTTGCTGGTCAATTCTGCAGGATTTGGAAAGATCGGTAATTATAAGGAGGTCAGCCGGCAGGATTGTGACCGAATGATCGAATTGAACTGCAGGGCTGCAGTGGATGTTACCAGTATATGTCTTCCTTATATGACCAGAGGGGATAAGATTCTGGAGATTTGCTCTGTTGCAGCATTTCAGCCCCTTCCCTATCTGAATGTGTATGCAGCAACAAAGGCTTTTCTTTATCATTACAGCAGAGCTTTGCATGCAGAGCTGCGCCACAGGGGAATCACGGTTACGGCGGTATGCCCCTACTGGGTAAAGGATACGGAGTTTATTTCCATTGCGGAGCAGTCAGATGGAAAGAGCCGTATTGCATCTTACCCTATGGCATCCAAGAAACGCCATGTGGTAAGAAGGGCACTTCTGGCTTCTTATTTGGGCTTTCCGGTATCAACACCTTCCCTGCTTTCCTTTGTGGAAAGGTATGCCTGCCATTTACTGCCGAAGGGCATTATGATAGGACTATGGGATACAAGTCGGACAAAGATGACAAAAGGGAAATAATGTGAGATAATCCACTTAACTATATCAAAATAGAAAGGAATCTTTTTGCAGACAGAATTTCTGTCTGCATTATGGTGATTCGAAATGAAGAAAACAATCAGACAGATTTTTCTGATTTTATTGCTTTTGCTTTTGGTTCTTATTGCCGGAGCCTTTGCCTTTCTCTGGCATAAGTACGGTTATATGATCAAGGAATCAAAGGAAAAGGCAGATGCAATTGCTGCAAGCAGCACCTATGATGATTTCACCATGGCTGGAAAAACGAAGATTTATGATAAGGATGGAGACTTGATCACAGAGCTTTCATCTGAGACTAAATATCGAAAAGATCTGACCTATGATGAGCTGACAGACTATGCCAAGAATGCATTTATTGCAATCGAAGACAGGACTTTCTGGAAAAATCCCGGATATGATCTGAAGGGACTCTTCCGTGTTGGTGTGAATTATATTACCTCCCAGGGCGGGGAGATGCATGGCGCATCTACCATTACCCAGCAGCTTGCCAAGAATATATATTTGTCCAGTGAGGTATCAATTACCAGAAAGCTGACGGAGATTTTTCTTTCCAAAGAATTAACAAAGATGTATACAAAGGAAGAAATCCTGACGGCTTATATTAATAATGTATACTTTGCCAATAATTTTTATGGAATAGAGGCAGCGGCACAGGGATATTTTGGCTGCTCAGCGTCCGAGCTTTCCCTTGCACAAACGGCTTATCTGGCTGCAATCCCGAACCGGCCGGCTTATTATGACCCCTGGTCCAACCCGGAAAACGCCATGGACAGGAGATATAAGATTCTAGAGGATATGTATGATTGCGGCTATATTACAGAGGATGAGCTGCAGGAGGCCTTATCTGAGGATATCGAATTAAATCCGAAGCCGGAGCAGGCGACTGCTGAAGAAAGCTATAATGCAACAGATGATGCTTTTTCTTCCTATGCGATCAACTGTACCATTAAATATATGATGGAAGAGGATGGCTTCGAGTTTCAGTATTCCTGGGACAGCTCGGATGACTATACTTCTTATATGGAGCAGTATAAGGATGAGTATGAGTACATCAAGGGACAGCTTTATGCCAAGAATTATACCGTTTATACCTCTCTGGATTCTTCTATTCAAAAAGAAATGCAGAATGTGATCGATGAGAAGCTGTCGGAGCATAGTACGGATGTTGGTGATGATGGAATTTATCTGATGCAGGGAGCCATGACAGTCGTTGACAATTCGACGGGAAAAGTAGTTGCCCTTGTTGGCGGCAGGAGCCAGACGGAGGCTTCCGGTGGATTGAACAGGGCCTACCAGTCCTACAGACAGCCGGGAAGTTCCATTAAACCTCTGGTGATTTATGCACCGGCGCTTGGCCTTGGCTATGACAGCTCTTCTATGCTGCAGAATATTGATGTAAAGGCTGCCAATAAAGAAGGGGCAGATGTAGATTCTTTGACGGGATCAGAGATGTCGCTCAGATCTGCAGTAGAAAAATCCGTAAACGGATGTGCTTACTGGCTCTATAATAAGATCAAGCCCAGTGTTGGTCTTTCCTATATCCAGGAAATGAAATTCGATAAGATCGTACCGGCAGATGAAACTTTGGCTTCCGGACTTGGCGGTCTTACCTATGGTGTTACTACGACACAGATGGCGAGTGCTTATGCAACACTGGCTTATGATGGTATTTACAGGGGTGCAACCTGCATTACCGATATTCTGGATCAGACAGGAGACTCTATTTATCATGATGCGGACGAGGAGCAGATTTATAATAAGGAAGCTGCCAATAAGATGACAGACATCATGGAAGGAGTTATCACCGAGGGTACCGGTACAGCGGCAAGATTTGATTATACAATCACCATGGCCGGTAAGACAGGTACAACAAATGACAATAAGGATGCCTGGTTCTGTGGATTTGCACCGGCAACAGGCTATAAGACCGGACAGGGTTATACCGTAGCAGTATGGGTGGGTTATGATACGCCGACTTCGGATTCGGTACTGCAGGGTGGAGATTTCCCGGCCAAGATCTGGAAGGCTGCCATGCAGAGACTGATAGTGGATACTTCTGATTTTGAAAAAGATGAAGACTATGGCTATGAGGATGACTATGGCTATGATTATAATCAGTATTATGATGACAGCTATTATGATTACAGCAACAGCTGGGATTCAAATTCAACCGATCAGAGTACGAGTTCGCAGACCACAACGGATCAGACGACGGGAACTCAGACCACTACTGACCAGACAACTGGCTCTCAGACGACCGATCCTACAGGAGGTCAGACAGGTACGGATACTGTTGTAACACCGGACAGCGGCAGTACAGATCAGACAGTGCCGGATAGCGGCGGAGGAGACATTGGATACTAAAGGAGCCTGACGGTGAACAAGGGAAAGTTATTGAAGAGGGCTCCCTTTTGGGAAAGCAGGTGAGAGATGTCCGAAAAAAAAGCACCTTTGATCAAAAGCTTTGGCTATGCATTTGAAGGCCTTTTTGCAGTGATCAAAAAAGAGCGCAATATGAAGATTCATTGTACAGCGGCAATATTGGTCGTTTTATTCGGGCTCTTTCTGGAAATTTCAAAAACAGAATGGATCATCTGCTTCCTTTTGTTTGGCCTGATCATGGCTTTGGAATGTATCAATACGGCGGTGGAGGCCGTAGTTGACCTTGTTACAGAAGAAATTCATCCGAAGGCAAAGCTGGCTAAGGATGCAGCAGCGGGTGCAGTCCTGATCGCAGCAATCTTTGCGGCTCTTGTCGGGCTGATGATTTTTGTACCAAAATTACTATTATTATTTTAAGGAGGGTTTTATTTATGGAAAAAATCGGAAATGGATTAAAGAAAATCGTACTTGCGGGAATCGGAGCTACAGCAGTAACTGTTGAGAAGTCCCAGGAGATCTTAAAGGATCTGGTTGATAAGGGAGAGCTGACCGTAGAGCAGGGAAAGGTTCTGAATGAAGAGCTGAAGCACTCTGTAAAGGACAAGGTTGACGGTGTAAAGAAAAATGTCAGCAAAAAGGCAGAGGTTGCGGATATTCTGGAAGGAATGAGCGATGAGCAGATCGCCCAGCTGAAGGCACTTCTGGATTCCTTTAAGCAGCCGGCTGAGGAAGAAACAAGCGAAGAAGCAGCAGAGACTGAGCCGGAGGAAGAGGCTGCAGAAGAAGAAGCACCGGCAGAAAATGAATAAGGAAGAGGCTGCAGCAAAAAAAGAGAACAGCTCCCGCTTATTGGAAATTCTCGCGATTATTCGGAAGAATGAATTAAGCAGAGGACTGACACCACAGAAGCTGAGAAGCACGCTTGAAGATTTGGGGCCGACCTTTATTAAGATCGGCCAAATCTTATCTAACCGCTCAGATATCCTACCGGAGGAGTATTGTCAGGAATTTAGCAATCTCCGTTCGGATGTAGAGCCCATGTCCTATGAAACAGTGATCCGGGTGATCGAGAATTCCTATGAATCTTCCTGGCAGGAGGTTTTTTCTGATATAGACAGGGATTGCCTTGGTTCGGCTTCCATAGCCCAGGTACATAGGGCCCATCTGGTCAATGGGGAAGAGGTTGTTGTGAAGGTTCAGCGGGAGGGTGTCTATGACCTGATGAAAAGGGACATTAACCTTCTCCATAAGGCTGTGAAGCTGATGCCACCTATCCGGCTGAAGGGGATCCTGAATCTGGACATGATATTGGATGAGCTCTGGGTGGTTGCACAGGAGGAAATGAATTTCCTGCAGGAAGCCAGCAATATGGAAGAATTCAGAAGGCTGAATCAGGATCTGGTCTATATCGGCATTCCGAAGCTTTACCGGAATTATACCACCGGGCGGGTTCTTGTCATGGAATATATCGAAGGCTTTGATATTGATGATAAGGAAGGACTTCTCCGGAATGGCTATGATCTAGAGGAAATTGCGATCAAGCTGGTGGATCATTACGTGAAGCAGTTCATGGAGGATGGTTTCTTTCATGCAGATCCGCATCCGGGAAATATCGTGATCCGGGAAGGAAAGATCATCTGGATCGATATGGGCATGATGGGGCGTCTTTCTAATCGGGACAGAGAGCAGGTTTATTCTGCAATTGAGGGAATTGCCAAAAAGGATACCTCCCAGGTGATGGATGCTGTTATGACTCTGGCAGAGTTTAATGAGAAGCCCAGCAAAACGACCCTTTACCGGGATTTAAGCGATCTTTTGGACCGTTATGCTTCCTTGGATCTGGGAGAGATCAATATTGCTGAGTTTATGAAGGCTCTGATGACGATCATGAAACAGAACAATATGGCAATGCCTCATGGTCTTACCCTTCTTGCGAGAGGCCTGGCTCAGCTGGAGGGCGTTTTGGTGGAGCTTTGTCCGGAGCTGTCGATTTTGGAGATTGCGGCAAACCGGATCAGAGAGGAAGCTTTGAGGCCGGAGAATATCAAGAAAAAGCTGAAGGAAGGCGGAGAAGAACTGCTGCAGTCGGGAGAGGATCTGATAGCCATTCCTTCTCTGATGGCCAAGCTTTTGCGGGAATACGGAAAAGGACAGAGCAGGTTTAAGATCGATCTGAGATCCTCCGAGCAGCTGACAGCACTTCTGCATCATCTGGTCAGAAATATGGTGATCGGTTTTTGCGAGGCGGCTCTTCTGATTTCGGCGAGTATCATCTGTACCACGGATATGTGGCCGAAAATCTTCGGTATTCCGGCTCTGGGTGCACTGGGATATTTTGCGGCGATCATGATAGCAGTTTTCTTTTGTTTACGGTATTTTGTTCGCAAACATAGATAAAAAAGGTTATACAGATAAATATCTGTATAACCTTTTTTATCACTTAAAAACTGGCGGGATTAGCGGCTCCAAAGAGCTTTTACTTCCTCCATCTTTGATTTGCGAAGTAGGAAGAGGCCTAAGACAAGACTGCCTAATGCCGGGATCAGAAGCATGGCGTTATAGTTGTTAATGAGAGCTGCTGCGTCTTCAGCACTTCCGCTGTATCCCACGCTAAAGAGCTCTGAGATTCCGGCATAGATGTCTTCAAGCGCATGAATAAAAACAAGGAGCCAGAGGCTTCCGGTACGGAAGTAGATGGCGCAGTAAAGAACGCCGCTTCCGAAGGTGGCAATTACCTGCATGATCACTCCGCTTGGATTGCCTCCGGTATAATTGGTAAGATGTGTAAGACCAAAAAGCAGAGAGGAAAGGAAGCAGGCCTTGAAGATGCCATCTCTTCCAGTACCGAAAAACTCCAGGAGAGTCGTTGCAATCAGTCCTCTGAAAAGGATTTCCTCAGAGAAGCCGATCAAGAAATTACTTAAAAGAAAAACAATAATCCGGTCGATAGCAGGCACAGGAGAGCCTTCTGAAAAAAGAAGGAGCTGTCCCAGAAATGCAAATATATCAAAAAGAAGAACCGGAAGCGGAACCAGAAGGCATTTCTTAATGCCGGCAGTCTTTTTATTTAAAATATGCTGAATACCGCAGATGCGCATAACAAGAAGAACAAAAATACTCACTGCAAGATCAGCAATGATCATGGAATACCACAGGACTTTACCTGAAACAAGGGCAGTAGGAATAATGCCTTTGTAGATCAGGAAAATATAGATGCCCTGCAGGACATAGAGCAGGATGGCGGAAATAACTGTACATAAAAGACAGAAAACCACCGGATGACAGTTTTTCAATTTTTTCATACGAAAACTCCTTATAGGTGTATAGTAAATGAGTAACCAAAAGGATAAAGTACCTTTCCTATCGAGTATACGGTAAAGGGGGGGGCAAAAGCAAATGGAGGATAATTATGTATAAATTAGTATCCAAATTGATCATATACAGAAATGCCGAGGACAATCAGATCCTTCTCCGGCTGGCAGATATCTGTCGGCGTTTTGAGAGCGGAGCTTATCAGAAGGAGGAGCTTTTAACCGAAATTTTAGATCAGGTAAATGCTCTGCTGGATCTGTCTACCAGATATGGCTTTAATGACAATATCTGGCATAATTATCTGGCTTATCTTCTGGCCATGACCCAGACACCCTTTACCCTGGTTTCGGAAAAGGTGGGTCCTCTTGAGGGCTCGGTTAACGACTTTGCCAGAAATGACTTTGCCATTTTTAAGCAGCTTTTCGACTATGATTTTCGTTCTATGGAAAAGGAGCTGGATCTGAATTGTTTTTCTATCCTGCAGAATTACCATGCAGTCGTAAAGAAGGAACGTGTCTACAATAAAAATGTAAGCGAGAAGGTGCAGGAACTTTCCCGCAGTATTGAGGAGGCAAAGACGGAAGAGGAGGTCTATGCGGCTATTACCGGCTTTTATCAGAAATACGGCGTCGGCATGTTCGGTTTAAACAAGGCTTTCCGTGTCGGAGATGCTCCGGGAGAAGCGCTTTTGATCCCCATTACCAATACAGGCACCATGCTTTTGGATGATCTGATCGGTTATGAGAGACAGAAGCAGAAGCTGATCGATAATACAGAAGCCTTTATCAAGGGCAGACATGCCAATAACGTGCTTCTCTACGGAGATGCCGGAACAGGCAAATCAACCAGTATCAAGGCAATCTTAAATCAGTATTATGCAGACGGTCTTCGTATGATCGAGGTTTATAAGCATCAGTTTAAGCAGCTGTCTGCGATCATTAATGAGATCAAAAACAGAAATTACCGTTTCATCATCTATATGGATGACCTTTCCTTTGAGGAATTTGAAACAGAATATAAATATCTGAAGGCTGTCATCGAGGGCGGACTTGAGCCGAGACCGGAAAATGTCCTCATCTATGCAACCTCCAACAGAAGACATCTGATCCGTGAGACCTGGAAGGACAAGGAGGATGCCGACAGGGAGGATATCCATCATAATGATACGGTTCAGGAAAAATTATCTCTGGCGGCCAGATTTGGTATTCAGATCGGTTACTTCAGACCTTCACCAAAGGAATATCATGTCATTGTGACAGAGCTTGCAAAGCGCTATCCCCAGATTCAGATTTCGGAAGAGCAGCTGATCAAGGAGGCTGAGAAGTGGGAGATTGCTCACGGCGGTGTATCCGGCAGAACAGCCCAGCAGTTTATCGATTATCTGGTAGGCGGGATTGCAGAAGAGTGAAAAAAGGAAAAAGCAGCTGGCAGATAAAAAACAGCATTTTTCCAGCTTGCAGAAGGAAGAGGATGAAGAGGAAAATAGGAAGGAGCGGATAAAAAATGAAGGGTGATACGATCAAAAAAGAGCAGGTAAAGCCCCTGCTGGAGACGAAATTTGTCAGTGTCTATGATCTTCAGTACGAAGAGGGCAGACATTATTATGATGCCTCCAGAAGAAAGAAGGAGGAGCTTTCTGCCATCAAAAGCGAAGAAGAGTTTAATGTCCAGCTTCCGGATGCGGTAAGTGCCTTTTTGATCCTGAAGACAAAGGGGGAAGAGGCAAGGCTGCTCCTTTCCTATGAATACCGTTATCCCATTGGTCAGTATCTGATGAGCGTTCCGGCTGGGCTGATCGATGAGGAGGACAAAAAGGCTAAGGATCCTCTGATCTGCGCTATGACCCGGGAAATCTATGAGGAAACCGGTATTTCATTGAAGGAGACAGATCGAATTTATACGGTAAATCCTTTAATGTTCTGTACGCCCGGCTTTACCGATGAATGCACGGCAGCTATTTGTGCTGTGGCAGAGTTGGAGGATCTGTCTTCTCTCAGTCAGGAAGGGGCAGAGGGAAGTGAAAAGTTTGACGGCTTTTTGCTTCTGACAAAAGAGGAAGCAAAAAAGATTCTGCTGGCCGGAAGAGATCCGCAGGGACATTTTTACCCTATGATTACCTGGGCAGCCATCAGTTATTTTCTTTCCGGACTTTGGGAAGAAGAGTAAGGAAAGAGAGAAAAGAGGATGGTCAGAAGTGCAAGACCGGAGGATGCAGAGGCACTCTTAGATATTTATAGCTATTATGTAGAAGAAACCGCTATTACCTTTGAATATGATAAACCGACGATAGAAGAATTCCGGGCAAGGATTGAGCATACCCTGAAAAGATATCCTTATCTGCTTTATGAGGAAGAGGGGGAGATCCTAGGTTATGCCTATGCCGGGCCTTTAAAGGACAGGGCAGCCTACAACTGGTCAGTGGAGACCTCTATTTATGTGGACAAAAAGGCGAGAAAGGGCGGTATCGGGAGAAGTCTCTATGAGGAATTGGAGAAGAGACTAAAAAAGCAGGACATCACAAATCTCTATGCCTGCATTGCTTATCCGATCAAAGAGGATCCTTATTTGGATCGAAACAGTGTCGATTTTCATACACACATGGGCTACCGGCTGATCGGCAGATTTCATCAGTGTGCCTGGAAATTTCAGACCTGGTATGATATGGTCTGGATGGAGAAATTTATTGCTGCTCATGAGGAAGGGGAAAGATAATTCCGACGAGAGGCAGCTACAAGAGAATATTGGCAGAACTGCTTGCAAGAAGGCTTTTGGAACATGCGTTTCAGAGGCCTTTTTATATGTACTAGAAAATTCTGTCAGAATTTCCTAGTACATATAAAAAGCTCCGCAGGGATCGCACTGCGGCGGCTAGGAATTGTGTCGCTAGAGCGACCCGCCGCAGGCGGAGAATCCTGCGAGCAGGATTCTTTCTTGTCGTATAGGAAACTTCGTTTCTATACGATAAAAAGGCTCTACAGGATGCGCACTCGCGCGGAAAGAAAAAAGCAATATACACAGGTGTCTTGACACCAAACTTGTCAGGTAGTATAATCACAAACCGGTAAACAAATAAGGATAAAAACCTTAAAGAAATCCGGTTTTATCCGGTACGAGGAAAGCAAGATGAATGAAAATTATGATGTCATTATCGTTGGAACAGGAGCGGCAGGTCTTTACTGTGCCCTGAATCTTCCGTCCAGGATGAAAATACTCATGCTCACAAAGCAGGAGGCAGACCAGTCTGATTCTTTCCTGGCACAGGGCGGTATCTGTATGCTCAGGGGAGAAGAAGACTATAATGATTATTTTGAAGATACCATGCGTGCAGGGCATTACGAAAATGATGAAAAAGCAGTTGAATTGATGATTCGCAGTTCCAATAGCATTATTCGGGATCTTCTGCAAAGGAATGTGACTTTTGCAAGAACAGAAAACGGAGAGCTGGATTTTACCAGAGAAGGTGCACATTCCCAGCCGCGAATTCTTTTTTACGAAGATATTACCGGAAAGCAGATTACACAGACCCTTCTGAATCAGGCGCTGACAAGGGACAATATCGAAATCTGCGAATACATGACGATGGTCGATCTCATCTCTAAAGAGAATATCTGCGGAGGCCTGATCGTCATGGATGAAAAGAATGAAGTATATCCGGTTATGGCGCCATATGTGGTTCTGGCATGTGGAGGACTTGGAGGACTTTATAAAAATTCTACAAACTTTCCGCATATTTCCGGTGACGGAATCGGAATTGCCATGAAGCATGGGATAGCACTTGAACATCTGGACTACATACAGATTCATCCCACTACACTTTATTCTCATAAAGCAGGGCGGCGTTTTTTGATCTCCGAATCTGTCAGAGGAGAGGGCGCGCTTCTGTATAATAAAAAGGGGGAGCGCTTTACTAATGAGCTGCAGCCGAGGGATCTGCTCAGCGAGGCAATCTATGCACAGATGGAAAAAGATGGCACCGATTTTGTATGGGAAGATATGCGTCCATTGGGAGAAGAGACGATCATAAAGCATTTTCCAAATATTTTTCGCAGATGTATAGAAGAGGGGCTTGATCCGCGTAAGGAGCCGATTCCGGTTGTTCCGGCACAGCATTATTTTATGGGCGGAATCAAGGTTGATCTTGGAAGCCGCAGCTCCATGAAAGGACTGTATGCCTGCGGCGAAACAAGCTGCAACGGCGTGCATGGAAAAAATCGTCTTGCGAGTAATTCACTTCTGGAATCTCTGGTCTTTGCAAGACGAGCTGCAGATGATATCATTTTTGGAAGGAAACCTGCCCCCTGCAGACCGGGTACGATAGATCTGAAGCCATATGAAGACAGAGAAGCAGTACTGAATCAGTATCATAAAATGGTTTTAAATGAAATCGAAAGGATAAAGAAGAGCTATGAATGAAATTACAATGAAAATGCAGGCTGACCAGTTGATCCGTATGGCACTTCAGGAAGATATTACAAGCGAGGATGTTTCTACAAATGCAGTCATGCCGACAGCAAAAAAAGGAAGGGTGGACCTGATTGCAAAAGAAGACGGTATCATTGCCGGACTGGATATTTATGCAAGAGTGTTTACCCTTTTGGACGAAAAGACAGAAATTGATTTTCACTGCAAAGACGGCGATGAAGTAAAAAAAGGTGACCTTATGGCAGAGCTGACAGGTGATATCCGTATTCTTCTGTCAGGAGAGCGTGTGGCTCTGAATTATCTTCAGAGAATGAGTGGTATCGCAAGCTACACCAGACAGGTTGTAAAGCTTTTGGAAGGCAGTAAGGTAACTCTTCTGGATACTCGTAAAACCACGCCGAATTGTCGTATATTTGAGAAGTATGCGGTAAGAGTCGGCGGCGGATGCAATCACAGATATAATCTTTCGGATGGTGTTCTTCTAAAAGATAATCATATTGGAGCGGCCGGAAGTATTAGCAAAGCAATCGAGATGGCAAGAGCATACGCACCTTTTGTACGTAAGATTGAAATAGAAGTAGAGACATTGGAACAGGTCAAGGAAGCGATAGATGCCGGTGCAGATATCATTATGCTTGATAATATGACAGAAGAGCAAATGAAGCAGGCAGTGGAACTGATCGATGGCAGGGCACAGACCGAATGCTCTGGAAATATCACAAAGGAGAATATTCAGAAAATCCGCGAGATCGGTGTTGATTTTGTTTCCAGCGGAGCTCTGACGCATTCTGCACCAATACTTGATATTTCCATGAAAAATCTTCATGCGATATAAGGAGTCAGAAATATGAATACTGGAGAGAGACGCAGAGAAATTTTGAGAATCCTGGAAGAGGCAGAAGCGCCGGTAGCAGCGAGAGAACTGGCAGGCAAATTTGGTGTCAGCCGGCAGGTGATCGTGCAGGATCTTGCCGTGATCCGGGCATCAACACCCGGAATCCTTTCCACAACCAAGGGCTATGTTATGCAGCAAGAAAGCAACTGCACCCGTGAGTTCAAGGTGCGCCATAGTCAGGATAAGGCTGCAGAGGAATTGAATCTGATCGTGGACTGCGGTGGATATGTAAAGAATATCAGCATTAGCCACAGAGTATATGGACGTGTCAGCGCTGAGATGGATATTCGCTCCAGACAGGATGTAAATGAATTTGTTGAGGCTCTGCAAAACAGCAGGTCTACTGTATTGAGCAGCGCAACTTCAGGATATCATTATCATCTGGTAGAAGCTGCCAGCGAAGAACGCTTGGATCTCATCGGCGAGCAATTGAAAAAAGCAGGATTTCTAGCGCCACTTCAGCCTTGGGAGCAGAATAGCGAGAAAGGAAAGAAAAAATAATGACAATTCAGGAAATTCAGCAGGAGATCCTGCGAATGAAAAAAGAGCAGGATGTCTGTATTCTGGCACATGCCTATCAGGGCCAGGAGATCCTGGAAGTAGCAGATTATATGGGGGATTCTTACGGATTAAGCGTGCAGGCATCCAAGAGCAAGTGTAAGGGTGTCATCATGTGTGGCGTCCGTTTTATGGCGGAAACCTGCAAGGTTTTGAGCCCGGAGAAGAAGGTATGGCTTGCCAACCCCACAGCCGGATGTCCCATGGCAGAGCAGCTGGATCTGGAAGGTCTTCGCAAATTAAAGGCAGAGCATCCGGGATATGCAGTTGTTGCCTATATTAATACGACATCAGAATTAAAGACCGAGTGTGATGTTTGTGTGACATCTTCTTCTGCAGTGCAGATCTGCAGTAAACTAGAAAATGATAAGATTTTATTTATTCCGGATCCGAATCTGGGTCGTTTTGTCGCAGAAAAACTGCCGGAAAAGGAATTTGCTTTTTATAAAGGCGGATGTCCAAGACATATCATTGTCAGTGCCAAAGATGTAGAAAAAGCAAAAAAGGCGCATCCGGAGGCCTTGCTTTTAGTTCATCCGGAATGCCGTCAGGAGGTGGTAGAGCTGGCAGATTATGTAGGATCTACAACCGGAATCATGGAATATGCAAAGAAATCTTCGAATAAAGAGTTTATCATCGGAACAGAGAACAGTATTGTAGAGCACCTGCAGTTTGCATGTCCGGAGAAGCAGTTCTATCCCCTGTCTATCATGCTTACCTGTATGAATATGAAGATTACAACCCTGATGGATATCTACAACTGTCTGAAAGGAAGAGGCGGAGAGGTGATCGAGCTTCCGGAGCATGTGATGGAAGGTGCAGGACGCTGCATTCACCGGATGGTGGAACTCGGAGGCTGACAAAAAAGAGACAGACAGAAGTAATAAGTAATGAAGAGACAAAAATAAGAGACAGTAGAAATACTGAAGATGAAAGAGGGCATCCCGGAAAGGGATGCCCTCTTTCATCTATGAGTGCTTCGCTACACTGGATCACAAATCAAAGCGGATCCGGCAGAATCATTCTCAAGCCTTATTTTGTGATAAAGGCATCATAAATAGCCTGGCTTGCCTTTTCAAAATCGCTGTCATCGACACCGACGATGATATTGAGTTCAGAGGAACCCTGATCGATCATGCGGATATTGATGCCAACTCTCTCCAGAGAGGAGAAAATCTTGGCTGCAGTGCCTCTGGTGGATTTCATGCCGCGGCCTACAACAGCAATCAGGGCAAGTCCGGATTCAATCTCAACGGAGTCCGGCTGAGCATTTCTGTGGATAGCAGAAACCACCTTCTGCTCTTTGCACATGAATTCATCTTCATGAACAACAACGGTCATGGTATCGATACCGGAGGGCATATGCTCAATAGAGATACCGTATTCTTCAAAGGCCTGAAGAACCTTTCGGCAGAAGCCAATCTCGGAATTCATCATTGCCTTTGTGACAAGAATGGTGCAGAAGCCCTTCTTGCCGGCAATACCGGTAATGGTATTGGTGGGCTTTTTGGCTGTGCTTTCTACGATCCAGGTACCATCTGCCTCAGGATCGTTGGTATTACGGATGTTGATCGGAATTCCCTTTGCACGGATCGGAAAAATAGCATCCTCGTGAAGAACGGAAGCACCCATGTAGGACAGCTCACGGAGCTCACGGTAGGTGATGGTATCGATGGTTACCGGATCCTTGATCACTCTGGGATCGGTAAGCATAAAGCCGGATACATCTGTCCAGTTCTCATAGGTTTCTGCTCTTGTGGAAGCGGCAACAATAGAGCCGGTTACATCCGAACCGCCGCGTGAGAAGGTTTTAATTTTCATATCCTTACCGCAGCCATAGAAGCCGGGAATAACGGCGTTCGGCATAGTTTCCAGACGTTTGCCGAGAACCTTCTGTGTCTTATAGAGGTTAGCATTGCCCTCTTCATTAAAGAAGATCACTTCATAGGCATCGATAAATTCAAAGCCAAGATAGTTAGCGAGGATCTTGCCGTTCAGATATTCTCCTCTGGAAGCAGCATAGTCCTGATAAGGATCCTCGGTTAAGGTCTTTTTGATTTCAGCAAAATCATCATCAAGGGAGAAATCCAGTCCAAGACCGGTAATGATTTCATCATATCTGGCCTTGATCGCCTTAAGCTGTGCATCGAGGTCTCCGCCGTTAACAGCAATATCATATGCCTTAAGAAGCATGTCGGTTACCTTGGTATCTCCGGAGAAGCGTTTTCCGGGTGCACTTGGAACAACATAGACACGGGATTCGTCAGCATGAATGATCGCAGCGACTTTTTTGAACTGGTTTGCATCAGCAAGAGAGCTTCCGCCGAATTTAACTACCTTTTTCATGATTTTATGTCCTTTCGGAATATAGATTTCTTGTATATAATGTACTAGATTGTCATTAAGTCAAATCATACCATATTTTTTGTTAAGATACAAAGAAATATCCAATTTTCTTGAAAAAACAGGAGAGAAAATGAGTATTCGGGACGAAAAAAGAGAACTAAGAATTAAAATCAGGAAAAAAACAGCCGCTTTAGGTGAGCAGTATAAAAGAGAGGCAGATCAGAAAATCATAGAAAGACTCTTATCTCTGCCGGAATATCAGGAAGCGGACAGGGTATTTGCCTTTGTCGGAACGGAAAGCGAGATCGATACTAGACCCTTTTTGGAACAGGTACTGGCAGATGGGAAGATTCTGGCGGTTCCTCTTTGTGTAGGAAAGGGAGTTATGGAGGCAAAGAGAATCAGGAGCCTTTCGGAATTGAAGAAGGGAGCCTATGATATTTTGGAGCCGGAGGCTTCTGCAGAAACACAGTTCTTGAAGGCGGAGGATCTGACTGTGATTCCCTGTCTTTCCTGTGACCACAGGGGAAATCGCCTTGGACATGGTGCCGGTTTTTATGATCGTTATTTTCGGAAGCTGCAGACGAGAGAGGTCATGATCTGCAGAGAGGCATTGGTCGAGGATAGAATTCCTATGGAAGAGACAGATCATAAATTTGCCAAGGTACTTACGGAAAAGGGAATTTATGACGAAGAAGAGCAGGATTGATAAAAAATAGACATTTGTGAAAAAATGTAGCAGCTGCGAGAAAATGAAAATATTTATTTTTTCTTTTTTTTCTGCTAATATAGTTAGGTTATTAAGGAATATTCTGCTTCGCAGTGCGAATCTGGAGAAAGAAAGCATAAGCAATGTTTCCTTAAAAAAGATGGAATAAGGGGTTATATTGTATGAAGAAGATAGGAATTACGGCAGATTCTCATTCCAGTATTACGCAGGAAATGGCAAAAGAGATGGGGATTCGTGTTCTTCCCATGCCATATCATATTGATGGAAAAACCTATTATGAGGATGTCTCCATCAAAAGGGATGAATTCTTTCAGCTGCAGGCAGAGGGAGCGAAGATCACAACCTCACAGGCAACACCGACGGAGCTGATGGATTTTTGGGATGAGGCTTTGAAGGAATATGAGCAGATTCTCTATTTCCCGATTTCAAGGGGACTCAGCGGCTCTGCAAACACGGCAAAGCTTTTGTCTCAGGAAGAAGAATATCAGGGCAGAGTATTTGTGGTCGACAACGGACGTACCTCAACACCTATGCATGTGACCATTCTGGATACGATGGAGCTGATCGAGGAAGGTTATGAGGCAGAGAAAATTCAGGAAATGCTGGAGAGTACGGCAGAGGATGTTTCTATCTATATCGTTTTGAATACCTTAGAGTATCTGAAGGCCGGCGGAAGGATTTCCAAGGCCAAGGCCACGGTAGGAAGTGCCCTTCATATCAAGCCGATTCTGCAGCTGGATACAGGCGTGCTGCATTCCTGGAAGAATGCCAGAAGTATGAAAAAGGCGCAGAAGATCATGTTTGATCAGATTCATGAAGAGATAGAGGGAAGATTTCATGATGCTGCAGAGGCAGGAGAGCTTTATCTCATGTCTGCTGTATCGACCACAAAGGAAGAAGAAGCGGAGTGGATCGCTGAGATCGAAAAGGAATTTCCGGGCTATCAGGTCATCGGAGATGAGCTTTCCATGGGGGTATGCTGTCATACAGGTCCCGGGGGAAGAGGCATCGGTCTTGCAGTGAGAACAAAGTTTGCCTATGAGCACAAAGCTTAGGGAAATTTTGTACTTATCGGTCTTTCATGAAAGATAAAAGAAAAAGAGAATAAAGGAAGCAGAAATTGCTGATGTGGAGCCGGATGAAATGCCGGCTCTTTTTATTGTATCGGAACTTTGTTCCGATACAATAAAAAGAGCTATAGAATGCGCAGCTCGCGCGAAAGGGAATATGTCGCAAGCGACCGCGCTCGGCGGAAAAGAAATTCTGAAAAAAAGTATTGACCTTTTTGATGGATGTGATATACTAACGACAGTTAGCTCGGGCTAACAGTACCTGATATCTTTATTTTTTTATATACAGGTTAGAAAATTCTAACCTGTATACCCCCCTAAAAGACGGAGGTTATATGTCAGATCAGATATTGATTGACCACGGTGCGCCAACCCTTGCGGGAATCAAAACAGGAAGCCTTTTTTCTGTTCGGGCAGAAGACCGTGGTGCCTTTTTGAATGAACTGAGGAATTATAACAGACGGCTTCGTGCAAAGGGAGTTTGTCTGATTCCCCTGCACTATGACAATGGCAGAGTACTTTTATATCTTTACCGTCCCGGCAGACTGAAGGATGACCTTTGCAGGAAGGAAGTTCAGGAAATGCTGAGAGAAAAAGGGTATGCCTGCGAGAGCGTAGGAAAATGCATCTGCGAGCTGAAAAGAAGGCTCAGGGACGAGGGAGATTTTCCACATGAAATCGGCTTATTTTTAAGCTACCCGCCGGAAGATGTAAAAGGCTTTATAGAAAACAGTGCACGCAACTGTAAGAGCGTGGGAACCTGGAAGGTATACGGGAATCAGGAAGAAGCAGAACGAACCTTTGAGCGTTACAAGAGGTGTACAAGGACCTATCAGGAATGCTCTATTCGCGGAATCAGCTTAGAAAATCTTCTCGTAGCAACCTGAGTTTAACTCAGTCGAAGAAATCCTCCTCTAAGCGTTAGCATAGGAGGGGGTAGGACAAACTCTACTCAGTCTGAGTCCAAGCTCCGACGGAGTGAGTCTTGGCATGGAAAGAAAGGAAAAAAGAAATGAAAGTAGCAGTTGTATTTTGGACAGGCGGCGGAAACACAGAGGCAATGGCAAATGCTGTAGCTGATGGAGCGAAGGGAAAAGGTGCTGAGGTGGATGTAATCTTTGCAGGAGATTTTTCAGCTGATAAGATTGCAGACTATGCAGGCATTGCATTCGGATGCCCGTCCATGGGTAGCGAGGTTCTCGAGGAAAGCGAGTTCCAGCCGATGTGGGATGATGTGAAGGGTAATTTAAATGGTAAGAAGGTTGCTCTTTTCGGATCCTACGGATGGGGCGATGGCGAATGGATGAGAAACTGGGAGTCTGAATGTGATGATTTGGGCGTGCAGCTCTGCTATGACTGTGTTATCGCAAACGAAGCACCGGATGATGATGCCATCGCAGAATGCAATGCACTTGGCGCTGCAGTAGCATCATAAAGAAAACCTTTGAAGAGGTTTACGGGGATAGTAAGTATATAGAGTCTTCGATGAGGAGAGAAAAAATGTTTCTCGAGGTTACAAATATCAAGAAATCGTTCGGAGAAGGTCAGAGTAAAGTCGATGTCTTAAAGGGCATCGACTTTACTTGCGATAAAGGAGAACTTTGTCTCCTGCTCGGGCCTTCCGGATCCGGCAAATCCACCCTCTTAAACATCATCGGCGGGATTGATCAACCGGATGAAGGAGAGATTACGATCAATAGGGAAACGGTTGGCAGGATGAATGAAAAGCGCCTTACCCAGTACAGAAGAAAGCATCTGGGCTACATTTTTCAGATGTATAATCTGATACCGAATCTGACTGTGCGGGAAAATATTGAGGTGGGCGCTTATTTGAGTGAAAAGCCTTTGGATACAGATGAGCTTCTTCATACGCTGGGTTTGTATGAACACCAGAGAAAGCTGCCGAATCAGATTTCCGGCGGTCAGCAGCAAAGATGTGCCATCGGACGGGCTATTATCAAAAATCCGGATATACTCCTTTGTGATGAGCCCACAGGAGCCCTGGATTTTCATACCTCGATTGAAATTCTGAAGCTGATCGAGACGATCAACCAGACCTATGGAAATACCATTATCATGGTCACCCATAACGATGCCATTAGGCATATGGCAGACCGGGTGATCAATCTGAAGGACGGCAGGATCCGTTCGGATCTGCTGAATACAAAGAAGCTGACAGCAGAGGAGCTGGATTGGTAATGAGGAAGAGAAAGAACCCTCTGAATGGCAGAGTGTGGAGAGAACTGAGAGAGGATCTGGGAAAATATCTGGTTATCTTTTTCCTGATGATCTTTTCGATTGGTCTTGTTTCCGGTTTTCTGGTAGCAGACAACAGTATGCTGATCGCCTATCGGGAGGGATTTGAAAAATATAATATAGAGGATGGAAATTTTACTTCGGAAAGAAGGCTGAATCTGAATGCCAAGCAGCAGATAGAGTCGCTGGGCGTTTCCCTCTATGATCTTTTTTATACGGAAAAGAAGACGGAGGAAGGAGCGACCCTTCGCATTTTCAAGGACAGGGATCAGGTAGATCGAATCTGCATCATGGAAGGGAATATGCCGCAGAAGTCGGGAGAGATTGCCATCGACAGAATGTTTGCAGACAACAATAAGCTTTCTGTTGGAGATCGCATCGATAGTGAGGGAAAAAGCTGGGTCATAACAGGTCTGCTTGCTTTTTCAGACTATAGCTGTCTTTTTGAGAAGAATAGCGATACCATGTTCGATGCTACTCTTTTCAGTGTGGCGATTGTGTCGGATGAGGAGTTTGATGCCTACGACAGTGCTTCTTTAAAATACCGCTACGCCTGGAAGTATGATAAGTCCCCTGCAGATAAGCAGGAAGCAAAGGAGCTGTCAGAAGATTTTTTGGAGAAACTGAATGATTATGTGACGCTTCTGGATTATACACCGGAGTACAGCAATCAGGCCATTGTCTTTACCGGAGAAGATATGGGCGGAGATGGTGCCATGATGACCGTTTTTCTCTATATTATTATCGGCATTCTGGCTTTTGTATTTGCTGTAACCATTAGCTCGACGATCAGTAAGGAAGCGGCAGTCATCGGAACCTTGCGTGCAACCGGCTACAGCAAAAATGAGTTGATCCGTCATTATATGCGGGTCCCCTTTCTTGTTACCCTGATCTCGGCTCTTGTGGGCAATATCCTGGGCTATACCATCCTGAAGAATGCCTGTGCGGCAATATATTATGGAAGCTATTCCCTGCCGACCTATGTGACTGTTTGGAATATGGACGCTTTTTGGAAAACTACTCTGGTTCCCATTTTGCTGATGGTAGCGATTACCTATTTTATCTTGCGAAAGAAGCTTTCTCTTTCCCCCTTGAAATTTCTCAGGCGGGATCTGAAAAAGAAAAAGAACAGCCATGCCATTCATTTGAGGGAAGGGATGAAGATATTCAGCAGATACCGGATCCGGGTCCTGACTCAAAATATTCCCAATTATGTCACAATGGCAATCGGCATTCTCTTTGCAAATCTGCTTTTGCTCTATGGTCTGGTTTTGCCGGATATCATGACGCATTATCAGGATAGTATATCGGAAATGATGATCGCGGAATATCAGTATATCCTGCAGATTCCGTCAGATGCACTGGATGAGGATGATCAGCTGGGAAGTATGCTCAATATGATGGCGTTTGCAGCAGATACCGAGACAGAAAATGAGGATGCGGAGAAATTCAGTGCCTATTCTCTGGATACGATTCCAGATAAAGAAGGAAATATCGTTGATACGGTTACCCTTTACGGCATCAAAAAGGACAGCCAGTATTTCAAGGCTGATCTGGAGGAGGGAGAGGTGATGATCACGTCTGCCTATGCGGATAAATACAGGATCAGTCCCGGCGATAGGATCTGTCTGAAGGAAAGCTACGATGATAAGAACTATGAATTTACGGTAAGCGCTATTTATGAGATGGATACTTCGATTGCTGTCTTTATGCCGCAGACAGACTTGAATGAGACCTTTGATCTGGGCGAGGATACCTATTCCGGCTATTTTTCTGATACGGAAATTACGGATATTCCGGAAAAATATATCGGAACAATTGTGGATTATGAGTCTCTGACAAAGGTATCCAGACAGCTGATGAAATCCATGGGAAATCTGATGTATCTCATGGATGCCTTTGGCGTCATCATGTTTATGATTCTGATCTACCTTCTTTCTAAGGTTATCATTGAAAAAAACACCCAGTCCATTTCTATGGCCAAAATTCTGGGTATGACAGATGCGGAGATTAAGAGCCTGTACATCAGACCAACAAGTCTGATCTGTTTTCTTTTGATTCTGCTTTCTATTCCGATAACGGCAGCTTCCGTAAGCTGGATCTGGAGGCTGGTGGTTGCAACCCAAATGAGTGGCTGGATTCCGGTTTATATTAACTCGAAAATTTATCTGGAAATGATCGGACTAGGATTTGGAACCTATCTTGTGGTTGCTTATTTAGAGTATCGGAAGATCAAAAAAATCTCGATGGAGGAGGCCTTGAAAAATGTGGAATAGAAAAAGAAAAAATCTGCTTTTTATGGCAGTCATAACAGCTGCGGCTTTGCTGCTTTCCGCTTGCGGTAAGACAGAGCTGAACGCAAATACCGCTTCTGCAGATGCTGTCTCTTCCCGGAACTCACAGCCGAGCTTTCAGGCAGAGAAAGCAGTTTGCGCGTCAGAAAAAGAAGAAACCGTTACTGTAAAAGCAGATGCAGAAGGAAAGCCGACAAAAATCACGGTTGCAGACCGCTTAAAGGGAACAGAGAGTGGGGATTTCATTCTGGATCAGACAAATCTGAGCAATATCCGGAATACGGATGGAGATGAGGAATTCCAATTATCCGAGAATGGAAGTCTGATCTGGCAAAACCTGGGAGAAGATATCAGCTATGAAGGAGAATCAGACCAGGAGCTGCCGGTTGGCGTGCAGATCAGCTATTATCTGAATGGAAAAGAGGTCAGCGCAGAGGAGATTGCAGGTGCAAGCGGAGATGTTCGGGTTCGTTTTGACTACAGTAACACAAAAACCGTTGAAGTTACCCAGGACGGAGAACGAAAGTCTCTTCTTATGCCTTATCTTTTTATGACAATGGCACTGTTGCCGTCTGATTCCTTTACCGATCTTCAGGTAGAGAATGGAAAAGTAATGGAAATGAGCGGAAAGGAGCTGATCGTTGGTTATGCGGTTCCCGGCTTTATGGATTCTCTGAAACTAAATGACTGGGAAGTGACCGAGGATATGGAACTGCCGGAATATGTGGAATTCAGCGGTCATACAGAAAATTTTGGCATAGAATTTACGGCAACGATGGTGACAGATGGACTCTTTGAAGAAATCGAAGAGGATGATCTGGGTGACATTGATGATCTGACAGATAGGATGGAGGAACTTTCGGATGCTTCTTCTAAGATCGCAGACGGAGGAAGTCAGCTTGCGGATGGAGGAGACCTTTTTGGCGTTTATCTGAGCCAGTATACAAGTGGGGTAGATACAGCCATGTCAACCATGGTGACGACCTTGGACACGATCAATACGCAGGTGTCGGCTGCAATGGCCGCTTCCCAAAGCCAGCTGGCAGGGGCCTCCGAGGCGCTGACAGCGCTTGCTTCAGATTCGGCTAAGATCTCAGAGCTGCTTCAGGCAGAAGAGGGTGCCATTGCCAAATTGGATGAGGCAAGCGGTAATCTGTTCTCTGCGGAGACAGCCTTAAACAGTCTTTTAAGTGCCCATCCGGAAATCAGTGCAGAGGAAGTATCTGAGCTGCAGACAGCTTTGTCCGATGCAAGCAGCAGTATCACAGAGGCCAAAGAAGGCCTGCTGAATACAGAAAATATAGAAAGTATTCAGGCTGCAGCGGAGGATATGCAGACGCAGATGCAAAGCTTATCTGCGCTTGTTGGAGGAAGCGATGCGGACACAAGCAGTAAGAGTACAGAAGGAAGCGGGACATCAGCAAGTCTTTTTACAGAGGAGCAGTGGGCGGAGCTTACAGGCGGTGTTCAGACTCTGCTTTCTGCGGGAGAGGAGCTGAATACAGCTTATGCCAGCTTAAATGAGGGCATGTATAGCTTAGCAGATGGCTTAGAGGAGTTTGATCGGGAAGCTATCTCCAAGCTGACGGAACTTGCCGGAAGTGATCTGCAGGAGCTGTTGAAGAATATCCGGGCAGAGATTGAGGCAGATGGGCAGGATATGACTTTTTCCGGCAGAGCAGAAGGAACAAAGACAAATGTGAGGTATGTGATTCAGACAGAGGAAGTATCTTAGAAAGCCGATTCAGCCGATTCAGCTTGCAAAGGAGCCCCTGGCAGAAATGAAGGATGGAAAATTGATCAAATCGATCAAAACCATCCAAAGTTGAGATTTATCAGATTCAGAAGAAAAAGCAGAAGCAGAAGGGAGGGAAGTCCATGCCAGAAGTTTTCCATATCCTTTCTGCTTAATGTCATGTGAAAAAAGATGCTGATAAAGAAATAATAATAAAGGGCAAGCTGCCAATTCTGCAGGCAATATGGCAGGAGATACTGCCGCATAAGCCAGAGACTGCAGGCACCGCATAAGACCGGGGCAAGGGCAGACAGGGATAATTGCAGTCCGCGAAAGAATATGTTGCCGCGGCAGGTAAATTCCACGCTTCCCAGTTTTCTTCCTTTAGGGATTAGGTTGATCTTTTTTACCTTTCCTCCTGTAAGAAGGATAAATAAGGCATGCGCGTATTCATGATGGATGGTTCCGGCATAGGTCAGATAATTTCTGATGAAAAAGGCAGTTTTTTCCCCTCCGATGAAGGCGAAGATTCCGGTGATCATATCCGAAACAAAGCGGATCAGCCATCCTGCAGCAAGAAGAAGGAGCAGGAGCAGAAGGGTGCTGACAGCTGCTTTTATCGCAAGGCTGGAAGGCAGTTTTGTATAGAAAATTACTTGATCGGCCAGTTTATAAAGCATGGTTTCCTTTCTAATATGGGACCTTTTTTCTTAGAGATGCGCACTCGTATATCGCAAGCAACCGCGCTCGGTTCGAGCGTTTCGCGAGCGAAACGCTTTGTTCTATATTTCTGGGTTCATATTTTCCTATTGTATCCTACCCGGAGGAGATTGTCATCTGCTCTCTTTTGAATGAAAAAATCCTGCAGAAATACAAAAAGGGGATTGACCTAAAGTTAGCTTGAGGTGTTATGATGACCTTAAAGAAAAGATAATGAAAGACCGATAAGATCGATAGAAGAGGAGGTTATCATGCTAGGAAACTTTACTTATTGCAATCCAACCAAATTGTATTTTGGAGATAAGTCTTTGGAAAATCTCGGAGCCGAGCTGCGAAAATATGGAAAAAATGTCATTCTGATCTATGGAGGCGGCTCCATCAAAAAGAATGGTATCTACGATGAGGTAATGGCAATTCTAAAGGAAGAAGGAAAAAATGTAGCAGAAATTGGCGGAGTCATGCCGAATCCTACACTTGAAAAGTTATATGAAGGACTTAAAATCGCGAGAGCACATAAGGCAGATTTTCTTCTTGCCGTAGGCGGCGGATCTGTCTGTGATTATAGCAAGGCTCTTTCCGTTTCCGTTAATTGCGAGGAGGATCCCTGGGAGAAATATTTTCTTCGTTTCGAAGAACCAGACTGTGAAACAATTCCGCTTGGCTGCGTTCTTACCATGGTCGGTACCGGTTCGGAAATGAATGCAGGATCCGTCATTACAAATCATGAAAGCAAATTAAAGATCGGACATGTTTTTGAAGATGAAAGCATCATGCCGAGATTTTCTATTCTGAATCCACGCTATACGCTGACTCTGCCGCATCGTCAAATGGTAGCCGGAATTTATGATATTTTCAATCATATCTGTGAACAGTATTTTTCCGGAGAAGATGATAATACCAGTGATTATATCAGCGAGGGACTGATGAGATCCCTGATCCATTCCAGCCGCATTGCAAATAAGAATGATCAGGACTATGAAGCAAGAAGCAATATCATGTGGACAGCAACCTGGGCTTTAAATACGCTTGTTGCCAAAGGAAAGTCAACGGATTGGATGGTTCATATGCTGGGTCAGGCACTGGGCGCCGTAACAGATGCTACACATGGAATGACCCTTGCAGCGGTTTCCCTTCCCTATTATAAATACATTATGGAGGATGGTCTGCCGAAATTTGTTCGCTTCGCAGAAAATGTCTGGGAGATTCGACCGGAGGGAAAAAGCGATAGGGAAATTGCTCTGGCAGGCTTAGCTGCCATGGAAGAGTGGATGAAGGAGCTTGGGCTGGCTATGTCTATGTCAGAGCTTGGAGCAGATGAGTCTATGATGGATGATCTGGTCAATGCAACTTTTATCCTTAAGGGAGGCTATAAGGAGCTGACGAAAGAAGATGTCAGAGAAATCTTTAGGCAGAGTTTATGATTTGCATGAGCCGGGCTGAAGCTGTCCTTGCTCTGCATTACTTGAATTATAGTTTACATAAAGCCAAAGAGGGCTTTATGATATATAGTGAAAGGGGCGGCATGTGCCGCCCCTTTCACTTAGTTGGCCCCTCCTCTAAGCGTTAGCGTAGGTGGGTATTTTTCAAATGAGTTAACTTTTCTTATCCGATTCCAGCATCCAGCTTTCAAAGGAACAAATTGTTTCATCAGTTGAAATAAATTCTTCCAGACTATGTTCAAATTCGCTGACAGCTTCCCTATGGTTTACATTGGGATAGCGATTTCTGATGGCGTAACAGATTCTGGGCGGTGGCGGAGTCTTGAGTTTATAATAAGTCAGATTGGAATTGGAACGCATGGCACCCCTTATAACGGACATGGGTGCAATCCCCCATAGATCATCCCGAATATATCTCTGCAGCATAGATCCGGTATTAACTGTCAGGATTGGATGCATAGCCGGTCCAAATTGGCTGTCATGCCAGCTTTGATAGTCCAAACCCCAGTTCAAAAAGATTTCCTTCTCTACATTTAACTCCCTACTTTCAATATTATCATGATAGGGACTATTCCGATCGCAAACCAAATACATTAATTCCCGGTAGATGGGATTACTGATCACATCCGGATAATTGACTCTGGAAAAAACAAAACCCATATCTGCAATCCGGCTTTCTACGAGAGAATAGATTTCATTGGAATGATGGGTTCGGATATCCAACCTTATATTTGAACTTTCAGCGACATATCTTGAAAAAAAGGAGACAAAGGTATAATTATTTACCGCGTCGATACTGGCTATCGTAAGTGTCTGTATATTGTCCATATTTTTTAATTGTCTGGTATCCTTCCATAAAGAGGCCCATTGACTTGCCAAGGGAATAAAGGAATGACCGTAATTGGTCAGTTCTATACTCCGATGGCCTTTTTGCCGGATGAGGAGCTGAACACCCAGCTCGGCTTCCAGCTGTTGGATCCGGGAGGAGATCGTGGATTGAGAAACATACAGATATTTTGCAGCAGCAGAGATGCTGCCATAAGTAACGGTGGTTAAGAAGGTTTCGATTTGTTCATAAGTCATGCCGGTTTCTCCTTCTGCAATCTGTAAATATCGAATATATCGATATATTATATCCAAATTATATGTTTTACAACTGATTCAAGAAATAATATATTGAAATTACAAGAAAACGTTATTGCAAGGACTCAGTACTGAAAACGGAAATAACAGGAAAAAACGAATGAAAAGGAGCACAGACTATGGATAAAAAAGAATTAATTGCATCGATTAAAAAAATGGATACGGCAAGTATTTCTGATGCAATGGACAAGCTGGGAATTCCTTGTGGCTTATTGGGTATTCAGGCTGTTGTCGAGGGACAGAAAATCTGCGGAGATGCCTTTACGGTTCATTACATTCCCTGTGGTATGAGCAAGGGAAATGTAGGCGATTTTATTGATGACGTAAAAGCAGGTCAGGTAGTTGTTATTGATAATGGCGGAAGAAGCTATTGTACCGTATGGGGTGATATCATGACCTACACCGCAAAGACAAAGGGAATTGAGGGTACCCTGATTGACGGTGTTTGCCGTGATGTAAATGGTATTAAGGAGCTGGGCTACGGAATTTATACCAAGGGCAAGTACATGGTAACAGGAAAAGAACGAGTAACAGTTGATGCGGTAAATATTCCCGTTTCTATTTCAGGCGTTCAGGTTCGTCCGGGAGATATCATATTGGGGGATGATTCCGGTGCACTTGTTATTCCTGAGGAAAGAGCAGAGGAGATCCTCGCCATTGCGCAGCATATTGAGGAAGTAGAACAAAAGATTATTGCCGAGGTTAAGGGCGGCAGTAGTCTGAAAGCAGCGAGAGAAAAGCTGGGTTACCATAAGCTTCAGTCGAAGGATTCCTAAGGAGGACAGGTTTATGGGGGACAAATCTGGCAAAAAATTTGCAGCGATTTTTTCGCTTTCCGCAATCATGTACAGTGCTTATGTAGGCCCTGGATTTGCATCCGGCACACAGACAGTATCTTATTTTAATAATAAGGGCTTTATCGGAGTTTTTTGGGGACCTCTTGTAGCAGGCCTTTTATGTTTTATTTTTAATCTCCTTCTTTTCGAGATTAACCGGGTTTATAAACCGAATTCTTATCGTGAGGCATACAATACCATTTATCGGCAAAAGGGGCTGCAGCTTTTCTTCGGAACCTTTAAGGAGCTTCAGGTAATTGTGGTTGTATTGATCGCACTTTCAGCACAGATTTCTACAACGGCTGTTTTGCTGAATCAGATTTTTGGATTACCGAAAATTGTGGGAACAATCGGCTTTTGTCTTTTGGTCCTTCTCTTTGCACTTTGGGGAGCAGGTGTCCTGAGAAAGGTTGGAACCATTCTCGGACTGGCAATTCTGATCATATGCGGATATGTTGCGCTTGTTTGCTTTGGAAATGCGGTACCGCTTGCAACTGCCTATATGCAGCAGCACATTTCTTATACGGAATATGGTTTTTCAGGAGTTTCGGCATGGTTCTCCATGCTTATGATCGTTGTTTTCTTTATGAATGGTTATGAAGCATGCGTACCTGCCTCAAAGGGTATTATTGAAACAAGAAAAGATGTGCTGGTGGAATCCCTGGTAACGGCTCTTTTATGTGCCGGTTCAACCATTATATTTACCTTTATCTTTGCAGCTGGTATGCCGGATATTATGCAGGAAGAAATTCCGACGCTATGGGCGATCAATCACCTTTCCGGCTCCGGTTGGATTTCCAAAATATTATATGTTGTGTTTGCCATTGCAGCTATGCTTTCCAGCTCGGTTGCATTCATCTTCACCGTTTGCAATCGTTTCGAGCCGATGATCGAGAAAAAATGGACTTCAAGCACATCATTTACCAGAAAATTTGCTATTGCGATTATTTTTATCCTGATCTGCACATTTGGTTCAAGTTTTGGTCTGCTTAATATTATTAAATATGGCTATGGAACCTTTACTTTGATTGTTGGACCGGTCATGCTGGTTCCTCTGATCATTAGTGTTCCATATAGACTTTGGAAGGATAAAAAGGACGGTGTAATAGGAAGATAGAAAGAAGGAAAAAATCAAATGAATCTGACAGAAGAAAGAAAAAAAGAATTATTAAAGCTGCCGACAGGCAATATTGCTGATAACAATCCTTCTCTTCCCAATCAGGGTGTTATGGATACGGCAATTAAGCCAATCGATTCCAAAATGAAAATGATCGGCAGAGCATTTACCGCCAAGTGTTTTCCAGGAGATAACCTTGCCCTGCATCAGGCAATTTATGGGGCAAAGCCGGGAGATGTGTTGATTTTGGATCTTCATGGATATACAAACGCAGGACATTTTGGCGATATCATGGCAACAGCCTGCCAAAAATACGGTCTTGCCGGAGTCGTTATTGACGGAAGCTGCAGGGATGCAGAGGATATCAGAGAATTAGGCTTTCCTGTTTTTGTAAGAGCTTTCAATCCTTCAGGTACGGTAAAGGAAAGTCTGGCAAAAATGCAGATTCCGGTTCATTGCGGAGGCATTCAGGTGAAACCTGGTGATATTATTTTCGGAGACTGTGACGGAGTCGTTGTTATTCCCCAGGAAGAAGAAGATCTTGTTTTTCAGAAGGCACTTGATAAATATGCACATGAGCAGGAGATTATTAAAGCGCTGAATGAAGGCAAAACCACCCTGGAAATATATGGATTTGATAAAATCATAGAAAAGAAAATGAAAATCTCTTAAGTTTTTGATAGCAGAAAGAATACTTCGTCCCCGACTCCCTTGGCGAGGTATTCTTTCTTTTTATGTAAGGATGCGCACTTGCACGAAACGCTTTGTTTTATCTCATAGAAAAGAGAAGAGGCTATAAATTGGAAAAGAAAAAGGACTTTACACAGGGAAATATATCTGCTTATCTGGTAAGTCTGGCGGCACCTTTAATCGCTGGAAATATATTGCAGGAATTTTATAATACCATCGATGCATTTGTTATCGGACGTTTTGCAGGAAAAGAAGAGTTTGCTGCAATCGGAATCGCCGGAACGGCCATGAATGTCTTTTTATTTGCCCTGGTGGGCTGTTGCAATGGATTTACGATATTGTTTGCCCAGGCTTACGGTCAAAAAAATATGGCAGAGTTTCGGGCCCAGCATTTCAGTGCCTTAGTTGCCGGCATGGGAACGACGATCTTTCTTATGCTGCTCGGATTTTTCGGAATGCATCCCTTGCTGGGGCTTTTGCAAACACCGTCTGAGCTTCAAATCTATGTCGCCAGCTATCTGCATTGGATCTTTTTAAGTCTTCCGGCAGTTTTTCTTTATAATCTTTTTGCATCCCTTCTTCGGGCATCCGGAAATACAAAGGCTGCCTTATATGTACTGGCCTTATCCGTTATGTCAAATATGATCTTAGACCTTCTTTTGGTTGCCGGACTGCATAAAGGAATCGAGGGTGCAGCGATTGCGACAGCTCTTACCCAGATGATCTCTGCTGTATTTTGTTTTATTTGTCTGCGTAAACAGCAGCCGGAAATGCTCTTGAAGAGAGAAGACTGCGTCTGTAAGCCGGGAAAAATCCGTAAATCCCTGAAAACAGGGCTGATTACCAGCCTTCACCAAAGCAGTCTCCATCTTGGTAAAATGCTGGTTCAGGGAGCAGTAAATACAGGCGGTACAGATGTTATTGCTGCTTATACAGCAGCTACCCGCATCGAAGGCTTTGTTAATTCAATCGGAAGCAGCGGATCAACCTCAACCTCGATTCTTACTGCGCAAAATTACGGTGCAGGCAAGCAGGATAGGGTAAAGAAAACCTTCCGGACCTCTTTGGCCTGGCTTGCAGGAACAGGAGTGGTAACGGCAGCTTTGCTGTTTCTATTGGCACCGCAGACAATTGCACTGATGCTTGGAAGCAATAGCGGCATAGCATTTCAGGAAGGCATAAAGTATCTGCAGATCATTTCTCTTTTTTATATATTCTGTTATACGGGAAACACCTTTACTGGATACTACAACGGCATAGGGAAGGTTTTGATTCCCTTTATCGGTGCAAGCAGTCATATCCTTATTCGTGTTATTTTTTCATGGCTGCTATTTCCCCTGCTTGGTCTTAAAGCAGTAGCATTTGCAACAGGCATTGGCTGGATCTTTGCAAATTGCTTCTGGAGTCTTCTCTTGAAAAAAAGCCATTCTTCTCTTGCATAAAGCTTCATTTGAGCATAAACTCTTTTATGGTCATGCAGGCTTATTTTGAATATTTTGTGAGTGAGAAAAGGACAAGGAGAAAAATACAAAATGGAAGCATCAAAGGCAGAGAAGATGACGAAGGAACTTGACCTTGTTCTTACAGAAGAACAGCAGAAGGCACTTCGTATTATGAAAAGCAATACGGCTTATGCCAGTGGCTATGAAAATACACCGGCTGCGGCACAGGCTCGTGCCAAGCAGCTTTGCTGGGAATATAATCAAAGTGCACCCAATGAAGCGGAGAAGCGCCGAGCCATTCTGAAAGAGCTTTTTGGAAGCTGCAGCGATTTGACAGGCATTGAGCCGAGCTTTCACTGCGACTACGGCTTTAATATTCATACAATGGGTCTGGCTGTGATCAATTATAACTGTGTGATCTTGGATACTTCACCGGTATATATCGGAGATGGTGCATTTATCGCACCGGGTGTATGCCTTGCCTGCTCTGGGCATTCGATTGATGCAGAGCAGCGCAGCAGCGGAATTGGTACATCGGCGCCTATTACATTGGAGGACGATGTCTGGATTGGGGCAAATTCCACCGTCATAGGCGGGGTAAGAATCGGAAAAGGATCGGTTATCGGAGCAGGCAGTGTAGTAACACACGATATCCCTGCCGGAGTTATTGCCGCGGGAGTGCCCTGCAGGGTGATTCGTTCGATCACCGAAAAGGACAAAATCAGTCCCAAGGATATCCTGTTTTAACTCAATCGGAGAAATTTATGGAAGCAGAAGAATTCGAAAAAGAAATAAAAGAGGAGATTAAAAGCGAGATCAAAGAAATAAAAAAGGAAGAAAAATCCTTCTTTCTGGAGTGTGAAAAGCACTGGCTCTTCTGGGCTTTGACTCTGGTAGGAGGCTTTTATGGTGCTTATACCTATACGGTCAGAGGCGGCGTTTTCTGTAATGCGCAGACGGCAAACGTTGTGCTCTTATCTATGGCCATCGGTACAAGGGACTGGCATCATGCCTTATATCTTTTGGTCCCGATTTCAGCCTATCTGATGGGAGCCATTGTTTCGGAGATCTTGGCAAAATCCATCAAAAAATTGCAGCTGATTCGCTGGGATACGATTCTTGCGGGGATTGAAATGATTGCAATCATTTTTCTGGGTGCTTTGCCGGCCAAGGCGCCGGATCAGATCTGCCAGATCACCCTTAACTTTATCTGCTCTATGCAGTTTAATACTTACAGGCAGAATGAAGGCATTCCCATGGCAACAACTTTTGTGACCAATCATTTCCGGCAGACGGGCAGCTTTTTGGTCAAGGCCATCCGTAAGCATGATCCCCAGGCGTCCTACCGATGGAAAATGCATGCTTCTATGATTTTGATGTTTTTAATCGGAGGAATTATTTCTGCCATTCTTTGTCATTATTTTTCGGTTCGTGCTATTTGGGGTGCTTTACCCTTCCTTTTATTGATCTTTATCAGACTTTTGATAGCGGATCTTACTTATGAAAAGGGACTTTTGGGAAACGTTCCCAGAGGACACTAAGAAAATTGATACAACTATTCGTAAAACAAGACTTTTGCGAATAGTTGTTTTTATCGTATAGGAAACTTCGTTCCTATACGATAAAACGAAGCCGCGTGATGTGCACTCGCGCGAAAAGGAAATCTGTTGACGGAGGTTATTTCGACAAGTAAGGCAATTAAAGCTCTTCATCCTGCTTTGTCAGACCGATTTCGATACCGTATCGATACATAATGGCACCGGCAGTATACATATCCAGATTTTGATCTCCGGAGCTGTTTTCAAGGACAAGAGCGCTGACAGCAGAATAGCCATTCATCAAATGATCATTTAATTCCTGCATTTCATCTGACTGCAGCTGGATACCCATCATATCCAGAACATATTCATCGACTGCATCGATTCCGGCCGGGCCGGTAATCGCCTCATAGATATTCAGTGTTTTGATCTGCTCCGGATCTTCCTTCCAGAGATAAGCGGCACCGATTCCTGCATAGGCACACCAGGTTCCGTAAGACATGGACAAAAGGCTGAGCCCTAAGCCGTTAGACTGATAAAAACTGATCAGATCGATCAGCATGTTCTTTACCAGTTCTTCCATCTGCTCTTCCAGCTCAGGAAGGGACTGAATATCTTTTTCGTAAATAAAACCGCTTTCTTCTCCTAAGGTCAGAATGGCTTCCATTCCTTTTGCTATTGTATCCTTCACCGTAGACAATTGATCTGCGTCGTTCATTTTTCTCCTTACTTACTTTCTGTGTTTATTTTTGTTTTTATGTCAGAATTGCTTGCGGGTCTTGCGTGTCGAATTCAGGCCTGCCTTAGCAGATAGATATATCTTTGAATCCGTGCACACTCTCGCAAGCTTTTTTCACTCTAATTCAGAAATTATAATGGGCATTCTATGATTGGTCAAGATTCAGTTTTTGCATATCATATCTTTTGGAAATGGGTATCTTCTCTGCCCTACTCTGTCAGTGTCATTTGGAAAAAGAGATCCACAGCGGTTTCCAGAATCGCATCATTGAAGTCATATTCCGGTGTATGTAGGGCGGGACGATCTTCTCCTGTCCCGATATAAAAAATAGCACCTTTACATTTTTTTGTATAATATCCAAAATCTTCGGAAGCCCGCCAGAGCTCTTTCATTTCAAGGCTATCTTTTTTGAGTTCCTTTGCAGCCCGGAGAATTCGCTGAATGGCGGCCTCATGATTTCTGGTTTCCGGGAAATAATCCTTTTTTTCGTAACGCAGTACGAGATGATATGTCTTGGATAAAGCTTCGGCCTTTTCTAAAAGTGCCTTCTCCATTTCTTTCATATGTGCTTCTTCTTCTGCCCGCAGGGTAAAGGAAATTTCACCCTCTCCGGGAGAGATGCCGAAGTCCTTTTTTCCAATGCTGACATTTACAATGGTGCAAAGGCGCATACTTTCTGAAGCTTTATCCTCTTCCAGCCTGCTTGCAAAGGCAATCAGATCAGCAATTGCAGGAGCTGGATGGATCCCTGTTTCCGGGGCACTTGCGTGAGAAGCTTTTCCCAAAAAGGAAAGGGTCAGGCCTTCTGATGCAGGCTGGGTCAATCCATTGCGGTATACAATGGTGTTTTCGGGAAAGCCGCCCAGATTATGGAAGGCATAAATCTCCTGAATTTCCTTTTCCTGCAGGAGATTAGAGCAAAGAAGAGCACCTTTTCCGATTTCCTCTGCCGGCTGAAAGATTAGATAAACAGGCCTGTCCACTTTGCTTTGATCCAATTCTAAGGCAAGACCGCATAAAGCTGCCATATGCCCGTCGTGCCCGCATTTATGGGAAATGCCGGGGTTCAGGGAATGATAGGACAGATCTTCATTCTCTTTAATTGGCAGGGCATCCATATCCGCACGGAAGGCCAGTCCCCCCTTTTCTTCCTTGTTGCAGGCATAAAACCAGAGGCCTCTGTCTTCGATCAGAAGGGAGGTGTTTTGCCGGAGAAAGCGAATCAGTCTCTCTTTGCTTTCTTTTTCTTTTAAGGAAAGCTCGGGATGCTGATGAAGGCTGTGCCGTAGGGAAATGATTTTGTTTAGATTTTCTTTTTTCATGAGTTCTTCTCTCTTCTCCTTATTCCTCTCCGCGCGCAAGCGAAACGTTTGCCTTGAGCAGGGTTGCAGATAAGTTTATTTTATCGTATAGGAAACTTCGTTCCTATACGATAAAAAAACAAGGATGCGCACTCGCGCAAAGAGGAAATATGTCGCAAGCGACCGCGCTCGGCGCGAGCGTTTCGCGAGCGAAACGCTTTGTTCCCGCGCTGTGATACGATAGAAAAGACTCCTGCCTTTGGGACAGGAGTCTACATTCGTAGCGGTAAAAAGGTTTTGATAATTAACCGAAATATCTCTTCAGCAGGCCTGCGAATGCCTTTCCATGACGAGCCTCGTCTCTTGCCATTTCATGAATTGTATCATGAAGGGCATCCAGATTGAGCTCCTTACATTTCTTTGCCAATGCAGTTTTTCCTGTAGTTGCGCCGTTTTCAGCTGCAACACGAGCTTCCAGGTTTTCCTTTGAGGAGGCAGAAACAACCTCACCAAGAAGCTCTGCGTAACGGGATGCGTGATCTGCTTCCTCAAAAGCAGCCTGACGATAGTACATACCGATTTCCGGGTAGCCCTCTCTCATTGCCGCACGGCTCATTGCAAGATACATACCAACCTCAGAGCATTCGCCTGCAAATTCTGCACGAAGGGATTCCTTAATATCCTCCGGAACATCTGCTGCAACACCAACAACATGCTCAGAATCCCAAGTCAGTTCATCGCTTTCTTCTACCAGTTCAAATTTTGATTTTGGAACCTTACAGATCGGACAGACCCAATCTTCTGGAAGATCTGCGAATAAAACGCCTTCCTTTTCCTCATCATAAATATGTCCGCATACGGTACATCTGTACTTTGCCATAATCATTACCACCTTTCTTTTTTGCTTTTTTCTTATGTGAATTATCTTGCTGCCAATATTAGGAAAATGCTGAAAAATATCTTTCATCCGCCGGCTTTACGCCATGAAGCAACATTTCCTTAGCCTGCATTTACAGTTCCTGACAATTCTTACAAAGGCCATAGAAACTGATCTTGCAGTCTTCAATTGTTCCATCAAAGCTTTTCTGAGCCTGGGCTTTCAGTTCTGACATATCCAGATCATCCAGATCAAAAACGCATCCGCATTTTCTGCAGATAAAATGATTATGTGGCTGAACATTGCCGTCATAGCGACTGGAGCCACCGGTAATGGGAAGCTTTAGAATTTCTCCTAATTCTTCCAAAACGGCAAGATTACGATATACGGTACCAAGGCTGATATTCGGATTTGCTTCTTTGATATCGCTGTAAATCATATCTGCCGTAGGATGATCGCTTCGGTGGATCAGATTTTCACGAATTGCTTCGCGCTGTTTGGTATTTCTTAGCTTGGGCATCTGAGCCATCCGATCACTTCCTTCCTGCATCTGCTTCTCTCTGAAAAGTTTAATAGTAACAATTCTTATTAGTATAATAGCTAGAATTGCGTTATTAGTCAATCATAACCTTTGTAGCCTGATATAAATGCATTTTATCGTATAGGAACGAAGTTTCCTAGGTTATTTGAAAATTTAAATGCACGGTAATACCGTGCGGTTACAATTACAACAGT
>CAVEOK010000022.1:0-36356 GCA_963617415.1 Oscillospiraceae bacterium
GTTTGCCGTTATGCAGGTTACCTTGCACTGATGTTCGCTCACTATCACAGACATTCTTACACAGGATGTAAGACAGCTGTATCTGAGGTTATCGCTTCCCAGGCAGCTCTGGTAGCAGAAGTAAATGACATCGCAAAAGAGTCTCACGTACGTTCTAAACTCTGCGATATCATCCAGACAGCAGAGCTTGTATTTGCAGCAGGTCAGCTGGCAGGCTACAGAGCACAGGAATTCCCGAGCGGACAGTGGGTACCGGATGAGATCCTTACAAATGCAGGCCGTCGTCTTGCAGGTCACAACATCTATCATGAATATGAGACAATGGCTGACCTTACAGGTGGTATCTGTGCATCTCTGCCGACAGAAGAATCCTTCTTCGCTCCGGAGACAGCAGAACTCTGCAACAAGTACATCCAGAGAAATCCGGCATGGTCTACAGAGAATACTCACCGCGTCATGAGAATGATGGAAGACAGACTTTGCGATGCATTCGAGGCAGCACAGGCAGTAGCAGGTGTACATGGTGGTGGATCACCTCTGATGGAAGAGATCACTCTGATGAGCCGTTACGATCTGGAAGAGCTGAAGAAGATCGCAAAATATCTTGCAGGTATTCCGGGATACGAGAAGTGCGTAAGATACGAGAGAGCATATGCTTCACCGCGTTCCATGCTTGCTCGTTTCGATGCTTCCGCAGCAAAGAAATAATT
The DNA here is from genome assembly GCA_963617415.1 of Oscillospiraceae bacterium. Taxonomy (GTDB): domain Bacteria; phylum Bacillota; class Clostridia; order Lachnospirales; family Lachnospiraceae; genus RUG14243. The sequence continues at coordinate 711 of CAVEOK010000022.1, forward strand.
AATGGAAATAATAAAAACCTTGTAAAAACCTTGTGGAAGGCGGGAAATTGCAGAGGCAGTTTTCTGCCTTCCTTTTTCTGTGTTGAAAACAAAGGCTATAAGTAATATAATATTTAAGCTTGAATTCATATGATCGAATGTTTGAACTGAAAGAAGAAAAGCAGGATCGGACATTCATAGAAGAATATTATTTTAAAGGATAACCGGAGGTTTCACGAAGTATGAAGTACGGAGTAAATGAACTCAGAAGAATGTACCTGGAATTCTTCGAAAGCAAGGGACATCTTGCAATGAAGAGCTTTTCCTTGGTGCCGCATAACGATGACAGTCTGCTGCTGATCAATGCCGGCATGGCGCCCCTCAAGCCTTATTTTACAGGCCAGGAGATCCCGCCGCGTAGGAGGGTGACAACCTGTCAGAAATGTGTCCGTACAGGAGATATTGAGAATGTAGGAAAGACAGCCAGGCATCTGACCTTTTTCGAGATGCTGGGCAACTTTTCCTTTGGCGATTATTTCAAAACAGAAGCAATTCACTGGTCATGGGAATTTCTGACAGAAGTTCTGAAGCTTGATCCGGAAAGACTCTATCCCTCTATTTACGGTGAGGATGAGGAAGCCTTCAAGATTTGGAATGAAGAAATCGGCGTTCCGGCAGAGAAAATTTATCGCTTCTATCGTGATCCGGAGACCGGAGAATGTGATAACTTCTGGGAGCACGGCTCAGGACCCTGTGGACCATGTTCTGAGATCTACTATGACCGTGGTGAAAAGCACGGAAATGGCCCGGAGGATGTCATGGGAGGCGAAGGCGATCGTTTCATGGAAGTATGGAACAACGTATTCACCCAGTTCAACAATGACGGACATGGCAATTATACCGAGTTGATCCAGAAAAATATTGATACCGGTATGGGGCTGGAACGTCTTGCTGTAGTTATGCAGGATGTGGATTCTGTATTTGACATTGATACCATGAAAGCAATCCGTGATAAGGTATGTGAGCTTTCCGGAAAGAGCTATCAGGTAAATGACAAGGATGACGTTTCCATTCGTCTGATCACCGATCATATCCGTTCTACCACCTTTATGATTTCAGATGGTATTATGCCTTCTAATGAAGGAAGAGGCTATGTACTTCGCCGTCTGATCCGTCGTGCAGCCCGTCATGGACGTATGCTTGGCATCAAAGGTGAATTTATGGCTACCATGGCAGACGTGGTTATCCGTGAGAGCAAGGATGGTTATCCGGAGCTGGAAGAAAAGCAGGAATTTATCCGCCGCGTTCTGACAGAGGAAGAGCATAAGTTTAATGCAACCATCGATCAGGGACTTTCCATCCTGGCTGATATGGAAGCAGAGCTGGAAAAGAAGGGTGAAAAAGTTCTTTCCGGTGCAGATGCATTCAAGCTTTATGATACCTATGGCTTCCCGGTAGATCTGACAGAGGAAATTCTTGAGGAGAAAGGCTTCTCCTATGACAAGGAAGGCTTTGCAGCTGCTTATGAGGAGCAGAGACAGAAGGCAAGAGGAGCCCGTAAGACATCAAACTACATGGGGAAGGAAGCTTCTGTTTATGATGATATCAATAAAGAGATCACATCTGAGTTTGTCGGATATGACAATCTCAGCTATAGATCAAAGATCAGTGTTATTACCACAGAGGTAGATCCGGCGAATGATAAGTACGGAGAGCTGGCAGAGGCTCTGACAGACGGAGATAAGGGAACGATCATTGTAGATCAGACACCTTTCTACGGAACCATGGGCGGTCAGGTTGGTGATAAGGGTACGATTTCCACAGCAGAGGGTTCCTTCGAAGTGGAGGATACCATTCATCTTCTTGGCGGAAGAATCGCTCATGTAGGCCATATGACCAGCGGCATGCTGAAGCTTGGTGACGAGGTTGCGCTTCATGTGGATGAGGAAAGAAGAGCAGATATTGCCAAGAATCATTCAGCAACTCACTTGACCCAGAAGGCCTTAAGAGAAGTACTGGGCGATCATGTACAGCAGAAGGGTTCTTATGTAGATGAGGCAAGACTTCGTTTTGACTTCGTTCATTTCTCAGCTATGACAGCAGAAGAACTGGCAGAGGTTGAGAAGAGGGTGAATGAGCGGATTGCTGCAAATGTTCCGGTTGTTACTGAGGTTATGGGCCTTGAGGAAGCAAAGAAGACCGGAGCAATGGCTCTTTTTGGTGAAAAATACGGCGACAGCGTTCGCGTGGTAAAGATGGGAGAATATTCTACCGAGCTTTGCGGCGGTACACATGTGGCAAATACAGGCTCCATTGGTCTCTTCAAGATTCTTTCCGAAAGCGGAGTGGCTTCCGGTGTGAGACGAATCGAAGCCATTACAGGTACAGCTGTTCTTCAGTATTATGCAGACCTCGAGAAGACCATCGAAGAGGCAGCAAAGACCGTAAAGGCAAGCCCGGCAGAGCTTCTGACAAGACTGGAGCATCTGATGAAGGAAGTAAAAGAGCTGGAGAGCGAGAATGCTTCCTTAAAGAGCAAGGCTGCAAATGAAGCCCTTGGCGATGTAAGCGGCCAGGTGAAGGAAATCAATGGTGTGAAATACATTGGCAAGGCTTTGGAAGGCGTTGCTGCAGGCGATCTGAGAAATCTCGGCGATCAGCTGAAGGAAGAAATCGGAGAAGGTGTGGTACTTCTGATTTCTGCGGCAGACGGAAAGGTTTCCTTGGTTGCCATGGCTACGGATGAAGCGGTGAAGAAGGGGGCTCATGCGGGCAACCTGATCAAGGCAGTGGCTAAGCTTGTAGGAGGCGGCGGTGGTGGCCGTCCGAATATGGCGCAGGCCGGCGGTAAGAATCCGGCAGGAATTGCCCAGGCTCTTGAAGAAGCAGAGAAGGTTCTGGCAGAGCAGCTTGGCTGATAAAAAACGACATTGAATTATGTGGGGATGAGTCGTGCATTTTTATTCTATTCAAATGGTATTATTTGTAGCAGTACTTTTTGTACTCTACTACACGGTGTGCCGCAGGAAGCAGTGGGTTCTGCTTCTTGTGGCATCTGCCGCCTTTTATATGTATTTTGGCCAGCTCTTCGGTTTATTGGTTGCGGTGACTTCCTTTACCGTCTGGGCCGGCGGAATGATCCTGACAAAGCTGACAGCAGATTACAAAAAAGCCAGAAAGGCAGAGGGGATTACAAGAGAAGAGAAAAAGGCACTGAAAAAGAAGCTGACCTTCAAAAAGCGTTGGGTTCTTTTGGGAGAGCTTTTGATCAATCTTGGTATTCTGGGCTTTTTTAAGTATGGCGGTCTTTATTTTGAGGGATTTATCTTCCCGCTTGGAATTTCTTTCTATACTTTCCAGGCTCTGTCATATTTGTTTGACATCTATAACGATAAGTATGAAGCGGATTCTAATTTTTTCCACTTCCTTCTTTTTGTTTCCTGGTTTCCGCAGATGCTGCAGGGACCGATTTCCAGATTTAATGAATTAGGCGTTCAGTTTTTTGAAGAGCATAAGTTTGATTTCGAGGGCGTAAAGCGGTCTCTTCTTCTCTTTGCCTTTGGCTGTATGAAAAAGTATGCAATTGCCGATGTTCTGGCTAAGAGTATAACGGCTATCTTCGGTGCAGGCATGAGCGGACAGAGCGGCAGTACCATCTTCTGGGGAACCGTTCTGGGAACAATCCAACAGTATGCGGATTTCTCCGGCGGTATTGATATGGTACTGGCGATTTCCGGCCTTTTTGGCATTGCAGTAAAGGACAACTTCCGTCAGCCTTATTTTGCGGTAACGCTGGCTGATCTTTGGAGAAGATGGCATATCAGTCTTTGCGACTGGGCGAGAGATTACATCTATTATCCCTTTGCAGTAACCAAGCCTATGATGAAGCTGGTAAAGTGGGGCTCTAAGCACTGGGGTAAGGTCGGAAGACTTTTGCCGGCCATGATCGGAAACCTGGTGGTCTTTGCTCTGGTAGGTATCTGGCATGGAACCGGCTGGAACTACTTTATCTGGGGTATCTATAATGGTGTCCTCATGTCCCTGAGCGATCTTATGAAGCCACTCTTTAAGAAGATGACAGAGCTTTTGCATATTAACAGGAAGGCATTCTGGTTCCGCTGTTTTCGAATTGTGAGAACCTGGATCCTGATCGGCTTTGGTACGATTTTTACCCTCTTCGAAAAGATTGGGGACAGTATGCTTGCTTTTCAGAGTATGCTTCTTCGTCCGGACTGGAAGATGATCGGAATCGCATCCATCCTGAAGAAGAATCTCTATAATGATTCCATGCTTGTGCCGATATTTGCTTCCCTGGCCTTTCTGATCATGATCATCCGCAGTGTGATGAAGGAAAAAGGCATTGATGTTTATGAGAAACTGATGAGCATCAATCTGGTATTTCGCTGGCTGATCATTTACTGCGTTATGTTTCTGACGGTAGCAGCCTTTATGTATATGAACGGGGAAGGAGGTTTTATGTATGCAAACTTCTAGAACCAAAAAAGGATTATTAAAATTCATTCTCTTTTTTGTCTGCTTTGGCCTGGCCAACTGGCTTTTGACCTTTATTCTGACACCTTTCTGTACCTCTTCCACAGAATTGTGGGACAAGTACAGAGCTTACGAAAAGGGAAGCCTGGATACGATTTATGTGGGCACCTCTGCCTGCTATGAGGGCATTGATCCTTCCGTGGTAGATGGGATCACCGGCTATTCCTCTTACAATATGGGTTCCAATGCAGAATCTCTTCGTCAGTCGAAGCGGGCAATCAGGGCAGCGATCGATGATCATCAGATTAAGAGAGTGGTCTTGGTATTGGATGAGACCCTGCTGCAGGAGGGCAAGGAGCAGTTTGCCCGCCCGGAAGCAGCCTTTATTCAGGCACAGAACAGGGGACAGGGACCGCTGGAACGGATCCAGAATGATGCCTCCTATCTTTTTAATGACAAGTATATCGGGGCACCGGAATCCATCAATTTTTGGTTCCCATGGACCTATAACCGAATTAAGGATTTTAAGACTTTCAAAAAAGAATTGAAGGTGAAGCTTGGCATGGAAGAAATGGAAATGAAGGACTGGAACAATATCCGGGAAGCAGACGGCTTCAAGCCCTTCAAGAAAAAGATCAATTACAATACGATCAAATCCGTTTCCTCGACCAGCTGGAATGCATCTATGATGTCAGATAAGGGAATGACTTATCTGCAGGATGTGATCGATCTTTGTAAGGACAATGACGTGGATCTGATCATCGTCACGCCTCCTTATCCAACCAGTGTGGTGCTTAGCTACGGCTACACCTATGCGGAGCGCCATGCCTATATTGAGTCCTGGCTGGAGGAGAGAGGTCTTTCCTATTATGACTTCAATATGGCGAAGGAAAGCCTTTATGAGAAGGAGCCGGAGTATTTTAAGGATTGGGATCATAACAATAAGTATGGTGCCCAAGCCTTTTCTGAGGCGCTCGGAGACTTTTTGCTTTCCTATGAAAAGGGAGAGGATGTCGGTGAGGACTTCTACAGCTGGAAGGAGTATCTGGCTACGATTGATTACATTGATTCTGTTGTTCTGGAGCTAAAATCCACGCCGGGAGAAGGAATCTATCTGAATGCAGGTTCTTATACGGCCTTGAAGGATGTGGAATACCGTTTCCAGCTTTACGACAAGGAAAAGGAAGAATATGTGACCATTCAGGATTACAGTACGAGTCCGGCGATGAACTACAAGCCGGAGAAAGAGGGTAAGTACAAATTCCGGGTTCAAGCCAGAAAAGCGGGTTCGAAGGAAGAGTATGAGCGCTATCATACAAAGAGCGTGAATTATTATCTGCAGTAAAAGAAAAGAGGGTAAAAATGTTTAAGAAAACAGTAGGGGATTATCTGGATGCAACGGCAGCAAGGCTTCCGGACAAGAAGGCTTTTGTTGATCCAGACAGAAGCGTTACTTTTTCTCAGCTGACAGAGGAAGCAAGGAGGGTAGCCCAGGGAATTATCGAAACAGGCGCCTTCAAAAAGCCGGTAGCGATCTATTTGGAAAAATCTGTTACCTGCGCAGTCAGCATGTACGGTGTGATTTACAGCGGCTGCTTTTATACGGTTCTGGATACGGAAATGCCCCAGAGCAGAATTGACAAGATCCTGCATACCTTAGAGCCACAGATATTCCTGACGGACCGGGCACATACAGAGGAAGTAAAGAAATTTGCGGGAGAGAATACCATTCTTATTTTTGAAGAGCTGCAGGAGAAGCCTTATGATCCGGAGCTTTTGGAAAGAGTGCATCACAGGATTCAGTCTTCGGATCTGATGTATGTTCTTTTTACCTCTGGATCGACGGGAAATCCCAAGGGCGTTGCAGCCAGCCATACCATGTTTATCCACTATATGGCGCAGGCAGAGGAGGTTTATGAATACGAGGAGAGCGATGTTCTCCTGAACCAGGTGCCTTTTTATTTTATTATGGCATCAACAGACTTGTATACCGTTGCCTTTGGCGGCTGTACCACCCATATCGTGCCCAAGATGTACTATGCTTTTCCGGCTATGCTGGTCAACTACATTGCCGAAAATAAGGTAACCTTTTTGATGTGGGTGCCGACGGCAATGGCTATGATCGCCAATACCAAGGCCTTTGATATCAACGATATGTCCAGTATCAAAAAGGTGAATTTTGGTGGTGAGGTTATGCCCATCAAGGTTTTAAGAGAATGGCAGAAGCATATTCCGGGAGCGTATTATGTTAACGGATATGGTTCTACGGAAATGACGGACGGAGGAACCTATTACCGGATTGATCGGGAATTCGACGACAATGCAACCCTGCCGATCGGAAAGCCCTATCCGAATGTGGACGCGCTTGTCCTAGATGAGAATAATAAGCTGATCGAGGAGCCGGATCTTGCAGGAGAGCTCTGTATCCGCAGTCCTTCCCTGAGCTATGGCTACTACAATGATCCTGAGAGAACAAAAGAGGTATTCGTGCAGAATCCCCTGAATAGTGCCTATGAAGAAAAAATTTACCGGACAGGTGATCTGGTTAAGTACAACAGTTATGGGGAGCTGGAGTATGTCGGGCGTAAGGATTTTCAGATCAAGCACAGAGGCCAGAGGATTGAACTGGGAGAAATCGAGGCCAATGTCTTGTCTGTCGATGGGGTAGAAGAGTGTGCCTGCCTTTATCAGCAGAAGAAGGAAAGAATCATTCTTTTTTATACAGGCAGGATTGATTCCAAGGAGCTGGGTAAGCTTCTGAAGGAGCTTCTTCCGCCATATATGCTTCCCGGAAAGCGTTATCAGCTGGAGAGCATGCCTCATAATCTGAATGGAAAGATCGACCGTGCGGCATTAAAGGCAGAGCTTGATCAAAAGTAAGGAAGAAAACGGAGAAAGGAAAGGATATGGGAGAGGTATTACTGGTGTGTTTTATGGCCGGATGGCAGATTCTGATCGCCTTTATCGGCTATAAAAAATTAAAAAGGGAGTATGAGGATATCGTTTAACATGAATATTTATTTTATTGGCATGTGCATTTCGATGATCATTTATGTGGTCATCGGAATCCTTGTCAGCAGAAAGATACAGAATGTGGAGGATTATTATGTGGCAGGCAGGCGGGCGCCGGCAGTTTTGATTGCCGGCTCTTTGATTGCCTCCTATACCAGTACCGGTATGTTTCTGGGGGATTCCTCCATTTATTATCAGGGCGGCTTTAACGGCCTTTTTCTTTGCGGGGCAATGACATCTGCAGGTTATTTTTTTGGCTCCGTATTTTTTGGCAGATTTTTGAGAAGAAGCAAGGCACTTACCATACCGGAATTTTTTGGCAAGCGTTTTTGCTCCAGACATGTAAAAAATCTTGCGGCATTTACAGCAATCGTAACCATGCTGGTTTATCTGATCTCGGTTATGCAGGGAATCGGTACCCTGATGAATGGAGTAACCGGAATCAATTATAATCTTTGCATTATCATTGCACTGATCGTATTTACTTTTATTACGGTTTTATCCGGTTCCAGCGGTGTTTTGATCACAGATACGATTATGGCATCTGTGTTTACAGCGGCATTGGTTGTCGGCGTTATTTTTGTTTCGATTCGAACAGGCGGATGGTTTCATTCCATTCAGGCAATTTCTGCCTCAAGTGAGCTGCATGATCTGCTTTCCTGGAAGGGCATTCCGGGCAGTATCGCACCGACGACTTCTCAGACTCTGCTCTGGGGCTTTATCAATGGTATTGTCTGGATGGCAGTAGCAACTGCGGGCCCCTGGCAGACATCACGTTATCTGATGGCTAAGGATGAATCCACGATCGTAGCGTCAACAGTTCCGGCTTCTTTGGGCATCTTTGTTCTGGAATTTCTGGTTGCCATGACAGGCTGCTTTGTTAAGCTTTACAACCCGAATCTGGAAGATCCTTCCCAGACCATGATCTATGCGGCAATGAATCTGATGCCGGTTGTGGTCGGCGTGGTGATGCTTACCGGAGTTCTTGCAGCAGGTATTTCCTCTGCGACTACCTTTTTGTCCCTGATCGGAGCCTCTTTTGCGAATGATGTCTTTGGTCACGGGAAAAAGAATGCAATTCGGACAGGACAGATCGCTATGGTGATCACCAGCCTTTTGGTTTTGGTTTTCTGTATCATCAATCCGCCGGCTCTTTTCTGGATCATGCTTTTTGGCGGATCTATTGTGGCTTCCTCCTGGATGCCGGTTGCCTTGGCTTCAGTCATCAGCAAGAGAGTGACCAAGGCGGGAGCCTATGCCGGTATGTTGGTTGGCTTTATTCTTTGCTTTGGCATTCGGCTGTATACGGCGACAACGGGCGCTGTTCTGCCGATCTGGATGGACCACGCCTTGGTTGGTATGGTAGCCAACACCCTGGTTATGATTCTGGTGTCAGCCTTTACCCAGGTGACCGATGAGGAAAAGGCAGAGAGAGAAAGACTTCTTGCCATTCCGGAATCAGAAAAGGAGCCGAAGGAAGTGAAAAAGATGCTTCGTGCATCCGGCAGCGGCATTATTGTTGGCCTGCTGATGTTTGCTATCCTGATGCTGCTCTGGGTAATTCCCTTCCATATGTAGATATTTTAGTTTATACTTTGTCCTAATATAAGGATGTGGTAAAATATATCGCAGAGCGAGCGTAGCGAAGCGATGCGATGCACGAGGCGCCCGCGTTCTGAAAGAACGCATATAATGCGCCGGTGTCCGATTATATCGCAGAGCGAGCGTAGCGATGTAACTGCTCGCATGCTACTATTCCGCGAGGCGTTTTGGCATGAATATGCCAAAATCCCGAGGCATACAAGCCAAAATTCTATTGCCGAAGGCAATTTTGAATGAATTTTGGCAATGTTTCTGTGAACGAAGTGAACAGTAACATGCGATGCACGAGGCGCCTGCGTTCTGAAAGAACGCAGTATAATGTAAAGAAAAGAGGGTAACAGAATGGATGAATTATTAGAAATCCTTGAAGATATCAAGGAAGATGTGGATTTTGAGAATATTACAGATCTCTATGATGGAAAGTATCTGGATTCTCTGGATGTTCTGCAGATTATTGCAGCATTGAATGAGGAATTTGATATTCAGGTTCCGGCATCTGAGATCGTTCCGAAGAACTTCAACAGCATGGCTGCTATGTGGGAAATGGTTCAGAGACTGCAGGATGAATAAAATGAGTGCTCTTGAAAACGAAAAAAATAAAAACAAAAAGCAAACCGGAACCGGCGATTTAAAGCCGGTTCTTTTTGCATTTCCTTATGCCGGAGGAACGGCACTGAGCTATATGAATTGGGTACTGCCGGAGGAAATCCGTTTTATCCCATTGGATTACAGAGGACACGGATTGAGAAGCAAGCTGGAATTTGCGGAATCCATTCAGGAGATTGCCGATGATGCGGCAGAGCTGATCAATTCTAAACTGGAAGAAGGACAGGCCTTTTCTATCTTTGCTCATAGCATGGGCGGTATTGTTGCTTGGTATACGATCAGGATCTTAAAGGAAAGATATCATCTTGAGCCTGACTTCTATTTTCCTTCCTGCAGTGCGGTTCCGGCTGATTTTCCGCCCGATACGCATACCTTCGGTTCGGATGAGATAGTGATGGACTATCTGAAGACGAGCATGAGAATGCCGGAGAAGACCATAAAGAATCCCCGTTTTCAGAAGCTCTTTCTGCCGGCGATCCTACATGATTTCAAAATGATCCGGGAATACCGCAATACAGATTCGGGAGAAAAGCTTTCCTTTCCAATCTATGCCTTTGCCTCAGAGGAGGATGATCTGGTGACGCCTTCTATGGCAGAAAAGTGGAAGACAATGACAGAAGGGGAATTTTCCCTCATGAAGATGGAGGGCGGACATTTTTATTTTGAGGATCCGGAGAGAAGAGAAAAGCTCCTGGAGTATATTGCGGGAAAATGTCTGATAAATCACCTATAGCAGTTTACATAAAAAAATGATGTAAGAAAAACCTAGAAAAAGCATTGATTAAGGAAAGAGTCTTTCTGCCGCCGGCAGGAAGGCTCTTTTAATCACATAGGAAACTTCGTTCCTATGTGATTAAAAGAGATGAAAGGATGCACACTCGCACGAAATGGAAACATAAATGATCAGACAATTCATACAATACATAAGGAGAAATGACTCTGCAGCAAAAATCAAGTTCAAAAATTCGTTCTTTTTAAAATAAAACGAAGAAAATAACAGAAAACGATTGCTTTAAGGGGAGAGTAGCGTTATAATGCAAGTGTGATAAATATTTAACAAACTTGTCTGTTTTATTATGAAAAGGGGAAATCATTATGGCAAGATTTACACTACCGAGAGACATTTATCATGGTGCAGGTTCTTTAGCGGAATTGAAGAATCTGAAAGGAAAAAAGGCAATCATTGTTGTCGGCGGCGGTTCCATGAAGCGTCAGGGCTTTCTCGCAAAAGCTGAGGGGTATTTGCAGGAAGCTGGAATGGAGGTGGCTCTGTTTGAGGGGGTTGAGCCGGATCCTTCTGTTGAGACGGTCATGAAGGGCGCGAAAGCAATGCAGGACTTTGAGCCGGATTGGATCGTGGCTATGGGAGGTGGCTCACCGATCGATGCGGCAAAGGCAATGTGGGCCTTTTATGAGTATCCGGATACGAGCTTTGAAGACTTGATCACACCATTCAGTTTTCCGGAACTCAGACAGAAGGCAAAATTTGCTGCAATTCCTTCAACATCAGGAACAGCAACAGAGGTTACGGCATTTGCCGTTATTACAGATTATGAGAAAGGAATCAAGTATCCGCTGGCAGATTTTAATATTACGCCGGATGTGGCAATCGTTGATTCTGATCTTGTAGCAGAGCTTCCGGTAAATCAGGTGGCTTATACCGGTATGGATGCCCTGACGCATGCAATTGAAGCATATGTTTCTACTCTGCATTGTCCTTATACCGATGCACTTGCACTGAAAGCCATTGAGATGGTCTTTGATTATCTTCCGGCATCCTATCACTGCAATGCAGAGGCAAGAGCACAGATGCATGATGCACAGTGTCTGGCTGGAATGGCATTTTCTAATGCTCTCCTGGGAATCGTACATTCTATGGCTCACAAAACAGGGGCAGCCTTCTCAACAGGACATATTACACATGGTCTTGCAAATGCAATGTACCTTCCTTATGTTATCAAGTATAATGCAAAGGATCCGGTAGCAGCGAAGCGCTATGCGGAGATTGCAAGGTTTGTCGGACTTTCCGGTGCCTCAGAAAAGGCATTGATCAACAGCCTTTGCGAAAAGATCAATGCATTTAATGCGATTTTGAATATTCCGACTACGCTGAAAGAATTCGGCATTATCGAGGAGGAATTCAAAGAAAAGATTGCTGTTATTGCAGAGAATGCGGTAGGAGATGCCTGTACAGGTTCAAACCCGAGAAGTATTGATCCTGCAACGATGGAGAAACTTTTTACCTGCATTTATTACGGAAAGGAAGTTGACTTTTAAGTCAGAGCATTTTAGAACAAGAGTATTTATGATAATTCGGATAAGGACGTGGGAGAAATCCTGCGTCCTTTTTGTTTGTCGCTTTTAATGCGACCAAAATAGATAGGGTAGATCCTAAAATGCATCTATGAAGAAGAGAATGGAGGTTAGGATAGATGCAAGATATCAAATAATATCAGATGCTAAAGGGAAAGTGAAGCGGTTAGAGAAAACTTGAAACTATCGTGATGAGAGAAGGAGAAAAAATATGGCAATGATTGTATGTCCGCATTGTGGAGAACAGGTATCGGAAAAGGCGAAGCAATGTGTATATTGCGGTGCAATATTGATAGCGGAAGAGAAAAAACATTGTATGGAGTGTGGAGCAGAGCTTGAAGAGGGAGTGACAGATTGTCCGAATTGTGGATGCCCGGTAGATGATATATCGGATAAGGATAGTGAGGAAAAGCCACAACAGGTAGAAGTGACAGGAGTAAGAGTAACCAGGAAGATAAAGGTTATAATTGTAGTAGTAATTGCTTTTCTGCTGATATGCACAGCAACGTTATTTGGGGTAAAGCGATATCAGAATACTATAGCAGCAGAGAACTATACGCAAAGAGCGGAGGAGTATGCATATAATCTAAGTGCGGCTACAAACGCAATGCTGACAGGTGCCGGTGATGCAGAGTCTTGCGGAAATCTGATTGAAAATGTATGGCGTAACGCTATCTATGAAATAGAAGATGACGAGACTGATGCCTATACCAGGCCGGAAGGAAAATTCGTATCTGACTTTAATGATGCATTAAGTAATCTGTTTGAAGATACGAGTTTCAGCAGCAAAATAAGCAGCATTGAAACGAACCAAGATACCGTAAACGGATTAATGAAGAAATTACAAAATCCACCTGATGAATATAAGGGGGCGTATGATGCGATCTCGGATTTTTATGATGCATATATATCACTCACCAATTGTGCAACGAATCCGTCCGGAAATCTGATGACATATACAAGTACTTTTAATGATGCTGATACGAATATAGTGAATGCATACAAAGCGCTGGAAGTGTATTTTGAGGAGTAAATCATGATAGTTTAGAAAAACTGAAGGAATTGGAGAGAGCCTGGCAAGAAAAGGACAGAAAAAATAAAAATATTTCAAAATAAGCCCTTGACGCGAAACGGATTTGTGCTATACTAATTTAGTGCAATTAAACCCATACAGTTGGTGCACAATATGCAGCTGGAGGGAGGGTAGATAAATGTCAACTATTATCGTAAAAGAAAACGAGTCTCTGGATAGTGCGATTCGCCGTTTCAAAAGAAGCTGTGCAAAAGCCGGCATCCAGCAGGAGATCCGTAAAAGAGAACATTACGAAAAGCCTAGTGTAAAACGTAAGAAAAAGTCCGAGGCTGCAAGAAAACGTAAATACAACTAATAAAAATCGGAACTTAAAATCGGAACTGCTTCTTTTAGCAGTTCCGATTTTTGCGCTAAGAAAGAATTAATTTTGACTTTGTTGCTGTGAATAGAGGGAAGAGGAACGAAGTAAGAGGAAGTATATGAAATACACGGTTTTAAAAACAGAAGGCAGGGCAAAACGTGCCCATATGGAAACTGTTCACGGAACAATTGAAACGCCGGTATTTATGAATGTAGGAACGATCGCCGCGATCAAGGGAGCGGTATCTACAGAGGATCTGCATGAAATCGGTACCCAGGTACAGCTTTCCAATACCTACCATCTGCATGTACGTCCGGGAGATGAAATTGTAAAACAGCTCGGCGGTTTACATAAATTTATGGTTTGGGACAGGCCGATTCTGACGGATTCGGGCGGATTTCAGGTCTTTTCCCTGGCCGGTCTTCGCAAGATCAAGGAAGAGGGAGTTACCTTCCAATCCCATGTAGACGGCAGAAGGATCTTTATGGGACCGGAAGAAAGTATGCGGATTCAGTCTAATCTGGCATCGACGATCGCCATGGCTTTTGATGAATGTCCGCCTGCACTTGCAGATCGAAAGTATGTAAAGGATTCTATTGAACGCACCGCCAGATGGCTGGTTCGCTGCAAGAAGGAAATGCAGCGCCTGAATTCTCTGGAGGATACGATCAATAAGGAACAGCTTCTCTTCGGTATTAACCAGGGAGCGATCTATCCGGATCTACGAATTGAACATGCGAAGATGATATCGGAGCTGGATCTGGATGGTTATGCAGTGGGCGGTCTTGCGGTTGGTGAGACGCATGAACAGATGTATGAGATGCTGGAGGAGACCATTCCCTATCTGCCAAAGGACAAGCCGACCTATCTGATGGGAGTCGGAACACCGGCCAATATTTTGGAAGCGGTAGAAAGAGGTGTTGATTTCTTTGACTGCGTTTATCCGAGCCGAAACGGAAGGCACGGACATGCCTATACCAATAAGGGCAAGATCAATATCATGAACAAAAAGTATGAGCTGGATGAAAGACCCATTGAAGAGGGCTGTCAGTGTCCGGCCTGCAGGACCTACAGCAGAGCCTATATCCGCCATCTGATGAAGGCGAAGGAAATGCTGGGTATGCGGCTTCTGGTACTGCATAATCTTTATTTCTACAATCATCTTATGGAAGACATCAGAAATGCCCTGGATGAAGATAGATTTGCTCAGTTCAAGAAGGAAAAACTGGAAGAAATGTCTTGCGGTACGAATTGATTTTGTGTATTATGAAGTAGTTGCATTATCTATATATTGATAATGTAGGAAAAGTGAAACAGGAGGACGAATAATATGGCATTGTTAGCAACAAGTACTTCTTCAGGTGGTGCTTATATTATAATCTGGCTGGTCATCATCTTTGCTATGATGTATTTTATGATGATTCGCCCGCAGCGTAAGGAGCAGTCCCGTAAGAATACCATGATGGGTGAACTTGCGATCGGAGATACTGTTCTTACCACAAGCGGTTTCTACGGAACCGTGATTGATATCCAGGAGGATATGGTTATCGTTGAGTTCGGAAGCAACAGAAACTGCCGTATTCCGATGCAGAAAGCTGCGATTGCCGATGTAGAGAAGCCACAGGCATCCACAAAGCCAGTTGAGACAAAGGCTGATAAGAAGGCTGCAAAGAAGGCTGAGAAAACAGAAAAGGCAGACAAATAATTAATTTTATTAAGCAATGAAAGAGAAGGGGTGAATTTTCAAGGGAATCAGGAATTCCTATGAGAGTTTGCCCTTTTATAGATTTTTAACGATTTATAGAACTGGCAATGAGAAATAGGGGGAGCGGCTTTTGCTTTGCTTCTATTATCTTTTATGTTTGGAGGGTTATCATGAACTATCATGTTGGAGTGATCGGTGGAGACGGAATCGGTCCTGAGATCGTAAGAGAAGCACAGAAGGTGCTGGATGCAGTTGGGGAAAAATACGGACACAGCTTTGAATATGATCCGATTCTGATGGGAGGCTGTTCTATTGATGCAACAGGAGTGCCGCTTACCGATGAGGCGATTGCTCAGGCAAAGGCATCAGATGCGGTTTTGATGGGATCGATCGGTGGCAATACATCTACATCACCCTGGTACAAGCTGGAGCCGTCTCTTCGCCCGGAGGCAGGATTGCTGAAGCTGAGAAAGTCTCTGAATCTTTTTGCGAACCTTAGACCGGCTTACCTTTACGAGGAACTGAAGGAAGCCTGCCCGCTTCGTGATGAAGTGATCGGAGAAGGATTTGATATGGTGATCATGCGTGAGCTGACCGGTGGACTTTACTTTGGTGCAAGAGAGACCAAGGAAGTGGACGGTGTGCTGCAGGCGACCGATACCCTGACCTATAATGAGAATGAGATTCGCCGTATCGCAAAGAGAGGCTTTGACATTGCTATGGCCCGCCGCAAGAAGGTGACCAGCGTGGACAAGGCGAATGTTCTGGATTCCTCCAGACTTTGGAGAAAGGTTGTTGAAGAAGTAGCTAAGGATTATCCTGAGGTCAGCCTGGAACACATGCTGGTTGACAACTGCGCAATGCAGCTGGTCAGAGATCCGGCTCAGTTTGATGTCATCCTTACAGAAAATATGTTTGGTGATATTCTGTCAGATGAGGCGAGTATGGTGACCGGTTCCATCGGAATGCTTTCCTCTGCCAGCCTGAATGAGACAAAGTTCGGCCTTTATGAGCCGAGTCACGGAAGTGCTCCGGATATTGCGGGCAAGGATATTGCGAATCCGATCGCAACGATTTTAAGTGCAGCTATGATGCTTCGCTATTCCTTTGATCTGGCCGAAGAGGCAGATGCTGTAGAGGCTGCTGTAAAGCAGACCTTAAAGGATGCCTACAGAACTGTGGATATCATGCCGCAGGAAGAAGATAAAAAAGCAGAATTTACGCTTGTCGGCTGTAAGCAGATGGGCGATTTGATTGCACAGGCAGTAAAGAATGCTTAAGAGGGGGGAGAAGAAAATGAAGAGTGATAATGTAAAAGCAGGCATGCAGCAGGCACCGAGCAGATCTTTATTTAATGCGCTCGGCTTTACAGAAGAAGAAATGAAAAAACCTTTGGTCGGAATTGTCAGCTCCTATAATGAGATCGTTCCGGGCCATATGAATATTGATAAGATCGTTGAGGCTGTTAAGCTTGGCGTTGCCGAAGCAGGCGGTATGCCGGTTGTATTTCCGGCCATTGCCGTATGTGATGGTATTGCGATGGGACATATCGGTATGAGATATTCTCTGGTAACCAGAGACCTGATCGCTGATTCAACGGAATGTATGGCAATTGCACATCAGTTTGATGCTCTTGTTATGGTTCCCAACTGTGACAAGAATGTACCGGGTCTTCTGATGGCAGCTGCAAGAGTTAATGTACCGACTGTTTTTGTATCAGGCGGTCCTATGCTGGCAGGCCATGTAAGAGGACAGAAGAGAAGCCTTTCTTCTATGTTCGAGGCTGTCGGCGCTTATACAGCAGGCAAGATGACAGAAGAGGATGTGCGTGAGTTTGAGCACAATGTATGTCCTACCTGCGGATCCTGTTCCGGTATGTATACAGCGAACTCCATGAATTGTCTGACAGAGGCACTTGGCATGGGACTTCGTGGAAACGGCACCATTCCTGCTGTATACTCCGAGAGACTGAAGCTTGCAAAGCATGCCGGCAATGCGGTTATGGAGATGCTCAGAAAAGATATCAGACCTCGCGATATCATGACAAAGGATGCAATTCTGAATGCCCTGACTGTGGATATGGCACTTGGCTGTTCCACAAACAGTATGCTTCACCTTCCGGCAATTGCCCATGAGGTTGGCTTCGACTTTGACATTACCTTTGCAAATGAGATCAGTGAGAAAACACCGAACCTTTGCCATCTTGCGCCGGCAGGTCCGACCTATATGGAAGATCTGAATGAAGCCGGCGGTGTTTATGCAGTAATGAAGGAGCTTGCAGATATCGGACTTCTGCATACAGACTGCATGACAGTAACAGGTAAGACAGTTGGTGAGAATATTCAATTTGCTGTGAATAAAAATCCGGAAGTTATCAGACCGGTTGACAATCCTTATACAAAGACAGGCGGACTGGCGGTACTGACTGGAAATATCGCTCCTCTGGGAAGCGTGGTTAAGCGTTCTGCTGTTGTTCCGGAAATGCTGGTACATGAAGGACCGGCCAGAGTCTTTGAGTCAGAAGAGGATGCTATTGAGGCAATCAAGGGCGGCAAGATCGTAGAAGGCGATGTTGTTGTAATCCGTTACGAAGGACCTAAGGGAGGTCCCGGTATGAGAGAAATGCTGAATCCGACTTCTGCCATTGCAGGAATGGGCCTGGGATCTTCCGTAGCTTTGATCACAGACGGTCGTTTTTCCGGCGCCAGCCGTGGCGCGTCCATCGGACATGTTTCACCGGAAGCAGCAGTAGGCGGACCGATCGCTCTGATTGAAGAGGGAGATATCATCAAGATCGATATCCCGAATCTGTCCATCAATCTGGATGTATCAGATGAGGTTCTCGAAGAGAGACGTAAGAACTGGAAGCCGATCGAGCCGAAGATTAAGACTGGATATCTGGCAAGATATGCAAAGCTGGTTACCAGCGGTGCAACAGGTGCGGTAATGAAGAGTCCGGATGAGATTAACTGATCTGCGAGATATAGGAAGTACCTGCAGCTTTTGCAGGAGGAAAGATCAGAATTAAAATAAAGAGAAATCCATTTATGGAGAGGGAAAGTGAGGAGACAGTAAAATGCAGCTTAACGGTTCTCAAATTTTAATTGAGTGTCTGATTGAGCAGGGGGTTGATACCGTTTTCGGTTATCCGGGCGGTGCAATCCTGAATGTATATGATGCACTGTATCAGAATAGAGATAGAATTCGGCATGTCCTGACATCACATGAGCAGGGCGCAAGCCATGCAGCAGACGGATATGCAAGATCAACAGGAAAAACCGGTGTTTGCTTTGCAACAAGCGGACCGGGTGCAACCAATCTGGTAACGGGAATTGCAACCGCTTATATGGATTCCATTCCTTTGGTGGCAGTTACCTGTAATGTTGGATCAGCCCTGATCGGTAAGGACAGCTTCCAGGAGGTTGATATTGCGGGCATTGTTATGCCGATTACCAAATACAGTTTTTTGGTTGATAAGGCAGAGGATATCGCTCCTGCCATCCGCAAGGCCTTCGAGATCGCCCAGTCCGGACGAAAGGGACCGGTTCTTGTGGATATCACCAAGGATGCAACCGGCAATATGGCGGATTATGAGCCGAAGGAGCCGGAGGAGAGAAAAATTCCCGAAGCAGCAGAAGGAAAGATTGATGCTTTCGTAGAGGCTTTGGAGAAAGCAGAAAAGCCTTATATTTTTGTAGGCGGAGGCTGTGTTCTTTCCGGAGCATCTGAGGAGGTTAGAAAACTGGCAGAGCTTCTGGATGCACCGGTTTGTGATACCCTGATGGGCAAGGGCGTTTTCCCAGGGGAAGACGAGAGATATACCGGCATGCTGGGCATGCATGGAACAAAGACTTCTAACTTCGGAGTAAGTTCCTGTGATCTTCTGCTTGCGATCGGCGTTCGTTTTAGTGACAGAGTAACGGGCAATACCGCAAAATTCGCAAATCAGGCAAAGATTCTCCAGATCGATCTGGATGCGGCAGAGGTCAACAAGAATGTGATCGTAGCTGATAGTATTGTCGGAGATGCAAAGCTGCTTCTGTCAGAGATCAATGCAAAGCTGAGCCAGCAGAAGCATGATAGCTGGATGGAAGAAATCCGGGAAATGAAGAAAAAGTATGCACTTCAGGTTCCAGAGACCGGCCTGAATGGTCCTTTTGTTGTCAGCGAAGTATACAGACAGACAAAGGGTGATGCGATCATTTGTACTGAGGTAGGCCAGCATCAGATGTGGGCAGCCCAGTATTATAAATACAAGGAACCGAGAATGCTCTTAACATCAGGCGGTCTCGGAACGATGGGATATGGTCTCGGAGCAAGCATCGGCGCACAGATCGGCAATCCCGACAAGACAGTGGTTAATTTTGCCGGAGACGGCTGCTTCCGTATGAATATGAATGAGATTGCAACTGCAGTCAGAGAGAAGCTCCCTCTGGTTGAAATCATCGTCAATAACCATGTGCTTGGCATGGTAAGACAGTGGCAGACCCTCTTTTACGGAGGAAGATATTCCGCAACCGTTCTAGATGACGGTATGGATTATGTTAAGATGGCAGAGGCGATGGGAGCAAAGGCTTTTAGGGCAAGAAGCAGAGAAGAATTCTCTGAGGCTCTGGAAAAGGCTTTAGCAGAAAAAATGCCCTGCGTTATTGATGCGATTATTGACAGCGATGACAAGGTTTGGCCTATGGTAGCACCGGGCGCACCGATTAATGAGGCCTTCAGTGAAGAAGATCTCGATAATTAGTCGTTAATTAATAAATGTTTCACTATCAAGAAGAGAGGAAAGAAAAATGGCAAGAGTGTACAATTTTTCAGCAGGTCCGGCTGTACTGCCGGAGGAGGTTCTTAAGGAAGCAGCAGAAGAAATGCTTGATTACAGAGGCTGCGGCATGTCTGTTATGGAAATGAGCCATCGATCTTCATACTTCGATCAGATCATCAAGGAAGCGGAAGCAGATTTCCGTACACTGGTTGGAGTTCCGGAGACTTACAAGGTTCTGTTTCTTCAGGGCGGCGCATCCCAGCAGTTTTCAGCTGTTCCGATGAACCTGATGAAAAACAGAGTGGCTGATTATATTGTGACAGGAAACTGGGCGAAGAAGGCTGCAGAAGAAGCAGCAAGATACGGAAAGGTAAATGTTGTTGCCTCTTCCAAGGACAAAAACTTTTCCTATATTCCGGATTGCTCCGATCTCGCTATTTCTGAAGACGCTGATTATGTTTATATCTGTGAGAATAACACAATCTACGGAACAGAGTATAAGACACTGCCGAACACAAAAGGCAAGGATCTGGTAGCAGATGTTTCTTCCAATTTCCTTTCCCGTCCGATCGATATTTCCAAATATGCAGTACTTTACGGCGGTGTACAGAAGAACGTAGGACCGGCAGGTCTGGTAATCAGTGTGATTCGTGAAGATCTGATCACAGATGATGTTCTGGAAGGAACACCCACCATGCTGAAGTGGAAGACACAGGCAGATAAGGATTCTCTTTACAATACACCGAACTGCTATGCAATCTACATCTGCGGCAAGGTCTTCAAATGGCTTCTGAAGAACGGTGGTCTGGAAGCAATGGCACAGAGAAACGAAGAGAAGGCTGCAATCCTTTACAATTTCCTGGATCAGTCCAAGCTTTTCAAGGGAACCGTTGAGAAGGAATCCCGTTCTGTTATGAACGTACCTTTCATCACTGGTGATGCAGATCTGGATGCCGAATTCGTTGCAGAAGCCAAGGCAGCCGGCATGGAGAACCTGAAGGGACACCGTACCGTAGGCGGTATGAGAGCTTCTATCTACAATGCAATGCCTAAGGCTGGTGTTGAGAAGCTGGTTGACTTTATGGCTGACTTTGAGAAGAAGAATCTCAAATAAGGCAGAAAGAAGAAGGAGATTTGATCAATGTTTAAATATACATGCCTCAACCCGATTTCGCAGAAGGGACTTGAGATTTTTGACGATAACTATAAGGTAGTAGAGGATATGGATGGTGCGGATGCCGTTATGGTCAGAAGCTATTCCATGCTGGAAGAAGAGCTTCCGGAGAGCCTGAAGGTAATCGCGAGAGCAGGTGCCGGTGTAAACAATATTCCGCTTGAGAAATGCGCAGAAAAGGGTATTGTAGTATTCAATACACCGGGTGCGAATGCAAACGGCGTAAAAGAGCTGGTTATCGCAGCTATGCTTCTTGCCAGCCGTGATATCGTTGGCGGTATTGAATGGGTTAGAGAGGAAGCAGAAAATCCGGATGTAAAGAAACTTGCCGAGAAGAAGAAGAAAGCCTTTGCCGGCAATGAGATCGCAGGCAAAAAGCTTGGTATCATCGGCCTTGGTGCGATCGGCGCCAGAGTAGCCAATGCGGCAGTTGATCTTGGTATGGAAGTATATGGCTATGATCCCTATATTTCCGTTGATGCAGCATGGAATATTTCCTTCCAGGCACATCACGTTACCGATGTGAATGAAATCTACAAGGAATGCGATTTCATCACCATTCATGTTCCGGCTCTGGACAGTACAAAGGGCATGATCAGTGCAGAAGCCATCGGCATGATGAAAAAGAATGCCGTTGTGATCAACCTTGCAAGAGATGTACTGGTTGATGAAGAAGCAATCGTTAAGGCGCTTGCGGAGGAGAAGATTGGCGGATATGTTTCTGACTTCCCGAATACAACAACTGCAGGAAAGCCAGGCGTCATCGTAATTCCGCATCTTGGTGCTTCTACAGAAGAATCTGAGGACAACTGTGCGGTTATGGCAGCAAAGGAAGTTCGTGATTATCTGGAAAACGGTAATATCAAGAATTCTGTAAATTATCCGAACTGCGATATGGGCATTTGCCAGGCAGGCGGCAGAATTGCCATCCTGCACAAGAATATCAAGGGTATGATCGGTAAGTATGCAGCGATCCTCGGCGAAGAAGAAATCAATATCGCCGATCTGACAAACAAGTCAAGAGGAGAATATGCTTACTCCCTGATCGATCTGGAGAGCGCAGCATCCAAGAGTGCTCTGGAGAAGATCAAGGCAGTAGAAGGCGTTATCGCAGTACGCGTTATAAAATAATATATCGTGCTGTAAGGCGATATCGAAGGCGTATATAAAAGGTCAGACACCGGTTTTTGGTGTCTGGCCTATTGGTTTAAGTAGGAGATATGTAATTATGGCAATTATCAAACCGTTTGCGGCAATCCGGCCGTCAGCTGAAAAGGCAGATAAAATTGCAGCCCTGCCCTATGATGTTTATAACAGACAGGAAGCGAAGGAAGCCGTAAAGGGCAATCCGGATTCTTTTCTGAATATTGACCGTCCGGAGACGCAGTTTCCGGATGATTTCGATATGTATTCCCAGGAAGCTTATGATAAGGCGAAGGAGCTTCTTTGGAATATGGTGGACGACGGCAGATTTATCCGGGATGAGCAGGAAAACTATTATATCTATGAGCTGACAATGGACGGCCGTTCTCAGACCGGTATTGTAGCCTGCGCTTCCATTGATGATTATGAGAACAATGTGATCAAGAAGCATGAGAATACCAGAGCAGAAAAGGAAACAGACAGAATCCGTCATGTGGATACTGTCGGTGCACAGACGGGCCCGATCTTTCTTGCCTATCGTTATCATCAGCAGATTGCTGAGATCGTGGCAAAAACAAAAGAAGAAGCGCCGGTCTACGATTTTGTTTCTGAGGATGGCATTTCCCATAGAGTCTGGATCATTTCTGATAGAGATGATATCACTAAGATTCTGAAGGCTTTTTCAGAAATTAATGAGATCTATATTGCAGACGGTCATCACAGAGCAGCTTCTGCCGTAAAAGTCGGAAAAAAGAGAAGGGAAGAAAATCCGAATACGACCGGAAAAGAGGAGTACAATTATTTCCTGTCCGTTCTTTTCCCGGATGAGGAGCTGAAGATTCTGGATTATAACCGCGTGGTAAAGGATCTGAACGGAATGCGTGAGGAGGAGCTCCTGAAGAAGCTGGCGGATATTCTGGAAGTAAAAGAAAGCTCTGCAGAGAATGCTTCCCCCAAGGAGCCGCATCATTTTGGTATGTATCTTGGAGAGAAGTGGTATGATCTTGCTGTCCGCAAGGAAGATCTGAAGGAGGATCCGGTGAAAGGGCTGGACGTATCCCTTCTGCAGGATCTGGTGCTGGAGCCACTCTTTGGAATCACAGATCCCAAGACGGATGCGAGAATTGACTTTGTCGGCGGAATCCGCGGCATGAAGGAACTGGAAAAACGAGTTCATGAAGACTGTAAGGTAGCTTTTTCCATGTATCCGACCTCGATCGCTGAGCTTTTTGCAGTTGCGGATGCCGGACTTTTGATGCCGCCTAAGTCTACCTGGTTTGAGCCCAAGCTCAGAAGCGGACTTTTTATTCATGAGATCTAAGAAAATGCATGTCATATCAGTATTTCTTTATCGCGTAGGAAACTGTATTCCTAATATATACAAAATAAAAAGAACAAAGGAAAGGCGCCTATATGGAAACTGCACAGGCATATATTGATAAGGTACTGCCGGGACTGATTGCCTTTGGAATGAAGCTTTTGGTAGCTGTGATCGTTCTTCTGGTCGGCATCAAGGTTATTCGGGCAGTTATGAATCACATCTACAAGCGTTCGATTCAGCATGGTATGGACGTGGGGCTGGCTCAGTTTGTCAACAGCTTTTTCAGGGCGGCCTGCTATGTGGTTCTGGTGATCATGATCGGAACCCAGTTTGGCGTAACCACTGCATCTGTGATCGCTATTCTTGGTTCTTCCGGCCTGACCTTAGGTCTTGCCCTTCAGGGATCCTTGTCCAACTTTGCCGGCGGTGTCCTGATCCTTCTGCAGAAGCCTTTTGAAGTGGGCGATTATATCGTAGAAGATACCCATGGAAATGAAGGCTTTGTAAAGAAAATTACATTGACCTATACGACACTGCGCACGGAAGCGGGGGAAAATGTGGTCATACCGAATGGCACTCTGGCCAATTCCTCCATGAAGAATATCACACCGGAATCCATGCGAATGGAGAAGGTTCTTGTTGGAATTTCCTATGATTCCGATATCAGACGAGCAAAGGAACTGCTGAAGGAGCTGGTGGAAAAGGATCCGCGTACCCTGCAGAAGAATGGTGTTTCGGTTTTTGTGGACGCACTGGATTCCTCTGATGTGAAGATCGGTGTGATCTTCTGGGTGAAGATGGAGGATTACTGGCCGGCCAGGAGAGATCTGCTGGAAAGAGTGAAGGAATGCTTTGATCAGGAAGAAGGAATTGAGATTCCTTTCCCTCAGCTGATGGTATCCTTCGATCAGGAGAGAAAGCAGGAAAAAGAAATAAGCAAGAGGTAAATGAATTGGATTTTAACAAATTAAATGCATATGAATTAATAGAAGAAAGACATCTGGATGACCTTGGAGCAGAGGGCTATCTTCTGAAACATAAGAAGAGCGGGGCAAGATTGTTCCTGGTATCAAATGAAGACAGCAATAAGGTCTTTTCCATCGGCTTTCGGACGCCGCCGATCAATAGCTGCGGTCTGACCCATATCCTGGAGCATTCCGTACTTTGCGGCTCCCGTGAGTTTCCGGCAAAAGATCCTTTTGTAGAGTTGGCAAAAGGCTCTTTGAATACCTTTTTAAATGCCATGACTTATCCGGATAAAACAGTCTATCCGGTAGCCAGCTGCAATGACAAGGATTTCCAGAATCTGATGCATGTTTATCTGGATGCTGTCTTTTATCCGAATATTTATCGCAAGGAAGAAATCTTCCGCCAGGAGGGATGGCATTATGAGTTGGAAGATGAGAAGAGCGAGATTCAGATCAACGGTGTGGTTTATAATGAAATGAAGGGTGCTTTTTCTTCTCCGGAGGGTGTTCTGGAAAGAGAAATCCTGAATTCCCTTTTCCCGGATACGCCCTATGGCTTTGAATCCGGCGGAGATCCGGATGTGATCCCTGAGCTTTCCTATGAGACCTTCCTGGATTTCCATAGGCAGTATTATCATCCGGCGAACAGCTATATTTTCCTTTACGGAGATATGGATATGGAAGAAAAGCTGCTTTGGATGGATGCACATTATCTGAAGGATTTTGATGAGATAGAGATTGATACAGAACTGAAGGAGCAGGCGCCTTTTGTGGAGCAGATTACCGTAAAGAAGGACTATTCCATCACGGAAGAGGACAGTCTGGAAAACAATACCTATCTTTCAGAGAATTATGTGATCGGAACAGCCCTGGATGCTAAGCTTTATACTGCAATCGAGGTTCTGGAGTATGCTTTGATCACAGCACCGGGAGCGCCCTTGAAGCAGGCTCTTCTGGACGCAGGTATCGGACAGGATATTATGAGTTCTGTTGACAACGGAATTCTTCAGCCTGTATTTTCTATTATTGCAAAGAATGCAAATGAAGAGGACAAGGAAGCCTTCTGCTCCCTGATCCATAGCTGTCTGGAGAATCTGGCAGAGCAGGGACTGGATAAGCAGACTCTTCTGGCCGGTATCAACAGTTTGGAATTCCGCTACAGGGAAGCAGACTTCGGAAGATTCCCCATTGGTTTATCCTATGGTCTTCAGTGCATGGACAGCTGGCTCTATGATGAAAAGGATCCCTTTATGCATCTGGAGGAAAATAAGGTATTTGCCTTCCTGAAGGAAGCGGCAGAGGGAGACTACTTTGAAGAGCTGATCCGAAAATATTTCCTGAATAATAGTCACAGCAGCATTGTGATCTGCAGTCCGAAAAAGGGGCTGACAGCAGAGAATGAGAAAAAGCTGGCTGAAAAGCTTTCTGCTTATAAGGCTTCCTTAAGCGAGGAGGAAATCCGTGCTCTCGTAGAGGAGACAAGGCACTTAAAGGAATATCAGAGTGAGCCATCCACGAAGGAAGAATTGGAGTCCATTCCTCTTTTGGAACTGGAAGACATCAAAAAAGAGGCAGAACCCTTTGTCAACAGGCAGGAGATGGCAGGAAAGGTACCTTTGCTCCTGCATGATCTGGAAACAAAGCAGATTGCCTATCTGGAATTTGTCTTTGACGCAGAGCATATTTCAGAGGAAGAGCTTCCTTATCTGGGCATTTTAAGTTCGGTTCTGGGCTATGTAGATACAGAGCATTACAGTTTCCGGGAGCTTTCCAATGAGATTAATATTCATACCGGCGGCATTGATTCCAGAGTTAGTATCTTTACAGATCATTCTGAAGAAATGGGCTGCCATGTGAAGTTTATTCTTTCGGCTAAGGCACTTTTTGAAGAAGTGGATAAGGTCTTTTCCCTGACGAAGGAAATTCTCTTTGCTTCCCGTATTGAGGATGACAAGAGACTGAAGGAAATCATCTCCCAGCTGAAGTCAAGAGTGCAGATGACGATGAACAGCAGTGGTCATGCGGTAGCATCCATGAGAGGCATGTCCTATTTCTCAGAAAGTGCGGCTGCTATTGATGCAAGCAGCGGTGTAGCCTTCTACCGTATTCTGGAAGAACTTAATGCGGATTTCGAAGGGCAGAAGGAAATGCTGAAGAAGAAGCTGACTTCCCTTTGCGAAAAGCTTTTCTGCCAAAATCACCTTCTCCTCTCCATTACGGCAGGAAAAGGTATGGAGGAGAACTTCCGGAAGGAGGCAGAGGCACTTGGCGAAATGCTCTATGAAGAGAAGGAGCAGACCAAGGCAAGCTATTCCTGCGAGAAGAAGAATGAGGGCTTTAAGACAGCATCCAAGGTAAATTATGTTGCCAGATGCGGCAATTTCAAAAAGCATGGATTTGCCTACGCGGGAGCTTTGAAGATTTTGAAGGTTGCCATGAGCTATGATTATATGTGGAATCAGATTCGTGTACTGGGTGGTGCCTATGGCTGCATGTGCGGCTTCGACCGGAACGGAGATTCTTATTTTGTTTCCTACCGTGATCCGCATATGAAGAGAACAGAAGAGGTTTACGAAGGAATTCCGGAATATCTGAAGAACTTTGATGCAGATGAAAGAGACATGCTCAAATTTATCATCGGAACGATCAGCATGATGGATACGCCTTTGAATCCTTCCGCAAAGGGAAGTCGAAGCCTGATGGCATATTTGACCGGACTGGACTTTGACGTCCTGCAGAAGGAAAGAGATCAGGTACTTTCTGCCGGAAAAGAGGACATCCGTGCTTTAGCACCTTTGGTAGAAGCCATCCTTTCAGATGATTGCAGATGTGTGATCGGCGATGAAAGCAAAATAACAGAAAATAAAGACAGATTCGGCAGACTGGAAAATCTGCAGTAGGAGAAGATATGAGTGAAGAAAAAAAATCCGGATTTGTGGCCCTGATCGGTCGTCCGAATGTGGGTAAATCAACCCTGATGAATACCGTGATCGGACAGAAGATCGCCATTACATCCGATAAGCCTCAGACAACAAGAAACCGGATTCAGACGGTTTATACAGATGAGCGCGGCCAGGTGGTTTTTGTGGATACCCCCGGTATTCACAAGGCAAAGAATAAGCTGGGTGAATACATGGTCACGGCAGCAGAGAGAACCCTCAAGGATGTAGATCTGATTCTCTGGCTGGTAGAGCCGACAACCTATATCGGAGCCGGAGAGGAGCATATCTTAGAGGAACTTTCTCATGTCGGCCTGCCGGTGCTTCTGGTGATCAACAAAATTGATACAGTCAAAAAAGAAGAGCTCCTTCCGGTAATTGCCGCTTACAGTGCAAAATATAACTTTGATGAGATTGTACCGGTTTCTGCATTGAAAAATGAAAACACACCGGATCTTCTGGAAACCATCTTCAAATATCTGCCTTACGGACCGGCATTTTTTGACGAATCTACCGTTACGGATCAGCCGGAGCGGGCTATTGTAGCGGAAATGATCCGCGAGAAGGCCCTGCGTTCCCTGAATGAGGAGGTTCCGCATGGAATTGCCGTTGCGATCGACAGCATGAAAAAGAGAGGGAAAAATAATCTCTATGATATAGAAGCAACCATCGTATGCGAGAAAAATTCTCATAAAGGAATTATCATCGGCAAAAAGGGTGCGATGCTGAAGAAAATCGGTACAGAAGCCAGACGGGATATTGAAAATCTCCTTCAGGCAAAGGTGAATCTGAACCTTTGGGTGAAAGTAAAGAAGGAATGGCGGGACAGCGATTTCCTGGTAAAGAACTTTGGATACGATAAGAAGGAGATCTGATGACCGGAGAACAGATCCGCGTGAGCGGCATAGTGCTCAGCGCGATCTCCATCGGGGAATATGATAAAAGAATCACCCTTCTGACAAAGGAGCTGGGCAAGGTGCAAGCCTTTGTCAGAGGGGCCAAGCGGCCGAACAGCCGCTTTTCAGCTGTGGCAAATCCCTTTGCCTTTGGCAGCTTTGAACTTTATGCCGGCAGAAACGCCTACAATCTGGCAGGGGCCTCTATTCGCAATTATTTTGATGCTCTGAAAAATGATCTGGATGCGATTTATTACGGGTCTTATTTCCTGGAGCTGGCGGATTATTTCGGAAGAGAAAATATTGAAGCTATGCAGCAGCTGAATCTGATCTATCTTTCCCTGACTGCCTTGGGGGATGAACGTTTTTCCAAAGAGCTGGTTCGTTTTATTTATGAGCTGAAGACTCTGGTGATCAACGGAGAATACCCGGATTTTTTCAGCTGTGCAGTCTGTGGAAAAAAGGAGGATCTGGTCGGATTTTCCCCACAAAGAAGGGGATGTGTCTGCAGGAATTGTTTCTCGCAGACCGCAGCAGAGCCCCTCTTGACCTCTTCCCTTTATGCCCTGCAGTATGTGATAAGCAGTCCTATCGAAAAGCTTTTCACCTTCCGGGTAAGCGAAGAGGTAGAGGAAAACCTGAAAAGGATCATGAAAGGCCTGATGAAAAGAAGCCTTGACAGGCCCTTGAAATCCCTGGCTTTTTTGGAATGAAGGTGTTGAAATGAAAAAGTGGAATGCGTATAATGGTGTCTGATATGCAAAGCAGAAATGAGGACAGGATGAGTAAGAAAAGACTGTGCATGGCACTGGCTCTGCTGTTTTCCCTGCTGATGCTGACAGCATGCGGATCTGCCGAACCTGCAGAAATCAGTACGATCGAGGTTCAAAAGGATGGATCGATCATTCAGAATACAGTCGGATCTTTTGATCAGGACTATTATTCAAAGGAAGATCTTGAGAGCTTCGCGCAGGAGCAGATTCAGTCCTATTCAGCATCGGGAGACGGAACAATTGAGCTGTCATCGGTTTCTCTTTTAGATGACGGCAATGTAAAGCTGAGCTTAAAATTTGATAATAGCGAGACCTATACGGCCTTTGAAGGAAAGACCCTTTTTATGGGTACGATTGCGCAGGCAATCGTAGCCGGTTATGAGCCCTCGGGTTACATGACAGCGATCGAGGATGGAGAGAGCGCCGATGCCTCTGTGAAGGTAAAGGATGCAGATTATACCATGGATATGAAGATCGTTGTAGCTGAGGAGCAGTATGAAATCACGGTTCCAGGAGAGATCGTTTGGGTATCATCGGTTGGAACGAAGGTTACCGGCACATCGTCTGTACAGATCAATACAGATGAATTAACCTATATCATTTATGAGTAGAAGGAGAAAGTAAAATGGAAAAGACAATGGAGAAGATCGTAGCCCTTGCGAAGGCACGCGGATTTGTATATCCGGGTTCCGAGATCTATGGAGGACTTGCAAATACATGGGATTACGGTAATCTTGGTGTTGAGCTGAAGAACAATGTAAAGAAGGCCTGGTGGCAGAAATTCATCCAGGAGAATCCATACAATGTAGGTGTTGACTGTGCGATCCTGATGAATCCGCAGACCTGGGTTGCTTCAGGACATCTCGGAAATTTCTCCGATCCTCTGATGGACTGCAAGCAGTGTCATGAGCGTTTCCGTGCTGACAAGGTGATTGAGGACTATTGTCAGGAGAAGGGAATCACCTTGGAAGGAAGTGTTGATGCCTGGTCCAAGCAGGAAATGGCTGACTACATCAAGGAGCAGGGCATTGGCTGTCCGAGCTGTGGTGGTCACGATTTTACCGATATCCGTGAATTCAACCTGATGTTCAAGACCTTCCAGGGTGTTACAGAGGATGCTTCCAATACCGTATATCTTCGTCCGGAGACAGCGCAGGGTATCTTCGTTAACTTTAAGAATGTACAGCGTACTTCCCGCAAGAAGATTCCTTTCGGTATCGGACAGGTTGGAAAGTCCTTCCGTAATGAGATCACACCGGGTAACTTTACCTTCCGTACCAGAGAATTCGAACAGATGGAGCTGGAGTTCTTCTGTGAGCCGGATACAGATCTGGAGTGGTTTGACTATTGGAAATCCTACTGTATCAACTGGCTTTACAGCCTTGGCATCAAGGAAGAGGACCTTCGTATCAGAGATCATGAGCCGGAAGAGCTTAGCCATTACAGCAAGGCTACAACGGATCTGGAGTTCATGTTCCCCTTCGGCTGGGGCGAGCTTTGGGGTATTGCAGACCGTACCGATTATGATCTGACCCAGCATCAGAATGTTTCCGGTGTGGATATGTCTTACTTTGATGACAGCAAGAATGAAAAATATATTCCTTATGTAATCGAGCCTTCACTTGGTGCAGACCGTGTGGTTCTGGCTTTCCTTTGCGAGGCATATGATGAGGAAGAACTGGAAGGCGGCGATAAGAGAACCGTTCTTCATTTCCATCCGGTACTTGCACCGGTTAAGATCGGTGTCCTTCCCCTTTCCAAGAAGCTGGCAGAGGGTGCAGGAAAGGTATATGAGCAGCTTTCCAAGAAGTATAACTGTGAATATGATGACAGAGGAAATATCGGTAAGAGATATCGTCGTCAGGATGAGATCGGAACACCTTTCTGCGTAACCTATGACTTTGAGTCAGAAGAGGATCAGGCTGTTACAGTAAGAGACAGAGACAGCATGGAGCAGGTAAGAATTCCGATTGCAGAGCTGGATGCTTATTTTGCAGATAAATTCACATTTTAAGCTTGTTTTGAACAGGCCTTTGTGATAATATGTTTTGGTATGTTATCAGAAGTTGACGGTCCGCTGGTTCTTGCTTGCAGATAAAGAAGCTTTCGAAGGGAATTAAGAACGTCGAGTCACGGCAGTGGATTGCTGCCGATTTACATAGGAGGTCGCAATGAACGACATTATCAAAGAGATTGAAAATGCACAGCTTAAGGATTCTATCGATGAATTCGCAGTAGGTGATACTGTTCGTGTTTACAACAAGATCATCGAGGGAAGCAAGGAAAGAATCCAGGTATTCGAAGGAACTGTTCTGAAGAAGCAGGGAAGCAGCAACAGAGCTACTTTCACTGTAAGAAAGACATCCAACGGTGTTGGTGTTGAGAAGACATGGCCGCTTCACTCTCCGAACGTAGATAAGATCGAGGTTGTTCGCAGAGGTAAAGTCCGCAGAGCAAAACTCTTCTACTTAAGAGATCGTGTAGGTAAGAAAGCAAGAGTAAAAGAGCGTATCTAAGGAAAGGCTGATTTGATCGGCATTTTCCCAATCAATTTGAGCGACAAAGAGCCTGTATTATACAGGCTCTTTTTATGTAATAGGAAACTTTGTTCCTATTACATAAAAATATAAGGATGCGCACTCGCATATCGCAAGCGACCGCGCTCGGCGCAGGCGTTTCGCTCGCGAAACGCATTCTTGTGTAATAGGAAACTTTGTGAAGCTCGCAGAAAGGAAAAAGATGAAATTACAATGGTATCCGGGTCATATGACCAAGGCAAAACGTCAGATGCAGGAAGATCTGAAGCTGATCGATCTGGTGATCGAAGTGATCGACAGCAGAATTCCCTACAGCAGCCGGAATCCGGAGATCGATCAGCTGGCCCAGAACAAGGCCAGAGTAATTCTGATGAATAAGGCTGATCTTGCCGATGAGAAGGCAAACCGGCTTTGGGCAGAATATTTTCGGGAACAGGGAGCCTTTGCAGCCCTTGCTGATTCCCGCAAGAAAAATAATATGAAAGAGATCCGCAGTGCGATTGATCAGGCCAGTGCCAAGAAAAAGGAAAGAGATCGGAAAAGAGGCATCCTGAACCGTCCGGTAAGAGCCATGATCGTAGGAATTCCAAACTGCGGAAAATCCACCTTCATTAATACCATTTCCGGCAAGGCAAGTACCAAGACCGGCAACAAGCCGGGTGTGACTAAGGGAAAGCAGTGGATCAAGCTAAATAAGGACATCGAGCTTTTGGATACACCGGGTATTCTTTGGCCGAAATTTGAGGATGAGCAGGTTGGAACCAATCTGGCTCTCGTGGGCTCTATCAAGGATGAGATCATTCCGTCAGAGGAGCTCTCTCTGGAACTGATCACTTTCCTGACCAAGACTTATCCGGGCGTTTTGAATGACAGATATCATGTCGATGAGACAAAGAAAAACAGCGACATTTTGATCGAGATTGCGGAAAATCGAAAATGCATCAAGAGCGGCGGAGAGGCAGATTATGAAAAGGCAGCAAAGCTCCTTTTGGATGAATTCAGGAATGGAGCACTGGGAAAACTGACTCTGGAGAGACCCTAGTATGGCAGAAAAGAAGATCAAAACAATTGCAGAAGAGCTGAAGGCTACAGAAGAACAAAATTTGCCTGCCTTTATTGCGGAATATCTTGCAGATGAGAGAGGCGGCGTTCAGAAGCTGGTGAAAACAGCACAGAACAGGCTGAAAAAGCTGCAGGAAGAAAGAATGCGTCTGGAGAAAATGCGGATCTATGAGAGACAGAATGATGATTATCTCTATATCTGCGGCGTGGATGAGGCAGGGCGTGGTCCTCTGGCAGGCCCTGTTGCAGCAGGCGCGGTAATCCTGCCAAAGGACTGTGAGATCCTTTATCTGAATGATTCCAAGAAATTGAGCGAGAGCAGAAGAGAAGAGCTTTATCTGGAAATCCAGGAGAAGGCTGTCGCCTGGGCGGTTGGACTTTCCAGTCCGCAGAGGATTGATGAGATCAATATTCTTCAGGCAACCTATGAGGCGATGCGGTCAGCAATCCGTCAGCTTTCGCCGGCACCGGATCTTCTTTTGAATGATGCGGTAAGGATTCCGGAGCTTGCAATCGAACAGCGTCCCATCGTGAAAGGAGATGCCAAATCCGTATCCATTGCGGCGGCTTCTATTATAGCAAAGGTGACGCGAGACCATATCATGTATGAATATGATAAAGCCTATCCAGAGTATGGATTTGCGAAAAACAAGGGTTACGGCACGGCAGATCATATTGCTGCATTGAAGAAATTCGGTCCGACTCCTATTCACAGAAGAAGCTTTATCGGTCATTTTGTGGGAGAAGATCAGATAAATGAGGCAGAACAGTCTCCGAAAGAAGAAAACAGGAGTGCCTTAGGCAGAAGGATGGAAGAAAAGGCTGCTTTTTATCTGGCGGATAAGGGATTTCAGATTCTGGAACATAATTTCAAATGTGATCTGGGAGAAATCGATCTGATCGCAGAGGAAAGAGGTTGTCTGGTCTTTCTTGAAGTGAAGTATCGTTCTTCTCAGGGACAAGGGGACCCCTCTGAAGCGGTTGACATAAATAAACAAAAAAGGATTTCGAAGGCTTCGGATTATTATCGCCTGATCAATCATATTCCGGAGAATATGCCGGTTCGTTATGATGTGATCGCTATGACAGATTCTGAGATTAGGCATATCGTAAATGCCTTTGAATATCGTGGCGTGCAGAGCTAAAAGAATTATGCAAGCAGGACTCTTTTTTTATCTCATAGGAAACTTCGTTCCTATGAGATAAAAAAGCTCTGCAAGGATGCGCACTCGCATATCGCAAGCGAAACGCTTTGTTTCGATATAACATTAACATAAACATAAACACAAACATAAACATATGACAAATGGCATATAACATATAATATATAATATAACGCCTCAAAGCCATGGCATATAAATCACAGGACACGCTGCAACTACTTTATGATGCCGCAATAGATTGTGAGACATGCTGCGCATGTCTTTGAAGGCACACGATTTCATGTTCTATTCCTCGCGGCGCTGATTCACTCGGGCTCCGGTCTAAACTCGCACCTTCGGTGCTCAAACAAAGACCCCGCCCTCGTGCTAGCCGCTTCGTCATAGCATCCGTTTTGCGAATCGTCCTGTGATTTTATATGCCATGGCATTTGAGGCTGTTTATGAAAACGCTTTGTAATCAGTGATATACCTTCGTTATAAAGGTGGTTGCTCTTTGTTTTTTATCATTTCCAATCATTGTGTGATTTTTTGATGTTTGAGGAAAATTCATCTAAGGATATATTACCTATTGCCATTTCCCATTCTGTGAAGAAGGAAGGCCTTGAAAGAGTTGCAAGAGGCATCTATATGACGGATGATGTATGGCCGGATGAACTTTTTATTTTTCAGGCAAAAAGTGAAAAGATTATTTTTTGTGGTGAAACGGCACTCTATTTTCACAGATTGATTGACAGGGAATATTCCAAGATTTGTATTTCTGTTCCCAGAGGATTTAATGTCTCGCGTATTAAACGTGACAACTTACAGGTAAAATATCCGCCTAAAGAGATTCATTCTCTTGGTGTGTGTGAGGTGCCTTCCAGCAGTGGAAATCTGGTGAGAGTTTATGATGGAGTGTCTTCTTGAAAGGGTAACCTTATCAAAGTATCGCAATAATTTTATCCTGAAAAGCGGCATCTGATGAACGCAAATGTGAAGAATATCCGAAGAGGAAAATGATCTCAGGCAACACTGTACTGTGCGGTGTTGCCTGATTTTTTTGTAATAACCTATTGACAAGCGAAGCTTCTTTTTATATAATATAGCAGTGTTATATAGCGATGCTATATTTTGAGCGGAGGGCGGCCATGTCAGTCAAGGCGGACAACACAAGAGAAAACATTTTGAACACGGCGAAAAAGCACTTCCTGCGGGACGGACTTGACGGCGCATCGCTTCGGAATATCGTAAAGGATGCCGGACTTACAACGGGCGCTTTTTATAAGTACTTCCCAACAAAGGAAAGTTTGTTCGATGCGCTGATTGACCCGTATGTGGAGCACATATATAAGATTTATGATGATGTGCTGGCGGAGTTTGAAGAGCTTTCGCCTCAGGAGCAGACCGATCACATGGCAGTATCCTCCGAGGACGGGATAGCGAGGATTATTGACTATGTTTACGATAATTACGACAGCTTCCGCCTGCTCCTAAAATGCGGGGACAGCGGAAAATATGCGGACTTTATCCACAGCATGGTAGAGCGCGAGATGCAGTCCACGCTCAACTATATGGAAACCATGCGCAAAGCCGGATTTGATATTCCGCTTATAGGCAAAAGCCTGCTGCATATGGTCAGCACTGGTTTTTTCTCGGCAGTATTTCAAATCATCGAGCATGATATGGAAAAAGAAACCGCAAAGGCGAACATCGCCCAGCTGAAGGAATTTCAGACCGGCGGTTGGGAGAAATTGCTGGGCATCAAGTTCCCGCAAAAACCGGCATAATTGCAATGCAATATACACAGCTTCGGCATTTGAAAAC
>CAVEOK010000023.1:0-32592 GCA_963617415.1 Oscillospiraceae bacterium
ACAGTATACACCCTGCAGTCTGCCGGTATGGGAAACGGTATACTGCTCCGTGGAATCTGCTTTCTGGAGAATCGTTCCCTCTGTTACGTCGTCTCCCGTTACATAATAATAGTCGTCATTTTCTGCAGAAATCGTCGGACTGATAAAGCTGACTCCGCCATCAGAATTCACCTTAGTGAAGCCAGTTGCAGAGGAATCTCCTCCATTTGTGGCATACTCCTTGGGAATAAGATAGAAATCTTTTTCCGTAATTGCAGTGTTGGGAATCTTCAGGCCGTCTTCCTCGTTCATTTTTAATTTTACAGTCAGATAACGATCCTGTGCATACCTGACCATTGAATTCGTGAAAGAAAGAACAGCAAAGTTCTGCTTCCCATCCTTCCTTATTGTTACAGTAGCCCAGGCGGAATGATTGTCTTTATGAAAGACAACTTCGACGGCGCCCTTTTCCTCCAACTGGGAGGCAACCGAATCCGTTACCTCGATTACAACCTGCCAGTTTTCATTCCGAATCATTTTGTAAACCGCATCACCGCTCTCTACTTCGCTATCATTCTCCAGTACAGTAGGTGAATAAGAAGCAGAATCCATCAGCGCATCTGTAACTTCATCCGCTGTAAGCGACTCCATGCCATCGATGTAATATTCGATCACACCGGGTTTTTTGGCATAAATAAGCTTTACACCGGAAGAGGCGGATGAGGACTGCAGCTCTTCCAGAGCACTTTGATTCATATAATCTGCCAGATTGGAATTTGTCTTCTCGGTCAGCTGATAAACTGAGGAAAAGGAAGAGTCACTGTATGCAATGGAAAAATCCGTAAAGGCCTGATGCAGCTCCTGCAGATTGCTGTCAGTCAGATAATCTGCCTGATCAGACGCTTTCAGGATATCGCTTAAGCTGCCATCCTGATCCAGGGTATAAACCAGGGTCTGCACACCGGCGCTTTTCCCCTCCTGGAGATAATAGTTGATCCGGCCGGATGCATCCGCGCTTTCGATCATTTCCTCCCGAAGGGCAATTCCGGTATAGCTTTTATTGGAAGCCATGCTGCCCTCTTCCACCTTATATGCAGTAACGTGTGGTGCAAGAAAAAAGCGTATCACGAAATAAAACATATAGATCAATATAATGAAAAATACCAGGAAACCGACGTTCAGCTGAAAGCGCGGCTTCATCTTAATCACTTTATTATCTTTCTTTGCCAAAACAATTCCCTATTGCAAAAGAAATGAGAAACCCGTACGGTGTTTCTCATTTCATCTTTCCATACTATACGATATACAGTGTCTTTTTATCTCTTTCCTTCATTATTGTGAACGAAAGAAAAAATCTCTTTTTTATAATTCAGCAACGATGTATTCTCTGATTGCCTCAGGAATCTCATCCTTTACTGCTGATACAGTAGCGATGAACTTCACACCTGTGATCTTGCTGAGTTCCTCTAATCTGTAAATGGATGTCTCAAGCTCTTCATTGGAAACATCTGCCAGACGTTTATAATTATCAAAGTATACATATTCGATATCATTGTCCTGAGAAAGAATACCGGCAATGAATCCAACAAATTCATATTTATTCTTCAGATCGTAGTCTGAGAAATTGATCAATCTGATCTTGCGGTCAAGTGAATACATATGCTTTGTTGAGTTATCAATAAATACGGAATTTCCTTCCGCTGTTTCTAAATTTTTATTTACAAGATCCAAAAGATATTTTGTCTTGCCATTCCCCTTCTCTCCGATAATTAATTGAACCATCGTTATTTACCTCCATATCATTTCGCACATATTTCACGGTCTTTTAACCGCGATTTGATAAATTCATTATAAGTCATCCCTATCTAAAAGACAACATGGTTTCTCTCTTAATTATTCTCCAGCTGTAAAAGCTCACTCATTTCCTCGTAAAGATTGTCTTTATTATCTGCACCCAGAACAATGGAAACGAAGTGCTTTCCCTCTTCATTCTGCGTATACAGGAGAAGACAGGAACCTGCATTTGAGGTGGTTCCGGTTTTTCCGCCAAGAATGGTGATCCCCTGAGGCAGCTCGTAGGTATTGTCCAAATAAAGATCTGTACTTTGCCAGTTTGCACTGACCTCTTCTCCCTCTGCATTTTGATAGACTGCTTTATAGGAAGCGTCTGCCGCAATCTTTTTATATTCCTCATTCTTAACCAGATGGTTCATGATCAGGTAAAGATCATAAGCTGTTGTATAATGATTGTCATCATGCAGACCATTGGAATTAACAAAGTTTGTATGAGAAGCACCAAAAGATTTGGCGGTTTCATTCATCAGCTCTACAAATTCTGATTCTGATCCCGAAACATATTCTGCAAGAGCAACTGCCGCATCATTTCCGGATTTCAAAAGCAGGCCATAAAGACAGTCGCGAACCGTCATCTTGTCTCCTGCCGAAAATCCGCAGCGAGAAGAGCCCGACGGCAAAGCAACAGCAGTTGAGGAAATTGTAAGCTCTGCATCGAGATCATCAACATTAGTCAGTACCAGATAGGCCGTCATCAGCTTTGTAATAGAAGCCGGATATAGCTTTTCCAGAGCAGAACGCGCATACAAAACCTCACTGTCATCCAGATCTACAAGAAGAGCCGTCTTGGAAAGAGAAGAATCCACGACCCCGTTTATGACATCCTCATCCTCCAGAATGGCTGCACCGCTTCCGGTAAATACCTGACTTGCCGAGAAAAAGTCTGTCCCGATATTATATTTTGCCGAGGTATCGATCACATCGTATGCCTCTTCAAGACTTTCTTCTTTGCCGCAGGCTGTCATAGGCAAAAGCAAGGCAGTGCAGACAAGAAGACAGGTCATCCTTTTAATGATACATTTCACGCCAATCAAGATCTCCTCTGTCAAGTGCTAGAATTAAAACCTCCGCTGTAGCCAGATTGGTGGCACAGGGGATATTATAGACATCACAATTTCGAATGATACTGCTAATGCTGGGTTCGTGCGATTTCGGTGACATGGGATCCCGAAGGAAAATAACAGCATCCAGATCATTATTTTCAATCTGGGAGCAAAACTGCTGTGCACCACCCAAAGGACCGGCCAGATATTTGTGAATCGAAAGGCCGGATGCCTCTTCGATCATTCGTCCGGTTGTTCCGGTAGCATATAGGTCGTGTCTGGATAAAATTCCTTTATAAGCAACACAAAAATTCTGCATCAGTTTCTTCTTGGAATCATGTGCGATTAATCCGATTTTCATAATACCTCCCATCTATGTTCGTTGTAAGCCAACATTCAATACAAAACCGATTCCCATATATAAAGTAACCAAAGAGGTTAATCCGTAGCTGACAAAAGGAAGGGGGAGTCCGGTATTTGGCATCAGGCCTGTTACTACGCAAATATTAACAAAGCTCTGGAAAGAAATCAGGATTCCCATCCCATATGCAATCAGCTTGCCGCTGAGGTTTCTGCATTTCATGCCGATCAGGATACATTCCACGCTGATCAAAAGCAAAAGACCGATTACTGCACAGCAGCCGGCAAAACCAAGTTCCTCTCCCGTTACCGCAAAAATAAAGTCTGTCTGAGGCTCGGAAATGAAATTACCGTTTTTTACGGATTCTACCGAGGTATTATAGAGCCCCTTGCCCAGAAGTCTGCCGGATCCGATCGCCAGAATAGAATTCTGCTGCTGGTAAGCACTCTGGGGATAATCGTTTGGATAGAGCCAGGCCATAATTCGCAAATACTGATATTCGCTGATCAGCTTATGGGAGCTGTCATGTACAATCGCAAAAAGTAAAAGGAAAAATCCCGGAATGCCGATTCCCAAAGACCATTTTACATATTTTGCCTTTACCCCTGCCAAGAAAAGCAGCAGCATGCAAAGAATAAACAAAACAATGGTTGTTGAAAGATCCGGCTGCTTCAGGATCATAACAAGTGGAATCGCGATCAGAACCAAGGTTTTAAATAAAGTTTTTTTCTCATTCAGATTCTCCTGATGCTCCGTAAAAAACTTTGACAGAAAAAGAATCATAAAAAGCTTTGTCAGCTCTGAAGGCTGAAATCTTACAAATCCAAGATCGATCCATCTGGTCGCGCCTAGGGATTTATCTCCGAAGAACATAACCAAAAGGAGCATGAGCAGACTAAACACATACATGAACCAGTAATATTTCAGCAGATATTTATAGTCTATCATAGAAACGGCGATCATTACTACTATTCCGATCACCATACCCATAATTTGTTTGTTCTGGTAGGATTGATCTGCACTGCCGATCACCATGATTCCGAGAACGGTCAAAATGACGGTCGGTATGATCAGCATAAAATGATAATCTCTGAAATGATATTTTTTGATAAAATTAATCTGTAAATCTTTCATTGTACTTTGTCTTTTACTTTTTATCTTTTAAATAAAAATCCGCCCTTTTTGGCTTTTGAAAAAAATCCGTTTTTTTCTTTTTTCCTGCTTTTCTCTTCTCTCTTTCCAATCAGGAGAGCCAGAAGTTCGGAAAAAGCGTCTCCAGCCGGCCCATCTTCCAGCAGCTGACAGCCGCACTTTAAAAGCTCCGGATCCTGGGGAATGAATAAAGCAATCGGCACCTCAAGATGGCGGGCAATTTCCTCCTGTGTAAGGTAATCCATATCTCTTCTGCTGTCTGTATAAGCATTGATCAAAACCGGAATTTCCTTCCCATATCCTGCATCGGAAAATCTTCCCAGAAGCTGATCTGTCTGAACGACAGACTGGTATTCGCCCCGGCTGATGACCAGTATCTTTCTTGCCTCTG
Source organism: Oscillospiraceae bacterium (assembly GCA_963617415.1). Classification (GTDB taxonomy): domain Bacteria; phylum Bacillota; class Clostridia; order Lachnospirales; family Lachnospiraceae; genus RUG14243. The sequence continues at coordinate 4,781 of CAVEOK010000023.1, forward strand.
AGGATAAATACAAAATATCCCTGTCAATGGGTCTGGCATGATCGATCAGAATATGATCATATTCTCTTTTTTTATCAGCAAGGAGGGCATGCAGAGCCTTTTGTCTTTTCAGGCCAAGGTCTACCGGCCCATCTGCCGCAAGTATGGTCAGACCGGGATATTTTTTATCCTTTACTGCTGCCTGGAAGAAGCTGCATTCTTCATCCAGGAGATTTTCCATATCGTAACCGGCCGTAGAGTGAGGAAGCATCCTTGTGCCGTCCAGATCCAGATAAAGAACTTTTTTTCCTGCCGCAGCCAGCTGATAGGCAGTCTGTGTCAGACAGGTCGAGGTTCCGGCTTCTCTTTCTCCGGAAGTAAACCAGATGATCTGATTGTCTGTCAGTTCCCGAAGTGATGGCTGAATCCTCTCTTCCGAATCCTGCAAAACGATCTTCCGGTCTACCAGCTTTGCCATCTGGAAACCGTCTCCTCTTTCCAGATTCAGACCTTCTGTTCTTCCGATCCAAATGCCGGCAGGATGAAAAATATCAGCCGCTACAAAGGAGGATTCATCCTCCGGGTAGCCTGCGTGTGCCAGTCCCTCCAATCTGCCGAGAACTAGAATATTCCCGGCGGAATAAACATTTGCACCAGCATGAACATCTCCGTCGATCACCAGACTAACCTCTTCCCGGATAATCTGCCCGTTGCGGATCGGTCCCTTGATCATCTTTGCCAGATAAGGGATCTGTTCCTCTATCTTTTTGAGACGATCCTTATTTTCTTCTTCAGGATCGTGATCGGCGAGGCTTACGCCGATAATTCGGACAGAAGCCGCCTCCTCGATAATATCAACCAATTGATCGATTTCTTCTTCGGTAAAGAGTCTGCCCTGCAGACGAAGGGACAGGGAGGCATTTCGAAAGAACTTAGCCGTATTTTTGAAATGCTCCGCAGAAGAGGTCAAAATTTCTTCATAGTCCGCTTCGGGGCTGCAAACAATTGTAATGCCGTTTGAAAAGCTTTTTACCAAAATTGGACGCTTCATCTTAGTCTCCTACCGATGTTGCTGAGGATCCGGAAGACATATTGGTCAGAATATCCTCGTAATCGTCTTCCTTGAAGTAATACTTAATCATATTTGCAGTTGCATCTGCCGCATAACCGGAATTATATCCGTAAGGAATCCTGGTTGCAATGGAAATCTCAGGGCTGCTGTATGGTGCATAGCAGACAAAGAGACCATGGTTGGGTCTGGTGGTCGTCTGCTCGGCAGTACCTGTCTTTCCGGCAACCTCTGTCGTAACGCTTCCAAAGGTCGAACTCAGGGAGTCGGTTACCACCATCCGCATACCGGTGTGAATAGCATCCCAGCTTGTCTGGGATACTTCTGTCAGTTGATTGTAAATAGAGGGCGTAAACTCCTGGCTTGTCGTGCCATTGTTGTCGACTACCTTATAGATCAAAGACAGATCATATACCGTTCCACTGTTTGCTACTGCAGCAACATAGCGGGCCAGCTGGGTTGTTGTATAGTTGTTCTTACCCTGTCCGATTGCGGAACGAACGGCATCCTCGTCGGAAATTTCCGGCTCGGATTCCGGAATTTCAATACCAGTCGTTGTTCCGAGTCCGTATTCCTTAGCATATTTTGCAAGGGTTGCAACACCCTGCTCATCATTATAAACAGGCTCTCCTGCATCACCGGATGCATTCTGTGTGGCCATTCTGTAACCCATGGTATAGAAGAAATAGTTACAGGAATCCCGAAGCGCTTGGCTGACATTGATGGTTCCGTGGGAGCTGGGATAAATCCAGCAGACCGGATTCGGATAAACATCCATAAACTTACCTTCATCGGTAACGGTATCATTTACCGTGATAATGCCCTCTGTCAGGGCTGCCGTTGCTGTCAGCGGCTTGTAGGTAGAACCGGGAGCCGTCTTGTTCTGTGTTGCATAATTCAGCAGCGGGTAAGAAAGATCCTTTGTCAAAGAGGAATAGTAATCCGCATCTACTGAATTGGCAAGTTTATTGTTGTCGTAGCCGGGATAGGTTACACAGGCCAGAACCTGACCGTTATTAGGATCAACCACAACACTGGAAGCGTTGCAGGGATCCAAAGCGATCTGTGCCGGTGTGATTTCCAGATTACGGATCTTGGCTACCATAAAATCATAGGCAGACAGATCACCTGACATCAGATCCTCATAGTTGGCATCCGTAGAAGAATCCAGCGCACCCTGCTCAAAGAGCATCTTGCAGATCTGGGTTCCGGTAATAGATTCATTGTAAACCAGCTGCTTGTAGATCAGCTTATGAAAGTCTGAATTTGTCTGAAGATCCTCCTCGATATAGCTCATCAGCTGATTATAAATCTCATCTGACGTCTCCGTCTGAGAAGTAGAAACCAGCTTGGAGCTGTCTACATTGTTGATGGCCATATTGTATTCAATATATTCCTTCAGGGAGCAAGTACCTTCTTTCCAGGCCTGATATTCCTCACTCTCCGTATCAATGGCAGACCTATCGACGATTTTTGAATTGTAAAGGAGCTCCATTACATAGTTTTCATAGCTTTGCAGTTCCTCTGTACATTCCGAAAAGGCGGTCGGCGTAGTGGATCTCAGCTCTGCCATAACCCAGGGGATGATCTCATCCTCTTTTGCCTTGTAGGTAGCATAAACCTCCTGCTCCGTTTCACCAGCATCTTCATCACTGAAGGCATCGATGTCTAAAACGTTGTTGTTTAGCATCTGAAAGTAAACATCTCCGATCGGAATCATAATCTTGGATCGGGTCAGACCAGTCTTGTCATAATTGATCTCGTTGACCAGCTTATCTAATATAATGGTCGAAAGCTCTTTTTCCAGAATATTATAGATACTCATCTGCAGGTCAGCATCCAAGGTCAGATACACATCAGAGCCTGCAATGGGATCTGTATCATCTGCAACTTCAAGGACCGTACCCACATTATCTACATAAAGCACCTGCTTGCCCTTGATTCCTTGCAGAGTTGTTTCCTCCACCTGCTCAATTCCGGATTTACCAACCTTATCGGTAAGGGTATAGTCATATCTCTGCTCAGAGAGACTCTTGTACTCATCTTCGGAAATGGTTCCTGTATAACCGATGATATGAGCAAAATATTTGCTATTGTTATAGATTCTGGAGGTTGTTTCGGAAATATCAATACCGACAACCTCGTCCGAATGCTCTTTGATATCTGCAACTGTTTTTTCGCTTACATCGCTTGCAATCGTTGTCTCAATATACTTCTGGTAAGCATTTGCTGCTACCGCATATCTAACCTTTACCAGTTCGAAGGCATCACTCAGAGAGTAGACTGTACCATCATCATTTTCCTTGGCATCTCCTGAAGCAAGAGAAGTATCATAAGAAATCTTATAACTATTGCACAAATAATCAAAAAGCTGCTGGGCCGTGGCATTTGCCTCATTGGTTCCCAGCTTTGAATTATAAGCCAGTTCCTTTACATAGGAATGACCAAAAACATCCGCCAGAAAACGCTGTAGGCTGCTGCCGGAAACTGTATACTCAAAATTACCATCCTCATCCAGTGTCATGGAGAGAGGATTGTCGATACTGTCTCCGTTTTTCTTGATGAGCTTAATTGCCTTGTAGAGTGCGGTATTCATCTCTGCATAGGTATCATACTCGCCGGTATCCTCAAAGGTAACGGTATAGGCAAGCTTGTCATAAGCAAGCACATTTCCATTCCGGTCATAAATACTGCCTCTTGTTGCTGCTACTGACTTTTCCTTTAGAATACTCAGGGTATAGTTATTCTGATATTCCTCTCCCTTGATGATCTGCAGGTAAAAAACCCGTCCGAACAGAATTGCAGAGCAGGCAATAACCAGCACGATAACAGCGGAAATTCGAGAATGCGTCAGATTATAAAATTTGTCCTTGATATAATCAAACAATCTTATGCTCCCTTCTCTGTTCACTTATACTGATTTTTTCTTCAAGGAACAGCAGGAAAAAGTAAACCGGAATCATCAGCAATACAGTGATCACCAGCTCCGGCATAATGATATTCAAAACATAATAAAGAAAATGAAAATCTCCCCTGACAAAATAATAGAGGAAATAAATCAGAAGGCCATAGGCAAAGTCACTGATGCAAAGTCCTATGATAGGCAGCTTATGATCCTCCGGAAAAAATATGCTGTGAAAATGTCCGGTCAGATAGCCGATCACACAGTAGATCAGACCGTAAAAGCCAATAATGTCTCCGGCAAAAGCATCGATGAGCAGACCGGCCAAAAGTCCGCTGAGCATGCCGTGATTTTGTCCATACATCAAGCCGTAGATGCAGGTCAGTCCCAGAAGAAGATTGGGTGTGATTGCCAAAAGAGTCCATCGGGACAAAACGCTGTATTGTAATAAGTAGGCCACCAGAATCGTGATGACGATCATGAGTTTTCTTTTTGTAGCTCCGCTCATTATTCCGTTTCCTTTTTGTCTAAAATAACCAGAACCTCACGGATGTGTCTGAAATCCACTACCGGTGTGATGGTTCCTGACTTGGTAAGGTTATTTGAATCTTTTTGTACCGACTTTACATAGCCGATTACCAATCCCGGAAGATAGCGGTCACTGATATAAGAGGTAACCACCGCATCTCCTGTTGCAACAGCATCCTGATCATCTGCCAGCTCGGAAAAAGTAATGGCTCCCTCTGAAGTCATTCTGGTCAGACTTCCGCTTACGATACAGTTGTCGTTTGTCGTCAGCATCATTGCACTGATATCACTGGAATTATCAATGATAGATCTTACGGTAGCGGTATGAAGTCCCACCTCGGTGATAATACCGGCCAGTCCGCCGGAAGCAAGTACATTCATACCTACTTCAAGACCGTCCTGCGAGCCTTTGTTGATGGTAAAGGTATCAAACCAATTGCCGCCGTCCTTCGCGATGACATAGGCACCGACCTTTTCATAATCCTCATATTGTCCGTCCAGACTGTAAAGCTTGCGCAGATCATCCAGCTCATATACCTGCATGGCCAGAGAGCTGTTTTTTTCTTCCAGCTCATCAATCTGCTTCTGCAGAGCCTGATTTTCAGCTACCAGCTCCGCATTGGACTTTGATGTTTCGGAAGAGGTGACAAAAAAAGCACCGATCTTATTGATTCCGTTCTGCATGGGTGCAAAAACGACCTCTGCTGCAACCTGAAAAGCCTTCACGCTGCTAGAGTATGCCGTTGTCAAAACCATAGCGGCGATACATACCGCCACGATCAGCAGTAACATCCGCCTTGATGATATTTTTTTATTGTTCTTTTGTATCTTCTTCATCAGTCTATTCCATTCAACTCATAAGTCAGTTCTGATAATTTGTCGTCGGTAAGCATTCTTGCCAGTCCCCGGGCCGTGTTCTCTATGGGGCTATCATTTTTGATACAAGGCAAAGCCAGGCAGCTTGTGAGATAATCATCCATACGGTCAAGCCTGGATGCCCCTCCGGTCAGATAGATTCCCTTTTCATTGATTTCCCTGCGGATATCGTAAGGAATTCTTTCAAAAAGAATCTTTGCTTCGGCTACGATCTTTTCCGGAATCCGGTAAATTACATCCGTTACCGGCTCACTTTTCAGCTTGAAACGTTCGGGATAACCGCTGACGGCATTAATCCCTGTCATCAAAATCTTTTCGTCCCTATCTCTCTCATGATCCTTGTAGGCATGACCGATCCGAGACAAAATCTGAAAGGCACTCTCCCGTCCAATGATACATTTTTTTTCTGATTTGACAAGCTTTTGAATTTCCTGCAGCATGTCCTCTGACCCATAAGGCAGAAGACGGCTGATCAGGATCCTTCCGTCGGAAATGATGCTGAGCTCCGTTGTCTGAGCTCCCATATCCAAGAGAAAAAGGCCGTGGCTCTTCAAAAGAGGAACTCCCATACCAACTGCTGCCGCAAGGGGCTTATCTGTAATCCTGATATTTTTATGCGCGATCCCCAGATTATTAAAAAGCTCATAATAAGCCTTTCTTTGTACATGAGATAAGCCTGTCGGCAAGGACAGGTTCAGCATGGAATCTCTGGACGCATGATAAAATTCTTCCAGATAAAAACGAAGTAGGTCAACCGCCTCCTGATAAGAACAAAGCATTCCCCTTCGAACCGGAAAGGTAATACGATATCGGTCAGAAACCCGGTCTGCCATTTGGTAGGCCTCATCTCCAAACCAGCTCTCATCCTCATCTGAGGCGATCGCATTCTTTTCTATTATAATTCTTTTTATGGACATTGAGCAGATTTTGATCTCTTCGGAACCAAAATCCAAGCCAAGTACATGACTCATGGCATGCTCCTTTATTTTCATTTTTGATCATTGGATCAGATCATGGCAACGAAAGCTGAAATAGCACTTATCTCCGATGATCAGGTGATCATTTACCGGAATTCCGATCAGCTTTCCGCTTGCATCCAGCCTCCTGGTAAAGGCAATATCCTCTTCGCTCGGATTTGCATCTCCGCTTGGATGATTGTGAAGAAGGATCAGAGAAACCGCGCCTGCCGAAAGGGCATGACGAAAAATCTCCCTTGGTGTAATATAGGCTGCATTCACAGAACCTCTTGCCACTTCAATATCCCTGATCAGCCTTCCTGCTGAATCAAAGAGGGCAAGAAGAATATGCTCCTCTTCCATATGCCGCATCCCTTCCATATAGTAGGCTGCGACTGTTTCGGGATCATTCATCCTGACACCGGCAAGTTTATCTGCCTTTGCCATTCTCATACTAAGCTCAGCAAGGCATTTCAGCTGAATCGCTTTCACCTTTCCGATGCCGGGAATCTGCATCAGTTCCTTCTGGCTCAGGCTATGCAGTCCGTTCAGACTGTTTCCGCCTTCTGCAAGAATTGCGGATGCCGTTTCGATTGAATTTTTTCCCTTTGTGCCATTTCTGAGAAGAACAGCCAAAAGTTCAGCATCAGACAGACTTTGCCCGCCATATCGTTCGAATTTTTCGTAGGGTCTTGCCTCCATGGGCATGGATCTGATAGAGGGATTTTTCATAAAAACCTGCTTTCCCTCTCTCACCAAACTCATCTTTTTATGTTAGCAAATCCCGTAAAAAATTACAATCATTTCTCGGGAAGGCAGCCTGCATTTTTCACCTGCTGAAGAGACATCAAAATTCCCAGCTTGGCATGCTGCCAGGTGAGACCTCCCTGAAAATAAACGGCATAGGGCTCTTTGATCGGTCCATCAGCAGACAATTCAATGGAAGATCCCTGTACAAAGGCACCTGCTGCCATAATGACCGGATCATCATAGCCCGGCATATCCCAGGGCTCCGGTGTGACAAAGCCATCTACCGGTGCTGCCATCTGAATGCCTTTACAAAAGGCCTTTACCCCTTCTGCACTTCCTAGAGTAACCGCCTGGATAATATCATGTCTTTCCTCGCTTCCGTTTGGAACAACCGGGAAGCCGAAGTGTTCATAAAGATTTGCCGCAAAAATTGCTCCCTTCAGGGCAGATGCGGTTACGGTCGGTGCCAGGAAAAGCCCCTGGAAAAAGCTTCTCATGACGCCCAGACTCGCACCTACCTCCTTGCCGAGGCCCGGCGCTGTCAGTCGGTAAGCAGCATTTTCAATGCATTCCTTCTTTCCGCAGATATAACCGCCAATCGGTGCAAGCCCACCGCCTGGGTTCTTGATCAGGGAACCTACCACCATGTCAGCCCCCACATCTGTAGGCTCTATCGTCTCTGTGAATTCGCCATAGCAATTGTCTACCATGCAGATGACATCCGGTTTGATTTTTTTAATAAAGGAAATCAGTTCACCGATCTGCTTTACGCCAAAGGAAGGTCTTGTCTGATATCCCTTACTTCTCTGAATGGTTACCAGCTTTGTTTTTTCATTGATATAGTTAGGAATCTCATCATAGTTGAAGCTTCCGTCCGGCAGCAGGTCGCACTGTCTGTATACTACACCGTATTCTGCAAGAGATCCCTTTGAAGGACGGATCCCAATGATCTCCTCTAAGGTATCATAGGGCTTTCCTACCGGAGAAAAAAGCTCATCGCCGGGTCTTAAATTTGACATCAGAGCCAGGGCCAGAGCATGGGTTCCGCAGGTGATCTGCGGTCTTACCAGGGCATCCTCTGTATGGAAGACATCCGCATAAACCCTTTCCAGGGTATCCCGTCCATAATCATCATAGCCGTATCCGCTGGCATAATTAAAGCATTCTGCAGAAACCTTATTTTTCTGCATTGCTGCGATTACCCTGGCCTGATTGTATTCCGCCACAAGGTCGATTTTCTCGAAACGTTCCTTTAATTTTTTTTCTGCCTTTTCTCCCAGCTCGTAAATCTCTTCATCGATTCCAAAGCCGCGGTAAAGCTCTTTTAACTCATTCATAAATCTTTTCCTCTTTTAATATCATCAGCATTTTATTTAAAATTTCTTCTTCAGATGCATAGTCTCCCTTATCAAAGAAAATCACATCCTTCTCTCTTCGAAACCAGGTCAGCTGCCGTTTGGCAAAGTGACGGGTATCCCGCTTGATCCGGTAAACAGCCTCTTCCAGAGAATATTCTCCATCAAGATAAGCCAATAGCTGCTTATAGCCCAAGGCCTGCATAGATACAAGGGAAGCATCATAGCCCTTTTCCTTTAGGAAACGTACTTCCTCCAGAAGCCCCTCCTCCATCATCTGATCGACTCTTTTTTCAATCCTGTCATAAAGGATCTTACGATCCTGATTCAGGACAAAATAAGCATAGCGGTAGGGAGAACTTCGTTCTTTTTCCTTTGCGTTATGCTCCGAGATCGGGTAGCCATTTTCATGGTAAAATTCCAGGGCGCGAATCACTCTCTTATGATTGTTCGGATGGATCGTCTCGGCAGAAAGGGGATCGCATTCCTTTAGTTTTTCATAAAGAAGCTCTGCATTCCCCTCTGCGAGATTTTCCAGACTCTGTCGGTAGCTTTTATCTCCTGCTTCTTCTTCGAAGCAGATATCTTTCAGCAAAGCCTGAATATAAAAGCCGGTTCCGCCGACAAGAATTGGAATTTTCCCTTCTGCCAGAATCTCATCCATCGCTTTTCTTGCCATCTGCTGGAAAGTAACTACATCAAAGGACTCTGACGGATCCAGTGCATCGATCAGATAATGCTTTATGCCTTCCATCTCCTCTGCTTTGATCTTCGCAGAACCGATGTCCATATAGCGGTATACCTGAGCCGAATCCGCACTGATAATACTTCCGTTTACTGCCTTTGCCAGTTCAATCGACAGCTTCGTTTTGCCGACTGCAGTGGGGCCGGATAAAATAATCAAGGGCTTCTTCATGATACGATCCTCTTAAACATTCTTTCGAGTTCACTTTTGGTAATGGCAACCATGGTCGGCCGTCCGTGAGGACAATGGTAGGGCTTGTCACATGCAAAAAGCTCTTTCAAAAGTACCTCTGCCTCCTTCAATGATATGATATCATTTCCCTTTACCGACATCTTGCAGGCAGCTGTTGCCAGTCTGTGCAGGATCAGATCCGGATCTGCCTTTTCCCCCGAAAGATCGTCCATTTCATCCAGAAGGGAATGAAAGAACTCCTTTTCATTCATTCCATAAAGATCCGACGGCACGGCAGAAATGCTGTATTCCCTGCCGCCGAAGGAAGAAATTTCAAAGCCGAACTGTTCAAAAGTGCTTCCGAATTTTTCGATAAGAGCCTCTTCTTCTGCATTTAAGCTGACAATGATCGGCGGATGAATCTGCTGGGAGGCAAAGGTCTTCTGGGAAAATTTGCGAACCAGCCTTTCGTAATTGATCTTCTCATGCGCTGCATGCTGATCCACCATGTACATTTTTCCGTCATATTCCAGAATCCAGTAGGTATCAAAGATCTCACCGATCAGGCGAAAACGCTTTCTTTCTGTCTGCACAATCGGCAGGGACATCTGGACATATTCTGCTTTTTTTCGCTCCGAAACGGCTTCCTTCTTTGAGGCTTCCAGAGCCTTGCTCTCATAAGGCTCCGGCCCTTCCTTAACCATTGACTTGGAAGAAAGGATATCCGGAATCTTCGCCTTTGGGCTGTAAACAAGAGCTTCCTTTGGGGGCTCAGACGCTTTTTCAAGTGCTTTTTTTTCTGTCTCTAGCGCGGGAATCTCAGTTGCCTTTTCTGCCGTCTTTCCTGCGGCCAAAGGAATATCCGCATTCTCGGGACTTTCTCCTGTCTCGGCCGCCTTAGGAATTGCTGAGACTATTTTTTCTGCTGCAGGCTGCTCCTGCAATATCGGCTTTGCTTGGATAGGGCTTTCTTTTTTTTCCAAAAACCGCTCTTCCTTCCGGGCAAGGGGGATTTCCGGTATGAATTCCGGCTCCTTCAATGCCTCTGCAATGGCACTGCAAAGCCAGTCATATAGCTCCTTTTCGTAGGAAAAACGAACCTCTGCCTTTGCCGGATGCACATTGACATCCACCAGGCTGCCGTCCATTTCAAACATCAAAAGAACGAAGGGAAACTGGTGCTGCATTAAATAATGTTTATAACCATCCTCGATTCCCTTTTCAATAACACGGTTCTTTACATAACGTCCATTTACAAAATAGGATTCAAATTTACGGTTTCCCCTGGAAAGCTCCGGCTTTCCGATAAAACCGTACATATGGTAGGTGCCATTTGTTACATCAATATCAATGGTCTTCTTCAGAATTTCACTTCCATAAATCTGAAAGAGGACATCTCTCAGGCTGCCCCTTCCCGGTGTTTGAAAGCGGACTTTTCCATTGATGATCAGCTTAAAGACAATCTCCGGATGGGAAAGGGAAAGCTCCTCGGCAAGAGATGCAATATAGGAAGCCTCTGTCTGGGCACTTTTCATAAATTTCAAACGGGCAGGAGTATTATAGAAAAGATCCTTCACCAAAATGGTTGTTCCATCCGGAAGACCGACCTCTTCACAAGAAATTTCTCTTCCGCCCTCGATCTTGTAGGAAATACCCAGAAGCTGATCCCTTGTCTTGGTCATAAGCTCCACCCGGGCTACGGCAGATATACTGGACAAAGCCTCACCTCGAAAGCCCAGGGTGCGGATGCTTTCCAGATCTGAAATTTCTCTCAGCTTGCTGGTAGAATGCCGCAAAAAGGCCTTCCTGACCATATCAGCCTCAATTCCGCTTCCATTATCCGTGATTCGGATAAAGCTTTTCCCACCATCCTTAATTTCAATTGTAACTGCATCTGCACCGGCATCAATCGCATTTTCCGCAAGTTCCTTAACAACAGAATAAGGCCTTTCCACGACCTCACCTGCGGCAATCTTATCAATTGTGACCGGATCAAGTACTCTGATTTCAGACATAGATTTCTATTTCCTTAGTTCAGCATTTTCTGAAGCTCATAGACCAGATTCATCGCCTCTAAAGGCGTCATCTTATCGGTTTCCAGGTTTTTCAGCTTGTCGATCACAGAAAATTCCGCAAAGGACAAAGCTTCTTCCTCTCTTATTTCTTCTTTTGACTCAGGCAGAGGCTCATTTGGATCGATTTTGATTTCCTGATCCTTCTCTTCGGAAATATGACTCAAAATGACCTTAGCCCTATTAATAACCGCATCCGGGACACCGGCAAGCTTTGCCACTTGGATACCGTAGCTTCGGTCAGCTCCGCCCGGATTGATCTTTCTTAAAAAGACAATATCGTCTCCGCTCTCCCTGACGGCAATATTGTAATTCTTCACATTGTCCAGAAGATCCTCCAGCTGGGTCAGCTCATGATAATGGGTTGCAAATAAGGTCTTTGCGCAAAGGGAAGGATTGGTGCTGATGTATTCTGCAACGGCCCATGCAATGGAAAGACCATCATAGGTACTGGTTCCCCTTCCAATCTCATCCAGAATGATCAGGGAACGGTTTGTTGCATTTCGCAGAATATTAGCCACCTCATTCATCTCCAGCATAAAGGTGGACTGGCCGCTGGCAAGATCATCTGATGCCCCGACACGGGTAAAAATTCGATCTACGACGCCAATGGTTGCCGAAGAGGCTGGAATAAAGCTGCCGATCTGCGCCATTAGCACGATCAAAGCCACTTGTCTCATATAAGTTGATTTGCCGGCCATATTCGGACCGGTGATCAGAGCAATTCTTTGATTTTCCTCGAAGAAGGTATCGTTATCGATAAAAAGTTCATGCTGCATGGTTTTCTCAACCACCGGATGTCTTCCGTTTTTGATCTTCAGAATATCCTCTTCTACTACCTGAGGTCTGCAGTAGCGATTTTTCTCCGCAACAATCGCCAGAGAAATAAAAACATCCAGCTGTGCCAGAGCATTTGCCGTCTTCTGAATTCTCTCTACCTGTTCACTGATCTGATCCAGGATCTTATTGAAGGTATCATATTCTAAGGCGGTCAGTTTGTCCTGAGCTCCCAGAATCTTATCCTCCAGCTCCTTCAGCTCCGGCGTAATAAAACGCTCCGCATTGGTCAGAGTCTGTTTACGGATAAAATAATCCGGTACGAGGTTCAGGAAGGAATTGGTGACCTCCAGATAATAACCGAAAACCTTGTTATATTTGATCCTCAGATTCTTGATGCCGGTCTTTTCTCTTTCCTCTGCCTCAATCTGGGCTAGCCAGCTCTTTCCTTCTGTAGAAGCACGCCGGTATTCATCAATCGCTTCCAGATAGCCCTCTTTGATGATACCGCCCTCATGAAGGGAAATCGGTGCATCCTCTACGATAGCAGAATCGATCAGACTGTAAAGATCCTCCAAAGGATCCAGTTCCTCCTCAATCTTCCGGATCAGCTCTCCGTCAAATTCCTGAAGCAGTTCCAGAATGGAAGGCAGATATTGGAGGGAGGAGGCAAAGGCATTCAGATCTCTTGGATTTGCACTCCGGTAGGTAATTCTTCCGATCAGTCTCTCCAGATCGTAGACGCTGTTCAGATATTCTCTCAGCTCCTCCCGGGAGATCACATTTCTCAGGAAGGATTCTACCGCATCCTGCCTTTTACAGATCTCATCGGCGTGAATAAGAGGCTGGGAAATATAGGAACGCAGAAGACGTCCGCCCATTGCCGTTTTCGTCTTATCCAAAACCCAAAGAAGAGAGCCTGTCGTTCTTTTCTCCCGCATGGTTTCCGTCAGTTCCAGGTTCCGCCTGGTAGCACTGTCCAAAAACATATAGGATCCGATCTCATAAGGATGGATCTCGCTGATATGAGCTAGATCATTCATCTGGGTCTCCAGAAGGTAACTTAACAAAGAACCTGATGCAATCGTTCCATGATCAAAATCCGTCATACCAATACCGGCAAGGGAAGCGATATGAAAATGTCCCTTCAGGACATCGATGCAGTTATCCTTTTTGAAATAACGGTCTGCCAGCATAGTCGCAGTGATTCCGAGCTTTAACTGAATTTCTTCTTCATTTTTGGCATAAACTTTCCGGAAGTCACTGTTGCAGAGAAGCTCTGCCGGTGCAAAGCGAATCACCTCGTCTGTCAGCTTTCTTGGAGATTCCAGCTCCGTAAAAGCAAAATAACCGGTCGAAACATCTGACACAGCCAGACCAAAGCGTCCCTTTGCCGCATAAATACTGCAAATATAGTTATTCTTCTTATCATCCAGAGAGGAAGTGCTGAAATTGGTACCGGGGGTTACGATACGGGTAACCTCTCTCTTCACCAGACCCTTTGCCGCCTTAGGATCCTCAACCTGCTCACAGATCGCAACCTTGTATCCCTTTTCCACCAGCTTGTCCAGGTAGGTATCTACTGCATGAAAAGGAACTCCGCACATAGGGGCCTTTTCTTCCTTTCCGCAGGCCTTTCCCGTCAGGGTAAGCTGCAGCTCTCTTGAAACAGTAATTGCATCCTCAAAAAACATTTCATAAAAATCACCGAGACGGTAAAAAAGAATGCAGTCCGGATATTCTTCTTTTGTTTCAAGATACTTTGTCATCATTGGTGAATATTCAGCCAATTTTTCCCTCTCTTTCCGCTGACTATTTGATCGGCGCATATACATGCGCAATCGCCTGTGCCGTTCTCAATCCATCCATGGCAGCCGAAACAATGCCGCCTGCATAGCCTGCTCCCTCTCCACAGGGATAGATATGCTTCATTTCACTTTCGTAGCTCTTGTCTCTCAGAATTCTAAGGGGAGATGAACTCCTGCTTTCTACGCCTGACAGAACAGCATCTCCCATATCAAAGGCCGGAATCTGCCGGGTAAAGCTTTGGATTCCCTCCAGAAGCTCTCCTGCCATACCCTCCGGGAAAATCCCACGAAGATCAGCAAAGACAGCCTTTCCCTTATGGGCAGAAATCACCTCGCCATAGCCGCTGCTTTCTTTTCCTTTGGCAAAATCCTTCAGCAGCTGTTGGGGAATGGCTCCCTGACCGAGCTGGTAAGCTTTCTTCTCCAGCTCCTGCTGAAAGTGCATTCCCGCAAGAAGATCATCGCTCCCAAAATCCCTTTGATCTACTGTAAGGATTATGGCAGAATTGGCATTTTTACCGGAACGGTCATGATAGCTCATGCCGTTTACTGCTGTATAGCCTTCTTCAGAAGAAGCATTGATGACATAACCGCCGGGACACATGCAAAAGGAATAAACGCCCCTTCCTGCCTTGCTTCTGCCTGTTACCTTATAAGGAGAAGGCGGAAGCTTTGCTTCTTCTGCACTTCTTCCATAGGCATTGAAATTGATCATTTCCTGAGGATGCTCAATTCGAAGTCCTACAGCAAAGGCCTTTGCTTCCATGGGAAGGCTTCTTTCCTGTAAACGAACAAAAGTGTCTCTGGCACTATTGCCGATCGCTAATACAAGAGCAGAAGTGTGGAGCTTCTCTCCCGAAGAAAGGCTGACCTCAATCCCATCTGCTTCTTCCTTCAAATCCGTCATCTTCGTTTGAAAAAGGAAGCTGCCGCCGCAGGCTTCAATTTCCTTTCTCATCTCCTGTAAGATGTGAAGAAGGGTATCTGTTCCGACATGAGGTTTTGCATAGATCATGATCTCCGGATCCGCACCAAAATGAACAAACTCCTCCAAAACCTTCCTGCCAAAGCCGTTTTTATCCCTTACAAGCGTATTCAGCTTGCCGTCAGAAAAGGTACCTGCACCGCCTTCCCCAAATTGCGCATTGCTTTCCGGATTCAGGATTCCCTTGCTCCAAAAAACCTCCACGTCTTTAGACCGGCTGATGACATCCTTTCCTCTTTCGATAATAAGGGGCTGGTAGCCTGCCCTGGCAAGTGCCAGTCCACAAAAAAGTCCTGCCGGTCCGCTTCCGATGATCAGGGGTCTTTCCTTCAAAGCTCTGCTTCCGTCTGCTTCAAAAAGATAGTGCTCCTCAGGTGCTTTCTGAATATCCGTCTGCTTTCTTGCTCTTTTCAGGATCTTATCCTCCCGGTCGCAGGAAACATCCGCTGTATAGACATAATAAAGATCCGGCTTTTTCCGGCAGTCCAGTGCCTTCTTCCGAATGGTCAGGGAATGGAGCTCCTTTTTTGTAATATGAAGTTTTCCGGTAACTTGCGAAAGCAGTTCTTCCTGACTGTGTGTATAGGGTAATTTAATATTTGTTATTCTAAGCATATTCCTTTTCCGTACTCTGATGCATGTTTGCCTGCCATATAGCCTGAAGACCAGGCCCATTGCAAATTGTAGCCGCCGCATCTGCCATCTACATCCAAAAGCTCTCCGGCAAAAAATAGGCCCTCCAGAATCCTGGATTCCAAAGACAAAGGATCCACTTCTGCCACAGAAATGCCTCCTGCCGTTACCTGGGACTGTTCAAAGGAAAGCGGCTCCTCAATCTCAATCGGAAAAGTCTTCGCAAAAAGGAGAAAGGCCTTGATTTCCTTCTCAGAAAGACCTTTTCCTTTTCGTTTTGGATCCAATCCGCTTTTCTTTAATATCAGGGGAAGGAGCTTTTTCGGCAAAAGCCCTTCAAAGGTCCGCAGCAGCTCTTCTCCCTCTGTCGCCTTTGCCCTGTGCTGCAGATAACGCTGCAGCTGTCGACTCTCCAGCTCCGGCAGGAAATCAATCTCTGCCGTGACCCGATGTCCTTTTTTCAGCTCATAAGCTGCCCATCTGCTCAGCTGAAAGACCGGAATGCCGGATATGCCATATCCGGTCAGTTGAAGATTGCCCATTTCGCAGGCAATCTTCTTCTCTTCAGAGAACAAACGAATCTCTGCATCTGTCCGAATCCCACTGATCTGTCCCCAAAAATCTCCTTTGCATTTTAAGGGGCATAAAGCCGGAACTCTTTTCGTCAGGGAATGTCCCAGTTTCAAAAGGAAGGGATCTATGCTTCCATCACTGCCTGTTTTTGCGGCACTGAGACCTCCGCTTGCGATGATCAGGCTTCCCGTTCGGAGCTCTCTTTTCTTTCCATCCTCTTCATAGCGAATCAAAAAGCCAGGATAAAGAGGCCGGATTTCCTGCAGACGACAAAGGGTTTTCAGCTCTGCTCCCTGTCTTTCACACTCAAAGCGAAGGGCATCCAGAACAGAAGAAGCCTGTTCCGTTCTCGGATAGAGATAGCCTTTTTTTGAAATCGTTAATATTCCGATACTGCGAAAAAAAGAAAGGGTCTTTTTCAGGTCAAAAGCTTCCAGAACCGGATAGACAAAATCAGGGTCCGGTCCCCTGTAATTCTGACCGCCCTGAAGCTCATTTGACAGGTTGCACTTTCCGTTTCCGGTAGAAAGAATCTTCTTTCCGACTCTGTCCATATGTTCAAGAACAGCAACAGCCGAACCTGACCTTGCCGCACTGATTGCGGCGGTCAGACCGGCTGCACCCCCTCCTATTATGACTACATCTTTTGATGTCATATTATAATACCTTTATCTTCTTAAGGACGCTGATGATCATGCCTCCCTTAGGAAAGCCTCTCAGCTCTGCTTCTGTAATACCGCCAAGTCTTGTAATAAAAATACTGTAGGTCAGCATGCCCATAAAGATTGCAAGAAGCGTTGCAAGCGCATTGCTGTGGCAGCCCATCAGAACCACTTTATAAACCGCAAATACAACTACACCCATCAAAATTGCAGATATAGCCGGTATGATATAGGTCCTTCTGTATTCCTGCCGGAATTTGCAATATCTGAACAAAGATTTTGAATTCAAAATACACATAATCAGTGAGAAAAACACATTGGCAAAAATAACGGCATAGATATTCATATGGAAGACCAGCATCAAAAGGAATAATACTCCCACATGAAGAATCAATGATACGATCGCATTTTTTACCGGCTCTGCCATATGATCGATTCCCTGCAGAGCTGCATTGGACAAAGTGGAAACCGAATAAAAAATAATGGAAATTCCACCGGCTACGATCATATTGGCTCCGATCGGTCTTGCATCATGAAAGAGAAGCTGAAGGATCGGACTTGCCAGAACGCAGAGGCCTACCATACAGGGAAAGGCCAGGATCATGATAAAGCGCAGGGAGGACGAAATCTTCGCCCTTACCAGCTTATTGTCCTTCTGGCTATATGCCGCCGTAATACTCGGTACACAGGAAGCCGCCATGGCAGATGCGATTGCGATCGGCACATTGGTCAACACCTTATATTTTCCTGTAAAAATGCCCCACCAGCTGGAAATCTCAGCAGCATCATGTCCCTGGAAAAGAGCCAGGTTCTTAAAAATACCCTGATCCACGATCGAGCTGATATTATAAACCGTTGTGCTCAATAGCACAGGTACAATGGTCAGGATCAGCAACTTTGCAATCGAAGCATAGGACTCTGTTCTGTGATTCTTATCTGCACGAATTTCTTTCTTAAAAGATCTGCTATAAGTAAGATAAACCAGAAAAAGAAAGATCAAAGAAGCGCAGGCACCGGTTACTGTACCAAGGGTACCTCCCGCTGCACCAAAGGCCTCTCCGTATTCTTCGGAATTACCTACAACTGCTCCGACCTTACTGCCATAGGAAAAGAGAAAATATGCACCCAAAACACTGACGATCGCATTGACGATCTGCTCGATGATCTGAGAAATCGCACTGGGAACCATCGTTCCCATTCCCTGAAAATAGCCCCGGACAACACCCATAACCGCAACAACGATCAGTCCCGGTCCCAACACCCTTAAGGCTAAATAGCTCTGGGGGGTTGCTAGGAGTCTGGTAATCTCATCCGCAAAGACAAATACAATAATAAAAGCAATCGTACCTGTCGTTAAGGCAAATACAAAAGCTCCGCGGAAGACACGATTGGCATTTTTCTTTTCTCCTGTCGCAAGTCTTGCTGCCACCAGTTTAGAGACTGCAAGAGGAAGACTGTAGGATGAAATCAAAAGCAAAATGTTATATACATCGTATGCAGCAGCATAAATATTATTGCCGCCATCTCCTATTATGTTTGTCAGTGGAATTCTGTAAATCAGACCGATCACACGGCTGATCAGGGATGCCATTGCAAGAATGGATCCCTGAACCAGAAAGTCCGAGCTTTTTTTCTTCTTTTCCATAGTGTTTCGTTACTGCTTTTCTTTATTTTTTTATTGTTATTCTTTTTCAGGAAATGCTGATCCGATCAGCATTTCCTGAAAGGGTGCACACTCGCGGAAAGAAACATTCCGCGAGCACACAGAGAACCTGTGAACAGTTAGCTGAATTACTCGATCGTTACCTTGTCCAGCTTATCCTGGTTTACAACACAAACCCATGTTTTGCCTGTATTGATCTCGATCTCATTACCATCCTCATCATAGTAAGCTGCACGGGAATAAAGATCCTCCTTGCTCCAGGTAACCTTGATTGCCTTGCCATCTGTAATATAGTAGCCTTCACCGCCGGCTGTGGTATCGATCTCAAGATAGCCCTTTTCATCCAATACCTTAACCGGAACTGCCTGGATCAGGATATTCTTAACAGCAAGCTGGGTGTCGTTGCCGGCATCCATATGTTCCTCACCATACTGATATCTGTAATAGAGGCCATCTTCTTCATTATATTCAAAGTAAGGCTTATTTACATCATAGCCGGGTGTTACCTTCAGAGCCTGCTGGCCATTCTCCAGTGTATTCTCGGAATCTGCGAACTTGAAGTGGCCTGAATAGCTTTGATAATATTCCTCCTGGAAACCGTGCTTCTGGAAGGCTTCTGTCATCAGCTCGCCATTTGTAAATACATTGTTCGGAGACTTTCTGTTGGAATCTCTGTAGAAGGGAGAGGAATCCCAAACACCGTTAATATCATCCACCTGACCGGATTTCAGGAAATCCTCTGCATAAGCAGCCTGTCCCCAATGCGCGTAGATCGCATTATATTCCAGAGCGAATTCCGGATAGTAAAGACGGCAGCTTCTGATCGGTCCAAGCTTTTCAATGTTATTCAGAGCAGCTCTATCGAAGATTGCCATAAGACGGGTATAGGATCCTTCTACCGGAGCCTCATAGATGACACCGGCTGCTGAAATACCAACATGGGGAATCGCACCGTAATTGTCATTCGGCATCATCAGAGCAAGAGGTCTGTAATTAACGTATTCTTCGTCAATTGCCTCTCCTGTTAAGTAGCTGGTCGTTACCGCTTCTTTCTCTTCTTCCGGCTCTGTCACGGTTTCTTCTTCAGAATCCGCACTTGCTGTGGGAGTCTCTGCTACCTCTGTTGTTTCTTCCTCGGCAGTCTCATTGCTGCTTCCGCATCCGGCAAGCACGGATACACCCAGTGCTGCTGCGGCAAGAAATACAGTCACTTTCCTGAATTTCATACTTCTGTCCTCCATGAAATTATCTTTTTATATTACATTTATTTAAAATGGATTCCTGTAAGGCTTCCATTTCTTTGGCTTCCTCTTCTGTCATATGGTCGTAGCCGAAAAGGTGCAGCATGCTGTGTACCACCAAAAAGGCAAATTCTCTCTTTTCGCCATGGCCATATTCTTCTGCCTGCTCCCTCATACGGGGCACACAGATCACAATATCTCCCAGCATCAGTTCTCCGCTCTCCGGATGAAAAGAATCCTGACAGTCCAAGGCCTGATCGGAAAAGTCCGCCGGCTGCTCATAGCTGAGCATAGGGAAAGATAAAACATCTGTCGCCCTGTCAATCTGGCGAAAATTTGCATTCATCTCCCGAATGCTTTCTTCTCCCACCAAAAGGAGATTTACATCTGCCTCATAGGGACAATCACATTCTGCCAAAGCCTGACAGATCACTGTCTTAGCCACTTCCTGCGGATCAAAGGAAAACTGATCTTCTGTCTCCTGTTCAAAATGAAGTGTCATCTGTCATTTCCTTTCTTGATGCCCTTCGCCCTGCGTTCGGATTTGCGGCGCACCCGCTCCTCCTCCTGCTCATAGGCCTTAACAATCTTCTGTACCAAAGGATGTCTTACCACGTCCTTACTGCTAAGCCTGCAGACACCGATTTCTTCTACATTGGCCAGAACCCGCAAAGCATCCTCCAGGCCGGATTTTGTGCCTGAGGGCAGATCCTTCTGTGTCTGGTCACCGGTTACGACTACCTTTGAGCCAAAACCGATTCGGGTCAGAAACATCTTCATCTGAGCCGGCGTTGTGTTTTGTGCCTCGTCCAATATGATATAAGCATTGTCCAAGGTACGTCCTCGCATATAAGCCAGGGGTGCAACCTCGATCAGACCTCTCTCGGAGTTCTTCAGAAAGCTGTCCGCTCCCATGATCTGATAAAGGGCATCATAAAGAGGTCTCAGATAAGGATCGATCTTACTCTGCAAATCTCCCGGAAGAAATCCCAATTTCTCACCTGCCTCGATCGCCGGTCTGGTCAGAATGATCCGCTCAACATCGCCATTCTTAAAAGCAGTGATCGCCATTGCCATTGCCAGAAAGGTCTTGCCTGTTCCTGCCGGTCCTACGCCAAAGACAATCATCTTTTCCTTCATCATCTTCACATAATTCTGCTGGCCAAAGGTCTTTGCCTGAACAGCCTTACCGGAAACGGTATGGCAGATAATATCCGGATCGATATCGGCAGCAGAAAAAGATGAGTTCTCCTCTGTAAGTGCAATGGCATAATTTACGTTTTGCTCATTCAGCGTCTGATCCTTTGAAATCAGCTCCAGAAGCTGGTGAATTGTGCTCTTCGCCCTTTCAATGGATGCTTTTTCACCAAGAATCTTAAGCTCATTATCCCGGTAAATCAAGCTGACATGATAGGTTCTTTCGATCTTTTTCAGATTGGAATCAAAGCTTCCGCACAGCTTTTCAAACACGTCCCCCGAAAGGCTTAGTGTCTCTTCCTTTAAACTCATATATTGTATTCCTTTATAAAGCTAGTTCATAAAATTCTACCATATTATGTTATAGCACGTCAACGAATCAAAGGAAATGCTGATTCGCTCAGCATCCATAAAATCCATTTCATAATTGTTCACAGCAAGGACAGAAGAAGGTCCGTGATTAATACAGCTGCACTTGCAAATAAAGCAACTTTGATCAGTCCCTGATCAAGAAAAGCCAGTAGCAAAGCGACAGCCAGGCCAATCCAGGCTGAAAGCAGGGAGCCTGTCGCGGACAAAATGGCCGGAAAGGTCATAGCACTTAGAACCGTATAGGGAACATAGTATAAAAAGGACTGAAAAAAGCGGTTTTTAATCTTGCCATTGAAGAGCATGAAGGGAATCATGCGCACCAGATAGGTAACCGCTGCCATGACAAAAAGATAAAGGAAAAAACTTTTGATATTCATGAACTAAGCTCCTTTCGGTCACTCTCCTGCTCATTTGCCTCCTCTTCCCCGTCAACAGGGAAAAGAATTGCGCCCGCTGCAGAAGCCAAAATGGCAGAGATAATGATAGCAAAGCCGCTGGAAATTTGCTTTAAAAGAGGCAGATAATGGAGGCAGCAGCTGATGACAATGGCAAGCAGAACAATGATTCGGACATTTTTCTGATCCCTGGCAGCAGGTGTCACGATTGCGATAAACATGCCGTAAAGGGCAATCCCAAGACTTGTCACCACAAGAGCCGGAAGAACGTCTCCCAGAATAGCGCCAAAGAGGGTTCCGAAGGCCCAGCCCCAGTAAGGCAGGGTTACAAGGCCAAAAAAATAAATCCTGCTGACGGATTTTTTTCGGCCGCTGGCAACGGCAAAGATCTCATCGGTAACAAAAAAGGAAAAGAGAATGCGCCAGATTCCTCTGAAGCTTTCCTCTACCTTTTGGGTCAGGGAAATCGACATTAAAGAATAACGCAGATTAATAACAAGCTGCGTTAAAGCAATCTCCAGCAGGGAGCCGAGATTCGCCATGATGGTAAGACCGGCGAACTGGCCGGCTGAGGTAACGTTCATCATGGAGATCAGTGTTGTCTGCCAGATGGAAAGACCGTCCAGAGAGCCGAGAATACCGAAGGAAAAGGATACAGCGAAGTAGCCAAGGGCAATGGGAATACCGTCTATGAGTCCTTCCCGAAATTCAGTTTTTGTACTTGGATTGATTGAAGTTTGCATATTTTTATATTTATATTTTATAGAAAGCTTCCCCTAAGAGGGCAAAACAGACCGGTTTAAAGCCGGTCTGTCTGGAAATCTAATAGAATATTGCATTACCTTAGTTCTTATAGCTTCTTATAGCTTAATTCTTAAAGGAATGGATCGGAGCCGGGATTCTTCCGCCGCGATTGATAAAGGCATCGCAGGAATAAGGATTTACCGGCATAACCGGTGCATAACCGAAGAGTCCGCCAAACTGTACCTGCTCTCCCACCTTCTTGCCGATTGCCGGAATCAGACGGCAGGCAGTGGTTTTCTGGTTCACCATTCCAAGCGCCATTTCATCCGCGATAATTCCGGAAATGGTAGTTGCCTTTGTATCACCCGGAATAGCGATCATGTCCAGACCAACTGAGCAAACACAGGTCATGGCCTCGAGTTTTTCCAGAGTAATGGCACCAAGCTCGGCTGATTTGATCATGCCGGCATCCTCGCTGACCGGAATAAAGGCACCGGAAAGTCCGCCGACATAGGAAGAAGCCATAACACCGCCCTTCTTCACCTGATCATTCAGCATGGCAAGTGCAGCTGTTGTACCGGGTGCACCGGCATATTCCAGACCGATCTCACAAAGAATATCGGCTACACTGTCTCCGATCGCAGGGGTCGGAGCCAGGGAAAGATCAACGATGCCGAAGGGAATGTCCATCATTGCTGATGCTCTTTGTGCAACCAGCTGACCGACACGGGTTACTTTGAAGGCTGTTTTCTTAATGGTTTCACAGAGAACCTCAAAGTTCTCTCCTCTTACCTGCTCAAGGGCACTCTTTACCACACCGGGACCGCTGACACCGACATTGATGATGGCATCTGCTTCGGTTACACCATGGAAGGCACCTGCCATAAAGGGGTTGTCATCCGGTGCATTACAGAAAACAACCAGTTTCATGGCATCTCCGGAATCCGGAAGCTTTGAGCCTTTTGCAATCTCAAGAATGATCTCACCCATCAGCTTAACCGCATCCATATTGATGCCGATCTTAGTCGTTGCAAGATTAACAGAGCCGCAGACTCTGTCCGTTTCGCGAAAAGCCATGGGCATGGAGCGGATCAGCATCTCATCAGCCTTGGTCATTCCCTTTGCCACAAGAGCGGAATAGCCGCCCAGGATGTTGACGCCGACCTCTTTCACTGCCTTATCCAATGTAATGGCGATTTTTACAAAATCCTCCGGGCTTTTGCAGCAGGAGCCGCCAACCAGGGAAATTGGTGTAACTGAAATTCTTTTATTGACGATAGGAATACCATATTCCTTTTCAATGGTTTCGCCGGTTTTGACGAGATCCTTTGCTACAGTAGTGATTTTCTGATAAATCTTATCACAACAAGCAGCAAGATCTGCATCGGTACAGTCCAAAAGGCTGATACCAAGGGTAATGGTTCTGACATCGAGATTCATGGACTCGATCATTTTATTTGTTTCATTTACTTCAAAAATATTAATCATGACAGAGAGCCTCCTTAGATACGATGCATCATATCGAAGATTTCTTCTTTCTGGCAGTGGATTCTGACACCAATGCTTTCACCGATTGCGGCAAGCTCATCTGCGCAGTCAGAAAAAGGCTTATCAGAGCCGGTCAGATCGGCAATGGTCATCATATTGAAATAGCCGCCTGTGATGGTCTGTGAAATATCAAGAATATTGATTTTGTTATCGGCAAGGTAGTTGCAGACCTTTGCGATAATGCCTACGGAATCCTTTCCAACTACGGTAATAATGATTTTTTTCTGATTTGTTTCCATTTGAATTGTCCTTTCCTCTAGCTCTTATATGCGAACCATTTGTGTTGGCTTATCCCTATTTGCCACCGTAATTTTGAAATCGCTTCCCTTGTAAGGATTGTCTCCTAAGGTGATTTCGCTTTTTACAGTCTCGTAAGCAAGTGCTTCGTAATTGTTTTCCTTGCTCAAATGACCAAGAAAAACTGCTTTGATATTATCATGAAGAAGCTCTCCTAGCAATCGTCCGGAGGCTTCATTTGATAAATGGCCCCGGTCGCCCAGAATTCTCTGCTTCAGGGGATAGGGATAAGGCCCCATCTCCAGCATACGGATATCATGATTGGCCTCCAGCAAAAGGGCATCCATGTCCTTTAATTCGGAGGTCAGCTTTTCATCATAGCTTCCCAAATCCGTAATAACTCCCATTTTCTGCTGTCCCTTTTGCGCAAGATAGGCAACCGGATGGGCTGCATCGTGGGCAATGGGAAGTGCCTTCAGCTGAATATCTCCGATTGAAAAAGGCGTATTATCCTTAATCTCCACGAAAAGATCCTGAGAAATGGCACCGACAGAGCTTGTTTTCTGAATCTGCTGCCAGGTTTCCTTCATCGTGAAAATCGGCAGACCATATCTGCGGGATAAAACCCCGAGGCCCTTGATATGATCGTTGTGTTCATGGGTAACGCAGACAGCATCAATGTCCCTTGCGGTAAGTCCGACAGAATTTAAACCTTCTTCGACTTTTTTTCCGCTAATGCCGGCGTCAATCAAAATATGGGTATGATCTGTACCAATATAAATACAGTTGCCACTGCTGCCGCTGGCAATACTCATCATTTCCATCTTCAGGCTTCCCTCTTGGAGCCGGGCTTGATCCGGTTCATCTGTGCATCAATTTCTGCATAAGTCTTTTCGCAGTCCCCGTTATTGTCAATCTGTACGGGGAGCGTTTTTCTCATCTTATCATAGGCAGCCTGACTGGCAAAAATACTGTCGACTTTTTCCTCACTATAGCCCCTGGATTCCATAAGGCGTTTTTTGCGGATTTCCTGGTCAGCATTGACAGACCAAACCTCATTGCAAAGGGTAGCAAAGCCGCTTCCGTCATAGAGGGCGGATTCAATAATAACAAAATCCAAAAGACCGTGCTTCTTTTCCTTATCGATTTCGGTTACCAGATAGATACCGACTGCCGGATGGATCAGATCATTCATCTTCTGTCTTAGTTCAGGATCCGCATACATTAATTTGGAAACAGCCTCTCTGTCCATATATCCTTTTTTGTCAAAGGCTTCCTTTGGAAGCAGCTGCTTTAACCTACTGTAGCACATGCCTCCCGGTGCAACAACCTCTTCTCCGATTTCATCCGTGATAAGAATGCGTGAGCGGTAATTTGACTTGATATAATCCAGAACCAAGCTTTTGCCGGCACCGATTCCTCCGGTAATGCCGATGACCTTAGTCTTTCTGTTTGTTTTTGTATTATTTTGCTTCGTACCAGTTTTCACCCTCATTGATATCAACCTCCAGTTTTACTTTTAAGTCTGCAGCCTTAGCCATTTCCTCCTGCAGAATCTGATAAATCTTTTCCTTTTCCTCTTCTGCTGCTTCGATCAAAAGCTCATCGTGAACCTGAAGAAGAAGTCGTGATTGTAATTTTTCATCCTTTAATCTCTGATAAACCCGATTCATGGCAATCTTGATGATATCGGCAGCAGTTCCCTGAATTGGCGCATTCATAGCTACCCTTTCTCCGAAAGAACGCTGCATGAAATTGCTGGAGGAAAGCTCCGGCATGGGACGAATCCGGCCGAAAAGGGTCACGGCATTGCCGCTTTCCTTTGCGGAGGCTACCAGACCATCAAGAAAATCCTTGATTTTGGGATAAGCTGCAAAATAATGATCCATATACTGCTGAGCTTCTTTACGGGAAATGGAGAGATCCTGACTCAAACCAAAAGAACTGATACCGTAAATAATACCAAAATTAACTGCCTTGGCATTTCTTCGCTGAAGAGGCGTTACCTCATCAAGGGGTACATGAAATACCTGGGATGCCGTCAGGGTATGAATATCCTGTGCTTCATTATAGGCCGCGATCAGATTTTCATCTCCTGACATGTGCGCAAGGACACGGAGCTCAATCTGGGAATAATCCGCATCGATAAAACAGTAGCCCTCTTCCGGAACAAAGACCTTGCGAATTTGACGTCCCAGCTCATCACGGATAGGAATATTCTGCAGATTGGGATCTGCCGAGCTAAGTCTTCCTGTTGCCGTAATGGTCTGATGGAAAGTCGTATGGATCCGGCCGTCTCTGGCAATGTCATTCTGCAGACTGTCCGCATAGGTGGATTTCAACTTGGTGAGCTGCCGGTACTTCAAAATCTTCTCGACAATAGGATAGTCCGGAGCCAGCTTTTCCAGAACCTCTGCTGCCGTGGAATAGCCAGTCTTTGTTTTCTTCCCATTCGGAAGCTGCATCTTTTCAAAAAGAATGACGCCAAGCTGCTTTGGAGAGAGAATATTGAATTTCTCTCCGGCCAGCTGATAAATTTCCTCTTCGAGGAGAAGAATGGATTTGCCAAGCTGATCGCTATAGTCACGCAAGGCAGCAGGATCGGCCTTAATGCCGTAGGCTTCCATAGAAGCCAGAGTATAAACCAAAGGCATTTCGATTTCTTCATAAAGAGCTTTGAGTCCATGCTCTTCTAGGGCCTGGTAAAGCTTCTCCTTAGCTGCATAAATGCCATAAGCCTGTGCCGCACCATATCGGATCAGATTTTCTGCTTTCAAAAGCGGATCCATTTTCTTCTGGATCAAGTCTTCTCTGGCTGGAAGAATTACTTCACCGTATTCGGATGCAATATCATCATAGCTGTATTTGCCCTTCAGGGGATTCAGCAGATAGGCTGCGATCCGAATGTCAGAAAGCTTTGCCTTCTCTTCTGGCCTTATGTTTTCTTCCATACCAAGAAAATGAAGGAGTCTCTTGATATCCATGGAGATGAGCTCTTTTGCGGATGACAGCATAAGGGAAAGCAGTTCTTTTGCCTCTGCTTTGGAAATGCTTCCGTCCAGAAGCAGTCCTGAACTGATCGGAATATAGAAAACGCAATTCTCATCGGTACACCAGAAGAGTCCCTCGCTTCCTTCCTCCTGCAGCAGAAAGATAGAAAAGAGTGTATTTTCTTTTCCATGAATCATTTCTTTTGCTTCTGAATAGGAGCCAAGCTGCTGAATCCTGCCTTCCAGAGGATCAGCTTTCGCTTCTTCGGAAAAACGAGGAAGAAAGTTTTTGAATTCCAGTTTTTTCATGAGATCATAGGCTTCTTTTGTATAAAGATTCTGCAAAAGTGCCTTTTCCGGATCAAAGCTGATCGGACTGTTGCAGTTGATCTTTGCCAGAGCCTTGGACAAGGACGCAATCTCCTCGGCATTTCTTAGGGCATTTTGCGTTCTTGCCGGTTTGATCTCATCAATATGAGCAAAAACCTCTTCTATAGAATGGTATTGTGCGATCAGTTTGGTTGCGCCCTTCTCTCCGATACCCGCTACACCCGGAATATTATCGGAAGAATCTCCCATAAGAG
>CAVEOK010000024.1:0-20494 GCA_963617415.1 Oscillospiraceae bacterium
CTATCGGTCTGTCCTGATCATTCACTGCATGAATCACTGCATCTGTAAATTCTTCCCAGCCATGGCCTTTATGGGAATTTGCCTGATGTGCTCTTACAGTCAGAACGGTATTTAATAATAAAACACCCTGATCTGCCCATTTTTTCAGATAACCGTTATTGGGAATGTAGCATCCCAGATCCTCCTGCAGTTCCTTGTAGATATTCTGAAGGGAGGGCGGAATGGCCTGATCCGGCATAACAGAAAAACTCAGTCCATGGGCCTGATGATATTCATGATAAGGATCCTGTCCGAGAATCAGGACCTTCACCTGAGAAAGCGGCGTAAAATGAAAGGCATTAAAGATATCATCCGCAGGCGGATAGACTCTGCATTTCGCATATTCTTCTTTTACAAATTGATAAAGCTCCTTATAATAAGGCTTCTTAAATTCTCCCTCTAAAGCAGGAAGCCAGTCATTTTCAATTGCAGCCATATTCATCTTCTTCCTTATCTTCTGACACTAACCCCTTTTTCAGCAAGGTAATTTTTCAGATCCATGATATCCAGCTCCTTGAAATGGAAAAGAGAAGCTGCCAGTGCAGCATCCGCCTTGCCCTCTGTCAGGATATCATAAAAATGTTCCTTACTTCCGGCACCACCGGAGGCAATTACCGGAATTCCTACTGACTCAGCAACTGTTCGGGTCAGTTCCATATCATAGCCTGCCTTGGTTCCATCGCAGTCCATACTGGTCAGAAGAATCTCTCCAGCGCCCAGCTTTTCCGCTTCAATGGCCCATTCAATGGCATCCTTTCCTACATCCAGACGTCCGCCGTGCTTGTAGATATTCCAGCCGGATCCATCTTCTCTTCTTTTTGCATCAATCGCGATCACTACACACTGGCTGCCGAATTTATCGGCCGCATCGGAAATCAGTCTGGGATTATCGATCGCAGCTGAATTCACTGAAATTTTGTCAGCGCCTTCCCGAAGCAGGGCGCGAAAATCATCTACTGTACGGATTCCACCGCCTACCGTAAAGGGAATAAAAACATTTTCCGCTACACGTCTGACCATATCCACAACGGTATTTCGATGATCGGAGGAGGCAGTAATATCCAAAAATACTACTTCGTCCGCCCCAAGCTTATCATAGGCTTTTGCAACCTCGACCGGATCACCGGCATCGATCAGATTGACAAAATTGACACCCTTTACCACTCTTCCGTCATTTACATCCAGACAGGGAATAATACGCTTCGTAAACATAGAATTTTTCCTTTTCTTCTTATCGTTCTGCAAATAATTTATAGTTCTGCAAAATTTGTCAGGATCTTTGCTCCTATTGCAGAGCTTTTCTCCGGATGGAACTGGCAGGCAAATACATTGCCTTTTTCCACGGAGGCATGAATCGTGACACCGTATTCTGTTGTTGCCTTTACGATTTCTTCCTCCTCCGCTTTTAAATAGTAGGAATGAACAAAATAAACATAACTGTCTTCCTTTAGACCCTTAAAGAGTCTGCCCTCATTCTGAAGATGAAGACTGTTCCAGCCGACATGAGGAATCTTCAGGCCCTCTGCATCCGGTATTCTCAGGATATGGCCCTTTAAAATCCCCAGACCCTCTACTCCTGGAGATTCTTCGCTGCTTTCAAAAAGAACCTGAAGTCCGAGACAAATGCCAAGCAAGGGTCTTCCGCTTTCTGCCGTCTCTTTTAAAACCAGATCAAGGCCACGCTTTTTCAGCTGAGTCATTGCATCACCGAAGGAACCGACTCCCGGCAAAATAACCTTATCTGCTGCAAGGATTTCTTTGGGATCTCCGGTAATTCGGTTCTCCTGTCCCAGAGCATCCAAAGCCTTGGAAACACTCTTCAGATTACCTGCATCATAATCTACAATTGCAATCATTCCTTCTCCTCCTGATTACCATTTGTTGTATCTAATTCAAACCAAAATTCCACACCATTTTCATAATTGCAGACACCAAACTCCTGATGAAAGGCATCCATAATTGCCTTTACGATGGAAAGACCGATGCCCGAGCCGCCATATTGTCTGGAATGAGACTTATCTACCTTATAAAATTTCTCCCACAAGCGATCCAGATCCTCCTCCGGAATAGGATTGCCCGTATTGAAAACAGAAATTCTAACGCATTTTTCCTTTTGTTTCAAAGAAACAGCAATGATATTCTCCCCTGAAATATGATGAACAGCATTGCTCAGATAGTTGGTCAGCACCTCTTCTGTCTTGTACTGATCTGCCCAGACATAAACCGGACTCTTCTGATCGAAGCGAACATGGATATCATTTGAATCCGTCATGATCTGCATAGAGCTGAGCTCACTGCGAATCATTTCCGTAATATCAAACTGCTCCATTTCGATCTCGTTGGCACCAAATTCCAGCTGATTCAGATTCAGAAGCTTGCTTACCATATGGCTCATTTTCTCCGCTTCATCAATGATAACATCCAGATAATAGGCCTGATCCTCAGGATCATCCGAGATTCCTTCCTTCAGTCCCTCCGCATAGCCGGAAATAAGAGCAATGGGTGTTTTTAATTCATGAGATACATTGGACAAAAAGTCCGTTCTCATCTTGTCGATCTGTTCCTTTCGGTCCAGATCCAGCTTCATCTCATTGTTGGCTGTTTTCAGTTCAGAAATGGTCTCCTTCAGCTTATCTGCCAGCTCATTCATATGCTGACCCAGATGATCGATCTCATTATCCTCGCGTGGAATGTACTTCACGGAAAAATCCAATTCTGCCATTTTTCTGGAAATATCGGACAATTCCAGAATGGGGTTCGTGATTCTTCTTGTGATAAAGTAGATCACCAAACAACCAAGAACCATCATAATGGCGCCGATAAAGATCATGAATTTGGTAGAAATCTCGGCACTTTCGCTCATGGACTGAACGGCGGATTTCAAAAGAACCAGATCTCCGTTGGAAAGAGAACCGTATAATACCATATTTCTTCCGTCGATTCGCCAATCTCTGGATTCCTGAATCTTGTAAGCATCAGCAGACACAATATTGCGTGTGTCTTCCTTTTCACCAAACAGAATATCATAAAACTGCTCCGTCAGCATCTTGGAATCGCCGCCGATATAGGTGATCGCCTGTCCGGTTGAATCCATAACCACAACAGACATGGAGCTTCCGGCAATTTCACTTTCCAGCTCAAGGCGAAACTCCTCAGAATTCAGCGTATTATTTTCTCCCGCATTTTCAATCATCTCATAGGTGCGGATCAGGGTTTTCAGCCTCTCCTGCTTGTAGACACGCTCCAGACCAATACTGAAAAAGGCAACAAAGATTAAAATGGTGCAGGCAAGCAGGCAGACAAAGGTAAAGGTGTATTTCTTTATAATGGAATGATTCATTTCAACTTCCGGTCACCGGATCCTTTCAACGATTATAAACGATAATTAGGGAAAGGCTTTTACTTAGCCTCAAACTTATAGCCCATACCCCAGATTGTCTGTATGTAAGCGCCCTTTTCACCCATTTTGGAACGAAGCTTTTTGACATGGGTATCGATGGTTCTTGCATCTCCGAAATAATCGTAATCCCATACGGCATTCAGGATTTTTTCCCGGGAAAGAGCGATGCCGACATTTTCCATAAAGTAGGTCAGAAGTTCAAATTCCTTTACCGACAGATCCATCTTGCAGTCATCCACGGAAGCAACATGAGCTGACTTGTCAATCACAATACCATTATAAGAAAGCTTGTCTTCTGCTACTTCTCCGATACTTCTTCTTAAAATCGCCTGAACCCTGGCAATCAGAATTTTCGGAGAAAAGGGCTTGGAAATAAACTCATCTACGCCAAGATCAAAGCTTTTCAGCTCATCCTTTTCAGAGTCCTTTGCCGTCAGCATAATAATCGGAACCTTGGAATACTGGCGAATTTCCTGTACGGCAGACCAGCCGTCCATTTTCGGCATCATGACATCCATGATCACCAGGCTGATATCCTGATGCGCAAAGAAGGCATCAACCGCCTGCTCACCATCTTCTGCTTCCAGAACCTGATAGCCCTCACGGAAAAGAAAATCCCTGACCAGCTTTCTCATTCTGCTCTCATCATCTACAACTAAAATTTTGATTTCACTCATTTGTGTCTCCTGTATTTTCTTTGTACTTTGGCTTTCTGATCTCAGCCCAGGCAACGATCAGACAGGTGATAAAGGCTGCCAGATCTGCAAGAGCACCTGCATACATAATGCCGTCAATTCCGACAAAGATCGGAATGATCAGCAATAAGGGCAGATAATAAACAATCTGCCTTGTTAAGGATAAAAAGATACCTCTTTGCGGCATGCCGATCGCCGTAAAGAAATTCGAGGTAATCGGCTGCATAAAATAAGTAAAGATAAAAAAGAAGAAAATCCGGATATAGTGAATCGCAAAGCGAAAATAATCCTCTCCTCCATCTCCGAAAATACCAATAATCTGCCTTGGAAAGCTCTGAAAAAGAATAAAGGCAATGATGGATATAACAGCACCGGAACGAAGTGCCAGAAAATAGCCCTGCTTTACCCGCTTATACTGAGCTGCCCCATAATTGAAGCTGGCAATCGGCTGCAGACCCTGAGAAATACCGATGACAAAGGCCATGATCACCTGCATGCATTTGGTTGCAATGCCCGAGATTGCGATCGGAATAGAATCCCCGTATTCCGAAATGCTGCCGTAATACTTCAGGCTCTTGTTCAATACAATCGCCATGATCATCATGGCAATCTGATTGAAAAAGGAAGCCGTTCCCAGACTCATCGCCCGAAAAACATATTGCTTCTGCGGTAAGAAGCTATCTCTGCCAAGCCTGACTGTCTTATAGTTTCGCAGATAACGGAATACCATATAAGCAGCTATGACCTGACCGATCACGGTTGCCAGAGCAGCTCCAGCCATTCCCCATCCAAATGCAAAAACAAAAAGAGCATCCAGAATGGTATTAATGATCGCACCCGTCAGATTCACATACATAGAAAATTTGGGACTTCCGTCTGCCCTAACCAAATGGGAACCACCTGAAGAAAAAATCAGAAAAGGAAATCCGATGGCACAAATTCTGGTATAAACCATGGCATAAGGAAGGACCTCATCCGGGGAGCCGAAAAAGCGAAGGATGGGATTGGCAAAAATCAGACTGAAGACCGCAAGGCCGCAGCCAAGAAGCAGCATTGTGCTTGCAGCATTGCCGATATAATAGCCTGCAATGTCCTTTTTTCCCATGCCCATTGCAAGGTTAAAGGCAGAAGCCCCACCGATTCCGAATAAAAGGGCAATGGAGATGCAGGCAATGGTTAAAGGATAATAAACACTGGTTGCACTGTTTCCAAGAGAACCTACGCTTTGTCCGATAAAGAACTGATCTACGATATTGTATAAGGAGCTTACCAGCATCGCAATAATACTGGGAATAGCAAATTCCTTCAAGAGACTTGGTATTGCTTTACTTCCTAATGGATTTTCATTTACTGAGTTCATTTCAACACCTTCTTTGTATATTTTTTCAAATTAATATTATAACAAATAATAAAGGTGCTTTCCACATGGACTGTTATCAAGACTCCGACGAGGCAAAGTTTCTTATCTCCAGCTACACTAACACTTAGAGGAGGGGATTTCTCCGACTGAAATAAAAGGGGCTGTAGCACTAAGGTGATCCATACAAAATGTGATTACTGATAAGCTATCTTATATCTACATTTGGTATGAAAAACGCTTCGTGCAACAGCCCCTCTTTCTATCCTATTATTCGAGCTCAGACGGTTTATCAACCTGATAATCTGCAAAGCTATCGGAAGTAGAAGCTCCGCTCAGATCAGCACTGTCCTTGTAGCTTTCTACAGTTACCGTATACTTGCTGCTGCCCTTTACATAGACAGTTCCGTCACTGCCCTTAATGGTTACCGTCTTGCCGTTTGCATCAACGATGCTTCCCGCATTATAAAGGTTGGTCAGAGTACTGTCTCCGGTAACAACCCACTTGCTGTCCTTGGAAATATAGACATTTGCGTAGCCATCTCCGCCGTCACCTGCCCAGCTTTCATCATTAACAAGGGCACCGGTAAGACTGCTGCCATCTGTGATATAGAAATCAAGCTTACTGATGGAATCCCAGATCACATCGCCTTCCATTTCCTGATCGATAGCAGTGAAGTTGCAAGTCGCACCGTTTTTGCCGCTTGAACCCCAGCCTCTTTCATTACTGTTGCCTGTACACTGAAGGAAGAAATCATTTTCCTTCGCATAGGTAATATCAACATTATTCAGAATAAAGGTTGATTCGGTATTGGTGGTGTAGAACATGCCGCCATTTTTCGCTGTCAGACTGCCGCCAACCATTTCAAAGGTGGAATTGCCCTCTTCTGAATCTCCGGACATGCTCTGATAGAGAATCACGTTCCAGGTAATATCATTCCGATCATCATCAGACATATTTCCGGTCAGATCCGTATCAAAGAGCCTGAGCGTATTCAGACCTTCGATGCAGACCGCTTCAGAACCATTTGCAGTCAGCGTAGCATTATTGACTGTAATATCTGCAGTTGAATAAGCAGCCGGCGAACCTGTTCCGTTTGAGGTATAGCTTCCGCCATTTACCACCATGGTGCCGGAGCCTCTGTCTGAACGAATGGCTGCAGCGGATTCTCCATTTGTCTCAACATCCAGATCCCAGGCATAGAGCCTACCTCCGCCTGCTACATGAATGCCGCCTGAGGTATCCTGTTTCGTTGTGATAGTGGAATCAGCTGCATAGACCGTACCATCTCCATAAGCAAAAATACCTGCTCCGCCTGCGGCATCACTTGTAATCGTGCTGTCGGAAATATAAGTGGTTCCGTCTGATTCCAATACAGCAGCACCAACGCCGTAAAAGCTGGAATTATCTCCGCCTGTTGAATCACTGGAATTTCTGCTGATGGTCATGTTTTTCATAGAAACCGTTGCACCATTATAAGCGTGCACTGCATTTTCATCCGTTCCGGTGGATTCAATCTTTGTATCGCTTACACTGCTGTCCTCGGTATATTCGGTATTCGCATCATAGCTCTCCGGCTGTGAGGATCCACCGCCGCCTTGTCCATCCGGTGCCTGTCCTCCCGGGCCACCCTGTCCGTCCGGTGCCTGTCCTCCCGGACCGCCTTGTCCCATAGCCTCTCCGCCGGGACCACCCTGTCCCATGGCATCTCCGGATTCCAAAGGCATTACCGGTGCACCTGAGGCGTCTCCTGATGCATAAGCTGCATTTCCGCTTGCATCAGCAGAGCTGCTGTCAGAGCTTTCACTCGCATTGCCGCATCCTGCAAAAACAAGGGAGGCTGCCATAGCTGTGCCGATTGCCAAAGTTAATAGTTTTCTGTTAACCATAAATCCACCATCCTTTAAATTGAATAAATCTAACTAGCTTGCATTTATTTTGTAAGATTTTTGTGTTCAAATTGTGATTAATATGAGAGCTTTTTTTGAATTTTGTGAAGCAGAATAAAATAGCTGATGACCAGAAGGCTTCCCGTAGCGACCCAAGTGAAGGGATAAACCCATAAAAGCGTCGTGTAACTGTGGAATTTAACCAAAACCGTATAGATCCAGGCAATTCGTAAAACACAGGTACCGAAGATCATTAAAACGGAGGGCGTCATGGAATAGCCATAGGCTCGCAGGGATGCACCGGTAACCTCATAGGTTGCCGCAAGTCCCTGCAGCAAAAGTACATGCCGCATCCGCAGAAAAGCATAGCTTGCTACAAGGGCATCACTTGTAAATAAGGCAACCAGATAATCCTTCAAAAGATAGAAGGAAATATTTAAAAGCGCACAGGAAGCAATGCCCCCGAAAAAGCAGATCAGCCAAATCTTCTTACAGCGGTCGAGACGACCCGCACCATAATTTTGCCCGATAAAGGTCGTTGCGGACTGGTTGAAACCGTTGATCATAAAATAGCAGATGTATTCAAAATTCACCGCTACTGCCGATCCTGCTACCACATCTGATCCGAATCCGTTGATCGCGGACTGGATCAAAACATTGGAAAAGGAAAAGACCATTCCCTGAATTCCGGCCGGAACACCGATGCGAAGCATTTGCTTCAGGCATTTTCCATCGATATGCAGCTTTTTCAGTTCAAGATGAATTTCCCCCTTTTCCTTCATCAGCAGATGCAAAACCAGCATGCTGCTGACAATATTGGAAATCACCGTTGCTGTTGCGACACCGGAAACACTCATATGCAGAACCAGTACAAAGAAAAGGTTCAAAACTGCATTTAATACCCCGGAAAAGATCAGGCAATACATTGGTCTTCTGGTATCTCCCACACTTCTTAAAACCGAGGCGCCAAAGTTATAGAGCATGATAAAGGGCATTCCGAGGCAATAGAGCCGCAGATATAAAACTGCAAGATCAATGACATCCTCCGGTGTTGACATCATCAAAAGCAGAGGCTTTGCGATGATCTGACCGAGAAAGAGCAGAAAAATACCGCTGATGACTGCGATCGTAATGGCTGTATGCACTGCATCGGATATTCTTTCTCTCTTTCCCTGGCCGATCAGATTCGCAATGACAACATTGGTTCCTACCGAAATTCCTACAAAAAGATTTAGAATCAAGGTAATTACGGGCGAATTGCTTCCGACCGCGGCCAAAGCCTGATTGGTCGAAAAGCGTCCGATTACCGCTACATCTACCGCATTAAAAAGCTGCTGCAAAATGGAGCCTGCTGCAAGCGGCAGAGCAAACAGAATGATTTTTCCCAATAAAGGACCGTGAAGCATATCCATCTTCACGGTCTGTGTCTTTTCCTGACTCATCTTTTTCTCTTCTTTATCTATCTGATTTCTCTTAATCTCATAGAAAACTTTATTTCTATGGATTTGTATCAACTTAAATTGACCGACTTATAGTTGATGTCTTACAACTGCATATTCATCTCCGTTCCGATAAAAGGGACAGCTGGCATACTTTGATTCATAAAGTTTGGCCACATCATCCTCATCCATATCGGCAGAGCAAAAATAAGCTTCTTCCTCTTCATCATATTCAAAATAAGCACATTCATCACATCGAAACTGCACTGCTGCTTTCCTCCTCACGTGCTTTCAAAAAGGCCTCTTTTGTAAGATCCTTCAGCACCTCACTGGCAATGATCAGGCCACTAACAGAGGGAACAAAGGCATTTGACCCCGGAATATCTCTTCTTTCCGTACACTTATGTTGGGTATCGGGCGGGCAAATACAATGACTTCTGCAGCTGATCGCCATATCATTTAAGGGACGAAGGGGCTTTTCCTTGGAATAAACCACTTTCAGCTTCTTGACCCCTCTCTTTTTTAATTCCCTTCTCATGACCTTGGCAAGGGGACACATTTTTGTCTTATAGATATCAGCAACCTCCATATCAGCAGGATTCATTTTATTGCCTGCTCCCATTGCACTGATAACCGGAACATTTGCTGCCTTAGCCTGCATGATAATATCCAGCTTAGCCGTAACGGTATCTACCGCATCTACGACATAATCATATTTTGAAAAATCAAACTGATCTCTCGTTTCAGGCAGATAAAAGCATTGATGCTTATGGACAATCGCATCCGGATTAATGTCATGGATTCTCTCCTCCATCACGTCTATCTTATACTTGCCGACCGTGGATCTGGTTGCAATGATCTGTCTGTTCAGATTGGTAAGGCAGACCTTGTCATCGTCAATCAGGTCGAATTCACCGATTCCGCTTCTGACCAGGGCTTCTACCGTATATCCTCCGACGCCGCCAATACCAAATACGGCCACTCTGCTCTTTTTTAAGATGTCCATGGATTCCTTGCCAAAAAGCAGTTCTGTTCTGGAAAATTGATTTAGCATAGTTGCGCTCCTTCTTTGATTTAACTCGAATTATTTTACCATCATCCTTTTGACTTTTCCATACTGTCAGCATAAACTTATGGGTATGAAAAAGAAGAGTCCAGAAAATAACAGAAAAAAAATGAACAAAAGCTTTGATTCCAAAAAGGCAGAATCAAAAAGCACAGCTGATCCGAAAAAGACATCTTCAGCAGACCGAGCCTTCTATCTTCCGATTACAAAAGCGGAGCTTCTCGAAAGAGGTATCAGCCAGCCGGACTTTGTCTATATCTCCGGAGATGCTTACGTCGATCACCCCTCCTTCGGCCCGGCCATTATCTGCCGGCTCCTGGAGGCGCACGGCTATTCTGTCGGAATAATCGCCCAGCCCGATTGGAAAGATCCATCTTCCGTTCAGATTTTCGGCGAGCCCCGCCTGGCCTTCCTTGTTTCCTCCGGAAATATGGATTCCATGGTCAATCATTATACGGTAGCCAAAAAGAGACGTCATACCGATGCCTACAGCCCGGGCGGTAAGGGAGGCCTTCGTCCCGATCGAGCAGTTATCGTATACGGAAATCTGATTCGACAGACCTACAAGAAAACGCCGATCATTCTAGGCGGTCTTGAAGCCTCTCTCCGGCGACTGGGACACTATGATTACTGGGCTGATTCCGTGAAGCGATCTATTCTCCTGGATGCAGGCGCTGATCTGATTTCCTATGGAATGGGTGAACACAGCATTATCGAAATCGCAGATGCCTTAGATTCCGGCATTGCCGTTCACGATCTTACCTTTATTCGGGGAACGGTTTACAAAAGCAGGGACGAGGCATCCATTTATGATGCGATCAGACTGCCCTCCTTTGAAGAGATCAAGAGTGACAAGAGAAGCTATGCCGAAAGCTTTCGGATTCAGCATGAAAATACCGATCCCTTTCAGGCAAAAACGATTTATGAGGTCTATGACAAAAAGCTCTGTGTCGTGCAAAATCCGCCGGCCTTGCCTCTAAGCACGCAGGAATTTGATGATATTTATGATCTTCCTTATGCCGGAAGCTATCATCCCATATACCAAAAGGATGGCGGCATTCCTGCCATTCAGGAAATCAAATTCAGCATCACCTCAAACAGAGGCTGCTATGGCGGCTGTAATTTCTGTGCCTTGACCTTCCATCAGGGAAGGATCATTCAGGCCAGATCCCATGAATCCATTCTGAAGGAAGCAGAAAGGATGACACAGGATCCGGAATTCAAAGGCTATATTCATGATGTAGGCGGCCCCACTGCCGACTTTCGTCAGCCTGCCTGTCAAAAGCAGAAGGAACACGGTGCCTGCCAAAAAAAGCAGTGCCTTTTCCCAGACCCCTGCAAGAATCTTGAGGTGGATCACTCCGACTATCTGAAGCTGCTGCGCAAGCTCCGTGCCCTTCACAAGGTAAAGAAAGTTTTTGTCAGATCCGGAATCCGTTTTGATTATCTGATTGCCGATCCGGACCGAAGCTTTTTGGATGAGCTTTGCAAATATCATATCAGCGGCCAGCTTCGTGTTGCACCCGAGCATGTCTCTGACAATGTTCTGCAGAAAATGGGAAAGCCAAAGAATGCCGTGTATGAAAGCTTCATTGCCGCCTTCGAAAAATCAAATAAAAAATCCGGTAAGGAACAGTATCTTGTCCCCTATCTCATGTCTTCCCACCCGGGCAGCAGGCTGGAGGATGCGATTACCCTTGCACTTTATTTGAAAGCACATCATGTCAAACCGGATCAGGTACAGGATTTTTATCCTACTCCGGGTACGGTTTCAACCTGCATGTATTACACCGGAATTGATCCTCTGACCATGCAGGAGGTATATATTGCCAAAAATCCTCATGAAAAGGCTTTGCAGCGAGCCCTGATTCAGTATTGGGATGAGAAAAATTATGATCTGGTAAAGGAAGCTCTCCTGAAAGCCGGACGGGAGGATCTGATTGGCTTTGATAAAGATTGCCTCATCCCGCCAAGAAAGATGAATTACAGCAAAAAAAAAGGAGGAAAAGGGCTTCCCACAAAGGGAAAAAAGGCAGCCTCCTCAAATGAAGAAAGAAAGAAAAAGCGAAAGCGATAGCAGGCTCCTGCAAAGGCAGGCAAAGCAGACTTTAGGTTAAATCCCAGGAAGGGATAAAGCTTTCTTTGGCTACCCCTCTTTCCTGAATAAAGGCCTTTTTCAGGCCAAGCCCAATGGCATAATCCAGCAGTCTTTCATACTCTCTTTTTGTAACCTTTCTGGAAAGAAGAGAATCCTCTTTGATCTTGGGATTCGACAAAATGGGAGTATACTGCTGCAGGATGCTGACATAAATATCATCTCCGTAGCAGGAATACAGATAATTTAAAACCGCTTTTGCGTTTTTGACATGTCCCGGCATCAGCAAATGACGAACGATAACGCCCTTTTGCATGATCCCATCTTCACTAAACTGCATCTTTGCTCCACCTGTCTGCCGAACCATTTCTGCCAGTGCTTCTTTTGCCCTGTCAGGATAATCCGGCGCATTGGAATAGGCCTTTGCCATTTTCCCGTCCATATATTTAAAATCAGGCAAATAGATATCGATCAGACCGTCCAGAAGCCGAATGGCTTCCGGATTCTCATATCCGCTGGAATTATATACGATAGGAATTCCCAGTCCCATCTCCTTTGCCTGTCTTATCGCCAAAATCAGCTGGGGCAGATAAGGACTTGCCGTGACCAGATTGATATTATGAGCCCCTTTTTTCTCCAGCATCAAAAAACATTCTGCCAATTGCAAGGGTGAAAAGCTTTTCCCTTTCAGCTGCTCGGCAATTTCATGATTCTGACAAAAAACACATCTTAGATTACAACCGGAGAAAAAGACTGCTCCGGAACCATTTTTAGCTGATATACAGGGTTCCTCCCAGAAATGAAGATCCGCCCTTGCAATTCTCATTTGAGCAGCTGCTCCGCAATAGCCCCTCTCTCCTTCTATTCTGTTTACCCCACATGCACGAGGACAAAGCCGGCAGCTTTTCAGCATATCTTCGGCTTCGACTATCGTTTTTTCCTTCTCTGCCATCTTCATCTGTATTTCCCTTGCTCTTCGCTCTTTTTCTTTTTTGGATTTGACTTTTATTATACTGCACCATATACTTTTTTTATACTTTAACCTTCTGCTATAGTAAAGTAAAATGAAAGGAAAGAAGGAAGAAAAAATGATAAAAGAAGCAATTATTAAAATTGTTACAAAAGAAGATCTGACCTACGAAGAGGCCAAAACCGTTATGACTGAGATCATGAGCGGCCAGACCACTCCGACTCAGAATGCAGCATTTCTCGCTGCACTTTCTACTAAAAGCACCAAGGCTGAGACGATCGCCGAGATTTCCGGCTGTGCCTACGCTATGCGTGAACTGGCAACTCCGGTTGCACACCCGGGAATGAAAGTTTTGGAAATTGTGGGAACCGGCGGAGACAATGCACATACCTTTAATATCTCTACCACTTCTGCCATGGTTGTGGCAGCAGGCGGCGTGAAGGTAGCAAAACACGGCAACCGTGCAGCCTCTTCTCTTTGCGGAACAGCAGATTGTCTGGAAACCCTGGGTGTAAATATTCAGGAAGATCCTGAGCTCTGCCTTCGCATGCTGGAAAAGGCTGGCTTCTGTTTCATGTTTGCCCAGAAATATCACAGTGCCATGAAATATGTTGGCGGCATCCGTAAGGAACTCGGCTTCCGTACCGTATTCAATATTTTGGGACCGATCACCAATCCTTCCAAGCCGGAATTTTTCCTGCTGGGTGTTTATGATGAGGCTCTTGTTGAACCGGTAGCGAAGGTTCTTTCCTCTCTTGGCGTAGAGCATGCTCTTGTTGTATACGGACAGGACAGAATGGACGAGGTATCTGCAAGTGCTCCTACAACTGTATGTGAATTAAAAGACGGCTTCTATCGTGTTTTCGAGATCAAACCGGAGGACTTTGGTCTCAGCCGCGGCAAAAAGGAAGAGCTTGTCGGCGGTGATCCTGAAGAGAATGCTCAGATCACAAGAGATATTCTGCAGGGCAAAATTCAGGGAACAAAGAGAAATGCGGTTCTTCTGAATTCCGGCTGTGCCCTTTATGCAGCCAATGCTGTTTCCTCTATCGCAGACGGCGTGAATCTTGCAGCAGAGCTGATTGATTCCGGAAAAGCCTATGAAAGACTTCAGGCTGTTATCGAAGAATCCAATAAATAGGGCATGCGTCCCCATTTACTCGCAGGCGAAAGCTGCAGTATTTTAATCAGACAGGGACATCGTATCCTATAAACATTCTGAAGTTTCCTAAAAGAGGAAGCAGTCTCCGGAAAATCCCGGAAACTGCTTCCTCTTTTTGCCTATTCTCTGCTTATTTTTTCTCTAATTTTTTCATTTCACTTTCTTCATCAAGCAGCTTTGTCATGCTGCGCAGTCCCGTCATTACCGTGGAACCGTTATGAAGAAGGGCTGAAGAAGCCGGCTGCAAAATGCCTGCGACGCCCAGTCCGATCAGCATTGCATTAAAACCAATGATGAAATGATAATTGTGGTTGATTCGATTCATCAGGGCTGTGGACAGCTCTCTCAGAATCAGAAGCTGATGAAGATCACTGGAGGAAATTGTAATATCGGCAACCTCTCTGGCAATTGCCGCACCATCGGAAATCGCAATGCCGGCATCTGCCTCCGATAAAGCAGGCGTATCATTCACACCATCGCCTACCATGATTACCTTCCGTCCCATTGCATGCTCCTTTTGGATAAAGAGAGCTTTTTCTTCCGGCAAAACGCCTGCATGATATTCATCAATATTCAAAGACTTTGCAACTGCAGCCGCCGTTCTCTCATTATCTCCTGTCATCATGCATACCTTTGAAATGCCAAGGGCATGCAGCTGATCAATCACTTCGGCAGCTTCCTTTCTCAAAGGATCAAAAATGCAGATAACTGCAAGAAGCAGGCCATCAATAGCCAGGAAAAGATGAGAATACTCATCCGGCAGATTGTTCAGCTTCTCTTCTTCTCCTTCCGGAACCCGACATTTCTCATCCTCAAAGACAAAATGATAACTGCCGATAACAGCCTTCTTTCCTTCTATCAGAGAAGAAATGCCGTGTGCGACTACATACTGTACCTTGGAATGCTTTTCTTCATGCAGAATATGTCTCTTCAAAGCTTCATCCACAACTGCATTGGCAATAGAATGCGGATAATGCTCTTCCAGGCATGCTGCTATACGAAGGGCCTCTTCCTCTTCAATTCCTCCAAAGGTTTCGATTGCGACAACCTTTGGTGTTGCATGGGTCAGCGTACCTGTTTTATCAAAAACAATGGTATCAGCCGCAGCGACAGCCTCCAGGAATTTACCGCCCTTTACAGAAATATTGTAATTACCGGCCTCCCGGATTGCAGAAAGCACGGATAAAGGCATGGAAAGCTTCAAGGCGCAGGAAAAATCCACCATCAGGAAGGAAATTGCTTTTGAAATATTTCTGGTCAAAAGATAGGTGATCGCTGTCCCCATTAAGGAGTAGGGCACCAGATTATCTGCCAGATGGTAGGCTTTCGCTTCTACATTGGATTTTAGTTTTTCCGAATCTTCGATCATTTTAACGATCTGGTCATATTTGCCCGTACCGGATGCCTTGGTCACACGAACCAGGCACTCGCCCTCTTCCACTACCGTGCCGGCATAAACATAACCGCCGGCTTCCTTGAAGACAGGCTCTGACTCACCGGTCATGGAAGCCTGATTTACCGTTGCTTCTCCGTCTACCACAACACCGTCCAAGGGAATCACATTGGAAGTCCGGATATAGATCTCATCTCCGACCTTAATATCT
Source organism: Oscillospiraceae bacterium (assembly GCA_963617415.1). GTDB lineage: Bacteria > Bacillota > Clostridia > Lachnospirales > Lachnospiraceae > RUG14243. The sequence continues at coordinate 15,718 of CAVEOK010000024.1, forward strand.
TTTACATTGACCAGAACATCCTCTCCTTCGGTTTTCATCCAAACCTTATCTACCTTTAAAGACATGGATCTGGCAAGATCCCCCACGCTCTTCTTATGGGTCCATTCCTCCAGAATATCACCCAGATCAAGAAGAAACATAACCGAAGAGGCAGTATCATAATCCCCTCTGAGAATGGATACAGCAATCGCCGCAGCATCTAGCACCGATACCTCGAGCCTGCCCTTCAACAGAGAAGTCAAACCCTTAGATATAAAGCGGAATGACGAAAAAGTGGTCAGTGCGATTGACAGTGGAGCCGGGAAAAAGAGCTTGCGAAAGCCTCTTCCAACGATCTTCCAAACCAGCTTTTCCTGATATTGACGATTCAGCTCCCGGCCGCTTTCCTCCGGTACAAGTTCAATGGCCTTTTCATCATAGTAAGAAAAAAGTTCCAGTGCATGAAGAAGAGCTTCTCTGTTCTCTTTGCCCGGCCTGCATGTGATCGTTGCATCACCGGTTCGATCATAAACCTTAGCATCCTCTACACAGGCCTGATCCTTCAGATAGTATTCCAAAATATCTGCCTCATGCATGCTCATGCGGTACTTAGCCATATGAACTCTTATTTTCTTTGAAGATTCATGACGTATGATATATTTCATTTAGATTATCTCTTTTCTATAAATAGGGCCGGCAGCTCCAATGGTGCTGTCGGCCGGTAAAATTAATCTTCCTTTGCTTCCTCTGCGGCAGCTTCTTCATAAGCAGCTACGGTAGCCTTTGCCTCTGCTAATTTGCGGGCTTCCTCTTCTGCATATCTTTTTTCGTTGATATCAGAAGCATCTTCATAAATATCTTCGCAGTTTTCTTTCAAGGCTGTGCCTGTTTTCATGACTGCATCCTTGCCGCGTAAAACAGCCGCTGTACACTGGGTATAAGCTTTCTTGGCATCCTTGCTCTTCAGAATAGAAACGCCTGCTGTACCAAATAAAACGCCGCCTGCAAATAATGCTAATTTATTCCACTTCATTGTAAATACCTCCGTGTATCATTTTTTTTATCATTCATTACTAAAGTAAAGAAATATCCTTTTCTCGTCAGCTAAAGCCTAATGGCTTCCTCCAGCCATTGAATGGACGATATTTCTCTTACTTTGCTTATTATAATTCTTTTCAAGGAAAAGTAAAAATTAAAGTTTCATAGTAAAAAGTAAGCAAAAATAGCAAAAAATAAGCAATGTTAGAAAATACTAAAAGGGGAGAACCTCTTCTGTTCTCCCCTGACTTTCTTTATTCTCTATTTTCTCTATTTAAAGCTCATATCCTTTTGCTATTAAATCATCGCTCCAATATGCCAGCATTTTTGCAAAGCTGTCTTCACAAATGATATGCTCCATAAGACAAGCCTCTTCCTTTGCTGTTTCATCCGGAATCCCGATGGATTCGAAAAGAGCCGTAAAGAATTTGTGCTTCTTGTAAGTTTTCTCTGCAAGCTCCCTGCCTGCATCTGTCAGAAGGATCCTCCAGTCATCTCTTTGAATAAAATCCTGTTCCTCCAGCTTCTTTACCGCAACACTGACAGAGGGTTTGGAATAATTTAAATGCTCCGCAATATCCGTCAGTCTGCAGGCACCGTTTTTTTCAATTAAAACCAGAATCGCTTCCAGATAGTCTTCTCTTGATTTTTCAATAGTTGTTCTGCTCATAATCGTTTTTTACCTAACATTTAATAGTAATATCTAACATCATATATATTAAACGATTCAGATAATTTTGTAAAGCCTATTTCAAAACCACAGAATGCTGACCGCCTTCAAAGGAATAAACGGTAACGCCCTTTGCATCAAAGTAAGCCTTGAGCTGAGGTGCATCGTATTTACCGCTGCTATCCTCCAGAATCGAGCTGGGACAATCCATAAAGGCAACCTCAGGATCCACCAGGTCGTAAAAGGCGCTCGTCAGTCCCCAATTGCCATGATGACCACAGGAAACATAATCGGCCTTTAGCTCATCGCCATAAGCAGAAATAATTTCATTTTCTACCTCTGACTGGGTATCGGCACAAAAGAGCATACTTTTTTCTTTGCCGGACAGCTTAAACATTAAAGATCCATTGTTGCAGAGATTGTTTTCAAACTGATCGACATCATCATCCCAGGCATGCACTACCTTCATCTTCAGTCCGATCAAGTCAAGCTCATCCCCTGCCTGCAGAGCAGTTACATTATCCATTTTTGCAATCAGATTTGAATAAATCTCATAGGTGCCGTAATTATCGTAATCCTTAGCTGTTTCCTGATAGCGTTCTTCGTGAACCGGCGTAACATAGATTTTGTCAATGCTGATATCGACATCCGGATAATCTGCCATAATCGTATCGAAGGCCTCTACATGATCCGGATGCGGATGGGTCAGGATCCAGGCATCTACATGATTGCCAAAATTTGCAATGATGTTCTTGATCTGTTCTGCGTCATCTGCATAACCGCCATCAACAATAACCAGATGCCCCTGCCGGTCCGTTATCGTATAAAACTGGATCTGCCCTCCTGTAACAGAAGGATAAGAAATAACCGTCCAATCATTTTTGATGTAATATTTGTAATAATGAAGGCCAAAAACAAGGGCAGCCAGAAGGCCGATACAAAGAATGACAGAACCAATAATTTTCTTAAAGCACAACACCATTTTTCACCTGATAGACTTTTCCTAAATAACGGTAGCTTCCGGAATAGCTCCGATCTATTTTTCCATTATGGACATAATACCATTTTCCGCTTCCATTCACCTGTGCCAGTGTGGTATAGGACCAGTCAATCTTGCCATTATGAACATAGTACCAGCTTCCATAGTGGTAAACCAGATTGCTGTAATTCCAATTTACATAGCCATTTTGAAGGTAATAATAACCACCGTTATATTCTACCAGGCCGTTAACGCTTGTATTCAATGCTCCTTTATCAATGTAGCACCAACTATTATTGACCTTTGTCAGTCCTGTATAGGTATAATAGACAAAGCCCTTTTGCACATAATACTGTGTTCCGCTGCTGTCGGAAGCAAAGCCTGTATAGGAAGAAGCAAGCTTACCATTCTGATAGTAAAGCATACCATTTGTTCTTTTGATAAAACCGGTATAGTTATCACTGCAGGTCGGAAGCCAGATCGCATAAAGAGAAACCTGTGAATAATTATCTTTTGCCCAAGCTGTGCTAATTGTAGTTCCGGAGCTGTAGTCTCCATTTACTGCATCTCTCAGCTTTGACCAGCCCAAAAAGGTGGCATTGCCAAAGTCCAATCTGAATACATCGGTTGACGCTATTTTTTCTCCCTGCGCATTCTGCCCCATCTGGACAGAATAACTGCTGTTCATATTCTCATAATTTGAATAGTAGGTGATATTGATCGTATTGCTGTCACGATAGCAGGCATTCACAGAAGAAGAAATATAATTTGCCAAAAGCTGCTGTCCGATCGTATTGGGGTGATGATAATCTGATCCAACATCATTATCTGCATTCTCAAGAACATATTCTGCGTTGGAAAGGTAATATACACCGCTTTCCTTTGCTGCATCTCTATAAGCCTTTAAGGTATCAGTCAGCAAAGTTGCCTCAGTGGAAGTATCGGCTTTATGACCACCTATCATTCCAACCATGATTCTGGCATTTGGGAAAGAAGCTTTTGCATATGCAATCGTTTCCTCTGCCTTTGCTTTTACTTTCGCATAGGAATAATAATAATCATTATACCCACCACAAATCACAAGAAGATCGACATCATTTTTGTTTTTCACGGAATTCGCTGCTTCTGAAACAAGCGTTTTAAAGTTCACATTATCCGGATTATTTACAAAGCCACTGCCGCCCTTGGCTTTGATCACATAGTTTGTACAATTCAGAAGCTTCGCTGTCAGAACCGGCCAGGCATTGTCACTGTCCGGAGAGGGCAGATCCGCACTATATCCGGTTGCATAGGAATCGCCGATAAATACAGCTGTTGGATATACCTTTCCGGCATATCCAACTACGATTCCATTTTTTATCTGATATTTATTGCCCTGGAAGGTATAACTGCCGGAATAGCTCCAGTCGATCACGCCATTGTGAATATAGTACCAAGTGCCGCTTCCGTTTACCTGGGACAAGGTAGTAAATGTCCAATCAATCTTACCGTTTCTTACATAATACCAACTGCCATTATACAGAATTAAATTGCTGTAGTTCCAGTTGACCCTTCCATTCTGAAGATAATACCAACTGCCATTATATTGATAAAGCCCATTAAAACTAAAATCAACGACGCCTTTTTTGACGTAATACCAACCACTCTCATTGGAAGCAAGTCCGGTATAGTTCCAATCGATCTTACCATTCTTGACATAGTACCAACTGCCGCTGTTATTTACTCTTGCTAAGGTAGAATAGGACCAGTCGATCTTGCCATTATGAACATAATACCAGCTGCCGTTATACTTTACCAAATTACTGTAGTTCCAGTTGATCTTTCCGTTCTGGAGATAATACCAGCCGCCATTATACTGGCAAAGTCCATTGTAGCTAAAGTCGACAAGGCCCTTTTTGACGTAATACCAGCCGCTTTCATTGGAGGCCAGTCCGGTATAGTTCCAATCGATCTTTCCATTCTTAACACAGTACCAACTGCCGCTGTTATTTACTCTTGCTAAAGTAGAATAGGACCAGTCAATTTTGCCGTTGTGAACATAATACCAGCCACCATTATAGTTTACTAAATTGTTATAATTCCAATTTATGCATCCCTTCTGCAGGTAATAC
>CAVEOK010000024.1:20504-31622 GCA_963617415.1 Oscillospiraceae bacterium
AACTAAGCCTGTAAAATTCCAATTTAAGGCTCCCTCCTGCACATAATACCAGCCGCCATAGTGATTTACCAAACCTGTGTAATAGCTGTTACCAATGCCATTTTCGAAATAGTACCAATTATTGCTTTGATCCATGGCAAGTCCGGTATAAGAAGAATCCACCTTGCCATCTTTCACATAGTATCTGTAATACGTATGTTTATCAAATATGACGCCAGTATAGTTTGGCACATAAGCTCCTTTTTCACAATAAAGAAGCTGTTCACCAACCTTTAAAACACCGGTAAAGTTTGGTTCCGAAGCCATTGCCCAGATCGCATATAAATTAACATAGGGATAATTCTGCGACATCCATTCTGCACTTATCTGGGAATAAGAAAAATACTCTCCGATTTCTGCATTTCTCAGCTTTGACCAGCCTAAAAAAGTCGCATTGCCAAAATCCTGCTGAAAGATATCCTTAAAAGATAATTTTGCTGCTGTATCACTTTTATCAATTTCCTGCGTTTCAACCGTATCTGTATCATTAAAATTGGAATGATAATTGATCTTTAGCTTATCCCTATCAATCGTATACCCATTGAGAACTGCATAAATATATTCTGCAATGGCCTGATGTCCCTTTTCATTTGGATGGAAGGAGTCACCATTTGTAAAAACATTCTCCTCGTTCTGCAGAATATACTCACCATTTGTCAGATAGTAAGCTCCAGCTTCTCCTGCTGCATCCGCATAGGCATTTCTTGTTACCGTCATCAGCTTTGATTCGACCGATGTATCACCGCCGTCTGCAGCAATCATACCGACAACAATCGTGGCATTCGGAAAGCTGTTTTTTGCATATGCAATGGTCTCTGCTGCTTTTGCTTTTAAGGTAGAATAATCAAATCCATAATCATTATAACCGCCACAGATCACCAAATACTTTACTGCAGATCGATCCGATATTTCATTTGCAGCATCTGTTAAGAGGGAAAGAAAATTTACACCATCATAGACTCTGGCAAATCCGGTTCCGCCATACCATTTACAGACATAATGCTCTGTATTCAGTTTTTGCGCTGTATAGACCGGCCAGGCATGCTCCGAATCAAATACATTCTGATTTGTATTCCAACCGCCTGCATAAGAATCACCGATAAATACAGCATCAACAGATGCATCTCCAGATGCATCTGTCGTATTTCCTGCCATCTTCTCTTTTGCTTTTGTACTCTGCTCTGTACCTTCTTCTGTTTTCGTTTTCTCATCCACCGGCTCTTCTTTTGTGTCTGCAGCAGATTTATCCTCTCTTTCTGTTGCATCGGAGGATTCTGCTTTCGTTATTGCAGAAGCCTGAGCGATCTGCTGAAAGGGAAGACAGCTAAAAGCCAAAGTAAAGATTAGAAAAAATGCTAAAACTCTCCTATTCCATCCCGAATGATTAGAATGTTTCATAACCGATAACACCTGCCGTATGATGTCCTTCATATAAAAGTATGTCACCTCGTTTTAAATTTACAAAAGTATCCGTATAATCTGAAGAGGAATAAACTGTAAAGAGACCTGTTGAAGTCAGAACCTTTCTTAATGTATGGGTGGTCAGACAGTTTCCTCCCTGATACATCAGCTTCTCTGAAATTCCCGCATAGATCAAGGCTACTGAAACCAAAGAGCTGCAGTCGCATTCCACATCTGATGTGACACGTCCCGGATCCCATCCAACGCTTGATGCCGCCTTGTAAAGGGTATTTCGATCATTCATATCGTAGCCGATATGATCATTCTTTGCTGCCCTTTCCATCGCATAAGCAAAACGTTCTGCTACCGTTGCATCATTGCATCTCAACACATAATTCCATGGCCTGCTGTACCATTCTCTGATATAAACCTCATTGCCAGTCTGATCTCCCGCCTGTCCATTTCTGTATGCACCGTTCTCATCATGAGCAGCATGCGCAATCAAAAGCGTATCAACAACACCTTTTACTACAGCATATTCAAGACCCTGATAAGTGACTTTTCCAGTATAGGACCAGTCAACCTTTCCTTTGTTTACATAATATACCTTGCCATTATAGGAAGCGAGGGTTGTGGTATTCCAATTCAAGTATCCATTCTTAACATAGTACCAGCCGCCGTAGTGATTCACAAGCCCCGTGTAGGTCCAATTCATCCAGCCTTTATTGACGTAAAACCAACTGCCGTTATATTTTACCAGTCCTGTGTAAGTCCAATCAATCTTGCCGTTCTTAACATAATAGTAAACGCCGGAATTGTTTACCTGTGCCAAGGTGCTGTAAGACCAGTCAATCTTACCATTATGAACATAGTACCAGCCGCCATTATATTTGATCAGATTAGAGTATTTCCAGTTAATCTGACCTTTTTCAACATAGTACCAGCCGCCGTAATGATTCACAAGACCGCTGTAGCTCTGCTGATAAACGCCCTTCTGCAGGTAGTACCAATTCCCATTGAGCTGAATCAAACCGCTGTAGGACCAATCAATGCTGCCGTTCTTAACATAGTAATAGGAACCCTTGTTGTCAAGCTGAACAAGCGCAGATATGGATTTGTCCAGCACGCCATTTTTGACGTAATACCAAACATTTTTGTACTTAACCAGATTGGTATAAGCAGTGTCTACTGCTCCCTTTGAGAAATAGTACCAGCTACCATCCAGCTGATTCAAACCATTTATTTCGGTATCAACCTGACCGTTCTGCACATAGTAGATGATATTATTTTTTTTGCAGCTGCCTTTATAGCTTTTGTTCTGAATTCCTTTTTCAAAATAGATCAGCTTGCTGTCATAGCTGTATAAGCCGGTGAAGCTATCAACTAAAGCACCTTTTTTGACCAGATAAAAGCTGCCATTATACGCAATAACTCCGGTTGTTTCTTCGGAAATCTTTCCCTTTTCAATATAATAGAGCTGCCCATCTGTCGGATTCTTCAGCATACCGGTAAAGCTGGCATAGGCACTTCCCGGCCATACCTGGTCGGAAAGCAGATTGTTTGCAGCATTACCTGAGACTGTATTTCCCAGAATATTTGTTTTTTCTTCTGCAACCTTTCCTGTCAGGTCAGAATCCTGCTCAGTAGTCTCGGAAATGATGGAAGCTTCCTCGCTTTCTTCAGAAATATCTGCTTCCTCCGACAGCTTCTCTTCACTCTCCTGTCCCGGCTCTGTTTCTGATGAATTTTCCGAAACAGCATTCTGCGCATCGGAAAGCTCGGCTGCACTTACAGAGCTCAGTGTAAGACCAAGACACAAGACAAGTGCCAGTAAGAATGAAATTGATCTTTTGATTTTAGCTTGCATACTCCCTCTTTTCCTAAACCGTTCTAACTCGAAGCTTCGTCAAGACTCGCTTACGAGCCTCGAGCGCCGGATTCGGGTCTACGTTAGCAGACACATACATCTTTGAATCCGTGCGCATCCTTTAAAAAGATTTCTCTTAATTAACAAAATAATCAAGATCCACATTTCCGGAAATACCGTTTACGCTTCCCTTGCTGGAATACTGCCAGATCTGATAGCTTCCCTTATAGCTGCAGGTGCTGTTCCATTCTGCAACCCAGTGATAATATCCGCTCTTTGAAGCAAAGCTTCCGAAAAGATCATTATAATAGCTGACAGAAGCATAAAGACCAGCGTTGTAGCCAGCAGCTTTAATCTGGCTGCAGAAACGTTCTGCAAATGCAGAGCAGGTAGATGCACCAAGTGCCAGCTGCTCACCCATTTCCATATCATAGAAAACCGGAAGAGACGGGCTATAGCCGCTGAGCAGAGAAAGAACATTGCTTGCTTCTGCATCAACCTCATCCATGGTTAAGGCTTCGGAATAGAAATAGATACCATAAGGAATTCCATACTTAATGCAGGCTTCTACATTCTGTACCCAGGTACGGTCTACCATTTGGTTACCAAGACCATGACCGCAACGAATAATCGCAAATGTTACGCCATCTTCCTTTACCTTTGCCCAGTCAATATTCCCCTGCCAATGGCTGACATCGATTCCCTTGGAAAGCTTACGAGCAGCATCTACTACACCCTTATTTACATAATAAACGCCGCCGTTATAATGCGTAATACCGGTATAGGTCCAATCCAGGACACCCTTTTTCACATAATACCAGCCGCCGTAATGATAAGCCAAACCAGAATAAGACCAATTCAGCTTACCTTTTTCAAGATAATACCAGTTATTGCCGTATTTTGACAAGCCGGTAAAGGTCCAATCAATCTTACCATTCTTTACGTAATACCAATCGCCGCTATTATTTACCTGGGCTAAGGTTGTGCAGGACCAGTCGATCTTGCCGTTCTTTACATAATACCAGCCACCGTTATACTTTACCAGATTGGTATAATTCCAATTCAACTTGCCATTCTGCACATAGTACCAGCCGCCATAGTGACTCACAAGACCGTTATAAGAGAAATTCACAACGCCCTTAGAAACATAGAACCAGCCATGCTCATTCTGTGCCAGGCCGCTATAGGACCAGTTTAACTTACCATTCTGCACGCAATACCAAGCGCCGCTATTATTTACCTGGGCCAGTGTATTGCAGGACCAGTCAATCTTGCCATTCTTTACGTAATACCAGCCGCCATTATATTTCACCAGATTGGTGTAATTCCAATTCAGTTTGCCGTTCTGCACATAGTACCAGCCACCGTAATGATAAACCAAATTCGTATAGGCGTTGTTTACGCTTCCGTTTTCGAAATAATACCAGATGTCATTGATCTGATATAAGCCCTTGGCAGAAAGATCTGCCTGTCCATTCTGTACATAGTAGAGCTTTCCGTCCTTTTCACAGCCACCCTTGTAGTCCTTATTCTGAACACCCTTTTCCAGATAGACCAGAGCTTCCTTGTATGCAGTCAGCCCGCTAAAGCTTTCCTCTACAATGCCGTTCTTGATCAGATAAAGCTTTCCTTCATATTCAACCAAACCATTGGTCTCCTCGGAAATCTTTCCCTGAACAATATAGTAGCTTTTCTCGTCAGCCTGATTCTTTAAAATTCCGGTAAAATCAGCATACTGCTTGCCCGGGAAGCGATCCTGATCTGCATCACCGGATGCATTCCCCTTCCCTTCTTCCGACGTTTTATTTCCGCTAGAAGCTTCATTTGAATAGAGATTTACCAAATTCTCGCTTGCGTCAAATTGGCTGTTATCATCCTTATCATTTGCTTCATTTGCTTCGCTATTATTTTCTGCGCTTTTATTTTCCGCACTTTCATTTGCTGGCTCTGCCACTTCTGTTTCAAGACTTGCAGCGAGCTGACCGTCTGCCTCCTGTGCATATGCACTAACTCCACCTGCACTCAACAAGACTGCCAGACTCAAAGCCGCAAGCAGACCTTTTACCTTCTTTCTTCTCATGCTCTTTTTCCTTATCTTTAATTTTTACTGTTTATATAAGCTTCGATACCGTTTGCAATTCCTCTTGCCACCTTCTGTCTGTAGCTGTCTGTTGCAAGCAGCTGATCCTCAGAAGCATTTGATAAAAATCCAACCTCGACAATGGATACCGGAACCTTACTCCAGTTGATTCCTGTCATATTGTCAACCTGGGAAATTCCAACCTTTCTGCAGCCTGTTGCATCGGAAAGGCTGTTTAAAATGTAGTTAGAGAGGCTGTAGCTTTCGGAAGCCATGGATCCATTATAAGGATTGGAGCTAGTCTGACAAAGAGTTGTTGCTCCCGAAACAGAATGATTATCGTTTCCGTCTGCATGGATTCTAACAAAAGCATCTGCATTGGCATTGTTTGCGATCTGTGCTCTCTCTGCATTTGAAATGTTGACATCATTCGTCGTTCTTATCATGACAACCGTATAGCCATCTGCTTCCAGAATTGCCTGCAGCTTCAGGGCAATCGCCAGATTAACGCTGTATTCAGTCTGTCCGGTTACATATCCTGCGGTGCCAGTGGAAACCTTTCTCTTCATTACAGAAGATCCCGGTCCAAGCGGCTCTGTTCCGGTATTGATGATGGACTGATGACCGGCATCAATCGCGATAACTGCCTTTGCCTCGTAGAGCTCTCCTGTCGAATGATTCATCTGATACCACTTTCCATCCGAAAGCTGGAAGCGTCCGGTCTGTACAACGCCCTTTAAGACATAATACCAGTACTTGTTATTTACCGTAGCCTTGCCGGAATAGGACCAGTTAACGATACCCTTTTCGACATAATAATAGGCGCCGTTATAAGCCACAATATTCGTATAGGACCAATTGATCTTACCCTTGTCGACATAGTACCAGCCGCCGTAATGATAAACCAGGCCGCTATAATTCCAATTCAAAACGCCTTTTTGGATATAATACCAGCCACCATAATAGTTCACCAAACCGGTAAATGTCCAGTCCAGCTGTCCTTTTTTCACATAATACCAGGCACCCTTGCCGTCCACCTGCGCCAGGCTTGTATAAGTCCAGTCAATCTGACCCTTCTTTACATAATACCAACCGCCATTATATTTTACAAGATTGCTGTAGTTTCGGTTCAGATAGCCCTTTTGGATATAGTACCAGCCACCGTAATGATTCACCAGACCACTGTAGCTGAAGTCTACCACACCTTTTGAAACATAGAACCAGCCATTCTCATTTTGTGCAAGTCCTGTATAATTCCAGTTCAGCTTTCCCTTCTGAATACAGTACCACTTGCCTTTGCCATTTACCTGAGCCAAGGTAGAATAAGTCCAGTCAATCTGGCCCTTCTTCACATAATACCAACCGCCATTATAAGGAACCAGGTTGCTGTAGTCCCAATTGATCTTTCCATTCTGAACATAGTACCAGCCGCCATAATGATAGACCAGGTTATTGAAATTTTCTTTCCAAACACCCTTCTCGATATAATACCAGCTGCCGTCAATATATTTGAGGCCGGTAAATTTCCAGTTGATCTGTCCCTTTTCTACATAATAATAGGTACCTTTTCCATTTACCTGGGCAAGTGTCGAATAGTTCCAGTCGATTTTGCCGTTTTTGATATAATACCAGCCGCCATAAAAAAGAATGAGATTTGACTCTGACTCCTTTAAGACGCCATTTTCAAAAAAGCACCATTCCTCATTTACTTTAATGAGGCCGTTTGCCTTTGTATTTACCGCACCATTTAAAATATAGTAGCTTTTGCCATCTTCTTCATTCTTCAACAGTCCGGTATAAGAAGCATATTCCGATCCAGGCCAGACAGCTTCTTCCTCTTCAGAAAGAATGCCTGACTCTGCATTCTCTTCTGAAAGGACGCTTATATCAAAAGATACATCGCTACTCTTTTCTTCTGTTAGATTATCTGTATTTCCTTCCTCTTCCCTGTTCTCAGAAGAAGCTTCACTCTTCTCTTCAGAAGAAGTTTCTTCGTCAGAAATATTTTCTTCATTTGTCAAAGCCGTAAGGGAATCCTTTTCTGTCTGATCGATCTCCGCTGCAGATACACGCAAACCCAGCATAAGGGTAAGCAGAAGAATCGGCAGAAAGAAAGAGAAAAAAGAACCTTTGATACTGTTTTTTTGCTTATTTTTCATTACCCACCATCCTCTAAAAAAACTCACCCTATACTATACCGTAAATAAGCAAAATTTTCTATTCTCTGTTTACTTTTAACCCATTTTTATTGATTTTATACAAGAAAGCATTATTTTCCTTCCGCCACAGTGGAACTAAGCGTTTCGCTCGCGAAACGCTCGCGCCGAGCGCGGTCGCTTGCGACATATTTCCTTTTCGCGCGAGTGCGCATTCTCATTTTTTGTGTAATAGGAAATTTTGACAGAATTTCCTATTACACAAAAAATGGCTTCTCCGATCAATCGGAGAAGCCAGAAAAAATTTTATTACTTTTATTATGGACGAAGTCCCATGCCGCCTTCCAGTGTCAGTGTCTCACCGGACATATATTTGAAATCAGGCATTGCGAGCTGAACGCAAACACGACCGATTTCCTTCTCTGCATCACCGTAGTGGCCCATCGGAGGCATCTTTACGTTTGCCTTGAAGGCATCCGGATAAGCCTTCTCAAACTGCTCAAGCTGTGCTGTCCAAGCAAGCGGGCAAACAATATTTACATTGATACCATCCTTGCCCCATTCATTTGCAGCAACACGAGAGAGACCACGAATACCTTCCTTGGTCGCTGCATATGCGCACTGACCAAAGTTACCGAAAAGACCGGCTCCGGAAGCAAAATTGATAACACTTCCCTTTGACTCAGCGAGGTAAGGATAACAAGCTTTCATATAATAGAATGCTGCATAAAGTCCGGAATACATTGCCAGATCAAACTGCTCTGTTGTGTGGTCTGCAAGCGTAACACCTGAAGCAGATGCCTGTGCATTATTAATGAGAACCTGAATACCACCAAAGGTTTCAACCGCCTGCTTTACAACGCTCTGAGCTGTTGCCTCATTATCTCCGCCTGCATGAATATCAGCCTGGATCACTAAAACTTTGATGCCGTACTTTTCTTCAAGCTCAGCCTTTGCATCCTCAAGCTTTTTCATATTGCGGCCGGTAATCACAAGGTTTGCACCCTCTTTTGCATATGCAGTTGCAATACCGTATCCGATGGATCCGCAGCGTCCGTCACTCAGTACGGCACGACCTGCTCCTGTAATCAATGCTGTTTTTCCAGTTAAAAATCCCATTTTCGTGTCCTCCATTTCTTTCTTAGGTGTTTTGTTAGTCTACTATGTATTCTAGCACCTTGCACAGAAAATGCAATAGGAAAGGGCTCGTTATTATTATATCTAACGAAAGGAAGAAATGGAATACTTTAATTTTCTTTTTCCAGCTCCTCTAGCTCTTCCATCATCCGCATTCCTGCTGTATCCGTAACTGGAAGGGAGAAAACGATCGCACCTGCTTTGGTATTTCTGCCTGCCTCCTTAATAATGGCATTCATGACCTCATTTTTTTGATCCTTGCGAACAACAATGAAAATCATATCCTTTTCCGGAACCAGGGTGACACCCATAAAGCGTTCCGCTAACTGACTTCCGGTTCCACGGGCGTGAATCACCGTTCCGCCGGCTGCATAGACATTCCTTGCGGCATCCATAATTACCTCAGAATAGCCCTGATTCGAAACCGCAATTAATAATTCATATTTGGTATCCTTCAAGCTGCTTTCCTCCTCTTTTACAAAATCCTGGCCGCAGGTCAGATAATTCAGTTCTTTCTTACCCGCAATGCTGCTTAACGGAATCAAAAAAGCGATTCCGATGCCGGGAATATCAATCTGCATTTTTAAACGCAGCTTTCTTTTTATTTCCTTCCATTTACTGTCCGTCACAATATGAAAAAGAATGCTCTTTTCCATTCCATCCAGGCCGAAATAGTCCAGTATTTCATCAGAGGCAGTTCCATGCCCAAGAGAAATAAAGCCTACTTCAAGCCCCTCTTCTTTATAAAACTCAGTAAAGCGCTTCACCATCTTTCGGCTGCTCACGGTTACCTGCATATATAATTTGCTCATTCAAATTCCTTCCTATTTCAATCCGCATTCTTTCAGGAAAATGCTAATGTCATCCGCTTTTCCTTAGAGCTCGATAATAGCATTGTCGTCATAATCTGACAGCTGGTGAAGAATATCCTTCTTCGGATGGCGCAGCTTATGCATCATGCCAAGCACCTGAATGGTGATCAGAGGCGTCATTGCAACCATGGCTACTACACCGAAGGCATCTGCAACCAGATTACCTCCAACCGCTACACAGGCTCCCTGTGCCAAAGGTAAGAGGAAGGTTGCCGTCATAGGACCGGATGCCACTCCACCGGAGTCAAAAGCGATTGCCGTATAAATCTTAGGGACAAAAAAAGAACTGGCAATGGCGATTGCATAGCCCGGAATCAAAAAGAATAAAATAGGGATTCCGGTTAAAACCCTCGTCATTGCAAGTGCAACCGAACAGGCTACACCAACCGAAAGGCCGATTTCCATGGATCTGGCAGAAATAGCTCCATCTGTAATCTCCTCTACCTGATGATTCAGTACATAGACTGCCGGCTCAGCTTTAACAATGAAAAAGCCGATCAAAGCACCGATCGGAATCAAAAGATAACGATAGCTCTCTGATGCAAGCTCATAGCCCAGATAGGTTCCGGCCGGCATAAAGCCAACATTTGCTCCGGTCAAAAAAAGCACAAGGCCAACATAGGTATAAGCCAGACCAATTGCAATCTTCAAAAGATTCTTCTTATTTAAATGCAAACTGATCAGCTGAAAAAGGCCAAAAAAGAGAACGATCGGCAGCAGGGAAAGGGCAATTTCCGACATATAGGAAGGCAGTTCCTTCACAAACATCTGCCAAAGCTCCACGGAATTTGCAACCTGAATATTTTCAATGGTATAAGCAGAACTCTCGGAAGGATGAAAAAGCATACCCAGGCAGAGAACTGCAAGAATTGGTCCGATCGAGCATAAGGCAACCAGACCGAAGCTGTCGTTTGCAGCATGTTTATCGCCTCGGATTGCAGAGATACCGACACCAAGTGCCATAATAAAGGGAACCGTCATCGGTCCGGTTGTAACACCGCCGGAATCAAAAGCAATGGCTCGAAAATCCTCGGGAACAAGGAACATCAGAACAAAAGCCAATGCATAAAAGACCAGAAGAAGATGTGACAGGGGAATGCCGAGAAGCATACGAAGCAGAGCTACAACCAGAAAGATACCAACGCCGATCGCAACTGCAATGATCAGCAGCTGATTCGGTACAGAGGGAATCAATTCTACCAGGACCTGAAGATCCGGCTCTGCAATGGTAATGATCACACCAAGAATAAAGGCCAGAAGAACAATAATAATAATATTTTTACTTTGCGTCATTTTGGCACCGACCTTTTCACCCATAGGCGTCATTGAAACCTCTGCACCTAAGGTAAAAAGCATCATTCCAACCATAACAAGCAGGGCTCCCAGCAAAAAGCTCAAGAGAATACTTGGAGAAAGCGGAACAAGGAGAAAGCTTAAAAGAAGAACGATGCAAACGATCGGAATCACAGCCACCATTGCTTCCTGCATCTTTTCCTTCATTTTCGGGTTCCAAATTTTCAAACAACCACCTTCCTTTTGACATTTTTTCTTTGCACGAGTGTGCAT
>CAVEOK010000025.1:0-30926 GCA_963617415.1 Oscillospiraceae bacterium
TGCACCTATGCTGTCCGCTTCGACGGTAAGAGCACGGTAGCGGGCTATGATCCGGATAAATACCTGGCACAGTACAACAGCGCGAAGGGCAACAGCTCGCAGGCGAAGATTAACGCCCTGAGGCGGGAAAACTATGCTAGGAATAAGGATTCAATCAATGCCAGGAAGAGGGAATTGTATGCAGAGCAGTATCGGCGCAGAATAGGAGAACAAGGGCAGGAGATAATAGACAAGCCGACGTATAACAAACTAACAAACGGATTTATAAAGCAAGGCGGCGTTATAATTCGCGGAGATGATGCACGGAGGCATCTTGAGATGCAGGGTGCGTACGCGTCTTATATGGCGGGGGCAAATGTTGCTTTTATTCGGGACGATGCCACGGTTTCAGATGTATTGGAGGAAATGTACCATGCAGAGCAGGATAGACAGGGCAAGTTTTCGGGCTTTTCGTTCGACGAAATGATGTTGATGAGGGAGATAGATGCGCAGGAACACTTGCTATCAATAGCTGATAAATATAAAATACCAGTAGAGGAAACAGAAACCACAAAAGCAAATTTGAAGATGTATGAGAAAAGGCTGCGATGTCTGCTTTCTGAAAGCGGTGATAGTAAATGAGTAATGTTTATAAAATAATTGAATCGTTTCCAATAGGTGATACTAAGTTCAGCGTTTTGGTTTTAGACAGAGATTATGAGTATTCGCCTCCGGCTAAGTATGGAATAGCGATTATTGAAGGGAAAAAATATAAATTTAATTTAAATTCAATTCCGCGATGGACAACGATTGATAGTTTGGGAAATTTCGAGGGAAAAACCGTAACATTTATTTAATCAAATGAGAAAGCCACTGGTCAGAAGATCGGTGGTATTTTTATGCACATTTTTAAGGAGGTGCACTTGGAACATATTGAACATGAAGAGACAGCTGAGTACAAGGCATTTGTAGACAAATTCAAGCCAAAGAAAACGACTGATGATTGTTACACGCCTTCGCTGATCTATGAAGCGGTGAAGGACTGGGCATGCAAAGAATACAACATTGCATCGGATAAAATAGTTCGCCCATTTTATCCTGGCGGAGATTATGAGAGTTACGAGTATCCGGAAGGCTGTGTGGTGCTTGATAATCCTCCATTTTCAATCTTGTCAAAAATAATTGCCTTTTATCTGGAACGCGGAATAGCGTTCTTTTTGTTTGCTCCGACATTGACAGCCTTTTCGGGAAGGGACGTTGTGATGCGATGTAACCATATCATTACAGGAGCAAAAGTAACCTACGAAAACGGTGCAAATGTGAACACGAGCTTTATGACAAGCTTCGGAGGGGATTTGGTAGCACAAACAGCACCGGAATTAAGGCAGGCAATTGAAGAAGCAGATAGAAAAAACAAGGTGGATAAGACAAATTCACTTCCCAAGTATGCATATCCGGATCATGTTCTTACGGCAGCTATGCTGGCTAGATTCAGTAAGTATGAAATAGAAATGAAAGTGTCTGGAAGAGAGTGTTTACTGATTTCGAAATTGGATGCTCAGAAAGAAAGCAAGAAAACAATTTATGGCGGCGGGCTTCTTTTGTCTGATTGTAAAGCTGTAGAGAAAGCGGCGGCAGAGAAAGCGGCGGCAGAGAAAGCGGCGGCAGAGAAAGCGGCGGCAGAGAAAGCGGCGGCAGAGAAAGCGGCGGCAGAGAAAGCGGCGGCAGAGAAAGCGGCGACTGTCAGGTGGAAGTTATCAGATAGAGAGCGAGAGCTAATCGCATCACTTCGACGGTAAGAGCACGGTAGCGGGCTATGATCCGGATAAATACCTGGCACAGTACAACAGCGCAAAGGGCAACAGCTCACAGGCGAAGATTAACGCCCTGAGGCGAGAAAACTATGCTAGGAATAAGGATTCGATCAATGCCAGGAAGAGAGAACTGTATGCAGAGAATAAAGAGAGAACACTTGAATTAGAAAGACATTCTGCTATACTGATAACAGGCGCAAGGATTACAGATCCAGATGGCGATGCAGCTGCAGAATTTGCAAATATGTATTACAAAGAAATTAGGAGCTTTTCAACTGACTCCAAGAATATAGCGCAAAAGTTAGGAAAAAAAGAATCCGATATCAGGAAGATAAAAGCCTATCTATTTGAAGATAATTCGCTAATTGATCCGGATACAGGAGAAAGCAGACAGTTTGATCCTGATTGTGCGATTGCACAAAGTTGGCAACGGTTGATGATAGGAAAAGATATCAAGCCACATGATAAAACTCTGATAGAACATGAATTGCTGGAAATGAAAATAAAAGAAGAAAATCCAGGAATAGATCATATAAAAGCGCATGAAATAGCAACAAAAAAATATGATTACCAGAAGGAGGCTCAAGAATATTATGATTCTCTTGAAAAACATAAGAAAAATGAAAGATAGTATTTCGGCAGATTATTATCTAGAAGGGAAAGATCCTAGGAGCTTTATGAAAATCCGTATTTCTGATGGAATGATTACAGAACATGAAAACCCCAAATATGGCTATTCCCATGCAAAAAATGAGTTGGAACGTCTTGCAAAATTAGAGAATCCGCCAACAGAAAGGACAGTACTTTGGTATTAACAAGCCACTGGTCAGAAGATCGGTGGTATTTTTATGCACATTTTTAAGGAGGTACAGGATGGAATTATTACTATGGCTTATAGCTGCAGCTAGCACTGGAGGCGTAATTAGCTATTTAGTGCTGAAGAAAAAATCATTGGATTCAGCGGAAGAAGAAATGCGGCTGCGACAATGCCTGGAGGAGGTCGAGAAGATGCAGAAGATCATCGAAGAGCTCGGGAAACAAATGAAATTAGATTGATCAGGCGACTCGTAACAGAGCCGCTTTTTTAATGGCAACACGTGCCTGAAACGTGGACAAGCATTTACTCACAGGAGGGACAATAATGGAGAACAACACTGGAAATCAGGGAAACACTGGAAATCAGGAAGAGCGTACCTTTACACAGGACGAAATGAACGCGATCATCGCGGACAGGTTATCGAGAGAGAAAAGCAAGTATGCAGACTATGACGAACTGAAGAAGAAGGCACTCGCATTCGATGAGGCTGAGGAAGCTTCCAAGACAGAGCTGCAGAAACAGACAGAGAGGGCAGAGAAGCTGCAAGCGCAGTATGATGCACTGATCAAGTCAAACGATATCCGGAACACACGTGAGAAGGTAGCAAAGGAAACAGGGGTTCCGCTGGAGCTTTTAACCGGAGCGGATGAGGAAGCGTGCAAGGCTCAGGCTGATGCGATCCTAAAGTTTGCAAAACCGAAGAGCTATCCGGGAACCAAGTCAACGGGCAAGCAGCAGAACGGAGGCGGCAGCACAACCGACTCCGCGATGAGAGAGCTTGCACATCAGATTTTTGGAAAAGGAGAATAAATCATGCCACTTATTTCAACAGATTTCGAGATCCCGGCAGAGATCTCAGCAGGTATTTTCAAAAAGGCACAAAGCGGCTCTGCGATCGCACGACTTTCTGGAGCAGTTCCGCAGAAGTTCGGCAAAGGTCAGGCTTGGGTCCTGGCATCAGCACCGAAAGCAGAGCTTGTTGGAGAAGGAGCAAGCAAGAGCGAGACTCCGGCAAAGTATGAGCCGAAGATCATCAATCCCTTTAAGCTGCAGGTAACAATGAGATATTCCAATGAGGTACAGTGGGCAGACGAAGACACCCAGATCGGCATCCTTCAGGACCTGGCAGACAATGCCGGCATCGCATTGGGCAGAGCGCTTGACCTTATCGCAATTCATAAGATCAATCCGCTCACCGGTGCAGTATCCTCTCAGGTAACAAGCGGCCTGATCGACGCGACACAGTCCGCGACTCTTTCCGGTACAGATTACGAGACAGCAGTGGAAGCAGCTGCATCCCTGGTGCTTGGCTCCGGATATAATCCGGGAGGCATTGCAATGGATCCGGCTCTTTCCTTCGGCATCTCTACTCAGAAGGACGGAGAAGGTAGAAGACTTTACCCAGAGCTTGGATTTGGCCAGAATGTAACAAACTTCCTTGGCATGAATGCAGCAGTTTCCGATACGGTATCTGCTAAGAACGAGATCGCAACAGAAAGCGGCCTTCTTGGTATCGTCGGCCAGTTCGATGCGATCAGATGGGGCGTGCAGAGATCCATTGACGTTCACATGATCGAGTACGGTGATCCGGACGGACTTGGCGACCTGCAGAGACAGAACCAGCTGGCTCTTCGTGCTGAGATCGTTTACGGCATCGGCATTCTTGACGAGAAGGCTTTTGCCCTGATCAAAAAGGGAGCGTAAGGAATGAAGTACCGTTATAAAGATACGGACACGGTTGTGGAGTCCAGCGCTGTGCTGGACTCTGCGACCTTTACGCCGGTAGAGGAAAAGAAAAGCACTGCCAAAACGGCAGCAGCAAAGAAGACCGGAACAAACGGAAAAAGAGGTAACTAATGTACGCAAGTGTAGAAGATGTGGAAAAGAGATGCAGACGCAGCCTCTCGGATGAGGAAAAGAAGCTTTGCGAGGCTCTGCTGGAAGATGCAGCCATTATCGTGGACGCTTACGGAAAGGATGCGGACGAGGACGCTAAGCAGGTTGTATCCTGCAACATGGTCATTCGTGCGATCGGGAGCGGAGAGGATGACGGGACGCCGATCGGAGCAAGCCAGGGCTCTCTTTCTGCTCTGGGCTATTCTCAGTCATGGACACTGAGCAGCGGATCCGTGGGCGAGCTCTATCTGGCGAAGCTGGACAAGAAGCTGCTGGGAGTCGGGAACCGTGTCGGCATGTGTTCACCTTTGGAGGATATGGGCTATGTTTAAAACAATCACGGTTCAGCTGGAGCAGAAGACGGAAAGCGGAAGGGATGAATTCAATCGGCCTATTTATGAGACGAGCTGGGAAGAAGTCTCCGGCCTTCTAGTCATGCCGACGACAACGGATGAGAAGATCAACACGACAGAGCTTTATGGAAAGCATGCAGTTTATTCCATAGCGATCCCGAAGGGCGATGCACATGACTGGACGGATAAGAAGGTGAAGTTCTTCGGGAAGACCTGGAGGACGATCAGCTTCCCGATGGAAGCTATCGAGGCGAATGTCCCGACGAAGTGGCACAAGAAAATCAATGTGGAGGCGTACGATGGCTAAGGTTACGATTAAGCTTAATAAGAGCGGAATGGACCAGCTGCTCAAGTACGACTGCCAGCCGGTCGTGCAAGAAGCGGCCAAGCAGGTGCTAAGTGCCTGCGGAGATGGCTATAAGATGGACAGCTATGTCGGAAAGACAAGATGCAACTGCTCCGTGGGAGCGGAAACCGATAAAGCCTACTATAGCAACCTGAAACATAACACCTTATTGAAAGCGATTAACAGCAAATGATTGAAGCGATTATCATCCAATATCTAAAAGAGGCGCTTGGCCTTCCGGTATATGCCGAAGTTCCGGCAAAAGCGGAAAAAGAGTTTTGCATTGTTGAAAAGACGGGCTCATCCACGCAGAATTATATCCGGTCCGCAACAGTGGCCGTGCAGTCTTACTCGGACTCCCTGCTGAAGGCTGCTAAGCTGAATGAGAGAGTGATCCGGGCGATGGAGGAACTTTCCGGACTGGAGGAAGTCTCTTCCTGCGATCTCAATTCCGATTACAACTACACAGATACAAGCACAAAGAGATACCGCTATCAGGCGGTCTTTGATATCACACATTTCAATTAAAAGGAGGAAAAAATGGGAACAGCTGCAAATGTTACAACAGGCAAGCCCAGCAAGGTATCCGGATGGGTGCATGTTGCACCGAAGGGCACGACCCTGCCGACCAATACAACAGACAGCCTTGATGCATCTTTTCTGGATCTGGGCTATATTTCAGACTCAGGCGTGGTAAACAGTAATTCGCCTTCTTATGACACAGTGAATGCATGGGGCGGAGATCCGGTGCTCAGAATGCTGACGGAGAAAGACGATACTTTCCAGTTCAGTCTGCTGGAGGCTCTGAATGTGAATGTACTGAAAACAGTATATGGCGATGAAAACGTGAGCATTTCAGATGATGGCATGATCTCAGTCAAGGCCAACTCCGAAGAGGTAGATCCGGCGTCTTATGTCTTTGATATGATCATGAAGGGCAATACGAAGAAGAGAATCGTTATCCCTTCTGCGGTTATCACTGAGATTGGGGATATTACCTACGCGGATTCTGATGCAGTCGCTTATGAGATCACTCTGGGATGCGAGCCGGATGAAAGCGGCAATACCCACTATGACTATATTGGCGGAGGTAAGACCACAAACACGATCGAAAGCACATCTGAAGAAAAGACTGCCGGTCTGGAAGAGTAAGGAAAGGAAATAAGAGCACATGATCAAGGGAACAACAAAGACGGGATTCAATTTCGAACTGGATGACGACGTCATCGACGATTATGATCTCCTTCTGAAGCTGGCAGAGGTGGACGCAGGAAACCTTGCCGGGATAGATGGCATTTTCAACGAGGTCTTAGGAAAAGAGCAGAAGAACGAACTTCGGGAACACATCAAAAAGGTAACAGGGCGTAAGAGGGTGTCACTTAAACTGATGGTCGCTTCTTTGCAGGAAATCTTCGAGGCAACGAACGAAACAAAAAACTGATGACCCTTGCCGGCATGTACCGGTTTGATCGTGAGGCTCTGATCTGCGATATGGCAGAGACCTATCATATTTATGACCTGCGGGCATTGCCACTGAAGACGGTGGCAGTGCTCGCTGTCGGTTTAAGGGAAAACAGCAGGATCAAGACAAAGATCAACGGCTACAAGGTGCCGATTGATTATGTATTTAGCGCGATGATAGTCGACCGCCTCTCCCTTCTTTGGTGGGCGAAGACTGCAGACGGCGCGAAAAATAAAAATCGTCCAGCCATGCTTTCGGAGGCTTTATTTGAAAGCAAGAAGGACGATGAAACTTTAGTATTCGATAGTCCGGAGGAATTCCGGAAAGCCTGGAATTCTTAGAGGTAAACATTATGGCAAATATAGCAACAGCATATGTGCAGATCGTGCCAACTACAAAAGGAATATCGGGATCACTTACCAGTTCGCTCGGCGGGGAAGCCTCCAGCGCCGGAGATACGGCGGGAGGACTGCTTGGCAATGGCTTAGTCACAAAGGCACTCGGAATCATATCAGCAGCTGCGATCGGGACAACGATCGTGAAAGGAATATCCGCAGCTATTTCAGCCGGAGGAGATCTGGAGCAGTCAATTGGCGGCGTTCAGACTCTTTTTGCAAACAGCATGGCAGATGCTTCTGAAACGGTTATCGCAAACGCAAAGAAGGCCTATGAGACAGCGGGCGTATCAGCCAACCAGTACATGGAACAGGCGACCAGCTTTGCGGCGTCTTTGGTCTCTTCACTGGATGGAGATGTGGCAAAGGCTGCAGAGGTAACGGATACCGCAATCACGGACATGGCGGACAACTCAAATAAAATGGGTACAGCCATGCAGGATATCCAGAACGCATACCAGGGATTCGCAAAACAGAACTATACCATGCTGGACAACTTAAAACTGGGCTACGGCGGCACTCAGGAAGAAATGAAAAGATTGCTGAAAGATGCGCAGGAAATCAGCGGGGTAAAGTACGACATCAGCAACCTGTCCGATGTGTATGAAGCAATCCACGTTATTCAGGAAGAGCTTGGCGTAACTGGAACAACGGCCAAAGAGGAGGCAACAACGCTTTCCGGTTCTTTTAACATGATGAAGGCCTCGGCTGAAAATGCGCTGGGGGCGATTGCACTCGGTGAAAACGTGGGGCCTGCATTGAACGAGCTCTCCGAGACGGTGTCAAATTATCTGTTCGGAAACTTGATTCCGATGATCGGAACGGTTATCGCATCAGCTCCGGAGGCGTTAAGTTCATTTATCAAAGGTGCCTGGAGCAGCATAAAAACAAGCTTTAGCAAAGAACTGACGTCTTCTCTGGACGATGTTCAGCGCATTTTTTCGAGCGAATCCGCAGATGCCTCAAATACTGTTATTGAGAACGCAAAGAGGGCTTATAAATCAATCGGCATGACCGCAAGTGATTATATGCAGGAATCAGCGGATTTATCCTCCAGCATTCTGGAAGCACTTGGCGGAGATGTGGAAAAAGCGGCTCAGGTAACAGATACTGCCATCAACGATATGGCGGACAATGTGAGCAAGATGGGCACAAACATCGAGGATGTAAAAAGTGCTTACGAAGGATTTGCAGAGAAGAATTACGACATGCTGGACAGCTTAAAGCTGGGCTACGAGGGAACACAGGAAGGAATGGAGCAGCTGCTGAAAGACGCGCAGGAGTTCAGCGGGGTAGAGTATAACATTGATAATATCAACGATGTATACGAGGCGATTCATGTCGTTCAGAGTGAGCTCGGTGTTACAGGATCAGCAGCAGAGGAAACAGCAACAACACTTTCCGGTTCCTTCGATTCAATGAAGGCCGCTATTGAAAATACAATCTCATCGATCGCAGCGGGCGACAATGTTATGCCGGCTCTATCCGATCTGAAGGATGCAGTCACGGATTTCTTTTCGAATCATTTAATGCCCGCAGTCGTATCAGGAATGAAAGATGCATTGAATAGTGCAGCAGATGCGATACCGGAATTTGTGGACAATATCCTGGACCAGCTCCCGTCAGTGATGGAAGCCGGAAAAGAGCTGGTATCTTATATCGGCAGCGGCATTCAGGAAAATGCTCCGGATTTTGCAGAGAGTGCCGGAGAACTGATCGGAAGCCTCATTGGTACGATTGCGGAACATCTGCCAGATCTTATTGAATCAGGCGCGGATCTTCTTTCGTCATTAATCGAAGGTCTTTCCGAATCACCGGAAACAATCATAGAAGCAGGCTCAAGCCTTGCCAGCGGATTGATAGAAGGTTTGGGAGAAACCGACTGGGGAGAGGTTGGAAAAAACATCCTCATTGCGATCTTTAACGGAATGACTTCTGTTGATGATGCAAAAGAGGAGGCAAAAGAAAACCTCAAAGGAACAGTGGAAAATACCCTGCAAGATGTGTGGAGTGCGGCCTGCACATGGGGAAATGATGTTTCAAATGATGCTGCAAACTTTATTAATCCGCTTGTTGCTGATATAGGAAACAAGCTTTCGCAGCTTCCGGGAAATATCATGGGTGCGATTTCTCCGGCAATCCAGAACGTCATCCAGTGGGGCAGCGGGCTGGTAAGTGCCGGCGTAGGCGCAGCTTCGCAATTTATCAGCGGAGTAGTTTCTAGGGCGTCGGCTCTTCCTGGCAGGATATGGTCTGCCATTGTTGGGGCAGTATCCAGAGTTGCTTCTTGGGGCTCGTCTTTGGCATCAGCCGGAATGAGTGCAGCGTCGAGACTGGTATCCTCTGTCGTGAGCGGCGTCAGTTCCTTGCCGAGCCAGATGGTCTCTGTCGGTTCCAATATCGTGCACGGTATCATCAGCGGCGTTACCAGTGCGGCAGGCTCTTTGCTCCATAAGATGCAGAGCCTGGCAAGCGATGCTTTAAGTGCTGCCAAGAGTGCTCTGGGCATCAAGTCCCCGTCAAGGGTATTTCGTGACCAGGTAGGCCAGTGGATCCCCGCCGGTATTGCGGCAGGTATCACAGGAAACAGCAGCATCGTGGATAAGGCCCTGGAAGATCTGACAGACCCGCTTTCTTCGGAGCTTAACAGTTCAGTCAAGCTGAACGCCAGCGCAACGGCAAGCGGTCTTCGGAATGCAGACAGGGAGACGATTTCAGCAAGCTCCATTTATGCAGCAGTAAAAGCGGGCATGCAGGATGCAACGATCGTGACCAATCTGAATGGCAGAGAGTTCGGAAGAACCTTAAAAGGAATGGGGGTAAGCTTCGCATGAATTTAAAATATGTAAGTTCCCGCGGTAAAGAGTACGACCTCACAGCGGGATATATTCATACAACGAGGGATTCCGATTTCCATGAATACGCCTGGACAGCAGATACAACAAGCCTGCAGTATGGCACAAGGGTGAACCGTTTTAAGAAGGCGGCACTTGAGCTTGATGTCGAGCTGATCTTTAAGGGAAAACGAAATCAGATTGATAATGAGATAGATAATCTCAGGAATGAGTTTGAATATGACATCAAAAACAAACAGGTCGGAAAGCTTTACTGGGATGACTGGTATCTTAACATTTATGTAATAGATTCGAGCACGGATGAATACGGGAATAACTATCTCCGAAACAAGCTCAAGGTATACGCTCCCTATCCCTTCTGGATCAGGGAGCGAACTTATACCATTGAAGCAAAAGCGGAAGAGGCTATCTCCGAAGAAGAGACGGATAAGATTTACGATTACACTTACAAATACACATACGGTAAGCGAACGATCAATTCCATTCAGATTGAAAGCTCCGGAAGCGTTAACTTTCGGCTTGTTGTTTTTGGCGCCTTTACCGTCCTGAACCTTGCCATCGGCAGTCATGTCTATAACGTCGATTATGCAGCCAGCACCGGAGAATATATGGTCATAGATTCCCGTGATTATCTGGACTATGAAAAGAAGTGCTATGTTCAAAAGAATGGAGGAGGTACGGAGAACGCCTTCGATTACAGAAATCCGAACTATGAACTCTTTAGCAAGCTGGAGGAAGGGCGGCACGTAATCGCTTATCATGGCAGCGGAAGAATCGAGCTTACTGTATTTGAAGAAAGGTCGGAACCGACATGGACAGCATGATCTTATTAACAAAAGAGTTGCATGAAGTGGGATATCTTACAGCGGATATTGATTTCGAGGTGGGTAACTCGGAGGCCAGCAACGACTTCGAGATAACGACTGCGCAGAAGAATATCGAGGGAATGTATATCCCGCATACGGAATGGGGCGGCCTTGTGGAGTACACGGAAGCATCAAACAACACGGAGGAGATCACCTATAAGGGTTATACCTGGAGAGGGCTCCTGGCGCAGCGCATCATCATTCCGCCAAAGGGCTCCGATTATAAGGTTGTAAGCGGAGATGCGAACACGATCCTCAAAAGCATGGTCGAGAATATCCTGGGCGGTATCTTTACGGTGCCGGCAAAACAGAGCGGCATCACGATCAATAAGCACCAGTTTCTTTTGTACGAGACACTACTGGATGGCCTGGAGGAGATGCTGTCCGAAGTCGGGGCAAGGCTTTATATCCATGCAGAAAAGGAAAAGGCCGGAGAAAAGATAAAGATCTATGTGGAAGCTGTAAAGGCTGCCACGCTGATCGGAGCTTATACGGCAGATTCTCCGGTACAGATGACCTTTACCAGTGACGGGATGGGAATCAATCATCTATACGCCTGCGGCAAGGGAGAACTGCAGGCCAGAACGAAGATGGACATCTACATCAATAACAAGGGAGTCGTTTCGAAGAGCAAATATTATACAGGACTTCAGGAGAGGGTAGCTTACTACGACGCGAATAATGTCGAGAACGATGAGCTTTTCGAGAGTGGAAAGAAGAAGCTGCTGGAGCTTGCCTCTACTACCAGCGTAGAGATCAAGGCGGACGACTCCGTCAATCTGGAGGTCGGGGATATCGTAAAAGGATACTTTAACGGCATCACGGTGACGGCTCCGATCGAGAAGAAGATCTACAAGGTATCCGGAGGAAGTGCAACGGCAGAATATACTGCCGGAGACTGCAGCTTATCAGGAAGCACAAAGACATATACCTACAGCGTGATCGGAGACAGTTACTCAGCATTCCAGGGCGACATCACGCCGGCAGGCAATGCGAAATACTTTCCACATGGAGATGTCTCGGACCCGTCCCAGATGTGGTACAGGCTTGTCGCTTCGACGCAGGGGCTGACCTTGAGGCAAAACAATGCTTATGGTGGTGCACTTGTCTGCGATCTGCGCGGAGACGGAACTTCTTTTATTAAGCGAATCAAAGACACGATAGATGCAGATTACCTCTTTATCGAGGGAGGGATCAACGATTCGAGAAGCGCAAGCGATCCGGGATCTCCGGTTTATTCCGGTTGGACGGAGGAACAGCTCAAGCTCTTCCTTCCGGCGCTTTGTTATCTCTTTTCTTATGTGAAGAATCATTTCCATGCGAAACCAATCTATGTGATCATGAAGGACTATATCCAGGACAGTTTTGTATCAGGGGCAAAGACCGTCTGCGAGTATTACGGCATCACCTATGTCGAATGCAGCGGCTACGCTGTCGACGATAGCTCATTCCATCCGACTGCAGCAGGCATGCAGACAATAGCGGAATTTGTAAATGAAGTATTTTAAGGAGGTAAAAATGGCCAGTAACGTATCTTTAGCAACAGGTGGAGGCTGTACGGTAACAGCTCAGATGGATGCAGACTTCTATGCTAGCGTATTCGGAGAATATCCGGTCGTCCTGCAGATCGGAAGCAAGTGCGAGCCGACGATTGCGAACGCGACAACCGTGCACGTGGTGGATGGTGTCTTCCTGATCCAGGGCAGACAGGTGCATATCACGGAGGATGATTTTACAATTCCGACAGGAACGGTGTCGACCTATTACTGCGGTTATGAAATCTATACAGAGGATGGAGTAGATAAGGTCAGACAGTTTGTGAAGACCTATATCCCAACAAACTCCGCCCTGCTCCGGGACAATGCAGAGAGCGCCTTCGGAACTCTGCTGGTCGTTAAGACATCAACAACGACCATTACAAAGGCGGCGCGGATCATGAGCATGGTAGCCAGGGCATCAACAGAATGCGTAACAGAGACAAAGAGCCTGAATGATTTTACCGAGGCAGGCAGGTACTATCTTTTTGCGGATATGACGGATGTGCCGCCCGGAGCAAACGACAACGGTTGGCTTGAGGTGGAATCCTACACGGTAAAAAGCACCGGCGGTCACTATGCCTGGCAAAGGTACTATCCCTGGACGAGCGAAAGCATTCAGCCCTGCTATACCAGAATGTATCTGGATGGAAGTTGGGGAGCATGGGCAGGCGGAAAGTATGCCGCCGGAGACAATATTTCTATTTCCGGCAATACGATCTCAGCGACATCCTACACAGCAGGAAGTGGCATCCAGGTATCTAATCATCAGATTAAGGCGAGGGTGGCAGAGATAGGAATGAAAGCGTCCGGCGTAGGCGAGGTGCCGGCTCAAGGCGTACTGTCAAATGTAAGCGTAAACGTGCCGGCCAACGCGCAGTTTATTGCTATTAGAGTGGACAATCCCTATGTTATGGCGACAAACGGCTGGATTCAGGGCGGAAAAGCCTACTGTACTCTCGTTAACTGGGGAGCCGTAGCGCAAAAAACGAATTTTACATGCATTTATTGGATACCGGGTTATTAAGAGGAGGAGCCTGAGTAATGGAAGAATTATTAGGAAAGCTCATCCTTGCAATCATTGCATCAAGTGGTATCTGGACGCTCATCCAGACTTTGGTCATGCGAAAGCTGCAGAAAGATGATACATCTAATCAGGCACTCAAAAGCCTACTAAGAGATGCAATCTATCGCAGATGCGAGAAAGCACTGGCAGACGGAGAAGTAACAATTAATGAGCTTGAGAACATCAACGGACTGTACACACCATATAAAGAACTTGGCGGAAACGGTACGGCAAAGAAGCTTATTGAAGAGGTAAACGATTTGCACACAGAGGTAGAAAAATAATGTATACGCTAGATTTTACGCTCAATGACTGGCACGAAGGATTAGTTGCAAATCTGGTCAATCCGAAGATTTACGGAGTAAACAGGGAGAACCTGAGCGACCAGATAAGAATCTATCTGGACTTGGAAGAAAACGTCAGCTATACACTTGATTTCAAGTCAGCAGGTTCGAAGTGGTTTAGACTGATGGCAAAAGGAGACAGCTGTAATTAGCGAGGTAGCGGATGAGTGATGGGGTGATTAGAATCATCGGATTCTTACTGACGGCGGTATGCGTTTGTATTTTGATGAGATAAGGAGAAAAAAATGAGTAATTTGATGAATAAGGTATGGTGGGAAAAAGCGTTAATCAGATGTGTAAAGACGATGGCTCAGTCAGGCATTGCAGTTATCGGAACAAGCACAATCATCAGTCAGATTGACTGGAAGGTGGTTGTTTCAACCGTGGCGGTATCTGGTTTGCTTTCTTTGCTGACTTCTCTGGGCGGATTGCCTGAGGTGGAAGAAGCGGAAGAGGAACGCGCGGAAGAATCAAAAGCGGAATAAGAGGCCAGAGAAAGGAGAAAGTTATGTCATATATTGCAGATATCAGCCATCATAATACAATTACATCTTGGGATAAGATTAAGGCAAACAGCCCTTTTATTATTATGAAGGGAACAGAGGGAACAAGTTACACCGACAGCAAAGTGAAAGCGTATATTAAGGAATGCGAGGCCAGAAACCTTCCATATTGGATTTACACATTCCTCCGGAAAGGGAACGAGCTGGCGCAGACTAAACACCTGATCAGCACAATGTCGCCGCTGATCGGCGCGAACTTCGTGGGATATGTGCTTGATGTTGAGAAGGGAAACGCAGCTGCCAATGTCCTCCAGGCTTATGAGTACCTGAAGACGATGCCATATAAAGCGATGCTTTATTGCAACTCTTACGACTATAAAACATACGGTTACAACAAAATCGTGAATGCCTTTGATGATAATGCAGCCTTTTGGGATGCAAGATACGGAACGAACAACGGGCAGCCACACAATGGCTATCTTTCCAATGCTGATTTGCATCAGTACACTTCTGTGGGAAGAGCGGCAGGCGTCAGCGGCAACGTGGATCTGAATCAGATTGTAGGCAAAAAGAGCGAGGCTTGGTTCAAGACTCCGTTATCCGGAAAGAAGCAGGAAAACTCCTCCGGAACAGAGAAGAATACTGGCGCAGCTTACTCCGGAGTTTATCCGGTGCTTCCTGATAAAACGAAGTACGGCCGCAACTGGTATCAGCTTGGGGACGGTTACAAAACCTTAAAGGACTTCCCAACGCAGCTGAAGAGAGTACAGACTTTAGTTAACTGGGTCGATGATTCAAAGGCTGGTCTGACTGTCGATGGCAAATACGGAGAAAAGACAAAAGCTAAGGTAATAGCAGTGCAGAAGCTTCTGGGAGTGACTGCGGATGGAGCATTCGGAAATGCAACGCTCACAGCTGCCAAAGCGTACAAAAAAGCATAAAGCGAAGACGGTGCCCTGTGATGGAGTGAAAGCTCTATTGCAGGGCTTATTGTAGTTTATTGTAGATATTTGTAGAAGTATCCTTTTTGGTATCCAAAGCGTCTAAAAAAGTATCTAATTTCTAGGAAAAGTATCTTGACATATGTCTATACATATGATATTATAATAGTGGAAGGAGGAAAGAACAAAATACGAAAAGAAAGGAGGAATTGCCTTGGGAAAGAAAAAGAAAAAGCCTATCAAATGGCGGGAACTTCTAATAAGCGCCATGATAGACTTAATCGTAGGGATGTTACTAATTTTATTTAGTAAATATTTTGGTTAGGACTTAAATGTCCTGACCACGGAGGGCGAAAGCCCTCCGCCTATGAAAAATATAGCATAATCCCATCGGCAAGTAAACGGTATGATTTTGAAATTAGGAATCTTTCTGATAGCAGTCGGAATTGTAAAAGCGATCATTGCACTCGCAATTAGAAGAAAAGAGAAAGAAGGTAATGAGTAAATATGACACCACAAGAAAGATATGACAAGAAGGCAACGAAAAAAATCTGCATGAAATTAAATCTTGTATATGATGCAGATGTCCTTGAAAAACTGGATTCAGTACCAAATAAACAGGGTTATATAAAAGAGCTTATCCGGAAAGATATAGCGGAAAGCGAGCAAGAACAATAAAAGAAATAAAAAGGCTGCAGGCACTCAGAAAAGAGAGCTTGTGGCCTTTTGAGCTATTATGGGAGAAAGCGAGGGCGCATCATGGGAAATAGGAAAGGAAGTCGCCACCTGAAATGGGAAGACCGGATCCGGATCGAGACGCTGCTACAGGAAGGCCTTGGCGTCAGTGAGATTGCAAAACGAATCGGAGTGCA
Source organism: Oscillospiraceae bacterium (assembly GCA_963617415.1). Classification (GTDB taxonomy): domain Bacteria; phylum Bacillota; class Clostridia; order Lachnospirales; family Lachnospiraceae; genus RUG14243. Next base: position 16,045 of record CAVEOK010000025.1, read on the forward strand.
CCGGAGCACGATCTATAACGAACTGAAACGCGGCCAGTACATGCACCGGAACAGCGATTACACAGAGGTGCCTCGCTACAGCCCGAATAAAGCGCAGCAGATAGTCAGTGAGAATCTGAAGCTCAGAGGGACTCAGCTCAAGATCGGGAAAGATCTGGAGTATGCGAATTACATCGAGGACAAGATTGTAAATGAAGAATACAGTCCGGCAGCAGTCCTTGGAGAACTGAAAGCCCAGGGAGAAGAAAAGCGTTTTTCCGTGACGATAAGCGTCGCCACCTTGTACAGCTACATCGACAAAGGGATGTTCCTGAAGCTGAGCAATAAGAATCTTCCGGTAAAGAGAAACAAGAAAAGAGGGTATAACAAAGTCCAGAGGCTGCGCAAAAGAGCGGCGGCCGGAGAAAGCATTGAGAGCAGGCCGAAGGAGATCGAGAACCGTGAAGAGTTCGGACACTGGGAAATGGATAGCGTACTAGGCAAAAGAGGAAAGTCTAAGAACACGATCCTTGCACTGACAGAGAGGAAGACCAGAAAGGAAATCATCTTTAAGCTGCTGGATCACTCTGCGAAGTCTGTTGTGGATGCTTTGGACGCGTTGGAGAGGAGATACGGAGCAGAGCTCTTCCGGAAACTCTTTAAAACGATAACAGTGGATAATGGGACGGAATTCGCAGACGCGGAAGGAATCCAGAGATCAGCGATTGCTGAAGAAAAGCAGAGAACGCAGCTTTATTATTGTCACCCTTACTGCAGCAGTGAGAGAGGGACAAACGAAGTCACAAATAAGATGATCCGCCGGAAGGTTCCGAAAGGAACTAACTTCGACGATAAAACAGAGGAGGAAATCCGGCAGATAGAGGACTGGATAAACAATTACCCGCGGAAGTTGCATGATTATCACTCTGCCACCGAACGGTTTGAGGAAGAACTGAAAAAGCTGGCATAACAAAAGAACAAGAGAAGAGAGGTGGAAGAGCTGACAATGACAGCAGCTCTGCATTATTATGCCTTTATATGTGAAAATGCACAAAGAAAAATGTAGATTCATAGTCGAAATGACGAAATCGAGAGAAACGCGGAAAAATGTCGAAATAAATGTTGAAATTTTCAAATCTGAGGAAAGGGGCAAATAAAATTGAAGTATAGCTTTATGTCGTGTTATAATCATCGGAGGTATTTGCTCCTTCGAAAAGAGAGCAGATATGAGAACTAATAAAGTCGCTTTTTATCAGCATTTTCTGAAGAAAGGAAGACACATGAGTCAGGTAAGAAGAGTTTACGTTGAAAAGAAGGAAGCATTTGCCGTAACGGCAAAAGAGCTGAAGTCCGATATCAGCGGGTTCCTTGGCATTGATTCGGTAACAGGCGTAAGAGTTTTGGTACGCTATGATGTTGAAAATGTGCCGGAGGACACTTATGTAAGAGCACTTAGAACGATCTTTTCCGAACCGCCGGTAGATCAAATTTATGAAGAAACATTCGACGCAGAAGGAGGAAAGATCTTCAGCGTAGAATCCCTTCCGGGACAGTTCGATCAGAGAGCAGATTCAGCGGAGCAGTGTCTGAAGCTGATTGGCGCAGGAGATGATGCTCTTGTAAAATGTGCGCAGACTTATGTGATCTATGGTGATGTAACAGAAGATGAGCTTGCTCAGATCAAGAGCCTCTGCATCAATCCGGTTGATTCCAGAGAAACAGGCCTTCAGAAGCCGGAAACACTTGCTACAGCTTATGAGGAGCCGGCAGATGTAATTATCTTTGATGGCTTCAAGGATATGGATGAGGCTTCTTTGAAGGAATTATATGATTCTCTCGGTCTTGCCATGACCTTCCGTGATTTTAAATTTATCCAGAACTATTATCTGGAGGAGGAAAAGAGAGATCCTTCCATGACAGAGATCCGTGTTCTGGATACCTATTGGTCAGATCACTGCCGTCACACCACCTTCTCTACAGAATTGAAGAATATTGAATTCAAGGATGGTTATTATAAGGATGTGATCGAGGGTACCTACAAGGAATACCTAGATGCGCACCAGAAGATGTATGCAGGCCGCAGTGATAAGTATGTCAGCCTGATGGATCTGGGCACAATTGCAGCCAAGAAGCTGAAAGCAGAAGGCAAGCTGGATGATTTGGAGCCCTCCGATGAAATCAATGCCTGCTCTATTGTGGTTCCGGTTGAAATCGACGGAAAGACAGAAGAATGGCTGGTTAGCTTTAAGAATGAGACCCATAACCATCCGACAGAGATCGAGCCCTTCGGTGGTGCAGCAACTTGTCTGGGCGGCTGTATCAGAGATCCGCTTTCAGGCCGTTCTTATGTATGCCAGGCAATGCGTATTACAGGCGCAGCTGATCCGACAAGACCTATGAGTGAGACCCTCTCCGGCAAGCTTCCGCAGAAGAAGATCGTGCAGGATGCCGCAGCAGGCTACAGCTCCTACGGTAACCAAATCGGTCTTGCTACAGGCTATGTAAAAGAAATCTATCATCCGAATTATGTTGCAAAGCGTATGGAGATCGGTGCCGTTGTTGGTGCTGCCAGAAGATCGGATGTTGTAAGAGAACATGCAGATCCGGGCGATATCATTATCCTGCTTGGCGGTCGCACCGGCCGTGATGGCTGCGGTGGAGCAACCGGTTCTTCCAAGGTTCATACAGAAGAGTCTTTGGAGGAGTGCGGAGCTGAGGTACAGAAGGGTAATGCACCGACAGAGCGTAAGATCCAGAGAATGTTCAGAAGACCGGAAGTAACCAAGCTGATCAAGGTCTGCAATGACTTTGGAGCGGGCGGTGTATCCGTAGCGATCGGAGAGCTGGCAGCAGGTCTTCAGATCGATCTGGATAAGGTGCCGAAGAAATATGCCGGACTGGACGGAACAGAGATTGCTATTTCCGAGTCTCAGGAGCGTATGGCAGTTGTTGTTGATAAAAAGGATGTAGATACCTTCCTTGCCTATGCAGCAGAGGAAAACCTTGAAGCAGTTCAGGTGGCAGTCGTTACCGAAGAAGCAAGACTGGTTATGAGCTGGAGAGGCAAAACGATCGTTGATATTTCCAGAGCATTTCTGGATACAAACGGTGCCCACCAGGAGACAGATGTTCTGGTGGATATGCCGGATAAGGACAGAAATTTCTTCCATGAAGTTTCCGTTAATGATGTAAAGGAATCTTGGCTCAGCTGCATCAGCTCCCTAAATGAGTGCTCTCAGAAGGGATTGGTAGAGCGCTTTGATGCTTCCATCGGAGCCGGTTCTGTTCTGATGCCTTATGGTGGAAAATATCAGCTGACAGAGACACAGACCATGGTTGCTAAACTTCCGGTTCTGGAAGGAAAGACCGATACCGTTACGATGATGAGTTACGGATATGATCCCTTCCTGTCTTCCTGGAGCCCCTATCATGGAGCAATCTATGCAGTGCTTGATTCTGTAGCAAAGATTGTAGCTTCCGGTGGTGACTACAGCAAGATTCGTTTCAGTTTCCAGGAATACTTCCGCAGAATGACAGAGGATCCCTCTCGCTGGAGTCAGCCTTTTGCAGCTCTGCTGGGTGCCTACAGAGCACAGATCGCTTTTGATCTGCCCTCTATCGGTGGTAAGGATTCCATGTCCGGTACCTTTAATGATATTGATGTTCCGCCGACTCTGGTATCCTTTGCTGTTGATGTGGCAAAGGGACAGGATATTGTTACACCGGAACTGAAAAAGGCCGGTAATAAGCTGGTTCTTTTCGAGATTGAAAAGGATGAATACGATATTCCGAATTTTGCAAAGACAAGAGCACTCTATGATCAGATTCATACCCTGACAAAAGATGGAACGATCGTATCTGCTTATGTTCTGGATGCCAACGGTTTGGTTCCGGCTGTCAGCAAGATGGCATTTGGTAATGCACTTGGCGTAGAAATCGATGCTTCTCTTGCAGAAGAAAAGCTCTTTGCTCCGGCCTTTGGCTGCATTCTGGCAGAGGTTTCTGCAGAAAAGGCAGATGCGGCAGCAGCCTATGGCAACATCGTCGGAACAGTAACAGAAAAGGCAGAATTTACCTACGGAGATCTTGTGATTTCCGAGCAGGAAGTTTTGGATGCTTGGAAGAAGCCGCTGGATAAGATCTTCCCTTATACAGCAGCAGATGATAAATCTGATGTGGAAACAGGTATTTATAAGGCAGACAGCATCTATATCTGCAAGAATAAGATTGCAAAGCCGACAGTATTTATTCCTGTATTCCCAGGTACAAACTGCGAGTACGACAGCGCAAAGGCCTTTGAAGCAGTTGGCGCAAAGACAAATGTGAAGGTCTTCCGCAATCTGAATGCAGAGGATATCAGGGGATCTGTTAAGGTATTTGAAGAAGCTATCAATCAGGCACAGATCATTATGTTCCCCGGTGGATTTTCAGCAGGTGATGAGCCGGAGGGCTCTGCAAAATTCTTTGCAACCGCTTTCCGTAATGAAAAGCTCAAGGAAGCAGTTGAAAAGCTTCTGAACGAACGCGATGGTCTTGCACTCGGTATCTGCAATGGTTTCCAGGCACTGGTGAAGCTGGGGCTGGTACCGCATGGAGAAATCGTAGATCAGAAGCCGGATGCACCGACACTGACCTACAATACCATTGGTCGTCATATTTCAAAGATGGCATACCTGAAGGTTGTTTCCAACAAGTCCCCCTGGCTGCAGCAGGCAGAGCTTGGCGGTATTTACACCAATCCGGTATCTCACGGAGAGGGCCGCTTCGTAGCACCGAAGGAATGGCTCGATAAGCTCTTTGAGAACGGACAGGTAGCAACCCAGTATGTAAATCCGGATACAGGCAAGCCTACTATGGATGAAGAGTGGAATGTGAACGGTTCCTATCTTGCAATCGAAGGTATCACTAGCCCGGACGGACGTGTACTCGGCAAGATGGCCCATTCCGAAAGAAAAGGCTTATATGTAGCAGAAAACATTTACGGAAATCAGGACATGAAGATATTTGAATCTGGTGTCGCATACTTCCGTTAACCTACAAGCCATGCAAGGATAAAAAAGGAAGGGGACTCCCGGTGAATTTATTCACTAGGGAGTCCCCTTCCTTTTTTAGACTTATATGGCGCCAGGCGCGATGAGCAAGAAGCGAAGCGGATTGCGAATCGGCATGGCTTGTAGGTTAACGGAGTGCTTTTTTATATAATAGAAAAGCCCTGCAAGGATGCGCACTCGTGCGAAAGGAAATATGTCGCAAGCGACCGCACTCGGCGCGAGCGTTTCGCGAGCGAAATGCTTTTTCTTTTTCCGAAAATTCTTCTTTCATTTGAATTTTCTCTGTGATAGAATGCTTGATGCATAAAAAGAAAATCCATCCTACAGGAGGAAAAGAAAAATGGAATTGCTCAAATTAATCATATTCCCGATCTTTGCAGCACTGATCGGCAGCTTTTTGATTGCAAGAGGAAATAAATATTATCTGGAAAAGAAGGGACAGGCAGGCATGCAGGGAAAGGGCGCTTATTTGGTCCTCTATTCCCCGATTGTATATGGCATCATTTGTTATTTGGTTTACATAAATAAATATGACGCATCCAATAGCCTTCTTCTTTCAGCGGGTGTAATTGCCTGCGTCGGATTCGTAGGTGCACCGATTCTCAAAGGCTTTTTGCTTAACCGTCTGATCAAGCTGGGAATCCTTGCCAATACGGAAGGAAAAAGAAAAGGAATTATGTTAACGGGAATCATCGGGGTTATTCCTATTCTTGCCTTAGTTATGTATCTTCTGGTGGCTTTTGGTATTATCAGTAAATAAAGAGAAAGTTGTTTCTTTACGTAATAGGAAAGATTCTTTTTGCATGAACGTTTCCTGCTCTTTGTAAGGCGACGTTTTTGTGCATTTATCAGCCATCCTCTTCCTGCTTCTCTTTCATTGCCTTCAGTTCCGGCAGAAGAGTGATCAGCATGGTGATAAAGCAGAGGCTTCCGCCAATCACATTGGAGATGGGCTCTGCCAGAAAGACACCATCCGTTCCCAGGCCGAAGGCATAGGGGAGAATCATGGTAAGCGGAATCACGATAATTGCCTTTCTCAGAAGAGAAAAGAAAATTGCCTGCTTATTCTTTCCGAGCGATTTGAACATGGTCTGACCGGTATACTGGAAGACCATAAAGACAAAGGCATTAAAGTAGAGCTTCAGGGCAGGAATCGCGTCCTCCAGCAGGGTCTTGTCCGAAGAAAAAATCGAGATTAAAAGATGGGGCGCATGAATGATCACCATCCAGGCAAGCATGGCATAAACTGCTGCCATGACAGCCATCATAGAGCCGGCACGAAAAACGCGTTCCGGCTTTTTTGCACCGTAATTATAGCTGATCAGAGGCGAAGTGCCGTCCGCAATCGCGAGAATCGGAGTCTCCACCATTTGGCGAATACTGGATATGATCGTCATGATGGAAATATAAAGGTCTCCGCCTGTCGTTGAAAGAACTCTGTTGCAGAAGGCAGTTACCAGACTGTTGGTCAGTTGCATAATAAAGGAAGCCAGACCGAGAGAAATGATTCTTCCGGCTCGTTTTTGACAGTGCCTCAGCTCCTCTTTGGTGAGCAGTCTCAGCCTTAGGGCAGATCGCTTATAGAGAAAATGCAGAACATAAACAGCGGAGAGGGTTTGCGAAAGAATGGTCGCAATAGCGGCGCCTCTTACGCCCAGACCGAAGGCGAAGATAAAAAGAGGATCCAGGATGATGTTGGCAAGGGCACCGATCATAACAGAAATCATGCCGTTTCCTGCATAGCCCTGGGCATTGATAAAGGGATTCAGTCCGACTGCTACCATAGAGGGAAAGGTTCCCAAAAGGTAAATGCGGATATAGGGAATAGCATAGACCAGTGTACTCTCGGATGCACCGAAAAGCACCAGAATGGGCCGGCAGAAAATCATACATAAAATCGTAAGCAGGATTGCTGTGATCGTGAGCAGAGTATAGGAAGTATCCATAATATTCTCGGCTTCACGGTCATTTTTTTTGCCCCTTTCGATGGCGAAAAGGGGAGAACCGCCGCTGCCGTACATGTTGGCAAAGGCGGAGATGATTACGATCAGGGGAAAACAAAGTCCTACAGCACCCAGGGCGACGGTTCCAACCTCTGGAATTCTTGCAGTGTAAACACGATCCACAATATTGTAAAGCAGATTCAAAATCTGTGCCGCCAGCATAGGCATGGCGGCACGCAGAATACTGCTTGAAATTTTTCCGTTTGCAAAATCAATCTGCTTCATTTTGCTGAGTTTCCTTCTTTCCTTCATACAAAAATCAAATATTGTTCATTATAGCACAATTTAGAGAAGTGTTATAATGAGTGCATTGCAGGATAACTGCAGTAGCAGCAAGCGGTTCGTGATAGCGAAGAAAGCAGCGACCTTGCTGTGAAAAAAGTGAACAGTATATGACAGCAGAGATAAATGGAGAAGAATAATGAAAAACGGACTTGTAATGGAAGGCGGAGCAATGCGCGGTATGTTTACTGTCGGCGTATTGGATGTCTTCATGGAAAATCAAATTACTTTTGATGGAGCAATCGGTGTCTCAGCCGGAGCAGTATTTGGATGCAATATCAAATCCAAACAGATCGGCAGAGCCATTCGTTACAATAAAAAATATTGCAGCGATATCCGCTATGGAAGTGTAATGGCCTGGCTGATTACCGGTGATTTATATAGTGAGAACTTCTGCTACGGCAAGGTTGCCTATGAGCTGGATCCCTTTGATATAAAGACTTACCGGGAAAATCCTATGGAATTCTATGTGGTCTGCACGGATGTTATGACCGGAAAACCTTTCTATAAAAAGCTGGAGAGGGGAAACGGTAAGGATATGGCATATTTTAGGGCATCCGCTTCCATGCCGATCGTATCGAAGCCGGTCAAGGTGGACGGAAGACTGCTTTTGGACGGAGGGATTTCGGATTCCATCCCCCTTCGCAAGATGGAAAGACTTGGCTATGAAAGAAATCTGGTTATTCTGACCCAGCCGGAGGATTACCGAAAGGAGCCAGCGGAGAAGATGAAGCTGATGAAGCTTGCTCTTGCCAGATATCCGAAGCTTGGAAGGGCTATGGAAGTTAGGCACATTATGTATAACCGAGAACTGGATCATGTCCGCCGGGAAGAGGAAGCCGGTAAGGCTTTGGTGATCCGTCCGAAGGAAGATTTGAAGATCGGAAAGACGGAAAAGAATCCGGAGGAGCTGGAGAGAGTCTATCAACTAGGGAGAGAAGCGGCCGAAGAAAGGCTGGATGAGATCGAAAAATGGCTTTCCGAGGCAGATTCGGAAGAGAAACGTTAAAAAAATATCAAAAATTTAAAATTCCTATATCCAATTCGAAAAAAAAGGTGTAAACTAATAGCATATTAGGCGTGTAGTAAGACAAATGTCTGTAAAACATCATGAGAAAGTCTTATTTACTAAGAATTTATTAGCTAGTTTAGTAAATCCAAAGGTCTGCAGCGGGAACAAATTGATCGGCAGGATTTGGCAGAAGGCTTTGCTCATGGTAGAAGGAGAAAACATATGGAATTCATTAAGTATGAAACAGAAGGACAGATTGCTCTTTTGACAATTGACAGACCCAAGGCTTTGAATGCTTTAAATAGCAATGTGCTTGAAGAATTGGATCAGGCAATCGATGCGGTAGATCTTCAGGAAGTACGTGTTCTGATTATCACCGGCAGCGGAGAAAAATCTTTTGTTGCCGGCGCAGATATCGCTGAGATGAGTAATCTCACTAAAGAAGAGGGATTTGCATTTGCAAAAAAAGGAAATGATATTTTCCGCAAGATTGAAAGTCTTCCGATTCCTGTAATCGCTGCTGTAAATGGATTTGCACTCGGCGGAGGCTGTGAGCTTTCTATGGCATGCGATATCAGAATCTGCTCAGAGAATGCAGTATTCGGACAGCCGGAGGCAGGACTCGGTATCACACCGGGCTTTGGCGGAACGCAGAGACTGGCTAGAATCATTGGAATTGGAAGAGCAAAGGAATTGATCTTCAGTACATCTAATATCAAGGCTGATGAGGCTTATCGGGTTGGACTTGTAAATCATGTCTATCCGGTTGAGGAACTTCTGCCGCAGGCGAAGAAGCTTGCTTCTAAGATCGCAGCAAATGCTCCGATCGCAGTCAGAAATTGCAAGAAGGCAATTAATGATGGCCTGCAGACAGATATTGACAGTGCAATTGTAATCGAAGAGAATCTTTTTGGCGACTGTTTTGAGACGCATGATCAAAAGGAAGGAATGGGGGCCTTTCTGGAGAAAAGAAAAGAGAAGAACTTCATTAACAGTTGATAGAAGCGTTTTATAATGCACTACACTTGAAAAGGAGGAAATAGTGTAATGAAAGTAGCAGTTATTGGCGCAGGAACAATGGGCTCCGGTATTGCCCAGGCATTCGCACAGTGCGATCAGTTTGATACTGTATATCTTTGTGATATCAAGCAGGAATTCGCAGACAGTGGTCTTGCAAAAATTCAGAAGAGTATTAATAAAAGCGTCAGCAAAGGACGTATCGATCAGGCGAAGGCAGATGAATATCTCGCAAAGGTAAAAACAGGCCTTAACACAATCGCTGTAGATGCAGATCTGGTCGTAGAAGCAGCAATCGAAAATATGCAGATCAAGAAGGAATGCTTCAAGAAGCTTCAGGAAGAAATCGTAAAGAATCCGGACTGCATTTATGCAACAAATACTTCTTCTCTTTCTATTACAGAGATCAGCAAGGGACTTACAAAGCCGGTAATCGGCATGCATTTCTTTAATCCGGCACCGGTAATGAAACTGATCGAGATCATTGCAGGCATGACAACTCCTGCAGAGACAGTAGAGAAGGTAAAAGAAATTTCCGTAGCACTCGGTAAAACACCGGTTCAGGTAAATGAGGCAGCAGGTTTTGTTGTAAACAGACTGCTTGTTCCGATGATCAATGAAGCAGTCTTTGAATATATGGAAGGTGTTTCCGATATTCAGGGTATTGATACAGCAATGAAGCTCGGCTGCAACCATCCGATGGGTCCGCTCGAGCTTGGCGATGTGATTGGACTTGATGTTTGCCTTGCAATCATGGAAGTTCTCTATGCAGAAACAGGAGACAGCAAGTATCGTCCCTGCCCGCTTCTGAGAAAGATGGTTCGTGCAAATATGCTTGGCGCTAAGACAGGCATCGGCTTCTACAAATACGGAGAAGGCGGAAAGACACCAAACGAAATGAGATAAGGTGTAAGATCTTATACTGAAAACAGGCATTTCTCTGTGCACCTTGTGTACAGAGAGGCCTGCTATATATTTTAGGCAAGATTGTCAAAAATATAACAAAGAAATAAAGAAGGCAAGAAAACAGAAAAGAGTAAATTATTTTTTTAGACTTCTTTGATAAAAAAGTAACAATCAGAAACCGACAAGATAATCTTACGGTGTATCTATTATTGTGATCCGAATTAAAATTCTGATCACAATTTAGAGATAGATAGTTGAGGGTATAAGGAAATATCCTTTGCGAGTAATGTAAAAGAACAAAAGGAGGACACATCATGGATTTTACACTGGATAAAAAACATGAAATGGCCAGAAGTCTGTTCCGGGAGTTTGCAGAAAAAGAAGTAAAGCCCCTGGCACAGGAAGTGGATGAAACAGAAGCTTTTCCACGTGAGACAGTTGAAAAAATGGCAAAATACGGATTCCTTGGAATTCCGGTTCCGAAGGAATACGGCGGCCAGGGATGTGATGTATTAACCTATGCAATGCTGGTAGAAGAGCTTGCAAAGGTTTGCGGAACAACGGCAGTAATCGTTTCCGCCCATACTTCTCTCTGCATTGATCCTATCATGACCTATGGTACGGAAGAGCAGAAGCAGAAATACATTCCGGATCTTGCTGCAGGCAGAAAGCTTGGTGCTTTTGGTCTGACGGAGCCGGGTGCAGGTACTGATGCTCAGGGACAGCAGACAAAAGCAGTTCTTGATGGCGATGAGTGGGTGCTGAATGGTTCCAAGTGCTTTATCACAAACGGTAAGGAAGCCGATGTTTATATCGTAATTGCAGTAACAGGTGTTGTTGAAAAACGCGGCAGAAAGCAGAAAGAAATTTCCGCTTTTATCGTTGAGAAGGGTACACCCGGTTTTACCTTTGGTACCAAAGAAAAGAAGATGGGTATCCGCGGATCTGCAACCTATGAGCTGATCTTTACAGATTGCCGTATTCCGAAGGAAAATATCCTTGGACAGAAGGGCAAGGGCTTTAATATCGCCATGCATACACTGGATGGCGGCCGTATCGGTATCGCAGCTCAGGCACTCGGACTTGCTGAGGGTGCACTCGAAGCAACTGTTGCATATACAAAAGAAAGAAAACAGTTCGGAAAATCTATTTCCGCTTTCCAGAATACCCAGTTCCAGCTGGCAGATATGGCAACCAAATGCGACGCAGCCCAGCTTATGGTTTACAGAGCAGCAAAAGCAAAAGAAACACAGAAGAGCTACAGCGTAGAAGCAGCTAAGGCAAAGCTTTATGCAGCAGAGGTAGCCATGGAAGTAACAACCAAGGCAGTTCAGCTTCATGGTGGATATGGTTATATCCGTGACTATGATGTAGAACGTATGATGCGTGATGCAAAGATTACGGAGATCTACGAGGGAACATCTGAGGTTCAGCGTATGGTTATTTCCGGCAGCTTACTGAAATAGGAGGAAATTGTTTTGAAGATAGTAGTATGCATAAAACAGGTTCCTGATACAAAAGGCGGCGTTAGCTTTAAACCGGACGGAACACTTGACCGTGCAGCCATGCTTGCCATCATGAATCCGGATGACAAGGCTGGTCTGGAAGCTGCCCTTCGTATCAAAGAAGAATACGGTGCTGAGGTTACCGTTATTACCATGGGTCTTCCGAAGGCAGAGGATGTGCTTCGTGAAGCTCTTGCAATGGGTGCAGATAAGGCAATCCTTGTAACAGACAGAAGACTGGGCGGAGCTGATACCTGGGCTACTTCCCAGACAATCGCAGCAGCGATCCGCAAGATGGATTATGATCTGATCATTACAGGCCGTCAGGCAATTGACGGAGACACTGCACAGGTTGGACCACAGATCTCAGAGCATCTGAATATCCCGGTTATTTCTTATGCAGAAGGTATCCAGATCGAAGGCGATTCTGTTATTGTCAAGAGACAGTATGATGACAGATATCATATGGTTAAGGCAAAAATGCCTTGCCTGATCACAGCACTTTCCGAACTGAATGAGCCGCGTTACATGACACCGGGCGGAATCTTTGATGCCTGGGATGCAGAGATCACAACCTGGGGCAGAGATGACCTGGTAGGACTTTCTGATGAGAATATCGGTCTGAATGGTTCTCCGACAAAGATTGCAAGAGCATCTGATAAGGTGCGCAAGGGTGCAGGTGAAACCTTTGCCGATCTTGATGCAGATGGTGCAGCTTCTTTGATCACAGAGAAACTGCTTGAGAAACACATTATTTAAAAAGGCGGTGAAACGTATGAATATCGAAGAATATAAAGGTGTATATGTGTTTGCCCAGCAGGTAGACCATGAACTCGGAAACATTGCCTTTGAGCTTCTCGGAAAGGCAAAAGAACTGGCAGAACCCCTGCAGACAGAAGTAACAGCTGTTCTGCTTGGCTATCAGGTAAAGGATCTTGCAGACCAGCTGGCAGCTTACGGTGCAGATAAGGTTATTGTTGTAGATGATCCTGAACTTGAGGTATACAGAACAGAGCCTTATACACATGCACTGGCATCTGTTATCAATGAATATAAGCCGGAAATCCTTCTGGTAGGTGCAACTGCAATCGGCCGTGATCTTGGACCGAGAGTATCAGCCAGAGTTGCAACCGGTCTGACAGCAGATTGTACTATGCTTGAGATCGGCAATTTCCCGCTTGTTGGAAAGAATCAGAAGCCGAATCAGCTCCTGATGACCAGACCTGCATTTGGCGGCAATACCATTGCAACCATTGCTTGCCCGGATCATCGTCCGCAGATGGCAACCGTAAGACCTGGCGTTATGCAGAAGATCACTCCGATCGAAGGTGCAAAGGCAGAGGTGATCGAATACAACCCTGGTTTCACACCGGATAACAAGTATGTAGAAATCCTGGAAGTGGTTAAGGCTGTGAATGATGCTGTAGATATCCAGGATGCAAAAATCCTTGTATCCGGAGGCCGTGGTGTTGGCAGCCCTGAGAACTTCAAGATCCTTGAAGATCTGGCAGAGGCTGTAGGCGGAACCGTAAGCTGCTCCCGTGCAGTTGTAGATTCCGGCTGGAAGCCGAAAGAGCTGCAGGTTGGCCAGACAGGAAAGACCGTAAGACCGAATGTTTATTTCGCAATTGGTATTTCCGGAGCAATCCAGCATGTAGCAGGTATGGAAGAGTCTGATTATATCATCGCTATTAATAAAGAAGAGACTGCTCCGATCTTTGACGTAGCAGATCTTGGTATTGTTGGTGATTTGAATAAGATCGTGCCGAAGCTGACAGAAATGATCAAGGCTAATACCGTAAAATAAAAAGTGCAAACCAAATGATCATAGTAATGAGCCGGAGTCCTGTGCAGACAGGAACTCCGGCTTATTTTATTTCATAGAAAACTTCGTTTCTATGAAATAAAATAAGCCATAAGGATGCGCAGCTCGCGGCAAGGGGAATAATGCTTTCGCATTCCGCTCGCGCGCGGAGAATCTTGAGAACAGTATATTGTTTGCGGAAATGGAAGAAGGAAATGAAGCGCGATTTGCGCTAATATACCGATTCCCTTTGACCAATAGTTTTGACTAATAAAAGTTTGTTGAAAACCGTAAAATGAAACGCTATAATTAATATAACTGAGACGTTAATCAGTTAACAAAATAACAGGTTTAAGGTTTTACAAGGAGGTCTATTTACTATGGCAATCGGAACCTATGAGCAGTACAAAGAGAGAATGCTCAAGATGAAACCGAACGTATACCTTCACGGAGAGAAGGTTGACCGTTCTAACGGAAAACAGGGTGCTGAAAGAGATCTGGCTGACTGGGTTAAAGGCGGCGCTTATGTTATGAAACAGTGCTATGACACAGCAAATGACCCGGATTATGCAGATGTTTGCGTTATCGATGACAAAGATGGCGTACACAACAGATGCTGCCATATCAACCAGTCTATCGACGATCTGCTGAAGAAACAGCTGATGACTCGTCTTATCTGCCACAGAGTAGGTGGATGTATGCAGAGATGTATGGGTACAGATGCAATGAACGCTCTGTATTCTGTAACATATGACTGTGATCAGGCATGTGGCACAAACTATCACGAGAGACTGAAAAAGTATATCGCATACGTTCAGGAATATGATCTTGTTGCTAACTGTGCACAGACTGACGTTAAGGGCTCCAGAAATAAAAAATATAAGAGAGCTCATCAGCAGCCGGATCCGGATCAGTTCGTACACGTAGTAGAAACAAATGTTGATGGTGTTGGCGTTGATGGTAAGCCATGTAAGGGTATCATCGTTCGCGGTGCTAAGATCTGTAACTCTAACGCTCCTTACGTTGATGAGATCATCGTTAACCCGACAAAGTTCATGGATGCAGAAGATAAGGATTATGCTGTAGCATTCGCTCTTCCGGCTGACTGGGATGGCGTTAAGCTGATGGCTCTTCCGGGACTGCATCACCAGAGAAAGCATCTTGACGCTCCGTTCGCAAAGATCGGTGATGTTGAGTCTCTGACAATCTTCGATGACGTATTCGTACCGGAAGACAGAGTCTTCATGTGCGGTCGCGATCACGAAGGTGTTTGCCGTTATGCAGGTTACCTTGCACTGATGTTCGCTCACTATCACAGACATT
>CAVEOK010000026.1:0-28846 GCA_963617415.1 Oscillospiraceae bacterium
CGAGTGCGCATCCTTATGGCTTTTTTATTTCATAGGAACGAAGTTTCCTATGAAATAAAAAAGCTGCCGTGCATTTCTTAGCACGACAGCCCAATAAAAAAATCGATGCGACAGGATTTGAACCTGCGACCTCTGCGTCCCGAACGCAGCGCTCTACCAAGCTGAGCCACGCATCGACGTTGCGTCGTTCTCACGACGCCCAATAATATTATCATGTATATTTTACTTTGTAAAGCCTCTTTTTTAATTTTTTCGAAACTTTTCTAAAGAAAACGTTAAATCACGGCTTTAAAGCTGATCTTTCCCTCTTTATAGGACACTGTAATCTTCCCCTTGTAGCTCTGCACCAGGGTCTGCGCCATGGAAAGGCCAATTCCATAACCTTTCTTAATACTGCTGTGAGATTTATCCTCTCTGTAAAAACGATCAAAAAAGCGGTCAAAGTCCTGGCCTTCGCCCTCCTTATAGTCATTGGAAACCTGGAAGATCATTCCCTTTCCTCTGCTGCCGCTTCTAAGGCTGATCTCAATCCTTCCCCTTTCATCACAGTATTTTACCGCGTTATCCACCAGAATATTCATCAGCTCCCGCAGGCCTCTCGCTTCTGCATTGGCATGCACATTTTCTGCAATATCCTTTTCCAGCTGCTTTCCCTGCTTGATCGCAAGCTGTTCCATGGAAGCTGCCACATCCCTGGCCAGTTCACTGCAGTCCACATCCGAAAGAACCAGATCCCCCTTCTCCGTCGCCCGGGAAAGAGCAACCAGATTGTCGATCAGCCCAGCCAGCCTTTCTCCCTGGTGCCGGATATTCTTCGTAAATTCATTTTCCCCTTCGATCATTTCCAAGGCTTCTGCATTGGCATTAATGATCGCAACCGGGGTCTTCAGCTCATGGGAAGCATTGGTAATAAACTGCCTCTGATTCTCCATATTCACAATAATCGGCCGCAGAACCCGTTTGGAGAAAAAGCGAAGCAACACCACAAAAATAGTAAGTGCCAAAACAGAAAACATCAGATTTGTATGGAAGGTTTCCTTCACCGTATCCATATAATAGCTGACATCCATCACCACCAGAATCTGGCTCTTATCTTCATTCTCGGATTTCATGTAGGCATATTTGCTGCCGTCTTTTCCCTCAAAATAGCCTCTGGGCAAAGCCTTGGATTTCAATTTGCCGACATAGCTTTTCACCTGTTCGTCCGAAAGGGCCGCAATATTCTCTGTATTCAGCTTCTGATAGCTGCCATCCTGGTTGATAATTGCACTAAAGTATCTCAGCTGAAAGACAAACTCCTCCGAATTTCCCTTCACCAGCTCAACATTCAGGTCATCTGCAGAATCCGGCAGTTCTCCCTTTTGAGCAATCAGATAGTCCAAGGCCTTATTCACCGTCTGATCAGCCTGATAATAAGTCAAAGCCGCACTGGTCACGACAACTGCTGCCAGCATCAAAGCAACAACGCCTGTCGCAACCAGCATCATTTTTCTTCGCAGCTTATTGATCATACTCTTTTCTCCATCAGGCAGAAGCTGCCCCCTGCTTCTCCTTGAATCTCTGCATCAGCATCTACCGATAAAAGCTTGCTTCTAAGATAGGAAATATAGATCCATACCCGTCCTATATCTTCCTCATCCTCATCTGCCCAGACATGCTTATAAATGTCCTCGGTAGAAAGCTCCTTTCCCGGATTCAGAAGAAAAAGCTCCAGCAGTTTTGATTCCTTCGTTGCCAGCCGGATAGAATTGCGGGCCACCAGCTCCTGCTGCCCCATATGCAGAGTCAGATTTGAAAACTGAAGGGTCTTGGGTGTATAGGACTCATTTCTTCTGGTCAGAGATCTTACCCTGGCCAAAAGTTCCTTTACCGCAAAGGGCTTGGTCAGATAATCATCTGCGCCGGCATCCAGACCTTCAATCCGGTCATCCACCTCCGCCTTTGCCGTCAGCATGATCACAGGCGTTACATCTCCCGCTGCACGGATCTCCTTCAAAAGCTCAATTCCCGTTTTTTTCGGCATCATGATGTCCAGTATCATGCAGTCGTAGCTTCCGCTCTTTGCCAGCTCTAAGGCCTGCTCTCCGTCATAGGCGGAATCCACTTCATAATCATAATGCTTCAGCACCGTAACCAGGGCATACTGCATTTCTCTTTCGTCTTCTGCTAATAATAACTTCATGCTCAATCCTCGGCATTTTCCCGGATCAGCTCCCGGATCGTCTGCATGGAAACATCGCAGGAGGCCAGCTCATCTGCCACCCTCTTCAGTTCCTGCTCGATCAGCTTCTGATTCCGTATGGTTCTCTTATATTTCATTTCATGTTCTAAGGATGCCCAGGTATCCATGGCAATTGTCCGGATCTGCACCTCTGCATAATAATGTCCGGGTGTGTTCCCGTCTACATCCTCAATATCCGACTCCAGATCAAGGATCATATGATAGCTCCTGTAGCCATTCTCCTTGGCATGGCGGATATAGTCCTTCCGCTCAACGATGGTGACGCCTTCCATCTTTTCGATATAGGAAATATTGCGATAGACATCATCGATAAAATCACATACAATCCTGACTCCAATGGAATCCTTCAGCTCCCTGAGTGCCGAATGCGCTGTCTGCGGCAGGCCCTTCCTATCGCATTTTTCCCTCATGCTGTCTTCGGCCTTGATTCGGGATTCAAAATGTTCATAAACCTTGATCCCTGTCAGAGCCTTTTCTTCCTCCCGGTAGCCTTCAATCCTGCCGATCAGTTCCTTCTGGATCATGGGCAGGATTTCTTTCCAGTCTCCGTATATACTGTCTTTTGCCATTGCGCTTCATCAGCCTCTTTACATATTGGTATAATGTCTCACCTTAAACTGCCCCTTTTCCAGAGCATGATCGATCTGGGCAATCATATCTTCCCGTCCTTCATTAAAGGTTCCTCTGATATTCACATAGTTGGACACATGATTTGAACGGAATACCGCACCCTCATCATCCGTGTTCTGGATCAGAAGCTTGGTCTCCTCCAGAATCTGTTCCGGCGAAGGCATACAAAATTTTCCAGCCTTTGCCTCCTCATAGAGTTTGGTTCCCGGGATAATATTCAAGGTCATTTCTCCGATATAATCCGGCTTCATTTCAGAAAGGGCTCTGCCCGTTTCAATGGCATGTTCTCTCCAAAGTTCCTCGCCTCCCAGACCGGACAGGATCGTCACAGAAAGTGAGAAGCCAGCCTTCTTTGCCTTCTGACCAGCAAGCACGATATCCGCACTTTTCACGCCTTTATTTACTCTCTTCAGAATCTCATCACAGCCGGATTCCAAGCCCAGGTAAAGCATGCTGAGTCCATGCGCATGAATCTCATCCAGCTCATCCTGGGATTTCAGAAGAAGGCTGCGGGGCGTTGCATAGCTGGTCACTCTGTGACATTCCGGGAAAAGTCTTTTGATCTCATCCAGAATGGTCAGTAGATCCTCCTTCTTATAAATCAGGGCGTCTCCATCCGCAAGAAAGATCCTGTCCACGTAGTTGTACATACTACGTGCTTCCCTCAGATCCTCCAGCACCTCTTCTACTGTATGAATATGAAATTTCTTTGCCTTATACATATTGCAAAAGGTACAGCCATTATGGCTGCAGCCTACGGTTACCTGGATGATCAGACTATATGCTTCACTTGGCGGACGATATACTGCACCTTCGTATCTCATTTTTTACCTCCCTGCAGGTCTTTATTTTCTTTATTTATCTGACAATTTTCTTTCAGTTTACCCAAATATAGTTTAAAATACAATCATGAGTACGAATAAAGAAAAAGAAGAAATTATCAATATCGGTAAAAAAACCACCCGCATCAACGCCAAGATCAAGGCTCACGGCAAAAGATACCTGCTCCCGCTGGAAGGACGGGAAATTGAAATCGTACATTATGCCGCAAGCTCCGATCACGCACCTATGATCTTCGGCATGCATGGCGGCGGTTTTTTGTATGGCGGCTGTGCCTGCGACGACAGAATGTGGGATGACTTGCGAAATCGCCTGGATGTAAATATCATTTCCATCGGCTACCGCAAGACACCGGAGCATCCCTTCCCGGATGCCCTCTACGATGTCTATGATGCCATGCTCTATGTTATTCACCACATGCCAAAGCTTCTCTTTGACCGGGACCGGATCTGTGTCTTCGGAAACAGTGCCGGCTCTACTCTGGCTGCAGCAGTCTGCCTGCTCTCCAGGAAAAAAGGCGGTCCCATCATCAGAGGGCAGCTTCTGAATTATCCCTTCCTGGATCTGGCAACCGATCCTCTCGAAAAGGGAGAATCCGAAGAGGAGCTTTTCATTTCCAGACTCTTCAATGAGCTCTATGTTGCTGACGCCGATCCGAAGAATCCTTTGATTTCTCCGGTTTTTGCCAAAGATTTGTCCGGCCTGCCCAAAGCTGTCATCATGGTATGCGAGCATGATCCTCTTCGGGCCGAGGGCGAGCTTTATGCTAAAAAACTGCAGGAAGCCGGCGTTCCCGTTTCCCTCTATCTGGCAAAGGATATGCAGCACGCCTTCTTTGAACAGAATTATGCCAAGCCTCTTCCGACCGATCCGCAATATATTCTGGATCTGCGGGCCAGCGGCCGCATGAAGGAGGAAAGCGACAGAACCCTGCAGCATATTCAGGAACAGCTGAAAGAGCTTGCTATTTTTTAGCTTCCTCTTCCATAAAATTTCATCTGTTTATCATTTATCCATTTATATATAAGGAGGATTATCATGGATTTTAAAGAAGTAGTCGAGAAAAGACGCAGTGTAAGAAAGTACAGCGATCAGCCTATCGCAAAGGAAACGCTCGAAGAAATCGTTCGCCTTTCTTCCTGCTCTCCTTCCTGGAAAAACACCCAGTGTGTTTCCTATATCATTGTAGAAGATCCTGAGCTGAAAGATCAGATTGCAAAAGAATGCGTCTGCGGCTTTGAATTCAATACAAAAACCATCAGCCGCGCAAAGGCACTCGCTGTTCTGACCATCAAGAAGGGACTCTGCGGCTATGAAGCAGACGGCAGCTACACCACCTCAAAGGAAGACAGATGGGAAATGTTTGATGCAGGCATCGCTGCCCAGACCTTCTGCCTCGCTGCAAAAAACGAAGGTGTCGGAACCGTTATTCTCGGTATCATCGATGAAGAGAAAACAAATGCCATCCTGGGACTTGCCGATGATGAGATTGTTGCAGCCTTCATCGCCATGGGCTATCCAGAAAAAGAAGGAAGCATGCCGGAACGCAGATCCGTTGATGATCTTCTGACGATTAAATAAAACACTAAGAAAGAATCCTGCTTCCAGGATTCTCCGCCTGCGGCGGGTCGCTTCAGCGACAACTTTCCCTTCCGCCGCAGTGCGATCCTTACGGACTCACGCCGCATAATATAAGCGTTCTTTGAACGCTTGGCGGCTTCGTTTCATCGTATCGCTTTGCGATACGATATGTTGCGGAGTTTTTTATGTAATAGAAAATTCCGACGGAATTTCCTATTACATAAAAAAGCCTGATTCTGAAGGATCATCCTTTTCAGAATCAGGCTTTTATAGTTTAGATTCCCGCCAAGACTCGCTTGCAAGTCTTACAGAGCATTTAATCAATATCCTCTTCTTCGTAATCCACATCAATCGCATCCTTGCTCGCCTGGTAATTGCGGCGGAACTGACGTCCGCTCTTCCCTACCCTGCTCACAATCCAGATATCGGAAACGCCATCATAAATCAGAGCAATACCAATCATGATCATGCCGAAGGTCACCAGCTCAAAGGCTGCTGCAACGCATACCAGACCGAGTACCAGGGAAAGGATTGCCGTCAGAATAAGAATCCCCCATCTGTCATAGCGATTGGATTTTGCTTCTAATGCGAGCTTCAGATCCTGCAGGCCATGGATAATTAGGATAATACCCATGACGATCGGTATCAGGCTCAGCACCGTTACCGGACGGAAGAAGAACCAAAGTCCGAGTGCCAGTATGATCAAACTGCTCAGAAGATGAAGGGTTCCCTTCTCAGAGGATAGCAAATTTGTTATCAAATTAAAGGCTCCCATGATCAGGAGAAAAATTCCGATCAACTTACATACCATGATCGGAATGGTCTGCGGATTGATAATCAGAAGAATTCCCAGGGCGATTGTCAGAACCGCACCAATCGTGACATTTAACTTCAATTCTTTTAAAAACTGCATGCTGCCTCCTTATCTATCTTATCCATCATATCGCAATCCGATATGATGAAACGAAGCCGCCAAGCGTTCAAAGAACGCTTATATTATGCGGCGTGAGTCGACTATCTATCATATCGCATATATCGCAAATTAGCACTCTCTCCACCAGAGTGCTAAACAGACTATATCACAGTTCTCTGCACATAGCAAGCAACTGCCCTTACTTTATTTATCCCATTCCTGTACAGCTCCTGCCGTCAATGCTTATGCATCACTTTTCAAACAAAAAGGATCCCCAGAAAAAGAAAAAGCTGAGCTAAAGTATTGATGCCCTGCTCGAGCCAATTACTCTTCGCATCTGTCTTGTCCAGTTTGGCTGCACAAATTCCCATCAAAATCATTCCCACGATCGCCAGCATAAAGCAGAGCAGAGACGGCATAGCGAAAATCCCCCGGCATAAGCTATCCCAGGCAAGCTTTTTGTGATTCAAAATAATTGAAAGCAGCATCAGAAAAAAGCCTGCGCTCATGAAATAACGGAACTGCACTGCAAATAGGGTAACATTCTTCTCTGCCAAAGCGATCAAAAGCTTCCAAAGCACCTTCCCCAATCCGGCCAGACTGCTCAAAGCTGCTCCTACAATGAATATCCGGCTATGAAAACGCAAAGCAATATTCAACATACTGCAGCAAAAAAGGATTACCGGCAAGGCATCCATGACAGCCATACCCAAGGTAAAGCCCTCCGGCAGATCGCTCCCGTTATTGTTCTGATAAGCCTTCTTTCTTCTATCTTTTTCTTCCAATTGCCTCTCCTCATTCAAAAATTCCCGAAGCCTTAGATCATCTCAAATCTAATGCTTCGGGAGTCATAGCTTTTACAGCCCTTGCACTACGGAAAAGCCGATCAAATCAACCTTTCCATATATTCTGTTTTAATTGCACTTTTCCTTTTATCTTATGCCTGCTTGATCGCTGCCTGCGCTGCCGCCAGTCTTGCGATCGGTACACGGAACGGTGAGCAGGATACATAGTCAAGTCCGATGCTGTTGCAGAACTCAACAGAGGAAGGATCTCCGCCATGCTCGCCGCAGATACCGCAATGCAGATCTGCTCTCTCGCCCTTACCGAGGGTTACAGCCATCTTCATCAGCTTGCCAACACCATCCTGATCCAGTTTTGCAAAAGGATCATTCTCAAGAATCTTGTTGTCATAGTAGCTGTCAAGGAACTTGCCTGCATCATCACGGGAGAAGCCGTAGGTCATCTGGGTCAGATCGTTTGTACCGAAGCAGAAGAACTCAGCTTCTTTTGCAATCTCGTCTGCTGTCAGAGCAGCTCTCGGGATCTCGATCATGGTTCCTACATGATATTCCATATCCAGTCCGGATTCCTTGATCAATGCATCTGCTGTCTCAACAACAACCTTCTTTACATTCTTCAACTCTTCTACGATACCAACTAACGGGATCATGATCTCCGGCACTACCTTGAATTCCGGATGTGCCTTATTTACATTGATTGCTGCATTGATCACCGCTCTGGTCTGCATTACTGCAATCTCCGGATAAGTAATGGCAAGACGGCATCCTCTGTGACCCATCATCGGGTTGTTCTCTTTGAGACCGTCAATGATTGCTTTGATCTCAGCTACGGATTTGCCCTTTGCTGCTGCAAGCTTCTCAATATCAGCCTCCAGAGTCGGAACAAATTCATGAAGAGGCGGATCCAGGAAGCGAATGGTAACCGGTCTTCCTTCCATTACCTCATAAAGTCCTTCAAAGTCGCCCTGCTGAAGAGGTTCAATCTTTGCAAGTGCTGCTTCTCTTTCTTCTGTTGTATCGGAGCAGATCATCTCACGGAAAGCATCAATACGATCTCCTGAGAAGAACATATGCTCTGTACGGCAAAGGCCGATACCCTCAGCACCAAGCTCGATTGCCTTTGTCGCATCTGCCACTGTATCTGCATTGGTACGAACCTTCATTGTTCTGTACTCATCTGCCCACTGCATGATCGTTGCAAAATCTTCGTCTTCAACAGCGCCTTCCTGAACCGGAAGCTCGCCGTCGTAAATATTACCTGTAGAACCATCGAAGGAAATCACATCTCCCTCTTTGTAGGTCTTGCCGCCAAGAGTAAAGCTGGTCTCATCTGCATCAAAAACGATATCTGAGCAGCCTGCTACGCAGCAAGCACCCATACCACGAGCAACTACGGCTGCATGACTTGTCATACCTCCGCGGGCTGTCAGGATACCCTGTGCTGCCTTCATACCTTCGATATCTTCCGGTGAAGTCTCTCTTCTGACCAGAACAACCTTACGTCCAAGTGCACCCTGTTCTTTTGCTTCTTCTGCTGTAAATACGATCGCGCCTGTAGCAGCACCCGGTGCAGCCGGAAGTCCCTTGCCGATCAGAGTTGCGCCTTCCAGAGTTGCCTTAGAGAAGGAACCATGAAGAAGAGAATCCAGGTTTCGCGGATCAACTGCCAGAAGAGCGGTCTTCTTATCGATCATGCCTTCTTCTACCAGATCATGTGCGATCTTCAAAGCAGCCTTTGCGGTTCTCTTGCCGTTACGGCACTGCAGCATGTAGAGCTTACCGTCCTCGATGGTGAACTCCATATCCTGCATATCCCTATAGTGATGCTCAAGCTTATCTGCAATATCCAGAAGTTCATCATGAATCTCCGGCATAATTTCCTTGAGTGCTTCGAATTTCATCGGTGTACGAACGCCTGCTACAACGTCCTCGCCCTGTGCATTCATCAGAACCTCTGCATAGAACTTATTCTCGCCGGTTGCCGGATCACGGGTAAAGGCAACACCTGAGCCTGATGTCGGTCCCATATTACCGAATGCCATCATCTGTACGTTTACTGCTGTTCCCCAGCTGTAAGGAATGTCGTTATCACGACGATATACGTTTGCACGAGGATTGTCCCAGCTTCTGAATACGGCCTTAACTGCCTCGATGAGCTGCTCCTTCGGGTCTGTCGGGAAGTCCTTGCCAAGGCTGTCACTGTATTTCTTCTTGAACTGCATTGCAAGATCCTTCAGATCATCTGCATTCAGATCAACATCATTTGCAACGCCTTTTTCTGCCTTCTTGGCATCGATCAGTTTCTCAAATTCGCTCTTGGATACTTCCATTACAACGTCTGAGAACATCTGGATAAATCTTCTGTAGCAATCCCATGCCCAGCGCGGATTGTTTGATTTTGCTGCTAAGGTTTCAACAACGTCCTCGTTCAATCCAAGGTTCAGGATGGTGTCCATCATACCCGGCATGGAAGCTCTTGCACCGGAACGAACCGATACCAGAAGCGGATTCTCCTTGTCACCAAATTTCTTGCCTGTGATCTCTTCCATCTTGCCGATGTATTCAGCAATCTGGCCCTTGATCTCATCATTGATCTGTCTTCCGTCTTCATAGTACTGTGTACAAGCTTCTGTTGTAATCGTGAATCCCTGTGGAACCGGAAGGCCAAGGTTTGTCATCTCAGCCAAATTCGCGCCCTTGCCTCCAAGCAGTTCGCGCATATCCTTGTTTCCTTCTGTGAACAGGTAAACCCATTTATTCATTGTTTATTACCCCTTTCTTAGTCAGTTTATATAGTTCCCTCAACTTTTTTCTGACTTTTTTGTACAATATTTCCATTTGGTTTTATTATAACCCATCCAGAAGAAATGGCAATCATTCTTTTGTCATTTTTTTATCAACTAATCAAGCATAAAAAAAGCGAGAATGATTCTGCTAGATTAAAAACACGCTCTCGCTCGAAGAAAAACCCAGCAGATGCTAAGCTCGAGGCGCATGTTCCATGCACATCTCGCTAAGCACTGGGGTTTTTCTAACGGTTTTTAATCCTAAGCAGAACATCTCGCTTTTTAAAACCTTTGCCGGCTCATTGAAAAATTATACTTTGCACTTCATAAGCAGCCTCAAAGGTCATGGCATATCAAATCGCAGGACGATTCGCAAAACGGATACTATGACGAAGCGGCTAGCACGAGGGCGGGGTCTTTGTTTGAGCACCGAAGGTGCGAGTTTAGACCGGAGCCCGAGTGAATCAGCGCCGCGAGGAATAGAACATAAAATCATGCGCCTTCAAAGTCATGCGAAGCATGTCTCGCAATCCCTTGCGGCATCATAAAGTAGTTGCCGCGTGTCCTGCGATTAATATGCCATGACTTTGAGGCGTTATATTTCAATTGCATTATCCTTTATAGCCAGCCCCATAAACTATAAAAGAGACGAGAATGATTCCAGCAAATCAAAACTACTTGATTTTACTCGGAACATTCTCGCCTCTTATTTACGCCTATTTATGCAAGCACCGAATCAAAGTCCTTGCTTATTCATGGCCCTCGTGCATTCCATAACAGCCAATTCTCTTACGCTTCCCTCTCAGAATACTTATACTTCTGCTCCAGAAGCATATCCTGCACCTTCAGCAATCTAGTCTGGGTACTTCTCTCATTCTCAGACAGCTTCATGGAAATATAATGAATATTTTCCTGCGCCTCCGGAATAATGACATGCTCAAGCGCATTTACACGGCGCCTGGTCTTCTCGATCTCCGCCGCCATCAGCTGGCAGGATTTCTCCACCTCAGCCAGCTTGATCATATCCGGCAGAATCTCCGATACAGAGGAAACCGCCTCATCCAGATCACCCGAAGTAAAGGCAAAACCATAAGGATAAACATCGCTCGGATCCGCCGTCCTCGTCTTCGCCGTAAACTGCGGCACATCAACGCTCATCACGTTTTTGCTTTCGCATTCCAGATAGACCTCCTGCTTGGGCGCCATTAATGCCGTGTGCAGTATCTGCTCACTCATGCCCGCCTTTGCAATGACAAAGTTAACATTGGCAGCCTTAATCCCTTCTTCTACCTTCAGACGAAGGGCCATATTTTCCCTGGCCAGTTCCAGATACTGACGCATCAGCTCATCTCTTTTGTCTTTTAATAATTTATGTCCCTTTGTCGCTGTTGCCAGCTTCTTCTTCAGCCGATTCAGCTCCATCCGGGTCGGGGTTACTGTTCCGCTCGCCATTTGATCACCTCCTGCCCTGGTAAAATGTCCCGCTGTTTACTTGCCGTAGTAAAGCTCGATGTACTTCTCATCGATTCGCTTCAGCTCGCTCTTGGGCAGCATGGACAGGAGTTTCCAACCAATGTTCATGGTTTCCTCTATGCTGCGGTTGTTGTCATAGCCCTGATTGACATATTCCATCTCAAAGGCATCTGCAAACTTCGCATAGATCACATCCATTTCAGAAAGCGCTGCCTCACCCAGGATCGTCATCAGTTCCTTGGCTTCCTTGCCTCGGGCATAAGCTGCAAAGAGCTGGTTCATGACATTGGAATGATCGGCTCTGGTCTTTCCTTCACCGATACCCTTATCCTTCAGTCGGGAAAGGGATGGCAATACATCGATCGGCGGCTTTACGCCCTTTCGGTAAAGATCACGGCTCAGGATGATCTGTCCCTCTGTGATATATCCTGTAAGGTCAGGGATCGGATGGGTCTTATCATCCTCCGGCATGGTCAGGATCGGGATCATGGTTACAGAGCCCTTCTTACCTCTCTGACGGCCGGCACGTTCATACATCTGAGCAAGATCGGTATACATGTAGCCCGGATAGCCTCGTCTGGAAGGAACCTCCTTACGGGCTGCGGATACCTCTCGCAGGGCATCGGCATAGTTTGTGATATCTGTCATGATAACCAGAACCTGCATATCCTTTTCAAAGGCCAGATATTCTGCTGCCGTAAGTGCCATACGAGGTGTTGAAATACGCTCTACCGCCGGATCATTTGCCAGGTTGATAAAGAGGACCGTTCTGTCGATCGCGCCGTTCTCTGTAAAACTCTCAATGAAGAAGTTCGCTTCCTCAAAGGTAATACCCATGGCCGCGAAAACAACGGCGAATTTCTCATCATCGCCAAGTACCTTTGCCTGCTTGGCAATCTGGGCTGCCAGATTGGCATGGGGCAGACCGGAGGCAGAGAAGAT
Organism: Oscillospiraceae bacterium; assembly: GCA_963617415.1. Taxonomy (GTDB): domain Bacteria; phylum Bacillota; class Clostridia; order Lachnospirales; family Lachnospiraceae; genus RUG14243. Next base: position 12,211 of record CAVEOK010000026.1, read on the forward strand.
CGGAAGCTTCTGACCTCTTACCAGGGTGTTCAGTCCATCAATGGCAGAAACACCAGTCTGGATAAACTCATTCGGATAATCTCTGGCTGCCGGATTCATAGGCAGACCATTGATATCCCTTCTCTCATCCGGAATGATCTGAGGGCCGTCGTCAATAGGTCTTCCCAGGCCATCAAAGACACGGCCCAGCATATCTTCGGATACGCCAAGCTCCATGGAGCGTCCCAGGAACCTTACCTTACTGTTAGCAAGATTGATACCGGTAGAATCTTCGAAAAGCTGTACCAGTGCATTACTGCCGTCAATCTCCAAAACGCGGCATCTTCTCAGTTCTCCGCCGGCAAGCTCGATCTCGCCAAGTTCATCGTAGGCTACATCCTCTACACCGCGAACCAGCATCAGAGGACCGCTGACTTCCTGTATGGTTCTATACTCTTTTGCCATTTAGAAATCCTCCTTTCTGCTGAGTGCTTCCTTAATCTCAGCCTCCAAAGTGCTGATGATATTGTCATATTCTTCTTTGATATTTTCTTCTTTGGTGTATTTGTATCGTCCGATCTTCTCTCGAACCGGAAGAGAGATCAGATCATTCAGGCTGGCACCTTCATTCAGGGCCTCTGTGGTCTTTTCATAGAAAGCGATCACCATCTGCATCATATAATGCTGCTTCTGAAGGGAAGTATAGGTGTCCACCTCGTCGAAAGAGTTCTGATGCAGGTAATCTTCTCGAATAGACCTTGCTGCTTCCATCTTGAGACGGTCGCTGGCGGAAAGAGCATCCATACCTACCATCTGTACTACTTCATTTAATTCCGATTCATCCTGCAGGATATTCATCATCTTCTGACGATTCGTCATCCAGCTGGGATCTACATTCTCATCAAACCACTTGCCCATATCATCTACATAGAGAGAATAGGAGGTCAGCCAGTTGATCGCCGGGAAATGTCTCTGATAAGCCAGAGCACTGTCCAGTCCCCAGAATACCTTTACGATACGAAGGGTCGCCTGAGATACCGGCTCGGAAATATCACCACCCGGAGGAGAAACAGCTCCGATTACGGAAAGGGCTCCTACACGGCCTTCCTTGCCTTTGGCAACTACCTGTCCCGCTCTCTCATAGAACTGAGCCAGCTTACTGCCCAGATAAGCCGGATATCCTTCCTCACCCGGCATCTCCTGCAAACGGCCTGACATCTCTCGAAGAGCCTCTGCCCATCTGGATGTAGAGTCTGCCATCAATGCTACCGAATAGCCCATATCACGGAAATATTCCGCAATGGTAATACCGGTATAGATAGATGCCTCTCTGGCCGCTACCGGCATATCGGAGGTATTGGCAATCAGAACGGTTCTCTCCATCAGGGAACGTCCCGTCTTCGGATCCTTCAGCTCCGGGAACTCGTTCAGAACGTCCGTCATCTCATTGCCTCGCTCGCCGCATCCGATATAGACCACGATATCTGCCTCTGCCCATTTTGCAAGCTGATGCTGAATAACGGTTTTGCCTGATCCGAAAGGACCCGGTACTGCCGCAACACCGCCCTTGGCAATCGGGAAAAAGCCATCAATAACTCTCTGTCCTGTTACCAATGGATTTTTCGGCGGAATCTTTTTCTTATAAGGTCTTCCTACTCGTACCGGCCACTTCTGGGCCATGGTAAAGTCCTTGTCTCCCTTGTCTGTTTCCAGGGTATAGACGATATCATCCACCGTAAATTCTCCGGCTTTGATATCCTTGACGATACCTTTTACGCCATTGGGAACCATGATCTTCTGGACTACAGATGCCGTCTCCTGTACGGTTCCGACCACATCTCCGCCTTCTACTTCATCTCCCACCTTTGCCACTGGAACAAATTCCCATTTCAGGTCTCTTTTCAGTGCCGGAACCTCAACACCTCTTTTCAGGTTGTTTCCGGAAATTTTCATAATATCATCCAAGGGTCTTTGGATTCCGTCGTAAATACTCTGGATCAGTCCCGGTCCAAGCTCTACGGAAAGGGGTGCATCCGTTGACTCTACCGGTTCTCCCGGCTTCAGGCCGGATGTTTCTTCATATACCTGAATGGAGGCCTGATCTCCGTGCATCTCAATTACTTCACCGATCAGCCTCTGCTCACTAACGCGGACCACGTCATACATATTGGTATCACGCATGCCCTCGGCAATGACCAGCGGGCCGGCTACTTTTAAGATCGTACCTTTGCTGCTCATAGCTTCCTTCCTTTCTATTTATTGTTAGAGAACAGGATATCGGATCCCACCGCCTGCTCTACCGATTTCTTTACATTCTCCACGCCGCGTCCGGTATTGCCGGATACGCCCGGAATTAAAATAATGGCCGGCAGCATTGCTTCTTTATATCTGGCGATCGTTCTCTCGATCTTTGCTGCCGTACTTTCTGTGATATAAACGATGGCATATCCTGCTTCTGCAAGCTCTTTGAGCTTTTCTTCTGCCTGCTTTGCCTCTGTGACCGGAATCGTCTCCAGACCAACGGATGCAAAGCCATAAATGCTGTCGTATTCTCCCATTACTGCTGCTTTATACATACATTTCCCTTACCCTTTCCCGGATGGAGTCATCCGAAAGACCATTTGCCTTTCCGGAAAGGATGATTCTGACCGTTTTGATCTCGTTTTCCCTGGCGATCGCATAGGCTACGACCGGTCCGATAGAAAATGCATTGTATTTCTGTGGACGAATAATCTCAATGATCCGATTGTCGCACCAGCGTTCAAATGCGGAGGGAGACTCTGCCAAAGCTGCCGCTCCTCCTGCATAATCTGTTTCTTCCAGATAGGACATCAACGCATCATTTCCTGACATGGCTGCCTGCATCAGCTTATCAATATTCAGACTGCTGCAGCTTGCCATGGCCCGCTTCATGAAATCCAAATTTTTTCCCGTCTTCTGGGCACGCACTGCGATCTTGATATTCGCAACTGCGACTGTAGACTCTGCGTATTGCCTAAGAATATCCTCCTTGGCCTGGTCGCCAGCCTCTTTGATAGCGCTCAGTGCTGCCTGATCTACGATGATGTCGCAAAGCTGTCCGTCTTTCGTCTGAAAGAAGGCCTCTGCCGCTTCCTGGGCTGCAGCCTGCATATTCTTAGGAAGGGCCAGATAATCCTTTTCCCTGATCACCCGAAGCATTTCCTCCGGAGCGATTGCCGTATCCTGATAAAAGATATGGGGATTTTCTGTACCCATGCCCACCTGCTTGATCGCAGCCTTTAGATTATGAAAAAGGTTGGGCAGCCGCATCACATCAAAGATGCTCATATCAGGGCAAAGTTCCTTCACCACTTTCCAGGTGCGCTCCGTTTCCACTTCCAGGATTGTGTCTGCATCCGGCTCTGTCTCGCTTGTGCCCCAACCCTTGTCCATCAGAAATTTTATTGCTTCTTCATAGGAGTCACATCCGATCAGCTGATCTAATACGGATGCGGAAAACAGCGATAATTCGAGAACACGTATTCTCGCCGCCGCATATGTATAATCAAGTCCTGACATTTTTTTACCTCCTATGCGAAGAGTAATGAGCCAGCAAGATCCGCCAGCTCATCCCGCTTGTCGCGGAAGAGAGCAGAAAGGGAGCAGTTCTCCTCTATGCCTCCATATACCAGAACAAATCCTCCGTCAAGCTCTTTGCTCTCCTCTGCAAGTCTGAGGGAGCCGCCTTTGCCTGCAGCTGCCTCTTTTATCCTGTCTTCGAATCCTGCCGGCATTCTGCTTTTATCTTTTTCATTCAGATAAAGAAGGCCTTCCTTTGGCAGCGCATGCTGCTCCAGAAGACTTTCCAGAAAGGCAAAGTAGGAATCCGTCTCCAAAGCAAGCAGCCTTTCATAAGCCTGCTCTAAAACAGAGGAGATCACTTCCTGTTTTGCCGAAAGAAGCGTCTGTCTCTTCTGCATATCTCCGGAAGACTGTGCCCGCTCAAGAATCTGTTCCTTTTCCCTTTGCGTCCTTGCATCTGCTTCATCAGCCAAAGCCTTTGCCTCAGCCTCAGCAGCTGCCCGGATCTCCTCTGCCTGCTTTTCGGCAGCATCTGTCTTTTCCTTCGCCTGTGCCCTACCGTCCTTCAGGATTTCTTCTATAATTTTATCAATTCCTGCCATACCGGTTCCTCCTGTCAAAACGGATTAAACCGGAATGTTGGAAACTGCCAGAATAGAAATCAGAAGTGCCAAGATCGCATATGTCTCAACCATTGCAGGGAAGAGCATTGCCTTACCAAACTGATCCGGTTTCTTTGCTATGATACCGATCGCAGCCGCAGAAGTCATCCCCTGATATTTGCCGGAAATCAGACCAACGATTCCGATCGGAAGACAGCCTGCCAAGATCATCAGACCTGTTTTTAAGTCCAGAGTTGCAAGGCTTCCGCCCAAAAGACCGATCTTAGAAAGGGTGATAAAGCCTACCAGCAGTCCGTAAATACCCTGTGTACCGGGAAGAAGCTGCATGATCAGAACCTGCGCAAATTTACTGGGATCCTCTGTTACGACGCCGGATGCTGCCTGACCCGCGATACCTACACCGATGGCAGAGCCTGCACCTGCAAGAAATACTGCTACTGCTGCACCTAATACAGCCCAAACAATTCCTAAGTTACCCATGATTAATCCTCCTTAATTTCGATATATTTTGTATTCTGTCTGAAGGGACGGAAGGCTCTTCCGCCGCCCTCGTAAAACTTGTTAAAGAACTCTACATACTGCAGTCTGTTTGTGTGTACATAAGCGCCCAGCAGATTGATCGCCAGGTTGAAAATATGACCGATGATAAAGACCACAATAAAGAGAATGGTTCCGAAAATACTGCTTCCCGCCATAGAGCCCATCTGGTTCACTACCTGGGCGATAACACCGGTTGCCAGTCCCAATGCCAGAAGTCTGGAATAGGACAGAACATCCGAAAGCCAGCTGGTAATGCCATAAATGTCATAGGCACCAAGTGCAATTCGCAATACCGGATTCTTATGGCTTCTGCCTGACATCAGCAAAATACCGACTGCTCCGATGATTGCCAGAAGTTTGGCCAGCATAGAAACTGCCGGCGGAAATACAAACTGCATCTGGGCAATCGATGCGAAAATATCGGTGGGCAGCAAAATCATGATCAGTCCCACCAGAAGCATAAACCAGAAGACCACATCGCTGATAAAGCCGACAATGTCCTTATCTCTCAGATAGAGATAGCCCTTGATGGCAAGTCCCGTAAAAAGATGGATCACGCCGAAAAGCATGGAATACAGCAGCAGTCTCATAGGATCATTGATCGGTACAAACCATAGTGCCGGTATCGTTATTTCATGACCAAACCAGACTCTGGATACAACATTGACTACATCGCCAAAATATCCGCCGAACAAAATTCCCCAGAAGAGGGTGGACAGGCCGCAGTACATAAACATGTGAAGGGCCTTGCTCATTCCTTCCGACATCTTCGGAAATTTCTTCAGAGCCGCAAAGCAGGCAATGGAAATGATCGCTCCATATGCTGCATCTGACAGCATCAGTCCAAAAAGAAATACATAGAAGATCGACATCAGTGTTGTCGGATCGATATCCTTCTTATTCGGCAAGCCGTAGGATTCGAGAACCGGTTCAAAATTTCTTGAAAAGGCATTGTTCTCCAGAATTACCGGACTTTCCTCTTCTTCCGGAATCTCAAAAAGATCCATCTCCAGATCAAAGTTTTCCTCCAACTTTTTCTTCACGCTTTGCGCATGCTTGGCTGCCACATACCCTTCCAGGATCACAGTCTTCTCGGATTCAAGAAGTCCCTCTCTGGCCTCCCGTCTTTGTGCCTTTAGGCTGCAAAGATCGGCATAAATCTCGATTTCTTTTCTTCGGTCGGAAAGTGCTACTATGCTCTCCTTTGCCTTCTCGGCATCAGCAAGATAAGTCTTTTGCTTTTCTTCCAGCTCTTTTTTTATCTCATCCGGTCTGCCGGAAAGGGACTGCAATGGCCTTGCAAAGCCGATCCTGCGAAGGGCATCCTCTACCCTCTGCGCCATCTCCTTCAAACAGATCACTGCAATTGCTGTCTGGTTTTTATCGGCGGACAGGATCGTAAGATCTAGGTCAGCCTCCTTCACCTCTTCTGCAAGATAGAGGTAAAGTTCTTCCAGACTTTTTTCCTCCGGAATTGCTCCGATCAGCAGGGCCGTCTTCTGTGTTCCGCTGCAGTCCATCGGGACATCCAGATTTTTCCAAGGAATCAGGCTTTCCTGCTGAGCAGTAATCTTTTGGGCTTCTGCCAGATCCTCAGCCAGCTCCTTCTTTTTGGAAATCAGCTCTTCGATCAGCTGCTTTGTTTCCTCCGCAGCCGCCCTGCTTTCCTTCAGGACATCTTCCGTCGCCTCTTCCTTTCCTTCCAAAGAAGCAAACATGCCCGCCTTTACCGGCGCATATTCATCCAGAATTTCCAGGGCTTTTTCCGCCAGAGCGGCTTCCTTTTCCCAATGGCTTCTTTCTGACGTATCCGACGGCAGGAAAACATCATCCTCCGGAAGATCCCTCTTAAGCTCGGTACAACCCAGACTCTGCAGTTTTTTCAGAAGAGCATTTCTGTCCTTTTTTAGCGCACAGATACTGAATTTTTGCATCTGCAAAACTGCCATTTGGTTTCCTCCATTCTTATTTTTTTGTTAATTCTGCTAGAACCGCATTAATCGCAGCTTCCTGATTCGCCTCTGCAGTCTTCTTTAACTGCTCTGCCTCTGCTTGAGCTTCTTCTGCAGCTGCTTTTTTCAGCTGCTCTGCCTGAGCCTCTGCGGCCAGCTTTTCCTGCTTACTTTTCTCAGCCGCCGCCTTTGCCGCTGCCTCTTTCATCCGGGCTGCCTCGGTTCTGGCTTCTTCGACAATGCTGCCGGCCTTATTTTCTCCTTCTGCCGCAAGCTCTGCCGCCTGAGCCTCTGCCTCTTTGACTTTTTCCATTGTCTGCGCAATCATGCTCTCTGCTTCACCTCATTTCAATCCTTTCTTTTCTCTCTAATTTTGTTACATCTAACTAACTTTTGTTTTTCAACTAAAAAGTTGCCTATATTATAAATTAATTAGCTGGCAAAGTAAAGAAAAATTTCCTGTTATTTGCTTAATTTTGCGGTTAATTTTTAGACAATTTGGCAAGATTGTACTGTTGCAAAAGGCTCGAATTTATGTTTAACGTGTTTGTACTAGCCCTCTTTATATGTTATACAAAGCACAAAAACAGAATGATACTGAACTACTGTTCTCGAGACACGCTGCGTTTTCTACTCCGTGCACACGGCTTATTCGCTCTGGCTCCCGCGAAACTCGCTATGATCATTTTTTAAGCGTCTAAATGCTCACGTCATACTGGTGCCTTTCCATTTCATGTAGCTCAAACATCGCTCCGCCAGAGCTGCCAGTGTGCACGTCCCTACGAAAGCCTTGCGAATCGTCTCGATAACAAGCAGTTCAGTATCATTCTGTCCGCTCAGTCTTTCCTAGCAATGCAGAGTTTTTTCGCATAGAAAACTTCGTTTCTATGCGAAAAAAGGGCTGCCGCACCAATGGTGCGGCAGCCCTGCAAAGCTGTCATTTTTCAATTGTCATTTTGCTTATTCTGCATCAGAAGAAGCTGCATCCGCTGAACTGCTGTCTCCGCTTGCATCAGCTGATTCATCAGAAACCGTGGTATACATCACGTCAAAGGAAACCTTCTCCCAAAGCTTTTCATTGACCTCAAATTTCATCTGTGCCATCAGCTCATCAATCACTTCATAATAATAGTTCTGCTGCGCCTGCTCGGTCAGAGATTCGATATTGGACTGGGTTGCCTCCTCATCATAGGCAGAATCCAGACGGATCAGGTAAATGGCATCGCCTTCCACCTCAACCATTGTACACTCACCTTCGGAAAGGGCATCTGCTGCCTCGAGAACAGAAGAATCCATACCTGTGTCATTCCTTGTGTAGGAATAGGTCTGGGCAGTTAAGCCCGAACCGGTCAGTTCATTTTCGAAATCTCCGCTTTCTGTAGAAGCATCCACGATCGCCTGTGCGGAATTCTCATATTCCGTCAGCTCATCTCCCGTAATGGTTGTTGCATTTCCGGAAGCATCGGTAGTGGTCAGCGGAATCTTGGCATAGGTAAAGGTTCTTGCTGCCGCATCTGCTTCATCGATGCTCACATCTGCCTCTGCATAGATTGCTTCCTGCACTCTGATCTGATAGGTCATAAGGCGAAGATATTCTTCGACAATCTCCTGGGTCGCACCCATCGCCTTATTTGCCTTGTCGGAATTCTCTGAAATAAATTCCGCTGCTGCCTCGCTGATCTTTGTTTCATCCTCATCGCTGAGGCTGACACCGTACTGGGGTGCATAGGCCTTCAGCACCATCATTGCTTCCAGGCTCTCCAGCAGATTTTCCTTGAGAGAATCTGCCATGGTAGAGGTCGCATTGCCGGATGCATCCGTTCCTGTTGACATACTCCAGAAGCTAGATCCGTAATATGCACCGTAGATCGCATCATAATAAACCTGTGTGGACTGGGTATAGAAATTCGCCACACCATAAGAGAGGGTCGCATCTGCCGATACAGCAGCATCCCCGCTTGCACTCATTGTAATCAGAGCCGCATCACTATTTGCCGAACCGCATCCTGTCACAAAAGCAGACAGAAGCATGATGCAGGCTAAGGCTGTTGAAATTAGCTTTTTCATCTTTTAATTGTTCCTCCTGTGAGACAATAATCTTTTTTATTATACGTCCTTTTTATTTTCCCGACAATCTTTTTCCATGCTCTGTCAGGCTTTTTCCTCTTCCAGCAGCATTTTCCTCATATCAGCCAGGAGTTTCTTCAGCTCCTCCAGCTGCTCTTCCTGCTTTTTCTTCTTATCTAAGGAGAAAGTAAATCCCGGAAGAGGCTGAATATGAAAGCTCAGTCTCTGAGGATAAAGCTGCATCAGCTCCGGGATTCTCTCCGTATGAATCCTTGCCCTTTCATAAAGAGTCAGCTCGATTCGGCCGCCCTTTTCCTTAATCTCCGTCAGATAAAGGCTGTGTGCGGCCGCCTTCAGCTCTGCTGCCGTAAGCAGCAGGCGGAGGCTCTTGGGAAGATCACCGAAACGGTCAATGAGCTCATCCTCCATTTCCTCCCGATCCTCTCGCGAAGCGATCGCTGCAATCCTCTTATAAATATCCATCTTCTGCAACTCATCTCTGACATAGCTTTCCGGAATATAGGCATCCATCTTCAGATCAAGCACGGTCTCAAAGGCCTCTTCCACAGCTTCTCCCTTCAGTCTGCGAATCGCCTCATTCAGCATCTTGCAGTAAAGCTCATAGCCGACCGCCTCCATATTGCCGCTCTGACTCTGTCCAAGCAGATTGCCCGCGCCACGGATTTCCAGATCCCGCATGGCGATCCGGATGCCGCTTCCCAGATCGGTAAATTCCCGAATGGCCGCCAGCCTCTTTTCTGCCGTTTCCTTCAGCATGCCTTTCTTCTTATACATCAAAAAGGCATAAGCCAGGCGGTTTGACCTGCCCACGCGTCCCCTCAGCTGATAGAGCTGGGAGAGGCCGAAGCGGTCTGCATCATGAATGATCATAGTATTTACATTGGAAATATCCAGTCCGGTTTCTACAATGGTCGTTGATACCAGGACATCAATCTCCCCGTTTACAAAGGCGATCATGACATCCTCCAGTTCCCGCTCATTCATCTGTCCATGCGCATAGCTCACACGGGCCTGGGGCAGAAGATTGCCGATCCGCCTTGCCACATCGGCAATGTCGTTAACCCGGTTATAGACATAATAAACCTGTCCGCCCCTTTTCATCTCACGCTGGATCGCCTCGCGGATGGTTTCCTCATCATATTCCATGACAAAGGTCTGAATCGGCAGACGGTCCATAGGTGCCTCCTCCAAAAGGCTCATATCACGAATGCCGATCAGGCTCATATGCAGGGTTCTCGGAATGGGCGTAGCGGTAAGAGAAAGAACATCAATATTGGTTTTCATCTGCTTGATCTTTTCCTTATGGGCAACGCCGAAACGCTGCTCCTCATCAATGATCAGAAGGCCCAGATCCTTATATTGAATTTCCTTGGAAAGGAGCCGGTGGGTTCCGATCACAACATCCACCAGTCCCTTTTTCAGATCCGCAATGGTCTTTTTCTGTTCCTTCGCCGAATTAAAACGGCAAAGCATATCCACCCGGACCGGAAAATTCTTCATTCTCTCGCTGAAGGTCTTGAAGTGCTGCTGCGCCAGAATAGTCGTCGGAACAAGATAAACAACCTGTTTTCCCTCCTGAATCGCCTTGAAAGCAGCCCGGATCGCCACCTCTGTTTTTCCGAATCCGACATCTCCGCAGATCAAACGATCCATGATCTTTTTGCTTTGCATGTCAGCCTTAACGGCCCGGATGGCATTCAGCTGATCCTCCGTTTCCTCATAAGGAAACATCTCTTCAAATTCTCTCTGCCAAACCGTATCCTCTCCATAGACAAAGCCTTCCTGCTCCTGGCGAAGTGCATAAAGATCCACCAGCTCCTGGGCAATCTCGTCCACCGAGGACTTTACCTTGCTTTTGGTCTTCTGCCATTCCTTTCCGCCCAAGCTGTTCAGCTTTGGCTTCGCTCCATCGCTGCCGCCATATTTCTGGATCAGATCCAGCTGATTGATCTGCACATAGAGGAGTCCCCCTTTGGCATATTCGATCTTGATATAATCCTTCGTCATATCGGCTACCGTCATTTTTTCAATTCCACGGTAAATGCCGATGCCGTGATTTTCATGGATCACATAATCACCGGGATTCAGCTCGGTAAAGGAAGTGATTTTCTCCCCTTCCTCCGCCTTCTTCCGGCGGCGCTTTTTCTGCTGCTGGGCAAAAATATCCCCATCCGTGATCAGGGCGAATTTCAGCCAGGGATAATCCGTACCTTCCGCAACCCTGCCCGGCGTGATCATCACTTCGCCCCTTTTGATCTCGTGATCCGGATCCTCCGTATAAAAGCTGTTCAGACCCTGCTCTAGAAATTCCCCGGCCAGTCTTCTTGCCCTGGTTCTGGAGGAGCTTGCCAAAAGAACCCTGTAATCCTTCTTTTTATAGGACTGAAGATCCCGGATCAGCTGATCAAAGCTGTTATGATAATGATTGGTGCTTTTTGCCGGAAACTCCAGGATCTGAGAAGCGGTAAATCCTTCAGCCGGCTGGTCCAGATCGGAAAAAGCCAAAAGAGGGAACTTTTTCATTTCTTCCCTGACTGCCTCTTCCCGAAAGCAGATGGTCTCAGGACTCTTTTCTCCCTTTTCCTGCCGGTGCATCCGGCTCTCTTCGATTTCCTCCTCAATCTCTCTGATCCTGCCAAAGCAGCGGTCAGGGTCATCCAGGAAAATCACGGTTTCCTTCGGATCAAAATAAGAAAAGAAGGAAGCACTCCCCTCTCTATCTTCTGCCTCTGTTTCCAGAGGATAGATCCTGATCTTTTCCAGATTTTCGATGGAACGCTGGGTTCCCGGCTCAAAAAGGCGGATGGAGTCGATTTCCACATCAAAGAACTCCAGACGATAAGCATAGTCCTCAGAAAGTGGATAAATATCCACAATTCCGCCTCTGACTGCAAATTCTCCGGCATGTTCTACCTGATAAACCCTTTCGTAGCCCATCTGAGCAAGCTTTTCCTTCAGCTCCTCCGGATCCTGCTCCTGGCCATTTTCCAGCTCCAGGACCTCACTGCGAATCCGGCTTCTCTCCCTCAGACCATCCAAAAAAGCATCAATCGTGGTATAAACCGTCAGGTTTTTCTTTTCCTCAATCGACTGGTAGACCAGACTTCTCTCCCGATCAAGCTCTCCGCCTCTGACGTCCGAACGATAGAAGAGAAAATCCTTTGCCGGATAATAAAGGCTGTCCCTGCCGTAAAAGTCCGCATCCATCATCAGTTCTCTAGCCTTCTGCTCTCTGTAGCTGATGACAATGCTGCGGGGACCACTTCCAAAGAGATGGATCAGCTGGGTCTTTTGCCCATCAATACAGCCGCTGATCTGAATCGCTGACGGCTTCGCCAGCTCTTCTTTTATTTTTTTTGCCTTTTCTGATGCTGACAGCACCTGTAATATACTTCTCATTTTCCCCTCAGCTCTGGGCTTTTTCCTTTCGATTAAAGCGGTTCATTGCCTCCTGGATTTCTCCTTCCAGTATTAATTTCGCCGCCTCTTCCGCCTTTTCAATGGCTTCTTCTACCTTCACTCTGTCTTCCTTTGAAAATCTGCCCAGAACATGATCGGCCAGATCCCAGCCCTGGGGCTTTTCTCCGACGCCTACCTTGATCCTGGCAAAGCCCTCCGTACCAAGCCTTGCGATCAGGCTCTTGATGCCGTTATGACCGCCGGCCGAGCCCTTTGCCTTTACCCGGATATTACCCGGCTCCAGACTAATATCATCAAAAATGACAAAAAAGTGCGTATTGGGATCTACCTTATAAAAGCCAAGGAGAGGAGACAGGCAGTCTCCGCTGGCATTCATAAAGGTCTGGGGCTTGACCAGGATAACATTCTTTCCTTCCATCTTGCCCTTTCCGTAAAGCCCCTTGAATTTATTCTGATTCAAACGGATCTGATATTTCTCCGCAAGCGCATCGATGGTATCAAAACCGATATTATGACGCGTATGTGCATATTTGTCTCCCGGATTTCCTAATCCGGCAATGACATAAAGCTCTGTTTCTTTTTTGTGAAAACCATGAAACATATTTTTCCTCTTTCTTTTTTATCTGTTCTTTTTTCTATCTTTCCTATTTTCTTTTTTCTATCTATTGTTTCTATCTATTGAATGAAATGTCTATGAATGTCCGTGATTTCTTCACCTATCATACATAGGCATCTATCACGCATTTAGCCCCGACTTTCGTCGGGGCACCTGTCTCATTTTTCTGTTCTGTCCTATCCTATCCCAGCCTTCCCTTCTTTTCAAGCTTCTTTTCCCTAAATTCCTGAAATTTCCTCATTAGATAGCATCATATAGCGGCATACTATTGCAGGGCAAAAGGCGCCGAATCCTTCAAAGCGCTTGACTCACTTTTCGTAAGCCCGTATAATTTTTTATGTTTAAAATGTTTAGTTAGCAAAGACAAGTGTGCACCACGAAAGGACAAATTATGTGGATTGCCGATCAGTGGGAGGATTATGAGGTCATCGACTGCTCTGCCGGTGAAAAGCTGGAGCGCTGGAGAGACTACCTTTTGATTCGTCCCGATCCTCAGGTTATATGGAATACAAAAAAACAGCATCCCGGCTGGAAGAAGCCGAACGGTCACTACCACCGCAGCAAAAAGGGCGGCGGACAATGGGAATTCTTCGATCTTCCCGATCAGTGGACGATTCACTACCGGGAGCTTACCTTCAATTTGAAGCCCTTCAAATTTAAACATACCGGCCTTTTCCCGGAGCAGGCCGTGAACTGGGACTGGTTCTCAGAAAAGATCCGTTCTGCCGGAAGACCCATCAAGGTGCTCAACCTTTTCGCCTATACCGGCGGGGCAACGATTGCCGCCGCAAACGCCGGCGCATCTGTTACCCATGTAGACGCATCTAAGGGAATGGTTGGCTGGGCCAAGGAAAACGCCCTTTCCTCCGGTCTCGGAGATGCTCCGATCCGCTGGATCGTTGATGACTGTGTCAAATTCGTAGAGCGGGAGATCCGCCGTGGAAAGAAATATGATGCCATTATCATGGACCCTCCTTCCTATGGAAGAGGTCCCAAGGGAGAAATCTGGAAAATCGAGGATACCATTCATTCCTTGGTTCATCTCTGCAGTCAGCTTTTATCAGATGAACCCCTCTTTTTCCTGATCAACTCCTATACAACAGGCTTAGCGCCCTCCGTGCTGACCTACCTGCTTGGTACAGAGCTGAAGGATTATAAAACAAAGATTATCTCTGATGAGGTTGGATTACCGGTCAGCCAAAGCGGCCTGGTGCTGCCCTGCGGTGCCGCTGGACGGTGCGAATTCCAGTAATCCAGGGGGCAAAAGTCAAAGATACTCTGCAAGCTTGCTTGCATGAGGAGATTTGACCTTGGCGCCCGCCAAAACATGAGTAAGCAGCCATTTTTCGCAGAAAAATGTGCGGATTACGAATGTTTTGAGGATTGCGGGACCTAGCAATCCGTGGGATTACTTAACTTACCAAATCAATCCATTGGATTACTTTGCCTAATAAATCAATCCATTGGATTACTTTACTTATATAAAAGCTCACATCACACGTAAGCACCCATTTTTCAAAGAAAGAAGGAAAAAACCATGAGTATGATGAATATTGTATGTTTAGACTTAGAAGGTGTATTGGTACCGGAGATTTGGATTGCTTTTGCGGAGGCTACCGGTATTCCGGAGCTGAAGAAAACAACCAGAGACGAGCCGGATTACAACAAACTGATGAACTATCGTCTGGCCATCCTGAAAGAGCACGGCCTTGGCCTCAAGGAAATTCAGGAAACCATCGCTACCATCGATCCCATGCCCGGTGCAAAAGAGTTCCTTGATGAGCTCCGTTCCATTACACAGGTCATCATTATCAGCGATACCTTCGCCCAGTTCGCAACTCCGCTGATGAAGAAGCTCGGCTGGCCGACCATCTTCTGCAACTCACTCGAGGTTGCTGAAAACGGTGAGATCACAGGCTTCAAGATGCGCTGCGAGCAGTCCAAGCTGACAACCGTTAAGGCACTGCAGTCCATCGGTTATGAAACCATCGCCAGCGGCGACAGCTTCAACGACCTGGGTATGATCCAGGCAAGCAAGGCCGGTTTCCTCTTCCGCTCTACAGAGGCGATCAAGAAGGATTATCCTCAGTATCCGGCTTATGAGACTTATGAGGAACTGCTGGCCGGAATTAAAGCCGCACTGTAACTGTAATTCCTAATATAAAAAGAACTCGTATTCCTAAAAGGAAGCCCTCTTGCTTTTTCATCAAGGCAAGTGGCTTCCTTTTTCTTTTCTTCCTCTCTTTTTTTCCTATTCCAAACTTTCATAAGCATTGCATCCTTCCTAATAAAAGCATAGAATAAATTGGTTAATAGATTAATGAATAGTAAGAAATAGGAAGAATAAGAAATAGGAAAAGGACAATATGAAATCAAAATCCCTTGGAACAGATCTGACTGTCGGACATGTTGGCAAACAATTAATTCTGTTTGCCATTCCTTTCATGTTCGCCAATCTTTTGCAAACCCTCTATAACATGGTAGATGCCGTCATCGTAGGACAATTCGTCGGTGCAGACGGTCTTTCTGCCGTATCCAGTGGTGGTGAATTGATCCAGTTTTATACCTTTGTTGCCATTGGCTTTGGTGGTGCCGGTCAGACCCTGATCGGACAGTTTATCGGTGCAGGCAAGAAGGAAAGGCTAAACCGTACGATCGGAACCCTTTTTTCCCTGCTTTTGGGTATGGCGATCCTCATCTCCATCTTTTGTGCCTTCACCTGGAATTGGCAGTTAAACCTGATCAAGCTCCCGGAGGAAGCACTTTTATCAGGTCGGAATTACTTTCTCATCTGTGCCTCCGGTATGATCTTCATTTTCGGGTATAACCTGGTCAGCTCCATCCTTAGAGGCATGGGTGACTCCAAGCATCCTTTGATCTTTATTGCCATCGCATCCATCTGCAACCTGATACTGGATCTGCTCTTCGTTGCAGGCATGCATATGGGTACGGCAGGTGCTGCACTGGCAACTGTAATGGGACAGGCGATTTCCTTTATCATCGCTCTGATCTATCTTTTCAGAAATCGCGCCCATTTCGGCTTTGATTTCAAGCTGTCCAGCTTCCGTCCAGACACCAGCATTATTTCTCCTTTGATGAGACTTGGTATTCCCATGTCCGCCCAGGGTGCTTTGATCAGTATTTCCATGCTTTATGTATATTCCCTGATCAATGGCTTTGGTGTAGCAGCTTCTGCAGCAAACGGTGTCCAGCTGAAACTGGCCAACGTAAACCGTATCATTACCAATTCCATGGGAACTGCAGGATCCGCTACCATTGCCCAGTGCATCGGTGCCGGCAAACAGGATCGTGCCAAGTCCGTGTTCAAATGGATTCTGCTGATCACCTTGATCTATGCCGCTCTCTACTCCTCTGTCCTCTTGCTTTTCCCGAAACAGATCTTTTCTCTCTTTACCCATGATCAGGCTGTTTTGGTTTTTGCTTCTACGGTATGTCTCTTCTCTGCAGGAGACAACTTCGGCGGAGCCTTTCGCTCTCCCTGCAACAGCATGGTAAATGGTACCGGCGCCGCCCTTCTGGGACTGATCTCCAGCCTTATGGATGGCGTAATCGCTAGGATTGGTCTTTCCATTCTCTTTGGAAATATCATCGGCATGGGCATCAAGGGCTACTGGCTGGGTAATATGCTGGCTGGCTATGTATCTGTTGCCATTCTGCTGCCATTTGTTCTGAGTGGAGCGTGGAGAAAGAAGAGACTGGATATTTGAGTTATAACCCGGATATCCTTAAAAAACGGTTGCCACTGGTTACGGATTTTGCTATTCTGAAGTTGCCTCATATGAGGCATGGTGCTACCAAGAAACGGTAGGCGGCTGGCCCTTCTTTTTCTTAAAGGAGGGATGTGATAAGCCCTC
>CAVEOK010000027.1:0-4287 GCA_963617415.1 Oscillospiraceae bacterium
TGGCCGTTCACCCTCTCAGGCCGGCTACTGATCGTCGCCTTGGTGGGCCGTTACCCCACCAACCAGCTAATCAGACGCGGAGCCATCCCTTGCCACCGGAGTTTTGGGATCAAAGTCATGCGGCTTCGATCCGTCATGCGGTATTAGCGGCCGTTTCCAGCCGTTGTCCCCCGGCAAGGGGCAGGTTCTCCACGCGTTACTCACCCGTCCGCCACTAAGTCATTTAAGCTTCCTCCCGAAGGATTCCATTTAAATGCTTCGTTCGACTTGCATGTGTTAGGCACGCCGCCAGCGTTCATCCTGAGCCAGGATCAAACTCTCTAAAAAAGTTTATTCCTAAGTCCAAGTTAAACGTTTGCGTTTTTACCTGTCCTTACTTTACTGTTATAAGGTTGCTCTAAGACTTTTGTCTTGAGCTGTCCTCTTGAATGAATTGACTGATTTCTCAGTCTGATCTCTTTAAGAAATCTTGGTTTAATTTTCTTACGAATCTTCTTTCAAGGTTGTTCTACTGTTCTGTTGTCAATGTGCTGAAAGCCTTTGTTTTCGGGCTTTCGTGAGCACCCGTCTCGCGAGTGCCTATTTATAATACCTCGCTGCAAAGTCCTTGTCAACAGGAAATTTCACTTTTTTCAAAAAACTTTTTCAAGAAGCATTGATCAAAGTATTTTCATAATCATCCTCAAATGCCATGGCATATAAAATCGCAGGACGATTCGCAAAACGGATGCCATGACGAAGCAGCTAGCACGAGGGCAGGTCCTTTATCTGAGCACTGAAGGTGCGAGTTTGGACCTGAGCCCGGGTGTATCAGCGCTGCGAGGATATTCCCTGATAACTCAGAATCAGTTCACCGATTTCCTCTGCCCCATCGCCGGTATAGATGTAACTAAAAGAAAAGCCTCCATCCTCCCAGGTCGCATAGTCAATATCAAATTCGCCGTCTGCATAATGGTAAAAGCATACCTCAACGCCGGAAATCGTCTCACTGCTTTCCAAGCTGCCCCCGTAAATTCCGCTTACATCCTCACTTCCGTAGGCCATGCGAAATTCAGATCCGTCTGCATAATCGATCTGCCCCAGACTAGGATAATCATCCACTACAATAAAGGAATATCTGCTTACCTCTTTATTTAGCTGCGGCATTACAAAATCCAGATATGCCTCTAGTTCTTCCAGAGAATCTACATCCATAATCGGATTTGCCATCTTCACCTGCTCCGGTTCAGGTTTCACATCTTTTCCGGATGTGGAATAGGCCAAAGCCGCCAGTCCCAGCAAAAATGCTACCGCGATCCCCGCACTTATTTTCTTCTTCATCCTACTTCCCTCCTAAACCATTTAGTTCAAGGATTCAATCAGTTCAACAACCTTTTCTGATGCATGACCATCATCCCAGCTGCAGAATTTCTCACGAAAAGCCTTATATTTTTCTGCATACTGCTCATAGTTTGGATTCTTCAGAAAGTCAATCAGCTCTTCTGTCTCAAAGAAGAAGGGGCCGGGTGCTTCCGCCTCAAAATCAAAATACATACCTCTTCCCTTTGCATAGGCCTCAAGGTCATAGGTATAGAAAAGCAGAGGACGATTCAGAACCGCAAAGTCAAACATGGTAGAGGAATAGTCCGTCATATGAATATCCGATACCAGATAGAGATCCGATATATCGGTATCAATTGCACGAATAAAGCCGCCGAATCTGGAGAAATCCAATCCAGCCGCGATCAGATAATGATATTTTACAATGAACATATACTCATCTGAAAGCGCCCAATAGAGCTTATCAAAATTAATATGCGGATTGAAGATATACTTGCCCTTCGAAATACTCTCATTGTCTCTCCAGGTCGGTGCATAAAGAATGATCTTCTTATCCTTGGGCAGCTTGAATTTTTCCTTCAGCTGATTGATATAAGCTTCCTCATTATGATTGATCAGAACATCATTTCTGGGATAACCGATCTCCAGCATTTCCTTTTTAAAATCGAAACAGCGCCTGAAGATATCACTGCTGTACTGATTCGGTGCGATGAGATAATCCCATCTTCTTGTATGTCTCCAGAAATTCGACTTATAGCTTTCGATTCCGGCATTGCCCGCCATAAAGACATCTTCCATATCCAGTGCCAGCTTCTTCAGGGGCGTTCCATGCCAGGTCTGAATATAATGCTGCTCCGGTCTTTTTTTCACATAATCCGGCTGGCGGGTGTTGAAAACCCAGGTTCCGGCCTTAGCCAGAAGCTTATGATATTTGAGGGAATTTCTGGTTACATACTGAAATCTTCCCACAGGCACCTTGAAATTCACCCTGCGTTCCTTGATCCAATAGATTTCATACTTCTGATCCAGTCCCATCTCAACCATCTTTTCATAGATTGCCTTCGGACTGCAGCTGTAATTTCTGCCCAGCATACTTTCAAAAAGAATAATATTCTTATCCACCTTGCAATTCACCTGGTGCTTCTGATACCAGGAAATCTGAAATTTATTATGAAGCGCCCAGTACTTGAGGGCCGCCTTCTGTTTTAACGTTTTCTTTGCCATAAATCAGCCTTTCTTCGAAACAATTGCATCCCATACCTTTTTTGAAACCGGACCGGGATAGGGATTAAACTTTTGATTGAAGGTCCGCCAAACTTCCTCATCCGGCTTTTCCTCCAGGCTTTGCCTGATCGCAGAAGGAAGTTCCTCCTCCTGCGTAAGAATTTTTCCCGGCAGCTCACGCAGATCAATATAAAAATCCCGAATGCCCTGATAGGAATGCAGATCATACATATAAAAAAGCATGGGCTTTTGCAATACCGCATAATCAAAAAAGACGCTGGAATAATCCGTCAGCAGCAAATCCGCTGCCAGATAAAGATCATTGATATCCTTATAGTCACTGACATCGATCAATCTCTCTCCGTATGCAGAAAAATCGATATTATCCCGAATGAAATAATGGGTTCGAAGCAATATTTTATAGTCTTCTCCCAGTTCATTCAGCAGCTTTTTTAAATCCAGCCCCAGCTGAAAATCAATTCCCTTGCTGTAGGAAGAACCCTTTGCCGGATCCAAAGCCGTTTCCCGCCAGGTCGGTGCATAAAGAATGGCCTTTTCACCCGGAAGAAGCCCCAGGCCTCTTCGTATCTCTTGGATTTCCTCTTCTGACGCCATATATAAGCTGTCATTTCTCGGATAACCCAGCTCCAGGATACAATTTTCTTTATGCAGAGCCTTCAGATGAAAGGCAGATGCCATCTTCTCACTATAGTAGGGTGACGGAGAAAGAAGGAAATCGTAACGCCGGGCATCTGTACGATAGCTGTACTGCAGACTCTTTTTGTCATCTGCACCGCTGATATACTGTTTCAGATCATAACCCAGTTTCTTCAAGGGTGTTCCGTGCCAGGTCTGAATATAGACCTGTTCCTCCTTCTTCACGATACCGGAGGGTACCCTGGTATTGAAAACCCAGTACTTACAGCTGGCCAGTTCTTTTTTGAATTCCTCGGATCCATAGGAAACCAACTTTGTTCTCCTATCCTCAGCAAGCTCTGGAAACTGCTCCGGATGCTGAAAAGCCCACACAAAACGGTAGCCGTTTGATTCATCAGCCCGCAGCATTTCATAAATTGCTCTCGGACTGCAGGCATATTGTCTGCCGGAATAGGCACAAAAAAGTATCCGCTTTTCATCGGTGCGGCAGGGTCTTGCATAGCTGCGCAGATAGCTGCCTGCTTGCAGAAAATCGCGCACCCTGACCGCAGACCGACGTAAAGGCGGACATTTATAAAAAATCGCTTTTATTTGCTTTTTCATTACTTCTTCAAATCAGCCTTAATCTGGGTTGTTGAGATCTCCGGTGTGCGGGGCATATAAACCACCTCACAGTAATCCTTCAGAAAGTCGAATTTACCGGTCCAGTCATCTCCGATCACAAAGGTATCTACCTTAAATTCCTGTACATCAGATACCTTCTGTTCCCAGGAATTCTCCGGGATTACCAGATCAACATAGCGGATTGCTTCCA
This sequence comes from Oscillospiraceae bacterium, assembly GCA_963617415.1. GTDB lineage: Bacteria > Bacillota > Clostridia > Lachnospirales > Lachnospiraceae > RUG14243. Next base: position 4,016 of record CAVEOK010000027.1, read on the forward strand.
GAAGTTTCTTTCTCTCCTCGTAAGAGAAATAGCATTTCTTCTGTTTTTCATTCCAATTGAATTCGTCTGTAGACAGAGCAACGATCAAATAATCGCCCAGCTCCTTTGCACGGCGGAGCAGATTTACATGCCCATAGTGCAGCAGATCAAATGTTCCGTAAGTAATTACCTTTTTCATTATTTCATTTCCTCTCTGACAGCCTGACAGATTGCCTCACAACAGGGGTAGGTGTTCTGATGAAAACGATCACATACCCTGCGCCGTTCTTCTT
>CAVEOK010000027.1:4297-9219 GCA_963617415.1 Oscillospiraceae bacterium
CTTCGAAGCTCTGTCATAAAGGCTTCCATTGTCTTCGGCTTTGCTCCCGGTGTTACCTCCTCATAAGGAAGAGTAAAACCGTGCTCCTGCCTGTATTTTTCAAGATCATAGGGAAGAAAGATCAGCGGCCTGTCTAAAAGCATATAGTCAATATAGATGCTGGAATAATCCGTAATCAAGAGGTCAAAGCCTGCCAAAGCTTCCATAATATCCTCTACCCTATCCTCATTCAGATAACGGATATAAGCAGACTCCCTGGGCAGATGCTCTGTATTTTCTCTTATATGCGTACGGATGCAAAGCATGATCTGTTCCTCTTCCAGGAAACGGTCCAGCTTTTCTCGATCAAAATCCGCAAAGGGAAAGAGGCGAACATCCTCTCCTGTACGGAAAGTGGGTGCATATAAAACCATCTTACGAACCGGCACCATATCTGCATATATTATACGAAAATATTCATTTCTGTCAAAATTTTTAAAGAGGATGTCACATCGCGGCTGCCCCCAGATCCGGATGATGTCCGGAGAAACCGCAAAACTCTCCTGCATGATCCTTCCCATTTGCTCAGACGTAGTTACCAGATCGGTATAGTTTTTGGAAAAAAGTTCCCGGAAATAAAGCTTCTGAAGAGGCGATTCATTGGGATCCATCAGGGCAATTTTCTTTAAGGGAATGCCATGCCAGAGATTCACAATGCGCCGCTTTTGATTCAAGCCTCTTCCATAAAGGGGAAGTCCCGCCGAGGTGAACCATACCCCGCAGGAAAGGGCCTTCCGAATTCCTTCGTCTGACTCCGTCTCGATAAAGTAGTCTTCTCCATATTTTTCCTGCAGCTTTCTCCGAAATACGGGATCATTAATAACATAATAAAGCTCCAGCTCCGGATGATGCTCCATACAATAAAGGAAAAGATAGCGGGAATTGTAATTAAAATGCTTATTGTCTGTAGAAGAAAAAAGCCAGGCATTCACATTCGGACTGCCTGTGCTTTTTTTCAGAGTTGCGGTTCGCAGCATATTCTTTATTTTTTGCTTCATATGCCTAACCTTTCTATCATCTTCAATTATCTTCAGTGATACTTTCGAAATCCATTGACTGCATACTGAACAAAATAAAAACAGGATCGCAAAAAGCCGAATCCCATCAGTCGATAGACCCCAAACTGCATTTTTGCTGATTTTAGCTTGTTTCTGGACTTCCCGCCGTCGGAAAGTCTGGACTTTAAAAGAGGCTCATCAATCCCGCAGGCATCCCCATATTTTTTTAAGGTCTTCAGCCAGAGAATATAATCCTCATGCAGTTCATCATGGGTCATCTCAAATTCCTGCGCGACCTCCCTCCGCATCAAAACAGAGGAGCAGGAGATCAGATTGGTTTTCAGGATCATCTGATAGCTGATCCTTTCCGGAACGCCGATCATCTTCTGCAAGGACCTGCCATTGGGATCCATCAGCTCTCTTCCCGTACTGCAAAGAATGCAGCCGGTCTCTTCCAACAGGCTGACCTGCTTTTTCAGTTTTCCGTCCGCCCACCAGTCATCCGCATCCAGGAAAGCAACATACCGTCCTCTCGCCATTCGAATCGCAAGATTCCGGCTCTCGGCAACACCAAGATTTTGCTGATTATGAATGACCCGAACCTGGTCTGGATGCTCAGTGCTCAGCCGGTCGGCAAGTGCTCCTGTTTCGTCCGGAGAGCAGTCATCAATGATCAGGATCTCACATGGCACTTCCTGCCTGAGGGCCGAGGCAACAGACTGTTCCAAATACGTCTCCGCCCGGTAGGCCGGAATGATTACGGTAACCAATACATCTGTCATAGTTTCGAATCCTTCATTGCCGTACGCTGACAATCATCCACGCCTTCTGATGTTTCCTTCTGGAAGAGAATCTTGAAGGTGAGAAGCATCAGCTTCAAATCCATGATCAGGGAAAAATTCTGAATATAGATCATGTCATATTTCAGCTTATCGATCGGCGTTGTATTATATCTTCCGTGTACCTGGGCAAAACCGGTCAGGCCTGCCTTTACCTTCAGACGAAAAACAAATTCCGGGATAGATTCTTCGTACTGCTTAAAGATCTCCGGTCTTTCCGGTCTGGGACCTACAATACTCATATCTCCTGCCAGAACATTAAAAAACTGGGGCAGCTCATCAAAATGCAGGTTTCGGATAACTCTTCCCACCGGAGTAATCCGGCTGTCATGCTTTCTCGCCAGCTGGGCAACGCCCTTTTCCGAATTCACATACATGGATCTGAATTTCAGAATGCGAAAAGATTTGCCATTTAAGGTCAGACGCTCCTGTCTGTAAAAAACAGGTCCGTGATCACAAACCTTAATACAAATTGCTACAATCAGCATGATCGGAGAAGAAATGATGATTCCTAATAGAGAAATCAGGATATCTGCCAGACGCTTAATCGCTCTTTGCATCGGGGACAAGCCCATATTTCTTGCCAGATAGAGAGGCGAATCAAAAAGGTAAATGGTCTCCATGCCGGAAATAATAATATCCGATACCTTGGGCGTCAGATAAGTCCGAATGGAATGATCGAAGCAAAACTTCAGCATATCATTTCTTTCCTTGGCACCCAGATCATAGAGCAAAACTGCCTCGTAATTCAGCACTTCCCTTGCTACATGTTCCATACCGTCCTTCATCGAAACGGTTTTACAGATATCATACCTGTCATTTCTTTGCTGCAGCTTCACCAGCATATCCTTAGGGGAATACTCCGAAGATACAACAATCATCTTGTGTGGCGGATATAATTTTAAAAAGAGCCGCCTTACCACTACCATCCATAGTGAAACAAGCACCATTTCAAAAATGGTGATCAAGAGCATCAGGGTAATTGGCTGATACTCTACCGTTATAAGAACGATTTCCAAATATCCGAGGATATTTCCACAGATAATCGCCAGCAGATTTGAAACCACTGCGTTTCCGGCTCGCATAGTGCCGACATCATAGCCGTTAAAGCCCTTTGTACAAAAAAACATCATCAGGGCATACAGAGCGATCGCCGCCCAGTTTCCCTTCAAATGAAAAGGATTGGTCATATAGGGCATATAGACCCGATACCAGAGGATAGCAAATATCCCTGTTTCAAATGCCAGCGTAACCATACTGGTCAGAAAAACGACCATATGCTTATACTGTTCTCTGCGATTCATGGTTTATACTGTCTCCACACCGGCTATACTGCCAGCTTCTTTTCCAAAACTTCGGCAATGACCTGCATCGCCTCTTCCTCATCAGGGCCTTCGCACACCAGAGTAATCCGGTCTCCATGCTTAATTACAGCACCCAAAATACTTAAGATACTCTTTGCATTTGCTGTGCCGCCCTCATATTCTACTGTTATTTTTGATTGAAATTCAACTGCCCGCTCACAGAGGATCCCCGCAGGTTCCACCTGAAGTCCGATCGGACAGTTCACCATCAGCTTTTTGCTAATCATTTATTTTCTTTCTGCCTATTTTCTTTATTTTGCCTTGATCACTACATCTGCCTTCACGTCAGACTCCAGGCTTGCTCCATCCGGCAACGAAATCTCCAGCTCTACATTATGCGTTCCCGAGCTCATCCCTGCCAGGTTTGCCCTGACCGTAACGGAGTCCGCCGTAATGGAAGAAGCCATACTCTTGGGGCAGTTCACCGTAAAGCTGATCTGGGAATCCTTAAAGCTCGCATTATACAAAGAGCTTAATCCGCTGATATCGATCATACTCGTCGGATAAGTGATTTCCTTCTTCTGATATGCCTTAATCGAAATGGTCACCTGAACCTGGCTGCTGTCCTCATTCTGCAGACTGACGCCGCTCGGAAGATAATCATCCAGATCAAGTGTAACTGTCTTGTCATCCGATGCCCCGTCTACATTCAAAGCGTCTCCCGAGATGCTAAGCGAAGTCAGATCCGCAAGCTGATCCGCCGTTCCCTTGACCATAATGGTATTTTTGTCAGCCGTAATATCGCTTACCTCATAGCCATCCTCTGGGCTGCCGCTTGTTTCAAACTGCAGACTGATCGATTGAAGAGAAAGGCATTCTACATAAACCGTCGCCTTGCTGTGGCTCAAAGTGAGTTTTTCTGTATTTACACTTTCTCCATTTTCATTGACAAATTCAATACCAATCTCCTGATTGACATCCTCTGTCATTCCGTCAATATCGACCTCTACCACAGCCTGTGCAATGGAATTAACAAGAGAAGAGGGCCCATGAATCGTTACACTCTTCGGATAGCACGTAATCTCTCCTGTCGCAAAACCCATCGCCGGAGATCCCGTAGGAATCACATTGACATTAATTTCCTTTTCCACCTGATCATCAATCGATACCGTCATATACTGCTTGGTTGAATTGATGGAAACCTGGCTGTTATAGCGAAGCACAGAAATATAAACCTGAAGGTTCTGCTGTCCACTCAGATTATTGTTCACAACATCCTTCAGATCTGTCACTGCCTGAAAGTCTGAAGAGGAAAGCCCCTCCATAATACTTCTTTTTGCTGTGGCAGTTACCCGGATCGTATTGGAATCATTCAAAACCTCATAGGTTTTCCCTGCATCCGAAAGCAGATCCTCGTTTTGTACCTCAACCGTTACCGTAAAAGTCTTGGTAATATCAGGATCCTCTACATTTACAACAATCAGCCATGCTGCAATTGCAAAAACGAGTGCAAGGAGCTTGAGGCCGAAATTATTCGTTAACTTCTTTACCATTCTTCAGCCTCCTTTTCAAAGAATCCAGAATTCCTTCTGCTTCGATTCCTCCAAAAGCAAAGCGAACCAGTGCCTCCAGCAGTTCATTCTCCGAAAGGCCTGCCGAAAGGATTCCATCTCTTGCAATCGAAATTTTTCCGGTTTCCTCGGAAACGATTACCGTCAGTGAATCGCTTACCTCACTGATAC
>CAVEOK010000027.1:9229-28535 GCA_963617415.1 Oscillospiraceae bacterium
CACTGATACCGATCGCCGCACGATGTCTGGTTCCATAATCCTTATTGATGGATTTGTTGTCCGATAGCGGCAGATAACAGGTTGCTGCCGTAATTCTGTCATCACGAATAATGACTGCGCCGTCATGAAGCGGCGTATTCTTTTCAAAAATATTTTTGATCAGCTGAGAAGAAATCTCCGCATCAACCACAATACCCGTCTTAATATAGGTATCCAAAGGCACATCCTTCTCAATAACGATCAATGCGCCGGTCAGATTTTTCCCCATATCCATACAGGCGGATGCAATCTTCGCTGCTATTTTTTCTATTTCTTCCTGTCTGGAATCCGTAAGCTTATCCAGAGAAAAAACGCTTGTAAAAAGGTTTTTTCTTCCCAAATGCTCCAGGGCATTTCGAAGTTCCGGCTGAAAAAGGATGATCAAAGCAATCAACCCCACATTAACCAGCCTTGTTGAAATAAATAGGATGGTTGTCATCTGGAAGATCGCGGCAATCAAAAGAAAGGCCAACAAAAAAATCAAGCCCTTAAAAAGAACCCAGGCCCTGGTCCGCCTGACCCATGCCATGATCTCGTAGAAAAGAAAAGCCAGAATTAAAATTTCAACAATATCCGTCTTGCTGACAGAGGTCGGAACAATCCAATACAAATAGCTGTTTACGAAATTCACAAAGATATCGAATATGTTCATCTGTTCTCCTCCTTTCTCTTCTTAGCTAACGCCAATACAAAGACAAAGTACATACACCTCTTTTGCTCCAGCCTCCTTCAAAACCAATGCAGCCGCATCTGCCGTGCTTCCAGTTGTATATACATCGTCTATCAATAAAAAAGACTGTCCTGCTGGGATCTTTTCCTTTACCAGAAAAGCATCCTTCAGATTTGCCTTTCTCTTCTGTCTTGTCAAAGATTTCTGCTGCTCGGTTTCTTTACTCTTATAAAGCAAATCTCTCCTTAAGGGAATTCCGCTTTTTCTGCTGATTTCTGCCGCCAGAAGTTCTGCCTGATTATAGCCCCGCAGCCTCCTTTTCTTCTTATGGAGGGGGACCGGCAGGATAAAATCTACCTGCAGATTGCAGAGCCAGACTGCATTCTGCCGGATCATTTCCTCTGCAAAAATACCTGCATACTCTCTTCTATTGCCGTTCTTGAAGCGGTAAACCGCCCCTCGAACCGGATCCCGGTAAAGCCAGACTGCCCTCGCCTGTGTAAATTCATGAGGATAGGATCTGCAATCCTCACAATATTCCGCACCTTCTGTTTTCAGCTTCTTGCCGCACTTCTTGCATCTCGGCTCTGAAGCATAGGCGATCTTCTTTCTGCAGCTGCTGCAGATTCCCGGATCGCGAATATCTCTTAGTCTCTCGCAGATCGGGCATCTCGGAGGATAAAGCAAAAAAAGCATAGCGCTCCCTTCCCTCTCTCCTCATAAGAAAATCTGCAAAAGTACAAAATACCGCTTCATTATCTTATCATTACAAAGCCTTAAGTTCAAGTTTACTTAGAACAAAGCCTTTCTCTCGCGAATGGCTCGCGCCGAGCGCGATCGCTTGCAACATATTTCCTTTTCGCGCGAGTGCGCATCCTTGCTGCGGACTCACGCCGTATGATGTATCACGCTCTGCGTGATACTAAGCGTTCTTCGAACGCTTGGCGGCTTCGTTTCATCGTATCGCAATGCGATACGATAGATTACAGAAAAAGGGAACCTTGCCTAAGCAAGGTTCCCTTCCATAAACTTTTTTCTGTTTTTACAGATCTTAGAATTCTGCCTGATCCAGATATTCTTCTGCGTTATCCTTTGTGATGTAGGTAAGCGGTGTTCTGTAGTAGTAAGCATCCAGTGATCCGCCGTTATCGAAGTAAGTTCCGATTGCGGAAACAAGACCCTTAGAAATGTTATCAGCACGGTTCATAACGGTAAGTTCCATCTTGCCATCGATAACTGCCTGAATCGCATCCTTCTGTCCTGTCAGGGAGTAAACCTTGATCTCACCAGTCTTGCCTGCTTCTTCGATTGCCTGTACAGCGCCCATTGTAAGGTCATCATCATAACCGATTACAATGCTTGTCTCCGGATTGGAGTTCAGGATATCCTGCATAAAGCCCTTTGCATCGTCACGGCTTGAATATGCGTACTGCGGCTCAAGCATTGTGTAGTTTGCGTAATCCTTGATGTAATCATTGAAGCCGTTTGTTCTCTGGATGTAATCCTCAAGGAAAGGTACACCATCGATCTGAGCTACTGTATAATCTGTATCTTCGCCGTTCTGCTCTACAACATATTTTGCAATGTCAGCACACATCTGATACTGATCCGGACCTACAACTGCTGCAACATACTGCTGTCCGCCGTCTGCAACATCAAGAGCTGCCATGAATACCGGAATGCCCGCATCCTGTGCGCTCTTTGCGATATCAACATTTGCAGAAATATCGCCACCGAAGATAACCAGTGCATCTACGCCACTGTCAATCATCTGCTGTGAGTACTCTGTAACCTTATCCACATCTGTCTGTGCATCCAGTGAGTTAACTTTAGCACCAACTTCTGTCGCATATTCTTCGAACTTTGTTCCGATCAGTCCGCCCCAAGGAGCTGAGGAGTTGATCGTTACATAGCCGATTGTCTTTCCGGAGAGATCATAACCTGAATAATCCAGATCTGCATCTGCTGATGCAAGATCACCTGTGGAAGCTGCTACTGCTGCTCCGCTTGCACTGGCTGTATCTGAGCTTGCTGCGGATCCGGAAGCTGCACTGCTGTCATCGCTTCCTGAAGAGCCACAAGCTGCAAGTGAAGCAGCCATGGCACCTGCGAGTGCTACTGTAAGTACTTTTTTCATCTTTTTCATTTTTAATTCCTTCCTTTCCTTTTTATCTTTTTTTCACCAAAAGATAAATATATCTTAGCACGTTTTAGTGAAATTGCAAGACTTTTTAATCATCCGCACCCTTTGTACTGGTGAATTTGTCCACAATCAGCACGGCGATCAGCAAAATACCTGTTACCATGTTTACTCTGTTTGTGTCCCAGAACATGGTGCTCATCATGGTGGATACACATCTCATGATCAGTACACCGAGAAGAACGTGAACCGCTGTTCCCTTACCACCGGTCATCTTAATACCGCCGATGATTACACAGGAGATAGGGAAGGTTCCCAGTGTGGTTCCCTGTGTATAAATCGCTGCTCCAGAGAAAGCTACCATCATGAAGCCTGTCATACCTGCCATAATACCGCAGAGCACGAAAGTCGTAAAAGCTGTCTTTGAAACGCTGATACCTGCAAACTCAGCTGCCTCGGGATTGTCTCCGACGATATGCAGTCTGTTGCCGTATTTTGTAAAGTACATCCAAAGGTATACGCCTACGATAAAGAGCAGGAAGATAACTACCATGGGTGTCAGCCATTTCTGTCCAAAAATCTGATACTTGGCGATCGGTGTGATCGGATCTTTATTTACCGGAGCATATGAGGTCTTTGCAAAGTTCATAACAAGTCCCTGGTAAATATAGTTTGTTGCAATGGTTGCGATCAGGGGTGATACACCGATCTTTGTGATGATCACACCATTGAAGGCACCTAAAAGACCGCCTGTGATCAGTGCTACGATCAGTCCGACGATAATTGCCGGTGCTGCAGAACCTGTTGCGGTATAGATCGCATTGTAGGTTGTAACAAACATAACACCGCTGAAGGCTGCGTTATAACCAACTGACAGGTCGATATTGCCGCAGATCATGACAAGGGCAAGACCCAGACAGCAGATACCGTATTCAGCTGCATATAACGCTACGTTATACCAGGTTCCGGTAAAACCATCTACTCCGATGAAGGCTACAAAAAGAAGTACCACCAGGATCAGAATAGCGTTGTTATTTTTCAGGAAATGGGATGTCTGCGACTTTTTCGCAGAAGCTTCAGTTGTGATTACTTTTTCTTCCACAGCTTAACCCCCCTCTCTTTCATAATATCCATTGACAGAACGAATACCATGATCAGACCCATAACGATCATTCTCTGATACTCTGTCAGATTCATCATTGTAAAGCCTGTGTTCAGAACGCCGTAGAAAAGGACACCGATGATTGTTCCGCCGATGGAGCCTTTACCACCCTGAACAGCACAACCTCCAAGTACAACACAGAGGATAACCTGCATTTCATATCCGGAAGAAGACTGCGGGTTCGCGCTCTTGATATTTGCCATCATGACGATCGCTGCAAGTCCGCAGCAAAGTCCGACGATCATATAGGCAATCAGCTTGTTTCTCTTGTACTTAATACCGGAGAATTTCGCTGCGATCGGATTGGATCCGATGATATACATCTGCTGTCCGTAAATCGTCTTGTGAAGAAGGAAGCCGATTACGATAGCAACAACGATAAACCATACGATCAGAATACTGATCGGTCCAAAGGATGCGGTTCCAAACCACTGGAAGGCCGGTGATGCACTGGCCGGAATAACAAGTACCGTACCTGCCGATACCATAAGAGCCAGGGCACTGAAAATGGAACTGCTGCCTAGGGTTGTGATAAAGCTGTTCAGCTTCAGGTAAGCTACCAGGAATCCGTTAAAGAGTCCGCAGATAGCACCTACTGCCAGTGTACCCAGAATGCCGATTGCTGCATTATCTGTCTTCATGATCAGAAGCGCACATAAGGAGCAAAGGAAGGTCAGCTGATATCCAACCGACAGATCGATCTCACCCGTGATCATAACCAATGTCATACCGAATGCGATAATACCTACGTACAACTGCTGACGAAGGATACTTCCCAGGTTCTTTGTCGTGAGGAAGATCAGTCCGCCGCTTCCGCCTTTTGTAATCTGCAGAACAATCTCAAAGAGGATTGCAACGATAACCATGGCGATAAATACAGATACACCGTTCATGCTTGAGATGTTTTTCCACAAGCTCTGCTTCTGTTCGCCAGTTTTTGCTTTTGTCTCAGCCATTATTCTGCCTCCTTTCCTGTTTCTTCATTACCTTTACCGATAGCGCAGGCAAGGATATATTCTCTTGACAGGTCAGGAGTGATCGGCAGCTCAGCTGTCTTCTTTCCTTCGTAAATTGTAATAACCTTATCGCATACACCCATGATCTCTTCGATCTCGGAGGATACCACGATAATTGCCATTCCCTGTTTTGCCAGATCGGACAAGATACCATAAATCTCAGATTTGGAACCGACGTCAATACCTCTGGTCGGTTCGTCTACGATCAGAACCTTAGGGTTCATCATCAGCCATTTCGCAACGACTACCTTCTGCTGGTTACCGCCTGACAGGTTTCCAACCAGCTGGTTTACTGACGGTGCCTTGATGGAAATAGACTTCATATACTGATCTGCTGCTTTCTTCTGGGCTTCTTTATTTACAACGCCCAGCTTGGAAAGATCCTTCAGCTTTACGATCGTCATGTTGTTCAGGATAGAAATCTTCAAAGCCAGGCCTTCTGCCTTACGATCCTCTGTACAGAAGCCGATGCCCGCATCGATTGCTGCGGTCGGGCTGCCGCCCTTCAGTGGCTTTCCATCTACCAGGATCTCACCGGAGTTGTATTTATCAACACCGAAGATTGCTCTCATGATCTCGCTTCGTCCTGCACCTACCAAGCCGAAGAAACCAACAACCTCACCCTTTCTTACGGTGAAGGATACGTCATCGATCACACCGGTTTCTGTAAGATTCTTTACCTCCAGCATCGGCGTTGTGATTTCTGCCGGCTCCTTGAGGTAGAGATTCTCAAGAGGACGTCCGATCATATTTGCGATCAGCTCATCCTGTGTGAAATCTTTCTTATCTTTGCTGATGATGTTCTTACCATCTCGAATAACCGTGATTCGATCGGAAAGCTCCATTACCTCATCCAGCTTGTGGCTGATATAGATGATCGCGATATTGCTGTCCACCAGTCTCTTGATCACACGGAAAAGTGTTTCCGTCTCTGCTTCTGACAGAGATGAGGTCGGCTCATCCATGATGATCAGGCGGGCATTTCTTGTCAGCGCACGTCCGATCTCGATCATCTGCTGCTGTCCGACTGACAGATCACCCGCAATCGTATGCGGTGAAATGTTCATTTCCAGATAATCCAGGATCTCTTTTGATTTTGAATAGAGTGCCTTGTGATCAACGAAAGCACCTTTCATGGGAAGGTTGCCGATAAACAGGTTCTTTGCAACATCAAGCTGTGCTGCAATAGAAAGCTCCTGATATACGCAGGATACGCCTGCCGCAATACCTTCTGTTGTGGATTTGAAATTAACGGATTGTCCGTCAATCCTATAGTCTCCACCGTCTCTGGCATGTACGCCGGTCATTACTTTGATCAAAGTTGATTTGCCGGCACCGTTCTCGCCGCAGAGTGAGTGAACTTCGCCTTCTCTTACATCGAAGGATACACCGTCCAGTGCTCTGACGCCGGGGAACAGCTTAACAATACCGTCGAGCTCGATGAACTTATCTCCCTTACTCAAGTTCATTTCCCCCTTTTCCTTTTCTTACTGTGACATCGAATTCCTTTGTGATTTCAGAATTCTCTGTCCCCTCTTGCAAAATCACCATTAATTTTGTCTAAAACCAATTATAATCACCGCCAGCTTTATTTGCAAGCAAATTGTACAAAAATTCGCAAACAATTCGGTAAGTTTTGTAATATTTTGTTCAATAGTTTTCAATTGTACCCTTCCCGCCGGATTAAAACTAAGAAAATTACATGTTTTGCCCAGCCTCAAGAATTCTGTCCTTCAGACCGCTAAAACGCTTCTGCTGCATCACATTCTTTTCCATTTCTTCAAAGGTATGCTCATTTCCGACAAGGACAACACACTTCTTCGCCCTGGTCACAGCCGTATAGAGCAGGTTGCGGTTCAGCAGCATCTTGGGTCCTCCCAAAAGGGGAATCACCACCGCCGGATATTCCGATCCCTGGGACTTATGAATCGTGATCGCATAGGCCAGTTCCAGCTCATCCAGCATCTTATAGCTGTACTCCACACTGTGATGATCGTCAAACTCAATGGTCATCTGTCCCGCAAAATCATTGATTTCCCGGATTACTCCCATATCTCCATTGAAAACACCGCTTCCCTTCTCGATCGGAATGCCGTATTTGCCAAGCACCTCCCATTCCAGCTGATAATTGTTCTTGACCTGCATTACCTTGTCGCCTTCACGGAAAATGGTATTGCCATAGAGCTTTTCCCTCTTTTTTTCATCCTTGGGATTCAAATACATCTGAAGGACCCGATTCAGATTGTCCACTCCTAAAAGCCCCTTCCTGCTAGGAGTCAACACCTGAATTTCTGAAGGCTTTGCGTCCACATATTTGGGCATTTTCTGATAAACCAGCTGAAGAACCACATTGATGATCTTGTTGGTCTCATAACGCTTCAAGAAGAAAAAGTCCCTGCTCTGATTATCCAGGATCACCTTCTCTCCCTCATTGATCTTGTGGGCATTCAATATAATATCGCTCTCCAGAGCCTGGCGGAAAATCTTGGTCAGCCTTACCGTCGGGAAGGCCCCGCTTTCGATCAGATCCTTGAAAACGCTGCCTGGTCCCACCGAGGGAAGCTGATTGATATCGCCTACCAGGATCAGTCTGCTTCCCACCGTTATGGCCTTTAATAAGGCATACATAAGGGAAATATCTACCATCGACATTTCATCGATAATGATCACATCTGCATCAATGGGATTTTCCTCATCTCTGCCATAGCCCTCTGCCGATGACATGCCTCCGGAAACCTCCAGCATACGGTGAATGGTACTGGCCTCCACTCCGGTCATTTCGCTCATCCTTTTGGCCGCCCGCCCTGTCGGTGCCGCCAGACGAATCTTCAGGCCATCCTTACGGAAGTAGCGGATAATGGTATTGATCGTTGTGGTTTTTCCGGTACCGGGTCCTCCCGTCAAAAGAAGCAGACCATGGCCAACAGCCTCTTTGACTGCCTGCATCTGCCGTTCATCCAGAACCTGCTTTGTTTCCTTTTCAATCTCTTTGATTCTCTTTTCCAGTTCTTCTTCGGAAAAACTGCAGTCCACATTCAGGCGCTCCAGAAGGGTCGCTGAATTTGCTTCCATTGTATAAAAAAGGCTAAGATAAACCTCTGTTTCTTCTTTTTGGACGCAGATGATCTTTCTTTCCATCTGCAGATTCATATACTGCTCCTCGATCAGACTCTCTTCAATCTGAAGCAGCTCACTGCATCGCCTGCTCAGAACCTGACGGGGCAGATAGGTGTGGCCTTCCTGGGAAGCCAGCATCAGGGTATAGCTGATACCGCTCCTGATACGGAATTCGGAATCCCGCAGAATCCCTGACTTTACCGCAATCTCATCTGCCGTCTTAAAGCCGATGCCTTCCATATCTTCTGCCAGTCTGTAAGGATTCTTCCGGATAATTTCGTAAATTTCTTCCTGATACTGGGCATAGATTTTTACGGCAGTCTGCAGACTGATGCCATAATCCTGCAGGAAGATCACTGCCCGTCTTTGATTGGCTCTTCCTGCCACCTGTGCAGCAATATCCTGTGCGATTCGCAGACTGATGCCCTTTACCTCTGCCAGACGCTGAGGCTCTTCCTCCATGATCCGGAAAGTATCCTCCTTGAACTTCCGAACAATACGGGCCGCCAGAGCCGCGCCGACTCCCTTGATCGCCCCTGAGCCAAGATAACGCTCAATCGCATCCAGATCCGAAGGCATTTTGATCTGAAAAGAAGCAATCTTCAGCTGCTGGCCGTAAACAGCATGCGTGATATATTCTCCCTTGAATTCGACATATTCTCCTTCACTCAAAAGGGGAATATTGCCAACACAGGTCACATCCTCTCCGTCTGCAGACAGATTCAGCACGGTATAGCCGTTTTCCTCATTCCGGTAAACAATATGCTCAATATATCCTTCTATCACATCTTCCATCGTTCATTATCCTGCTTGCTTATATTCAATGAGATACAAGCTAGAATCCTGCTTGCAGGATTCTAGCGCCTGCGGCGGGTCGCTCTAGCGACACACTTCCTATCCGCCGCAGTGCGATCCTTGCGGAGCTTTTTTATCTCATAGGAACGAAGTTTCCTATGAGATAAAAAAAGGTAAGTAACAGCAATTCTGTTACTTACCCGGCTGTATTCTTTCTTAATCCCTGTTCAAAATATCCTGTGCCCGTCTTCCCGCCGAAACAAACTCTGCGAATTTGCCGGTTCCGATGGCTACACAGTTCATCGGCTCTTCTGCTGTCGCCGTACGAAGTTCTGTACTGTCCGCGATCATCTGCTCTAAACCGCGCAGCTGAGAGGCTCCTCCGGTAAGCACGATTCCTCTTTCCAGAATATCTGCCGCAAGCTCCGGCGGTGTCTGTTCAAGAACCGTACGAATTGCCTCTACGATCTGATAAGCGGTATCAGAAAGGGCTTCCTCGGTTTCTTCTGCTGACAAAACGATCGTCTTGGGCAGACCACTGATCAGGCTTCTTCCCCGGACCTCCATCAGACTGTCCGGATCACCCTCATAGCAGCTACCGATGCGAATCTTTACATCCTCTGCCGTACGCTCTCCAATCAGAAGATTGTATTTTTTACGGACATAACGAACAATAGCATTGTCAAAATCATCTCCGCCCAATCCGGCAGAGGCACTGATCACACACTCGTTCATGGAAACAATCGCAATATCTGTTGTTCCTCCTCCGATATCCACGATCATATTGCCATTCGGCTTGGAAATATCGATTCCGGCACCAAGTGCTGCTGCCAGAGGTTCTTCTACCAGGGTAACCGAGCGGGCACCTGCCTGAAAAGCAGCGTCCTCTACTGCCTTGCGCTCTACCTCTGTCGCACCGACCGGAACGCAGATACTCATTCTGGGCTTGCGAAGAGAATTCCTACCGATCGCCTTGTCTACAAAATATTTTAGGAGCTGCTCCGCAATAATGTAATCTGAAATAACACCTGCCTTCATGGGTCTTACCGCCATGATATTGCCCGGTGTTCTTCCAAGCATTAATCGCGCCTCTTCACCGAGCGCCTGGATTCTGCCTGAATCCTTATCGTAAGCAACTATTGTCGGCTCTTTTAATACAACGCCCTTTCCTCTGATATATACAAGGATACTGGCTGTACCGAGATCGATTCCGATATCCGTTACATTTCCTGCCAATTTCATACCTCTTTCTATTTACATAAACCCAAGGAAGCGCTGATTTCATCAGCACTTTCGTCAAGACTGAATTAAAAACTAATAGAAACATTATAATAAACTTTATCTGAAATGAAAAGCCTCAGGACTAATTCACTAGGACTGCCGCAAGCACCTTACTTTGATCCTTGCAGAGCTTTTTTATGTAATAATCAATGACGCAGATATTTTTTCAAATACTGACCGGTATAGGAGCCTTCCTTTTCTGCCACCTCTTCCGGTGTCCCGCAGGCAACGACCTGTCCTCCGCCTTCTCCGCCTTCTGGTCCCATATCAATGATATAGTCTGCTGTCTTGATCACATCCAGATTGTGTTCGATCACGATCACAGTATTGCCGCCCTCGGTCAGCCTGTGCAGAATCTCGATCAGCTTATGCACATCCGCAAAATGCAGACCGGTCGTCGGTTCATCCAGAATATAAATGGTTTTGCCGGTTGCTCTCCGGCTCAGCTCTGTCGCAAGCTTCACCCTCTGCGCCTCTCCTCCGGAAAGGGTTGTAGAAGGCTGTCCCAGCTTAATATAGGAAAGGCCAACCTCATTCAAGGTCTCGATCTTCCTGCGAATCGAAGGCATCGCTTCAAAGAAAGGAAGCGCCTCTTCCACCGTCATATCCAGAACATCATAAATGCTTTTTCCCTTATATTTTACCTCCAGGGTTTCCCTGTTATAACGCTTTCCGCCGCAAACCTCACAGGGAACATAAACATCCGGAAGGAAGTGCATCTCGATCTTGATGATGCCGTCTCCCGAACAGGATTCACATCTTCCGCCCTTTACATTAAAGCTGAAACGTCCCTTGTTGTAACCCCTGGCCTTTGCATCCGGCGTCGCTGCAAAAAGGGCTCTGATATCATCAAAAACACCGCAATAGGTAGCCGGATTGGAGCGGGGCGTTCTGCCGATCGGTGACTGATCGATCGCAATCACCTTGTCCAGCTGCTCTAAGCCGCTGATCTCCTCATGGGGACCGGGAACCGTTCTGGCCCGGTTCAGATCTCTTGCCAAAGCCTTATACAAGATCTCATTGACCAGAGAGCTCTTTCCTGAGCCGGATACGCCTGTTACACAGGTCATCACACCCAAGGGAAAATCCACATCAATTCCCTTGAGATTATTCATAGCCGCCCCATGCACTGTGATAAAGCCATTGGGCTTCTGTCGCTTCTCCGGCACCGGGATTTTGATCCTGCCGCTCAGGTAAGCACCCGTTACCGATCTCTCGCAGGCCATGATCTCTTCAGCAGTTCCTGCTGCCACGATCTCGCCTCCGTGAGATCCTGCTCCCGGACCCACATCCACGATATAATCCGCTTCCCGCATGGTATCCTCATCATGCTCCACAACAATGACGGTATTGCCCAGATCCCGAAGATGCTTAAGGGTTGCCAGCAGTCTGTCATTGTCCCTCTGGTGGAGACCGATCGAAGGCTCGTCCAGAATATAGGCTACACCGACGAGGCCGGATCCAATCTGGGTTGCCAGACGGATTCTCTGGGCTTCTCCTCCGGAAAGAGTGCCGGTCATTCTGGAGAGGGAAAGATAATTCAGACCTACATCAACCAAAAAGCCTACCCTTGCCCGAATTTCCTTGAGAATCTCTTCACCGATCAGAAGTTGCTGCTTTGACAGCTGCATGGTCTGCAGATATTCCTGCAGCTCCTTGATCGACATAGAGGTAATTTCATAAATATTCTTATCTGCCACAGTAACAGCAAGGGCTTCTTCCTTCAGTCTTCTTCCGCCGCAAGCCTGACAGGGGGTGATATTCATATAGGATTCATAATCCTGCTTCTGCCGCTCCGAAAAGGCCTCCCGATAACGTCTCTGGACATTTCGGATGATTCCCTCGAAGACGATCGGATAATCTCCAACGCCTCTTTGTCCTTCGTAATGCACCAGAACTTCCTTATCCGCACCATGCAGCAGCATGTCCTGAATCTCGGCCGGATAGTCCCGGAAAGGAGTATCCAGATCAAAATCATAGGCTTTTGCCAGTGCCTCAAGGGTCGCATTGGTAAAACTTCCCTTCTTATTGGCAGACTGCCAGCCCGTTACCGCAATCGCTCCTTCCCGGATGCTCAGCCTCTTATCCGGAATCATCAGCTCCTCTGAAAATTCCATCTTGTAGCCAAGGCCTGCGCAAACCGGGCAGGCGCCATAGGGATTATTAAAAGAAAAGCTCCTCGGCTCGATCTCATCCACGGAAATACCGCAGTCAGGGCAGGAAAAGCTTTGGGAAAGCAGCATAGCTTCCCCGCCGATCACGTCCACCAAAAGCAGACCTTCTGCCAGATTCAAAACGGTTTCCACCGAATCCGTCAGTCTTTTCTCGATGCCTTCCTTTACCTTGAGGCGATCGACCACGATTTCGATATTATGCTTTTTATTCTTATCCAGACTGATCTCCTCTGAAAGATCATAAAGATTTCCGTCAATCCGCACACGAACATAGCCGCTTCTTTTGGCCGATTCCAAAAGCTTTACATGCTGTCCTTTTCTTCCTCTTACGACCGGAGCCAAAAGCTGGACTCTTGTTCCTTCCGGCAGAGCCATGATCTGATCCACCATCTGATCCACGCTCTGCTTTTTAATCTCCCGCCCGCACTTGGGACAATGGGGAATACCTGCCCGGGCATAAAGAAGTCTGAAATAATCATAGATCTCCGTAACGGTTCCTACCGTCGAACGAGGGTTACGGTTGGTGGATTTCTGGTCGATTGAAATCGCCGGAGACAATCCCTCTATGCTTTCCACATTCGGCTTCTCCATCTGACCCAAAAACTGTCTGGCATAAGAAGACAAGGACTCCATATAGCGTCTTTGTCCCTCTGCATAGATCGTATCAAAGGCCAGAGAGGATTTGCCTGAGCCGGAAAGTCCGGTAAAAACCACCAGCTTATCTCTGGGAATCTCCAGATCCACATTTTTCAGATTATGCTCTTTTGCTCCCTTTATCTTAATAAAATCTCTTGCTCTCATCTTACTTCAGCTCTTCCAGCATTTTCCTGAGAGAGATCATCTTGTCTCTCATTTCGGCAGCTGTTTCAAAGTCAAGCTCTGCCGCTGCCCTTTCCATCTTCTTCTTCACATCCTTGACCAGCTTCTCCAGCTCCTTCTTGTCCATAGACTCCGGATCCTTCTGGAAGTTCAGCTCGGAGGATGCCACCTTCTTTGAAATAGAGATCAGATCCCTGACCTCCTTCTGGATGGTTTTCGGCTCAATACCATGCTCCTCATTGTAGGCCTGCTGCAGCTGACGGCGCCTTTTGGTTTCGGTAATCGCCTTCCGCATGGAATCCGTCATTCTGTCTGCATACATAATGACCCGGCCCTCGGCATTTCTTGCCGCACGCCCAATGGTCTGGATCAAAGCCGTTTCCGACCGCAGATAGCCTTCCTTGTCTGCATCCAATATTGCGATCAGAGTTACCTCCGGAATATCCAGACCCTCACGAAGGAGGTTGATGCCCACCAGAACATCGAATACATTCAGACGAAGATCCCGGATAATCTCCGTTCTCTCCATGGTATCAATATCAGAATGCATATATTTCACCCGGATTCCCACTTCTCTCATGTAATCAGTGAGATCCTCAGCCATCTTCTTGGTCAGGGTCGTAACAAGAACCTTGTTTCCCTTGTCCGTTTCCTTATGAATCTCGGAAAGAAGATCATCAATCTGTCCTTCAATCGGGCGCACCTCAACCTCCGGATCCAGAAGTCCGGTCGGACGGATGATCTGCTCTGCCCGAAGCAGCTCGTGCTCCTCCTCATAGGCAGCCGGAGTTGCTGAAATAAAGAGCAGCTGATCGATCTTATCCTCAAATTCCTCAAAACAAAGGGGTCTGTTGTCCTTTGCCGAGGGCAGACGGAAGCCATAGTCTACCAGGGACTGCTTTCTGGACTGATCCCCGTGGTACATGGCTCGGATCTGAGGAATCGTCATATGGGATTCATCGATCATGATCATCAGATCATCCGGAAAATAATCCATCAGGGTTTCCGGTGTAGAACCGGGCGGCCGCATGGCCAGATGACGGGAATAGTTCTCGATTCCGCTGCAAAAGCCTGTTTCCCTCAGCATCTCAATATCGAAGTTGGTTCTCTCAGCGATTCTCTGTGCCTCCAGCAGCTTATCCTCGCTCTGGAAATAGCGCACCCGCTCCTCCAGCTCCTTTTCAATATTCTCGGTTGCCCTCATAATCTTTTCCTGGGGCACCACATAGTGCGAAGCCGGAAAGACCGCGATATGCTCCAGCTCACATTTTACCGCACCGGTCAGGACATCGATCTGACAGATCCTGTCAATCTCATCCCCGAAAAATTCGATCCGAACTGCCGTATCGGATTCATCCGCTGGAATGATCTCAATCGTATCTCCTCTGACGCGGAAGCTGCCTCGCTTAAAATCCATCTCATTTCGGGTATATTGAATATCGATCAGGGAACGGATCACCTCATCCCTGTCCTTCTCCATGCCCGGACGAAGGGAAACCATCATTCCCATATAATCATCCGGAGAACCCAGACCGTAAATGCAGGAAACGCTGGATATAATAATGACATCCCTGCGTTCAATCAGAGATGCCGTCGCGGACAGACGCAGCTTGTCGATTTCCTCATTGATCGCAGAATCCTTTGCAATATAAGTATCGGTCGAAGGCACATAGGCCTCCGGCTGATAATAGTCATAATAGGAAACAAAGAATTCGACCGCATTTTCCGGGAAGAATTCCTTGAATTCGCCATAAAGCTGTGCTGCAAGTGTTTTGTTGTGTGAAATAATCAGGGTCGGCCGGTTCAGCTGTGCGATGACATTGGCCATCGTAAAGGTCTTGCCGGAACCGGTCACACCCAAAAGTGTCTGAAACTGATTGCCTGCCCGGAAGCCCTCCACCAGCTTTTCGATGGCCTGGGGCTGATCTCCGGTCGGCTTATATTTTGATACTAATTTAAAATGATCCATTATGCTTTTCTGCCACAGCACTGTTTATACTTCTTGCCGCTTCCACAGGGGCAGGGATCGTTGGGATAAATCTTCTTTTCCTGACGCTTGGCCGGCTTCTTGCCGCCCTCGTCTTCCTTGTTGGTACCGGTTACCTTAGCGACCTCTTCCCTCTCTACCTTCTGCTCGATCCTGATTCGATAAAGCAGACGAAGGACTTCTTCCTGAATGCTGCTCAGCAATCCGTCAAACATATCATAGCCTGCCAGCTTGTACTCAACCAAAGGATCCTTCTGGCCATAAGCCTGAAGACCGATTCCCTGTCTGAGCTGTTCCATATCGTCGATATGATCCATCCACTTTCTGTCGATGACACGAAGGAGAACCACACGCTCGATCTCGCGGAACTGTTCCATCTCTGGGAACTCCGCTTCCTTGGCTTCATAAAGCTTGCCGGCTTCTTCTTTCAGGCTCTGCTTGATCTCATCGATGCTGAGCTTATCCGTATCCTCGTGGGTGATCTTCTTAACCGGAATGATTGACTGAAGCAGCTGATTCAGCTCCTGAAGATCTCTTTCCTCCGGCTCAAGCTCTGCAGATAGGCAGGTATTTACTGCATTATCTACGGTTTCCGTAATCATATTGAAGATAGGATCCCTCATGCTGTCGCCCTTCAGAACCCTTCTTCTCTCTTCGTAAATAATCTCTCGCTGCTCGTTCATAACCTGATCGTATTCCAGCAGGTTCTTACGAATACCGAAGTTGTTGCCCTCGATCTTTTCCTGTGCCTTTTCGATCGCACTGGAAAGCATCTTATGCTGAATCTGCTCTCCCTCCGGTACACCAAGAGAATTAAAGAGATCGATCATCTTCTCAGAACCAAAGAGGCGCATGAGGTTGTCCTCCAGAGAGATGAAGAACTGGGACTCACCCGGATCTCCCTGTCGTCCTGCTCGGCCTCGCAGCTGGTTGTCAATACGTCTGGACTCATGTCTCTCGGTACCGATGATCTTCAGACCACCCAGGCTCAAGGACTCCTCGTCCAGCTTGATATCGGTTCCTCGACCGGCCATATTGGTAGCGATCGTAACAGAACCATGCTCACCGGCATGTGCTACGATCTCTGCCTCCTTCTCATGGAACTTGGCATTCAATACCTGGTGCGGAATGCCCTTTCTGCGGAGCATGCCGCTGAGAAGTTCAGATACCTCAATAGTTGTTGTACCAACCAGAACAGGCTGTCCCTTCTCATGAGAAGCAATAACCTCCTCAACAACCGCATTGTATTTTTCTTTCTTGGTCTTATATACAGCATCTTCCTTATCTTTTCGGATAACCGGCTTATTGGTCGGTACCTCTACAACGTCCATACCGTAAATCTCACGGAACTCCTTCTCCTCGGTCAGAGCGGTACCTGTCATACCGCACTTCTTATCGTATTTATTGAAGAAGTTCTGGAAGGTAATGGTTGCCAGAGTCTTACTTTCTCTTTTAACCTTTACATGCTCCTTTGCCTCAATCGCCTGATGAAGGCCATCAGAATAACGGCGGCCCGGCATGATACGTCCGGTAAATTCATCTACGATCAGGACCTCATCGTCCTTTACCACATAGTCCTTGTCCCTTGCCATCAGATAATGGGCACGAAGAGCAAGAATGATATTGTGCTGGATCTCAAGATTATCCGCATCTGCAAGGTTATCAATATGGAAGAAATTCTCTACCTTCTTCACACCACTCTCGGTCAGGTTTACGAACTTATCCTTTTCATTGACGATAAAGTAGCCTGTCTCTTCGATCTCGATTCCCATGATGGCATCCATCTTGGAAAATTCCTGGGAAGCCTCGCCCTTCTGGAGCTGTCTTGCGAGCACATCGCAAAGCTCATAAAGCTGGGTACTCTTGCCGCTCTGGCCGGAAATGATCAGCGGTGTTCTCGCCTCATCGATCAAAATGGAGTCAACCTCATCGATGATGGCATAATGCAGACCTCTCTGCACCAGCTGCTTCTCATAGATGACCATGTTGTCTCTCAGGTAGTCGAATCCGACTTCATTATTGGTAATATAAGTAATATCACAATTATAAGCGGCCTGACGTTCCTCTGTTGACATACCATTCAGTACATAACCTACTGTCAGTCCGAGGAATTCATGCACCTTGCCCATCCATTCGCAGTCTCGCTTTGCCAGGTATTCATTGGCAGTTACGATATGAACGCCCTGGCCTTCCAGTGCATTCAGATAGGCCGGCAGGGTGGATACCAGAGTCTTTCCTTCACCGGTCTTCATCTCGGCGATTCGTCCCTGATGAAGAAGGATACCGCCGGCAAGCTGTACCGGATAGGGTTCCATTCCCGGAAGCTCTGCCATCTTTTTCTCCAACTCCTCCGCTGTCAGGCTAAGCTCTTCTTTTTCTTCCTCTGGAGACTCGATCTTCAGCACTCGTCTGGCTGCTTCTCTTACTGTCGCAAAAGCTTCTACCAGAAGATCATCCAGGCTTTCTCCTTTTTCCAGACGTTCTTTGAACTTTCTGGTCTGATCTCTGAGCTCTTCATCGCTCATTGCAACCATTGTCGGACGCAGGGCGAGGATCTGGTCTACCTTTTTCATGATGGGCTTGATCTCACGCTGACTGTGCGTACCGAATACTTTCTCTATCAAATTCATATAATAAGTACCTCATTAATTGAACGACTGCCTTTCCTTTTTATGGGAGAGGGCGTAGTTACTCACGGTAGTCAGTATTTTATCACTACCGGCAGGAATACGCAACTACACGTGTGAGATATGCCGTCAAGACACGCTGCGTTTCCTACTCGCTGCAGCCGGCTTATTTGCGAAGACTCCCGCAAAACTCGCGCTGCGCGCTCACTCAGGGCTGGCCCTTCGGCCCCTTGGGCACATGCTCCCGTCTTCGCTGCCAGCCTGCAGCTCCCTACGGAAGCCTTGCTGCCGTCTTTTCCGTTCATATCTCACACTTTGGCAATGCTGCATTAATATCCTGGCATTGAATCCCTATAGATTGAAGATATATAATTTGTCAGATATTCCATCATTTCTTTACTCTGTTCTTTTTCTGCTACTTCTTTCTCCATATAAATGTGATGACTCCGCCACCATGCCCATCTCTTTTTCAGGCACAACTTTATAAATCGTTTCCTCCTGCATTTCTGCATTATCCGTCCAAAGCTCACACTGACTTATTACTGTACTGATGGCAAAATCATAATCCTCTGGCGGGTACTTATATTTCTTCAGAAGTCTCTTCACCATCTTACGCATCTGTGCCCTGGCTGTTTCTTTCTTCTGCCAGTCGATGGTGCGATTCCTGCGAAGCATATCCGTAAGCTCTCTTGTAAGAGCAATCAGCTCATCATTCTTATAAAAATCTTTGATATGCTCTGGTTTTGTCAAGGCATCATAAAAGGCCACCTCTTCCTGAGAAAGTCCTAACTTCTGTCCGTTCTTATAGAGATTAGCGATCTCCTCAGCTGTCTTCAGTAGCTCCTTAATTACCTCTTCGTTGGTAATGAGGCCATTGTAATAAGAATTCATCAGCCTCGTAATCTTTTCCGAAAATTTCTGTGACTGTACCACATTCGTTCTCTTATATATAGATACCTGATCTGCCATCAACTTTTTCAGCATCTCAGCAGCGATGTTCTTTTCCTTCATTCTGGAAATCTCATCAAGCATCGCCGGATCAAACAAGCTAAACTTCTCTCCTCCGGACATGCTGCTATCAAAGAGGCTTATGACACCTTCACTCTGTACTGCTGCCTTCAGAAGTTCATTAATCTGAGCGTTGATTTCCTTAAGTGATAGGCACTTTCCACCAGTCCCACCATATGTGATTTTGATAACTGTAGAACGCAAAGCCTCCATGTATGCTGCTTCGTGGCGTTCCTGCTCCGTTGTCATACTAGAGCAAAGAGAATGCGACTGTTTCAGCAGCATTGCTTCCTTCAAGAACAAATCTTTTCTTTCCGTCACACCGGCATCCAGTATAAAATTCACACCGCCTGTGATAAGCTTCGCCATAGTAAGCGGAGAGCCTCCGATAAATTCGCTGAAATCAAACCCATATAACAAGTCTTTGCAAACCTGTAGTTTCTCCTGAAACTTTGGATATGCCATCTTGGC
>CAVEOK010000028.1:0-1798 GCA_963617415.1 Oscillospiraceae bacterium
CCTTTGGCTTATCAGACCATCCGCAAGGAAGTTTATCTGCAAACAGAGGATGGTTCCTTTTTGCCTTTAAGCTCGGCCGGACAGAGAATTTTATCTCCGATAAAAGAGGAAGAACTATCATAGAAGGAGACATTTTTATAAAATGGAAAAAATATACGATTGATACTACAACGGAGGCAGAGGATTTTCTGAGTGCCATGCTGGATGAAATCGGAATCGAAGGCATCGAAATTGATGATAATATTCCTCTTTCTTCCGAAGATACGACAGCGATGTTCATTGATTTTCCGCCGGAGCTTCCCCCTGATCTGGGTCTGAGTAAGGTCAGCTTTTATCTGGATGCAGAGGAAGATCACAGTGAAATCCTGCAAAAGGTAAAAGAAGGAATCGAAGAGCAGAGACTTTTTGTAAATGTTGGAAAAGGAAGTATCAGCGAATCGGAAACCGAGGATTTGGACTGGATGAATAATTGGAAAGAATATTTCCATTCCTTTACGATCGATGACATTCTGATCAAGCCGACCTGGGAAGATATCGAAGAAGAAAATAAGGGAAAAACCCTTATCGAGATCGATCCCGGCTCTTCCTTTGGAACCGGAAAACATGAAACAACCCAGCTTTGCATTCGGGAGCTGCAAAAATATATCACTTCTGACAGCCAGGTTCTGGATGTCGGATGCGGAAGCGGCATTCTTTCCATTGTTGCCCTCAAGCTTGGTGCAGC
Organism: Oscillospiraceae bacterium; assembly: GCA_963617415.1. Classification (GTDB taxonomy): domain Bacteria; phylum Bacillota; class Clostridia; order Lachnospirales; family Lachnospiraceae; genus RUG14243. The sequence continues at coordinate 725 of CAVEOK010000028.1, forward strand.
CCATGTTACCGGCACGGATGTAGATGTAAACTGCATGACCTCAACAGCAGAAAATTTTGAGGTGAATCATCTTCTTCCGCAGGACGGCAGCTTCTATGCAGGAGATCTGACCAGTGATCAGGCTTTAAGAGACAAGGTTGGCTACCATAAATATGATGTTGTTGTTGCCAATATCCTGGCTGATATCATTATTCCGATGGCAGATGCCCTCTATGGTACGGTAAAAGAAGACGGCATTCTGATAACCTCCGGTATTATTGATTTTAAGGAAGAAGCTGTGAAGGAGGCTCTTCTTGCAGCTGGATTTGAAATTGTCTCTGTGGGCCATCAGGGCGAATGGGTCAGCGTTACGGCCAGGCCGAAAAGTAAGTAAGCAGACGATATAAGACAAGGAAGAAAATATGGATCAGGTTTTTGCCGAAGACGAAAATTTCGCAGACGGACTGGTAAAGATTGAAGGTGGAGAATACCGCCATCTGAAAAATGTTCTTCGAAAGAAGATCGGAGATGAAATCCGGATTTGCCGAAGATCGGGCGGTGCCTATCTCTGTCTGATTGAAGAGATCACAGAAGAGGCAATTTTTGCAAGAATACAGGACATGGAGGATGACTATGCGGAGCTTCCCTGCCGTATTGTTCTTTTTCAGGGACTGCCCAAGGGAGATAAGATGGAATTGATCATCCAGAAGGCGGTTGAGCTGGGTGTCTCCGAGATTGTTCCTGTAGCCATGAAAAATTGTGTTGTCAAATTAGATGAAAAAAGGGCTGCAAAAAAGGTTAGCCGCTGGCAGAGCATTGCGGAAGCTGCTGCAAAGCAGTCGAAAAGAAGTCTGCTGCCTCAGGTGCATGACATCATGTCTTTTTCATCGGCTTTGGACTACGCAGGGGAGCTGGACCGGCTCTTTGTTCCTTATGAACATGCCAGAGGCATGCAGGAAACAAAAGAAGTTCTTTCTCAGCTTCAAAAAGGAGATTCCGTCGGAATTTTTATCGGACCGGAGGGTGGATATGACCCTAAGGAAATCCAGGAGGCAGAAAAAGTCGGCAGGATTATTTCTTTGGGCGGACGCATTC
>CAVEOK010000028.1:1808-25875 GCA_963617415.1 Oscillospiraceae bacterium
GACAGCGGGACTCACAGCCTTGTCCCTTTTAATGTATCATATTGAACTTTTATAAGAAATTTTATTTATAAGAAATTTGGAGAATAAATGAATGGAAGCCTATCTTGATAATTCCTCTACCACGCGGATTTCCGACAGTGTGTTGGAGAAAATGATTCAGGTTTATCGAATTGACTACGGAAATCCTTCCGCAATGCACAGCAAAGGCTTTGATGCAGAAAAATATATCAAAGAAGCGAAGGATATTATTGCCGGCAGTCTGAAGGTATCTCCCAAGGAAATCTTCTTTACCTCCGGTGGAACAGAATCCAACAATCTGGCCATTATCGGAAGTGCTATGGCAAATAAACGTCTCGGCAACAAAATTCTTACAACACCGATTGAGCATCCTTCTGTCGGCAATACTGTGAATTTTTTGAAGGAACAGGGCTTTGAGGTGGATTATATTCCGGTTGATGGGCAGGGACTTGTTGATCTGAAGGTCTTAGAGGAGCTGATGACGCCGGAAACCATTCTCGTTTCCGTTATGCATGTAAACAATGAAATTGGCAGTGTTCAGCCGGTTGAGGAGATCGGAAAGATCATTAAGAAAATCAATCCCTCGGTTGTATTTCATGTGGATGCAATTCAATCCTTCGGAAAATTTCAGATCAGACCGAAAAAAGCAGGGATTGACCTTCTCTCGGTCAGCGGTCATAAGATTCACGGACCCAAGGGCGTTGGCTTCCTTTACATCAAAGAAAAGACAAAGATCAATCCCCTGATCCTCGGAGGAGGACAGCAGGATGGAATGCGTTCCGGAACAGAAAATGTTCCCGGTGTCGCTGGTCTTGGTCAGGCGGTCAAGGAAAGTTATGAGAATTTTGACGAAAAAATCGACCGCTTATATGCACTTCGTGCCTATTTTACGGAAGAACTCAAAAAGATAGATGGCTGTTATGTGAATGGCCCATCAGAAAGGAAAGCCGCTCCCCAGATCGTAAGCGTCAGCTTTGAAGGCGTAAGAGCAGAGGTGCTTCTTCACAGTCTGGAAGAAAAAAATATTTTTGTATCTGCCGGTTCGGCCTGCTCCTCCCACAAGAGAGCACCCTCTGCAACCTTATCTGCCATCGGCATTCGCAAGGATCTTTTGGAATCTACCGTCAGATTCAGCTTCAATCTGGAAACAAGCAAAGAAGAGCTGGATTATACACTTGCTGCAATCAAAGAACTGCTGCCTATGCTGCGTCGCTATGCAAGACATTAAAAAGGAGATAAATTATGTATCAGGCATTTCTGATTAAATACGGAGAAATCGCGATCAAGGGCAAAAACCGGAAAATGTTTGAAGAGGCGCTGATTCGCCAGATCAAGTATGCCCTGAAAAAGGCGGAAGGAAGCTTTCGTGTCAGAAGAGAACAGGGACGAATCTATGTCGAAGCACTGGAGGAAGATTATGATGCAGAAGAGGTGATCTCTTATCTGCAGACTGTCTTTGGTATTGTTGGCATCTGTCCTGTTCTTCTGACAGAGGATCAGGGAATTGAGCAGCTTGGCCAGGATGTGGTTGCTTTTATCCGGGAATGCTATGGCGAGAATCCAAGCTTTTCTTTCAAGGTAAATGCCAGAAGAGCCAGAAAGAATTTCCCTCTGGATTCTATGGAGATCAACGCCTTTGTCGGTGAAAAAATCCTGGATGCATTTCCCGAGACACATGTAGATGTTCACAAGCCGGATGAGAAGATTTATGTTGAAATCCGTGAGCAGATCTGCATCTATTCCAAGATCATCCCGGGTCCCTGCGGTATGCCGGTTGGTACCAGCGGAAAGGCTATGCTTCTTCTTTCAGGCGGAATTGACTCACCGGTTGCCGGTTATATGATCGCAAAGCGTGGCTGCAAAATCGACGCCACCTATTTCCATGCACCTCCCTATACCAGCGAGAGAGCAAAAGAAAAGGTGATCGATCTGGCGAAGATCATTTCCAAATATTCCGGACCGGTTTATCTGAATATCGTTAATTTTACGGATATCCAGCTTTATATCTATGAAAAGTGCCCTCATGATGAACTGACGATCATTATGCGTCGTTATATGATGCGGATTGCCGAACATTTCGCAAAAGAGGGTGGAAGTCTTGGTCTGGTTACTGGTGAAAGTATTGCCCAGGTAGCATCCCAGACCATGCAGTCTCTTGCCTGCACCAATGATGTCTGCACCCTGCCGGTTTACCGTCCTTTGATCGGCTTTGACAAGAATGAGATCATTGAGCGTTCCGAAAAGATAGGTGCTTACGAGACCTCCATTCTGCCTTATGAAGACTGCTGTACCATCTTTGTTGCAAAGCATCCGGTTACAAAGCCTAAGGTAGAAGTGATTCGCAAATCCGAGCTGAAGCTTTCCGAGAAGATTGACGAGCTTTATCAGGCAGCCATTGATAGTACACAGACTTTGATCGTAACCGAGACCGAGGTAAGAGAGGTAAATCCTTCTGCAGATAGTGAAAAAGCAGGAGAGGAAGAAGGGGTTATCGAATTAAAATGAGATATGCCGCACTTCGTAATTTAGGATGCAAGGTAAATGCCTGTGAGACAGAGGCCATGCGGGAAATCCTTGAGCAGGATGGCTATCAGATTGTGGATTTTTCGGAAAAAGCGGATGTTTATGTCATCAATACCTGTACGGTCACCCAGATCGCAGACCGTAAATCAAGACAGATGCTGCATCGTGCAAGACACTTAAATCCGGATGCCATTGTGATCGCAGCCGGCTGCTATGTAGAATCTGCCAAGTTAACGGGAGAAGAGGATGATGCCGTAGATATTTACATCGGCAACAATGAAAAGAGTCGCTTGCTTGAGCTGATCGATCGTTTTCAGAAGGAGCAGGCAACCATACGCTCTGCAATTGACATCAATAAAGAAAAAGAATATGAATCCCTCCCGATTCATGTTTCGGGAGATCATACCAGAGCCTTCCTGAAGATTCAGGATGGCTGCAACCGTTTTTGTTCCTACTGCATCATTCCCTATGTCAGGGGAAGGATACGAAGCAGCAAGCCTCAGGAAGTGATCGAACAGATCAAAGAACTGGCAGCGAACGGTACAAAAGAGGTGGTTCTGGATGGAATCCATTTAACCAGTTACGGACAGGATCTTTCGACTGATTTGATCAGTCTGCTCCAGGAGATCGATCAGCTGGACGGTCTTGAAAGAGTTCGGCTTGGCTCGATTGAACCGAATTTTATTACGGAAGAATCTGCGGCAGAGCTGGCTTCTTTGAAAAAGCTTTGTCCTCATTTTCATCTTTCTCTTCAAAGCGGCTGTGATTCTGTTCTAAAGAGAATGAATCGTCATTATACAACTGCGGAATTCGAAGAAATCTGTGAGATCCTGAGAAAACATTTTGATCAGCCTGCTTTAACAACGGATATTATTACCGGCTTTCCCGGTGAGACAGAGGAAGAGTTTGAGGAAACCTACCGATTTATGGAAAAGCTTTCCTTCTACGAAATTCATGTTTTTCCTTACTCGGTAAGAAAAGGAACAAGGGCTGCCTCTATGCCGGGACAGCATACGAAAAAGACCAAAAGTGAGCGCAGCGCCCGATTGCTTGCCCTTACAGAAAAGCAGAAAAAGGCCTATGAGCAGGCACATATCGGGAAAAAACTTTCAGTTCTGATCGAAGAAAATGGTCTTGGCCACAGCAAGGAATATCTTTATGTTCATGCGCAAGGTCAGTCAGGTGAAATTGTTAGCGGAATTTTACGCAATCAGGGTGAGTATCTTTACTTATCGGAGTAAATACGCTAGAATAATGTATCATATTGTAAAAAAATTAACGTGTGAGGATATTAACTATGCAGGACATGAATCATACACAATTTATTGACCTTCATAAAATTCAGGAGCCGGAGGTTGGCGATATTCTGCAAAAGGTCTATGTTGCTCTGACCGAGAAGGGCTACAACCCGGTAAACCAGATCGTCGGCTATGTCATGAGCGGTGACCCCACCTATATCACCAGCCATAACAATGCCAGAAGTCTGATTATGAAAGTGGAACGTGATGAGATCGTTGAAGAGCTTCTTCGTACCTACATCGACGTAAAGTATAAATAAATGATGAGAATACTTGGATTGGATTTCGGCTCAAAAACCGTAGGCGTTGCTGTCAGTGACGGTCTCGGCCTTACCGCACAGGGAATCGAAACGATTTTTCGAAAAAAAGAAACAAAGCTTCGCCAGACCTGTGCCAGAATTGAAGAGCTGATTGAAGAATATCAAATTGAAAAGATCGTACTTGGTTTTCCCAAGAACATGGACGGCACCTATGGAGAGCGCTGCGAGAAAACGCTTGAATTTAAGGATATGCTCGAAAGAAGAACCGGTCTTCCGGTAGAACTGGAGGATGAGCGTCTGACAACGATTTCCGCGGAAAGAGTCCTTATGGAAGGCGGCGTACGTCGTGAACACCGGAAGGAAAGCATCGACACCATAGCTGCAGTTTTTATCCTGCAAACATATCTTGACCGTCTGAATTCTGACAGATAGAGGAAGAGAAATGGAAAGAATAGATTTTATCGATCCGATCAGTGGAGAAACGGATTCCTATTATGTATTGGAAGAAACCGTCATCGGCGGAACAACCTATCTGCTGGTTACAGTAGAGGAGTCCGAGGATTCGGATGCATATATCATGAAGCAAATCATGGCCGAAGATGACAGCTGTACCTACGAAATCCTTGAGGATGAAGCAGAGACAGAAGCAATTTCCAAGGTCTTCATGGAAATGCTGGAGGATACGATAATCGAATCATAAAGCAAAGATAAGCCGGGCGATTTTTCGGAAGGTTAGCTTCAAAAGCTCTTTCTTCCGAAAGATTGTCCGGTCAAATTTACGCGGATAAAAGCAAAAGAGAAAAGAAGCGCTTCTGCTTTTCGCTAAAAACACGTAAGGAAAAAGAAAGAGAGGAAATTTTTGAAAAAGACAAAAAAATCAAAACTTCGGATCATCCCCCTGGGCGGACTTGAACAGATCGGAATGAATATCACCGCCTTTGAGTGTGATGACAGCATTATTGTTGTAGACTGCGGTTTGGCTTTTCCGGAGGATGATATGTACGGCGTCGATCTGGTCATCCCGGATATTACCTATCTTCTAGATAATATCGACCGTGTAAAAGGTTTCTTTATTACCCACGGACATGAGGATCATATCGGTGCGATTCCGTATGTATTAAGAGAAATCAATGTTCCGATTTATGCAACAAAGCTGACGATCGGTCTGATCGAGAGGAAATTAAAGGAACATAACCTGATCAACAATGTAAAAAGAAAAGTGGTCAATTTTGGTCAGTCTATCAATCTTGGCTGCTTCCGCGTAGAATTCATTCGTACCAATCATAGTATTTCGGATGCGGCAGCACTGGCTATTTATTCACCGGCCGGCACAGTTGTTCATACCGGAGATTTCAAGGTAGACTATACACCGGTTTACGGAGATGCCATTGATCTCGCCCGCTTTGGTGAGATCGGCAAAAAAGGCGTTTTGGCTATGATGTGTGATTCTACCAATGCAGAGCGTCCAGGTTTTACCCAGTCTGAGAAGACGGTAGGAAAGGCTTTGGATACTATTTTCAATGAGAATCAGGACAAAAGAATTATTGTGGCTACCTTTGCCTCCAATGTGGATCGTGTGCAGCAGATCATCAACACAGCCTGCAAATACGGCAGAAAGGTTGTGGTAGAAGGCCGCAGTATGGTCAATATCATCGAGATCGCACCGGAGCTTGGCTATCTTCAGATTCCGGACAATACCCTGATCGATATTGAAGAAATGAAAAATTATCCGGATAATAAGCTGGTTCTGATCACAACCGGAAGTCAGGGAGAATCTATGGCCGCCCTGTCCAGAATTGCCTTCAATATGCATAGGAAGCTGGCAATTTCTACCAATGATCTTGTTGTATTCAGCTCGAATCCGATTCCGGGCAATGAAAAGTCCGTAACGAAGATCATCAATGAGCTCTATCGCAAGGGAGCAGAGGTGATTTTCCAGGATACGCATGTTTCGGGACATGCCTGCCAGGAAGATATTAAACTGCTTTATTCCCTGGTAAGACCCAAATATGCAATCCCGGCCCACGGAGAATATAAGCATCTGGTGGCACAGGCCAAGCTGGTTCATGAGCTTGGATATGATAAGGATCATATCAAGATTCTGCAGTCCGGCGATGTTTTGGAAATCAGTGAGGACGGAGCCGAGGTTGTAGATAAGGTTCAGGTTGGCAATATCTACATTGACGGTTTGGGTATCGGAGATGTCGGAAATATTGTTCTCCGGGATCGCCAGCATCTGGCTGAGGATGGTATTATTATTGTTGCCATGACCTTAAACTCCGCCAGCTGTGAGATTCTGGCCGGACCTGACATCGTCAGCAGAGGATTTGTTTATGTAAAAGAATCCGAGAGTCTGATGGATGAAGCAAAAGCCGTTCTTGATAAAGCGGTAGATGACTGTATGGCCAAAAGAATCACTGACTGGGGCAAGATTAAGAGTGCCGTCAAGCAGTCTCTGAGTGATTTTGTATGGAAGAAGACAAAACGTCGTCCTATGATCCTTCCGATCATCATGGAAGTTGATGTATAAGTTATGGCCGGAAAAAGAAAAAAGAAAAAGGGACGGGATATCATTTTCCTGAAATGGATTTTAATTCTCCTGATCGTAGCCTTGCTTTCCTTCAGCGGGTATGCAGTATGCTATACCATATTTGCGGATGAGCCTATGGCAGCGGATGCGTCACAGGGAGAGGATATCACCGTCCGGATCAACAGCGGCATGTCTGCTATGGATGCCGCTAAGGAATTAAAGCACAGCGGGCTGATCGCCAATGCCTATATCTTTTTTGCCCAAAGCAAAATTTTTATGGATTCCGGCGCATCTATTCAGCCCGGTACCTACAAGCTGAATTCATCTATGAATGCCGAGGAAATTTTAGAACAGCTTACGACTCCTTCTGATGAGGAGTCATCAAATTCTTCAGAAGGGATCGGATCCGGCACATGATTATTGATGAAAGGCTTGCAACCTATCTGGATTCCCTGAATCAGGATAATGCAGCCTACCTAAACGAAATTGAAGAAGAAGCACTTTCTCAGCAGGTTCCCATCATCCGCAAGCAGATGCAGAATCTGCTGAGATTCTTATTAACCCTGCATCAGCCCCTTTCCATCTTGGAAGTCGGAACGGCAGTTGGTTTTTCCGCTCTTTTGATGGCAGAATACGCTCCACAGGCTCATATCACAACCATCGAAAAATACGAAAAAAGATTTCCAATCGCCGAAGAAAATTTCCGCAGAGCGGGGAAGGAGGATCAGATCACTTTTTTAAAGGGAGATGCCTCCGAAATCCTAAAGGACTTGGACGGTAGCTACGATCTAATCTTTATGGATGCCGCAAAGGGACAGTATATTCATTTTCTGCCGGATGTATTCCGATTGATGAAGCCAGGCTCCCTTTTGATCTCCGACAATGTTCTGCAGGATGGGGATATTCTGGAATCCCGTTTTGCTGTGACCAGAAGGAACCGGACCATACATTCCAGAATGCGGGAATATCTTCATGAAATCACACATACTAAAGAATTGGAAAGCGTGATTCTTCCGGTAGGAGACGGAGTCAGCCTTTCCATTAAGAGGGAATGACCATGAGAGAAATCGAATTACTAATTCCCGCAAATAATCTGGAGGTACTTAAGATTGCAGTCACCTTCGGTGCAGATGCGGTATATATCGGCGGGGAAGCTTTTTCCTTACGAGCCTCCGCCAAAAATTTCAGCAAAGAGGATATGATCGAGGGAATTGCCTTTGCCCATGCACATGGGACCAAGGTATTTGTTACCGCTAATATTCTGGCACATAATCAGGACCTGGAAGAGGCAGAAGCTTATTTTAAAGAACTTGCCGAGATAAAACCGGATGCGCTTTTGATATCGGATCCCGGTCTTTTTCTGATTGCCAAAAGACTCTGTCCCGAGATTGAGCTTCATATCAGCACCCAGGCCAATAATGTCAATTACGGTACCTTTTTATTCTGGCAGCAGTTGGGTGCCAGCCGTGTTGTTTGTGGAAGAGAGCTTTCCCTAAAAGAGATTTCCGAAATCCGCAGTCATATCCCTGAGGACATGGAAATCGAAGCCTTTGTCCATGGCGCGATGTGCATTTCCTATTCCGGAAGATGTCTTCTTTCTAACTTTATGACGGGAAGAGATGCCAATCAGGGCGCCTGCACCCATCCCTGCAGATGGAAGTATTCCATTGTAGAGGAGCAAAGACCGGGAGAATATATGCCTGTCTATGAGAATGAGAGAGGCACCTATATCTTTAATTCCAAGGATCTGTGTATGATCGAGCATCTGCCTGAAATGCTGGATGCCGGCATTGATTCTCTCAAGATCGAAGGAAGAATGAAGACTGCTCTTTATGTGGCAACAACAGCCAGAACCTATCGCAAGGCAATCGATGATTATTTGGAATCTGAAGAAAAGTACCGTCAGAATATGGAATGGTACCGCAAGCAGATCGCAAGCTGCACCTATCGCAAATTTACGACCGGATTTTTCTTCGGGAAACCGGATTCGGATGCACAGATCTATGATTCCAACACCTATGTAAAGGGATATACCTACCTCGGATTAGTAGAAGAAATTACAGAAGAAGGGCTGCTCAAAATCACACAGAGAAACAAGTTTTCCCTGGGAGAGCAGATTGAGGTGATGCAGCCGGACGGCAGAGATCTGATCTGTCAGGTAAAGGCAATCTACAATGAGGAGCATGAGCCGATGGAGTCAGCGCCTCATCCCAAACAGACTCTTTACGTAGATCTAGGTCTTGATCCGGATCAGGTCTCTGTATTTGACATCCTCAGAAGAGAAGAAGAAAGCTGAATTTTGGAGTGAAAAGATGGCAAAAAAACAATCCTATGATGCAGACAGTATTACCGTCCTGGAGGGGCTGGAAGCAGTGCGGATGCGCCCCGGTATGTATATCGGTTCTGTTTCAAGAAAGGGCTTAAATCATTTAATTTATGAGATCGTGGATAACGCGGTAGATGAGCACCTGGCCGGTTTCTGCGATCATATTGACGTTATTTTGGAAAAGGATGGAAGCTGCACGGTAGAGGACAACGGTCGTGGTATCCCGGTAGATCTTCACAAGAGCGGCATTCCGGCTGCCCGTGTCGTATTTACAACCCTGCATGCAGGCGGCAAGTTCGATGATTCCGTCTATAAAACCAGCGGAGGTCTGCATGGTGTCGGTTCCTCTGTTGTGAATGCGCTTTCTACCTATATGGATGTTGAAATCAGCAGGGAGGGAAGTGTTTTTCATGATCATTATGAAAAGGGAACGCCAACCTTGGCTTTGGAAGAAGGCATGCTTCCCATTCTCGGCAAAAGCAGAAGAAGCGGAACGAAGATTAATTTTCTTCCGGACCCGACCATATTCGACCGCACAGACTTTAACGAAGATGAAGTGATGAGCCGTATGCATGAAACGGCATATCTGAATCCAAAGCTGAGCATTCATTTCGAGGACAGACGGAAGGATGAGCTTCTGATCGAAGATTATCACGAGCCGGACGGCATTATCGGCTTTGTGAAGGAGCTGAACAAAAATTCCGAGGTTCTTCATGATGTCATCTTTTACAGCGGAGATGCGGAAGGCATTCATGTGGAAGCTGCTTTCCAGTATACCAATGATTTTCATGAGAATATTCTGGGCTTCTGCAACAATATTTACAATGCAGAGGGTGGAACGCATCTGACCGGCTTCAAAACAGTCTTTACCTCTGTCATCAATTCCTATGCCCGTGAAATCGGTGTTCTAAAAGATAAGGATGCCAATTTTACCGGATCCGATATTCGAAACGGAATGACAGCCGTTATTTCGATCAAGCATCCCGATCCTCGTTTTGAAGGACAGACCAAGACCAAACTGGACAATCAGGATGCGACAAAGGCTGTTTCCAAGGTAACCGGAGATGAAATACAGCTTTACTTTGACAAGCATCTGGAAACCCTGAAGAAGGTGATCGAATGCGCGGAAAAGGCGGCAAAAATCCGGAAAACAGAAGAAAAAGCCAAGACAAATCTTCTGACAAAGCAGAAGTTTTCCTTTGATTCAAACGGTAAGCTGGCGAATTGTGAAAGCCGTGATTACAGCAAATGTGAGATTTTTATTGTTGAGGGAGATTCTGCCGGAGGCTCTGCCAAAATGGCAAGAAACCGTCTTTATCAGGCAATTCTTCCCATCCGCGGAAAAATCCTCAATGTAGAAAAGGCCTCCATTGACAGAGTTCTTGCAAATGCAGAGATCAAAACCATGATCAATGCCTTTGGCTGCGGATTTTCAGAAGGCTACGGCAATGACTTCGATATCTCCAAGCTTCGCTATGACAAGATCATCATCATGGCCGATGCCGATGTCGACGGTGCTCATATCAGCACCCTGCTTCTGACGCTTTTTTATCGATTTATGCCCGAGCTGATCTATGAGGGACATGTCTATATTGCCATGCCGCCTCTTTATAAAACACAGCCAGCCAAGGGAAAGGAAGAATATCTCTATGATGACCGGGCTCTGGAAAAGTACCGCAAGACCCATACAGGCAAGTTTACCCTGCAAAGATACAAGGGTTTGGGTGAAATGAGTGCGGATCAGCTTTGGGAAACGACTCTGGATCCGAAGAGAAGAAAACTGAAAAAAATTGAGATTGAGGATGCCCGCATGGCCTCCGATGTCACCTCTCTTCTCATGGGAAATGATGTTCCCCCTCGAAAGGAATTTATCTATAAGCATGCAAATGATGCAGAGCTTGATATTTAAGGCATTTGCATAGGAGTATATAAAAATGGCAAAACAAAAAGAGTTTGAAGAGGATATCATCCGCACCGAATTTTCGGAGATCATGCAGAAATCCTATATTGATTACGCGATGAGCGTTATCGTGGCCAGAGCATTACCGGATGTAAGGGACGGTCTGAAGCCGGTACAAAGAAGAACCCTCTATGATATGCACGAGCTCGGCATCCGTTACAACCAGCCCTACCGTAAATCGGCCCGAATCGTCGGTGATACCATGGGTAAATATCATCCCCATGGCGATAGTTCCATCTATGATGCCTTGGTTGCAATGAGCCAGGAATTCAAAAAAGGCCAGCCCCTGGTGGATGGACACGGTAACTTCGGTTCCATCGAGGGTGATGGAGCTGCAGCTATGCGATATACAGAGGCAAGACTACAGAAGGTCAGCCAGGACGCCTTTTTAGCCGACCTTGACAAAAATGTGGTGGATTTTGTTCCCAACTTTGACGAAACCGAAAAGGAGCCCGAGGTTCTTCCGGCAAGAGTCCCCAACCTTTTGATCAATGGTGCAGAGGGCATTGCTGTCGGCATGGCAACCAATATTCCGCCGCATAATTTTGCAGAAGTAACAAAGGCTTTTAAATACTATCTCAAGCATCCGAAGGCAGATCTGGAACGGCTGATGGAAATGCTCCCGGGACCGGATTTTCCCACCGGCGGCATTGTTATTAATAAGGATGAGCTTCCTGAAATTTATAGAAGCGGCCAGGGCAAGATCAAGATCCGGGGCAAGGTTTCTGTTGAACCGCTGAAGGGCGGAAAGGAACAGATCGTCATTTCCGAAATTCCCTATACCATGATCGGTGCCGGTATCGGTAAATTTCTGAATGATGTTTACAGTCTTGTCGAAAGCAAAAAGACAACAGACATTACGGATATTTCCAATATGTCCTCCAAGGACGGTATTCGAATCGTTATCGAATTAAAAAAGGGAGCAGATGCTGACAATATCATCAACCTTCTTTATAAGAAGACAAGACTGGAAGATACCTTTGGCGTCAATATGTTGGCTGTATCGAACGGAAAGCCGGAAACCCTTGGTCTGCTTGGTATCTTTGAGCAGTGTGCCGCCTTCCAATATGAAATTCAAAATAGAAAATATTCCACTCTCCTTGATCAGGAATGGGAGAAGAGTGAAGTACAGGAAGGTCTGATCAAAGCCTGCGATGTGATCGATCTGATCATCGAGATCTTAAGAGGCTCAAAAACACTGGCTGATGCAAAGGATTGTCTGATCAATGGCAATACGGAAAAGATCCGTTTCAAATCCGCAGAATCAAAAAAAGCAGCTGCTCAGCTCCGTTTTACGGAAAGACAGGCCAAAGCCATTCTGGAAATGCGCCTTTACCGTTTGATCGGTCTGGAGCTGGATGCCTTGATCAAGGAGCATGAGGAAACCCTGAAGAAGATTGAAACCTATGTCGATCTTCTGCAGAATAAGGAATCCATGACAGCCCTGATCATCAAGGAGCTTTCTTCCTTTGAAAAGGAGTACGGCCGTCCGAGAAGAACCCTGATTGAAAATGGGGCAGAAGCCGTTTATAAGGAAAAGGAGATTGAGGAACAGCCGGTTGTTTTCCTGATGGATCGATTTGAATACGCAAAGACCATCGATCTTTCTACCTATGAAAGAAATAAGGAAGCGGCAAACAATGAATTCAAGTATATTTTTGAATGCATGAACACGGGAAGAATCTGTCTTTTCACGGACCTGGGTCAGCTTCATACCGTAAAGGTTTTGGATCTTCCTTACGGAAAATTCAGGGATAAGGGAACGCCGTTGGATAATGTCAGCACCTATGATAGTTCGAAGGGAGAGCTGCTCTGCCTGACCTCTTTAAAGCAGCTGGAAGGTAAAAAAATGATCTTTGCCAGTGCCCAGGGCATGACCAAGCTGGTTGACGGCAGTGAATTTGATGTAGCCAAAAGGACAGTGGCTTCCACCAAACTGAACGACGGCGATAAGCTTCTGGCCTGTGATATCGTTTCCGAAGGAGACAGCATTGTCTACCAAACCAAGAGAGGCATGTTTCTCCGGGTTCCGGTAGAAGAGATACCGGAAAAGAAAAAAGCAGCTGTCGGTGTCCGTGGAATCCGCCTGGCACCGGGAGATGAAGTGACAAATATTTATATCCTTCATGCGGATGACAGCGAGATGAAGAGTATCGAATTTAAGGGAAAAGAGATTGTTCTTAACCGCCTTCACTTTGGTAAGAGGGATACGAAAGGTGTCAGAAAATAGAATATATTGTGATTTTCACATGCGTTTTTCGTCATTTTTACCATAAATCACATCGAAAGTTTACATTTTTTCATTTTTGTTAGAAAAATAACCTTGGCAATCATAAAAGAATCGTTGTTTTGTACAATTTTTTATGTTAAGATAGCCGATGTGTCAATTAATGTATTAACAAAGGAGGAATTTGATTCATGGAAGGCATTATTTATGCAGCTCCAATCCTTGCGATCTGTGCGCTTCTCTTTGCAGCAATCAGAGCAAAGAGCATTTCTTCACAGGATGAAGGAACAGATCGTATGAAAGAGATCGCACACGCGATCGCCGAAGGTGCAAGAGCATTCCTTACAGCTCAGTACAAGATTCTTGTCGTATTTATCGTTGTTCTCTTCGTACTGATCGGTATCGGAATCGGTAACTGGATTACAGCAATCTGCTTCGTAATCGGTGCAGTATTCTCAACTCTTGCTGGTTTCTTTGGTATGACAGTAGCAACACAGGCAAATGTCAGAACAGCAAATGCCGCAAGAACAAGCGGTATGAACAAAGCACTTGCAACCGCATTTACAGGCGGTTCTGTTATGGGTATGTGCGTAGTTGGTCTGGGACTTCTCGGCGCCAGCGTTATCTACCTGGTAACAGGCAATGTTGATGTTATGTTCGGTTTCAGCTTAGGTGCTTCTTCAATCGCTCTTTTCGCCCGTGTTGGTGGTGGTATCTATACAAAGGCAGCTGACGTTGGAGCTGACCTTGTAGGTAAGGTTGAAGCAGGAATTCCTGAGGATGATCCCAGAAACCCTGCAACAATCGCTGATAATGTAGGTGATAACGTAGGTGACGTTGCCGGAATGGGCGCCGATCTTTTCGAGTCCTATGTTGGTGCGATCGTTTCTGCTCTTACTCTTGGTGTCCTTTACACAAGCGCAAAGGTTGAGGGAGCCGGTGTTATTTTCCCGCTTGCACTTGCAGCATGCGGTATCCTTGCTTCCATCATCGGATGCTTCTTCGTAAGAGGAAAAGAGGGTGGAGATCCTCACAAGGCTCTGAATACAGGTACTTATACAGCATCTGTTCTGGTTGTTATCGCATCCATCGTTCTCAGCCTTAGCCTGATGGGCTCCATCATGCCTGCAGTAGCCGTTATTTCCGGTCTGGTTGTAGGTGTAATCATCGGTATCGTTACCGAGGTATATACTTCTGACGAATATAAGTCAGTAAAGAAGATTGCAGAGCAGTCTGAGACAGGTGCTGCAACCAACATCATTTCCGGTCTTGCAGTTGGTATGAGATCTACAGCAATCCCGGTACTTCTGATCTGCGTAGCAATCCTGATTTCCTATTCTGTATGCGGACTTTACGGTATCGCTCTTGCAGCAGTAGGTATGCTTTCTACTCTTGGTATTACACTTGCTGTCGATGCTTATGGCCCGATCGCAGATAATGCCGGTGGTATTGCAGAAATGTCCGGACTGGATGAAAGCGTTCGTGACATCACAGATAAGCTTGACTCTGTTGGTAACACAACAGCAGCTATGGGTAAAGGTTTCGCAATCGGTTCTGCAGCACTTACAGCTCTTTCCCTTTTCGTTTCCTATGCTCAGGCAGTAAATATGGAAAGCATCGATATCCTTCAGCCGAGGGTAACAGTCGGTCTCTTTATCGGCGGTATGCTTCCCTTTATTTTCTCAGCAATCACCATGGAAGCTGTATCAAAAGCAGCTCATCAGATGATCGAAGAGGTTCGTCGTCAGTTCCGTGAGAACAAGGGCATCCTCGAAGGAACATCTAAGCCGGATTACAAGTCCTGCGTAGCAATTTCTACAACAGCTTCTCTGAAGGAAATGCTTGTTCCGGGTATCCTTGCAGTTGTTGTTCCGCTTGTTGTTGGTATCGTACTTGGTACACAGGCACTCGGCGGCGTACTTGCAGGCGCACTTGTTACCGGTGTTCTTATGGCAATCTTTATGTCAAATGCCGGTGGTGCATGGGATAATGCAAAGAAATACATCGAGAGCGGTGCTCATGGCGGAAAAGGCTCCGAGCCGCACAAAGCAGCAGTCGTTGGTGATACCGTAGGTGATCCTTTCAAGGATACATCAGGACCTTCCATCAACATCCTGATCAAGCTTATGACAATCGTATCTCTTGTATTTGCTCCGCTGTTCCTTTCAATCGGAGGTCTCTTCTAGTCAGAAGAAATACTTTTATAGAGAGAATCATAAGGGCTCATCATACATTTCGTATGATGGGCCCTTATTTACTTTTTTCTTTTTGTGTAGTAACATCAATTTAGTTGTAAATCGAGCCTTGACATTGATGAATGAAGGAGTACTTATGTTAACGGAACAACTAGTCAACTGTTTTCTGTCAGTTGTAAAGAATGGCAGTTTTACCAAAGCTGCAGAGGAAATGTTTCTTACCCAGCAGGCGGTCAGCAAGCATGTGAAAAAACTGGAGCAGGAATTGGAAACGGATCTTCTGGTTCGAACCACCAGAACGATACATCCTACTGAGAATGGAGAGCTCTATTATCAGATGTTTCTCAAATGGAAAACCGAGCTGGAAACTCTGAAAGAACAAAATGCCACCTTCAGTGAAAAACATAAATCCTTAAGGATTGGAATTTTGCGTTATATGATCAATGGCAAGGTTCCCTACATTGTTCATGAAATGAAAAAGCTTCATCCGGAATATCAGATCTCCATCATCCATGATGACGGCATCAGCTTATACCGCAGACTGATGGACAATGAGGTGGATCTAGTCATCACCTATGATCTTTTTTTGCCGCAGGATAAAGAACTGAAGCATAAGATATTCGGTCAGGCAGAACGGCAGCTTATGCTGGCCAAGTCCCATCCTCTGGCAAAAGACGGACTTGACCTTATGGAAATGGAAGATATCAATATGCTGCTCTTTATCAATAAGGGAGAAAGTAAGGCACAGTCCATGAAAAAGGCTCTTCAGGAAAGGATTGATCTGGGGCTTGGAAACGGGCCGGTCCGCCTTTTCCATACCATGGAAGAGGTAAATCTGATGACAGAGCTGGGAGAGGGGTTTTCCCTGAATTCCGATACCAGCATGTTTTCTTCCAATCCCATGATACGTTATTATTCCCTGGGTAAGAAAACCACCATCATCGGAGTCTGGAAGGAAAAAAATTCTAATCGTGTTTTAAAGGATTTCTTCCAGGCGGCCAATCATATCTTCGGCGGTACCGATCAGATCATCGCTGTAGAATAAGTAGGTACCCGCGATAGGGCAGATTGCAGAGCGCGGTCGCTTGCGACGTATTTCCTCTTCGCGCGAGCGCGCATCCTTGCGGAGCTTTTTGCGTAATAGGGAATTCTGACGGAATTTCCTATTACATAAATAAAAAGAAACTGTATTAACAACTGAAAGGTTGTTACTGCGGTTTCTTTTTTTGTTTGTAATAGGGAAATTCGATTGTTATTATATATACATAATGAATCCAAATAAGGGCTTTTTTTGTGCTTGTTTTGGTGAAATTACATAGAAAGGAGATAAAATGGCACAATTTACAACTGAGCAGCTGGTTACCCGCTGGGAAGATCAGCGTGCACTTAAAAATCTTATGGGTAAATATGCAAACTGTGTGATCCTGAACAGAGAAGAAGTGATCTTCGACAAGTTCTGGAGCACAGAAGACGATATTTGTCTTGCCTTCAACGATGGCGCTTATATCGGTGCAGATGCGATTCAGGCATATTACCAGGCAGAAAGTGACAGAACAAGACTTGTTGGCAAGCTTTTACAGAAACGTTTCCCGGAAGAACTGGGCAAGCTTTCCGACGAAGAGCTTTACGGTGTAGGACCCTTTAAGGTTCGTCCACTGGCTTCACCGGTTATCGAAATCGCAGGAGATGGCAAAACAGCAAAGGGACTCTGGCATTGTCAGGGTGCTTACAATGAGGTTGAGACAGCAGGACCTGTTGCTTACTGGACCTGGGGCTATTTTGCAGTTGATTTCATTAAAGTGGATGATGAATGGAAGATCTGGCACCTGCAGTATGTAAACGATATTGATTCTGTATGCGGTCAGAGCTGGGGCAAGCCGGTTACACCTTATCCGGAGCTTCCGGAATTCGCTGAACTGGGTGATTTCAAATATCCGGAATATACAAAGAAGGTTACTGTTCGTGAGCTTTATACTCCGACTCGTCCTCTTACAAGAACGCCGGAGATTCCGCAGCCCTATGACACATTTGCAGATACCTTCAGTTATGCAATTTAAGGAGGGATGAAAAGTGGCAAAAGAATATACTGACGAAGAACTGATCATCCGTGTAACTGACATGGAGGAAGTAAAGAAAACAGCTTATAAGCGTGTTTACTATAATGCAAACGAAGACCGTGCCAAAGAACTTGAGGATCTTTGGGTTAAATCCGAAGAGCTTCAGAAAACAGCCTCCTTCGGTAAGAATACCGGTTTTTATGTAGGCATGGATGAGATCAAGAAATACTATGTTGATCATCATCTTGAAATCAGAAAGCAGCAGCTTGCTGCACTTTCTGCAGCAAATGCTGATATTGAGAATACTGAAGAGAACCTGCACCTTGGCTGCCTGGTAAACCATCCGATATCCACAGGACTTGTTGAGATCGCAGAAGATGGCAAGACAGCAAAGGCTCTTTTCTACAGCATCGGCCAGGAAACAACTGCCTTAGCTGACGGAACAGCAGAGGCTATGTGGCAGCCGGGCAAGGTTGCTTACGATATGGTAAAAGAAGACGGAGAATGGCGCATCTGGCATCTCGTAGAGGCAAATGACCTTTTCGGAGAAGCAGGCGAAGATTACTCCAAGCAGGAAGTATATCATAATTACGAGACCAATCCGATCGATATCGAGTTCGGTACACCGACAGTTCCTGTAATTACACATAATACTGATTTTAACTGGTGGGATAATTATCCAACACCGCCGGAACCCTATGAGACCTGGTCTGACGAGATCAGCTATGGTCCCGAGGGATACAAGAGACCGAAAAATTATGGTCTTGATTCAAAGGAAGGAGGTAACTGGCGATGAAATCAAATTTAAGCTTACACGAAAGAATTCGTAACGCAAATGCTTCACAGCAGGTTGAGAATGTAAAGGCCCGTCACACCTACCTTCACGGTCGTGCAGATGCAACAGGAGAGTGGGCTGAGATCTGGTCCCGCAGCGATGACTGCTCTTGGGCACATGCATTCGGACGAATGAGAGGCTTTGACCAGGTTTGGAAGGGATCTGTTGCTGATTACGATAAGATGGCAATGGAAAATGCAGTTGAGCTTATGCCGCTCTATCCGGAAACAACAGGAAAGGATCCGCGTCCTCTTATGGAAGCATCCGTTCATACGCTTCTGACCGATGTTATCGAGGTTGCAGAGGATGGCATGAGTGCCAGAGGCTCCTTTATCACACCGGGTATGATTCATTCCTGCCTGACTACAGATAAGGAAAAATACTGTAATGTTCTTTGGGAAAGATACGGTTCCGACTTTGTTTGCGAGGACGGAGAGTGGAAGTATCTTCATGAGCATGTTTGCCCGGATATTCTGACAAAGCTTGATATGTTCAACTGGGCAGCAGAGGAGTATGCAAGAATTACTGCTCCGGTAGTAGAGGAAGCAGCACCGCCTACCCTTGGCGATCCGCCCGCATGTGCAGATCCGGGTCCGATGCATCACCCTTATTCCGTTATCTCACAGCCGCAGAACACCGTTCCGTGGCCGGAGCCTTATAAGACTCTCGATAACGACAATACCTATACTCCTTTCATTGGAAAAAATGCACATCTTGAAAAATAGTTGTGAATTGTGCAAGTTCACTTGCACGTTTACAGCCCTATCATTTAATATGGGGTTATAAAGATAGAGATGCAAGAATTCGTATAGGAAGAAAATTCCTATACAGTAAATAAGCAGTTCGGGTGCCGGGGAATCACCCCTGCTGCAAGCAATATCCTTAGCGAAGGTGGAAATCTTTTCTGCTTTTGCTAAGGATTTAAATGCTTTACTACTTTCTCGCATCACTGTCACGGGGAAACAATTGAGGAGGTGTTTTTATGTTCACTAACGTATTCATTTCTGCCATTTTCGTTATTTTGGCAGTTGTGATCTTTATCATTCTCTGTTTCAAGGGAATGCACACCGGAATCGCTGCATTGATCGCTACTTTGATCGCAGCCTTCGGTTCTACCAATACATTTTATGTATCTGTATTTGAAACCTTTCCGGCCGGAGTAGCTTCTCTGGTCCAGTTGATGTTTTTTGTATTTACAGCATCCGGTTTGCTCGGCTTCCTGATGGAAGAGACAGGCTGTTCCAAGGCTGTAGGCAAAACGATGATCAATCTTCTGGGAACGGATCGTGCCTGGTTGGCAATTACTGCAACTGCAGTTATTCTGATGCTCGCCGGTGTAGGAACCTTTATTTTCGTAGTCGTTGTTGTTGCTGCACCTTTGATGAAGGGTGCCAACCTTCCGCGTAAGGTCGGTATGATCGCTGCGCAGGGTATTGCTCCCGCGATCAACTTCTGTATGCCGGTTCCGAATGTTCCGGGTTCCCTTCCGAATATGTTTTTGGGTACCAGCCTTTATTCTGCTCCGGTGCTTTCCATTGCAACCGGATGTCTGGGTATCGTTCTTTTTGTAATCTATCAGATTCATCTGGTAAAGGATGCCCGCAAAAAGGGAGAAGGCTATGACGGAGAGGATGTAGAGCTTGACCTGGATAATGAAGATCTTCCCAGCTTTGCAAGCTCTGTTCTTCCGCTTATCTGCGTTGTTGTTTCAGCTATCGTTTTCAGCAAGATTTCTTACATGAACAATACCTATACGACCTGGTCCAACCAGCTGGTTGCTTTAGCTCAGTTTGTGGGCGTTCTGGTTCTTGTTCTTCTGCATTTCGGCCGCTGCAAAAAGATCGGATTTATCCGTATTCTTTCCGAGGGCTGTACCGGCATGTGGGGCTTCTTGCTTCTGGCTGGATGTGTATACGGCTTTGGACAGGTTGTAACTTCCTGTGCCGCAATCACACCGATCCAGGAGGCAGTGCTTCAGCTGAATGTAAATCCTTACATTACAGCAATGATCTCTGTTGCCGTTATCGCAGGACTTTGTACAGATGGTATTTCCGCAATGATGGTTTGGCTTCCGATGTTCGGACAGACCTATCTGGATATGGGTGTAAACCCGGGCGCTTTGAGAAGACTTCTTCTGTGTACAACACAGACTTTTGACTCTCTGCCTCATGCCCAGTCTGTTGCAAATACCCTTGGTGTATTTGGTCTGACACACAAGCAGGCTTATAAGGAACTTTTTATTACAACCGTCATTTTCCCGACGATCTTTTCTATTTTCTGCTGCATCTGCTGTATCGTTTTCTACGGCGTTTCATAAAGCAGAAAGACAACCTATTCCCCGAAAACTCCGGGGCCGGCTTTGGCCGGCCCTTTTTCATGTAACAGGAAATTCCGTCGGAATTTTCTATTACATGAAAAAATCCGTAAGGATCGCACGCAAAACCTTCAGCAGGGAGCAAAGAAAGATGTTTCATGAAAAAAATCCATATGTAAGGGCACTCTATATTATCCTGGTGCCGATTGTTTTATTAATTATTCTATTAAATTCGGGATGGCTGCAGAGAGTTCTGCCGGCTGCATCCCTTAATCAGGTCAGCTACAGTGTAGTGGCTTATGATTACTATTATTTTGACTACTATAACCGCTTTCTGGAAAAAAACAGTGAAAAGCTGTCCGAACTGGGCTATGATTCTTCTGTTTCCAACGGACAGCAGGATTATGACGATACAATGACCTGGCGGGAGTATTTTCTGACAGAAGGGGAGAAGGAACTGGCAGAAGCGAAATATTTCTATGATCAGGCTCTTTCTGCCGGCTACGAATTCTCTGAAGATGAGCTTTTGCCAATTTCGGAACAGCTTGAGAAAAATGAGGAGATTCGCTCTGCCTATGGTCTGAAAGAAAACAACTTTTACATTTCTTATTACGGACGGGGCATGGACGAAGATGCTTATATGAAGCAACTTACCCTTTCCGTTAAAGCAAAGGCTTACAAGAATTATCTGATTCACAGCTATCAGCCCTCTGAGGAAGAACTGGAAAGCTATTTATCCCAGCATCCTGAAAATGATTATCAGACCGTGTCCTTAAGCATCATCACACTGGATGCGGAATCCATTCGGGGAGAAAGTTCAGCCGCTGCTTCCATAGGTGCTTTACAGGAACGCCTTTCCCGTCTGGAAAGCCGCTATGACGCAGGGGAAAGCTTCTCCGACCTCCAGACTGCCTTTTCAACGAAAAAGCTTGGAGGATCCAAGGGAAAACTCACCGATGCAACCCGTGCAGACCTGCCGGATATCATCGCAGATGCTTTATTGACAGATCAGGATTCTCTTAAGATTGGCGAAAGCTATGCTTTCCTTGATGAGGAGTCTGGTATTGCATATTTTATCCTGCTTGAAGGACTTGGAGATTCCGGTCTGGAAAAGGAAGCTTCCATCGAGCTTGGTAAGCAAAAGACAGAGGAGCAGCTCGCAGATGCACTTGCAGGTGATTACAAGTTAAAGCGCAATTCCCTCGGGATGCTGCTTTCCGCAAATTAAAAGGGGAATACAATGGGAAAAAGAAAAGGTTCAAAACCACAATATACAAAAGTAACTCCAAAAATCCAAAAAACTGCCGCTATAACAAAAGAAGAGGAAAAGAAAAGAACAAATATCGCCAGGCACTCTACCTTTATTACAATTTTCGTTGTCCTTGTTCTGGTTTTCTCTTTTGCCGGCAGATGGATCTATGCCATTCAAAAAAATTATTTCGGAACCTTTGTGGAGGTAGATTTCAGTGCTCAGGAGGCTCTGGAAAATATCGATGCTTTAAATCCAAGCAGCGAAGAGAGTGAACTTCTTCTGCCTTATCAGACCGCTTCTGATCTTTTTAAAGCATCCAGACTTTGTGATGAGGTGAGCATGACGGCTCAGGATGGCGTATCGCTTCACGGCTATCTTTACAATGAGGAAAGCGATAAAACCGTCATTGTCCTGCAAAGCTTCGGAATCAGCGGGAAGGAGGACTTTCTTCCCATCGCTGTGCTCAGTCAGGCATATGACTGCAATTTTCTTCTTCTTGATGCCAGAGCCAGCGGAGAAAGCCAGGGTGACTATTTCAGCTACGGCTATCATGAACAGGATGATCTTGCTGAGTGGATTGCCTGGGCTGATCAGAAACTGGGAAAGCAAAGTTATCTGATCTGGGGGATTGGAGCAGGTGCAAATACCGCCCTCTTTGCAGATGAAAACAGCCTGCTGCCGGATTCTGTTGCTGCAATTGTTGCAGAAAATCCCTATGCTTCCTTGCATGAGCTGGCAAAAAAGAACATTCGCCAATGGTATACCCTTCCGGCCTTTCCTTTTCTGAATGCGATTGAGCTGAGAGTCAATCTTTCGAAAACAGATTTTACGGTAGATGACGTGAACTTAGAATCTGTACTTTCCAATACGCCCGAGGATATTCCCCTGCTCTTTCTTAGCAGTGACGGCGACCAGTATATCCAGAAAGAATTCACCATGGAAGCCTATCAGCTTTTCAGCGGAGAGAAGGAGCTGATCTGCGGCAGCGGCAGCCATGGCACAGTCTATGCAGAAAAAGAAGCCGAAATCCTTGCCTGGATCGCAAAAAAATGGAAATAATTTCCCTATAGACGAATACGTAATATTTTGCGATAATAATTCAATGTATGAATTTACAGAAAGAGGAATAAAGCAATGATATATCGCAAAGCAGACTTATCTGATATCCCGGCCATTCGTCATCTTTGGCAAATGGTATTCGAGGATGAGGATTCCTATCTGGATTTGTATTTTGAAAGACTTTTTCAGGCTGAAAAGACCTGGCTTGCCGAAACAGAAGAGAAGCAGATCGTTTCTATGAGCATTCTCTATGAGCATCAGGATTTTCTCTATGAAGGAGCTTCTTTATCAAGCTGTCCCTGCGTCTATGCCGTAGCCACGGATCCTGCCTACCGGGGACATGGCTATGCAATGGAATTGATTCGTATGCAGCTGGATGAACTCGACCGGGAAAAAGATGTTCCCCTGTCCATGATCGCACCGGCAGACAGAGGACTTGCCGATCTATATGCCGAAAAGTTTTCTTACAAGGATGCTTTTTTTGCAGACAAAATGGAATTCCGTCCCTATGATTTTCTGATTTCAGAAGAAAATATTCCAAAGGATCTTATCATCAGGGAACTTGATCCCAGCGATTACAATCAGATCCGCGAGATTCTTCTGGAGGGAAAGAATCATCTGGTCTATCGGGATGCACAGCTTTCTTTTCTTCAGAAATCCTTCAAAGCCAATGGCGGAGGCCTTTTTGAGCTTCGCCGTTCCTTTGCCGGAGATTCTCTTCGGGCAGGTATCTTTGCCTTGGAAAGACTTTCGGAAGAGCGGGTCAGGATTCATGAGCTTCTGCTTCCGGAGGAAAGCCTTTTGGATGCCATGATGAAGATTCAGGATAGCTTTAAGGCAGAAAAATATGAGGTAAGAATGGTTCCCTGGCTCAACCGGGAGACCGTAGAACTTCTCTTGGAAGAGGGCTATCTCGGTGCCTTTCTGGATCTTGGACCGGCGCCGATCGCCATGCTCCGCAGCAAGCAGGGACAGTCTTTTGAAGAAAAAGTCTCCTCCATGTGCTATGCCGCTTTTATTTTTGATTAAAGACAGTCAGGTGACAAAATGGCAAAAAAATTAGTATTAATAGATGGTCACAGTATCCTGAACCGGGCCTATTTTGGTCTCCCTGATCTGACCAATGCAGAGGGGAAACATACGGGTGCGGTTTATGGTTTTCTTAATATTCTTTTTCGTATCCTTGAAGAAGAGAAACCACAGTATCTGACAG
>CAVEOK010000029.1:0-25711 GCA_963617415.1 Oscillospiraceae bacterium
GCGAGCTGCGCATCCTTGCGGCTTTTTCTTATTTCATAGGAACGAAGTTTCCTATGAAATAAGAAAAAGCCCCTTCCGCTCTACTACGGAAAGGACTTCTTCAAAAAAGAGGCCGCACACGCCTATTTTATTGGGCTGTATGCCTTCACTATTCAGTATCAGGATGCCTTACTTATTTCCTCCTCTTCGGCCGGATTATAAGGGAACTTCACTGCCATCTGCTTTGCGATCTTCTTCAGCTTATCTGCATTATAGGTTCCAACGCCGCCCTTCAGTCTCGGATCCATCAGATCTCTGACCGCATCACCAAACATGGTAGCGCCAAATACCATAAGAGCAATACAGATACCGGGATATACTGCCAGCATCGGCATAACAAACATATTTGCCTTGCCCTGATTGGTAATCATATACCCCCAGGAAGGTGTTCCCGGATCTACACCAAAGCCAAGGAAGTTCAGGGAAGCCTCCATCAGGATAATGCCGCCCAAACTTGTCGCTGCATTGGTAATGATCAGGGGCAGAATATTCGGAATAACATGCTGGAAGGTCTTCCACATAACACCTGCTCCAAGCAGAGTGGAGTTTCTTACATAGCCTGAATCCTTTACGGAAATGGCTGCCGATCTCATCATTCGAGATCCCGTAATACCACCCGGAACGGACATACAAAAGATCATCTGCGGAATACCATTCCCCAGCATGCTCATGAGGATCAGCATGATCAGCATACCCGGAATACACTGGAAGGCATCTACAATACGCTGTACGATCAGATCGAACCAGCCGCCAATGACAGCGGATAAGGTTCCGATCAGAACCGAAATCGCAATACTCAGGCAGGTACAGCAGATACCGAGAATTGCAGAGGTTCTGGCACCATAGATCAGGTAAGACAGAACATCTCTTCCAAGATTATCGGTTCCCAGGACATGACCATTTCCCGGTGCGCTCAGCTTGTCCAGAATACTGGTCTGAAGGACTCCATTCACCATGGGATAGGGAGCCAGCTGATCTGCGAATACTGCCAGTAGTAAAAATCCAATTAAAATGCACATTCCCACAAATCCCAAGGGCTTCTTTGTGATCAGCTCGTGCATAAAGCTGGTCTTATGATCATTTCTTCCCGGCTGGGGTGCTCTTTTCCTTTTCATTTCTATCTCGCCCCCTTACTCGAATTTTACGCGTGGATCGATCCACTTGTAAGAAATATCAACAATCAGGTTAATGATCATAACAAAGAGTGACAATACCAGTACACAGCCCTGTACAATGGGATAATCTCTGGAATTTAAGGCAGAGATCAGAGCCTGACCGATACCGGGGATATTAAAGATATTTTCCATGATGACATTTCCGCCGATCATCATGGCAACAGAACCGCCGATCATTGTAACGATCGGAATCATGGAATTGCGGAAGGCATACTTGAAGAGAACCCTCTTCTCCGGAACGCCCTTTTCCCAGGCCGTTCGGATATAATCCTGCCGCATAACCTCCAGGGTCATGGTTCGAATGGTTCTCATCTGAATACCGGACTGACCGATCGCCGAAATAATTGCCGGCGGAACCAGCATGGCCAGATTTCCTATCGGGTCCTTGAAAAAGGACACATAGTCCGCTCTCGGTGCCCACCCCCACCAAACATTGGGATAAATGATGAACATGGTTGCTACCCAGAATACCGGCATAGCAATCAAAAGGGTACTGATGACACGAACCGTATAATCGCTGATGGAATCCTGCTTGGATGCACATAAAAGTCCCAGCGGGATGGAGATGATATTGGTAAAAATAAGAGAAAGAATGCCCAGCTCAATTGTTACCGGAAGCTTCTTTGCAATAATGCTGTTTACCGTTGTATGATCAAAATAAGAAGTTCCCAGATCTCCCCTTGCAACCTGCCCGATCCAGATAAAGAACTGCTGAATACCGGGCTTATCCAAGCCAAGCAGTTCCTTTACATAGTCTTCACTTACATAATTTCCATTTGCACTGAGCTTCTGCTGCAGCGTTGCTACCGCATCCATCGGAATCATTCTCATTAATATGAATGTAATTACACAGACCAATAGCAGTGTCGGAATCAGCAGAAGTACTCGTTTTACAACATATGAACCCATATTTACCTCCTACTTGCCCGTTACTCTGTGGCAGGCAACCATATGATTATTTCCAACATCAACCATTTGAGGTTCTTCATTTCTGCATCTGTCATCTGCATAAGGACATCTCGTACAGAAATTGCAGCCCTTTGGCGGATTGATCGGAGAAGGAATTTCTCCCTTTAAGAGGATTCTCTCCCTCTTCCTGTCAACGATCGGATTCGGAATGGGTGCCGCAGAAATCAGTGCCTGTGTATAAGGATGAAGAGGATGGTCATAGAGCTCATCCGAGCTGGTCAGCTCCATAATCTTGCCCAGGTACAATACTGCTACATTATTGGAAATATATCTGACAACCGAAAGGTCATGTCCGATAAAAACATAGGTCAGATTCATATTTTCCTGCAGTCTCATCAGAAGATTTACGATCTGTGCCTGGATTGAAACATCCAGAGCAGATACTACCTCATCACAGACGATAAAGTTCGGCTGTACGGCAAGGGCTCTGGCAATCGAGATTCTCTGTCTCTGTCCGCCGGAAAACTCATGCGGATAACGGAATCGGAAATCCGGATTAATACCCACCATTTCCAAATGGCGGACAACCATATCATCCAATTCATACTTATTTTTGAAAAGCTTATGAATCCTCAACCCCTCGGACACGATATCCATGATATTTTTTCTCGGATCGAGAGAAGCAAAAGGATCCTGGGTAATGGTCTGAAGGTTCTTTCTCATTCTCCGAAGAGCATGATCACTCAGATCCTTCATATTGTTTCCTTCATAATAAATATTGCCGGATGTCGGTATCGTATTTCGCAAAATACAATTTCCGATGGTAGATTTTCCGGAACCGGATTCGCCTACGATTCCAATGGTTTCTCCTCTTTTAATACGGAAGGTAACGCCGTCTACTGCCTTTACAACGCCAACCTGTCGTTTCATCAGACCTTTGGTAACCGGAAAATGCATTTTCAGATCATCCACATACATGATATCTGCCGGATCCAGAATATTGTCCAATGGACGCTCCGGTGCTCCAGGCATTTCTGCAAAATTAAGCTCCTGTGCCATCGCCGACTACCTCCTTTCTCTCCTCCTCTAAGAGATCCTTATGGAAGCAGGCACAAAGATGTTCTCCCTTTACCTCCTCCAGCTTGGGTCTGTGACACCTGCACTGCTCATCCGCATATTTGCAGCGGAAATGAAAAGCACAGCAGTTCGCCGGAATCTTTGACATATCAGGCGGTTCTCCATTGATTGTCTGCAGTCCATGACTTCTCGGCAGATCCAGTCTCGGAACGGCTCTGATCAGCCCCAGTGTATAGGGATGGGCCGGCTCTAAGAAAACATCATTTACACTGCCGTCCTCAATGATCTTTCCTCCATACATGATCTTTACCGTATCCGCATATCTGGCAACAATACCAAGATTATGCGTAATAATGATCAGTGCCATATTATGCTTTTGACGCAGCCTGTTCAGACATTCCAATACCTGAGCCTGCACAGTAACATCCAAAGCCGTTGTCGGCTCATCTGCGATCAAAACATCCGGATCACAGCTGATTGCCATCGCGATCATGGCTCTTTGCTGCATGCCGCCTGAAAATTCAAAAGGATACTGCTTTAAACGTTCCTTTGCGTTCGGAATGCCGACCTCATCAAGCAGCTCTTCCGCCCGCTTCCAGGCTTCTTCTTTACTAACATCTGAATGCAAAAGAATATTCTCTGTGATCTGATCTCCGATCGTAGCCACCGGATTTAAAGCTGCCGAAGGCTCCTGAAAGATCATACTGATATTTTTTCCGCGAATCTTACGATATTCCTCATCTCCCATATCCAGAAGATTCTGTCCCTGATAAAGTACTTCTCCGCCCATAACCAGTCCCGGCGGGAAGGAAATCAATCTTAAAATAGAAAGTGCACTTACCGTTTTTCCAGATCCGGATTCACCGATAATAGCAACACATTCCCCTTTATGTACCTTATAAGAGAGGTCATCTACAGCACGAAGCTCCTTGTTATTATTATAAAAACAGGTTCTAAGATGCTTTATTTCCAGAACAACATCCTGTTCCATGCCTTATTCCCCCTTTATGCCCCAATTCATAAAAACTCTGAAAGCGCTCGCACGGAGCACTGTCGCTTGCGACATATTTTCTTCGCGCGAGTACACATCCTTATTTTGTCGCGTATGCATCTCCGATTTTAATATCCGGATCATGTGTGACCGCTACATAATAATTCGGTTCGGAATGGAAACGAATCGCCACTGCCTTTGCAATTTCTGCATAAGCCAGAACCATAGATACTGCTACGGGATTTACCGTTTCTCCGCTAAGAAGGACAATTTTTCCAACCGGAACAACCGGCATGGTCATCTCATCAAACTTGGACATATCAAAGCCATGTGCATCTCCGTGCGGATCATCTGTCAGAGCCTCAACATATACCAGCTCTCCCTCTTCCTTTACATCGAAATGATAGCCCGCTGTCGGCTCCTTGGCATCAATCGGGAATGGGGTGGAATATAATTTGTAAATACCGCCCGGGCCAACCTCAAAATAAGCAGTTGCCGGTCTTGCCGCATAGGTTAAAGCGGAAACTACCCAATTCGGAACATGGCCGCGAAGTTCCACGATCTCTACTCCCTCTGCCTTTTCCTTTACCTCTTCAACCGCCTTTAAGAGAGCTTCCTGGTTCCAGACATGATCTCTCATGATAACCTTTCCGTCTCTTACTACATCTCTCATTTCCAGACCGTAGCGGTCACCCATTTCCCTCAGATCGATAATGCATCTTTCTTCTGCCATTGCTTCCTACCTCCATATTTTTTTGCTTTCATTATTCTTTCAGCAAACCAGGCATCTATCACGAATCCTTCCTGGTTTTCCTTTTTCTTCTGAATTCATCTTAATTCCTGTCAGGCGCTAAAGTAAAATGAAAAGCCGTTATGAGATAATGCCCAAACGGCATATATAAAGTGTGCATACTTGCGGAATTTTCTATTACACAAAAAACAGGTTCTTACCTTTTGGTAAGAACCCATCCTGCAAATATCCTTTTCTTCTAAATATTTTCCTACTCAGTCTTTTCCAAATCCTCGGCTGCACTGATACCTGCAATATATCCGCTTGCAAATGCCCAAGCCAGATCATTTATTACCTGCACCTTCACACCACCTTGATTGATAAAACGTCCAGAAGCAAAATCCCCTGTTACATAGAGTTTTTTAATCAAACCACCCTCCGCAGCATAAGCCTGCATTCTAGCATTTACCGGCACACCACCAAAAGCACCATCTGTTGCCATCGTACACCGCAGTGCATAAAAAGGAGCCTTGCGCAGAGCTGTTAACCCTTCCTTCGTCTTACAATAATCGGTATCACAGCCTGCATCACACATCTGGTTATATCTCTCCACAGTCTTTTTTAATGCCTCCGGATTAATACCGCAAATCTCAGCCAACTCAGCTATGCTATCTGCCTTCTTAAATGCAAAGCTATATTCTGTTAATGCACCCTTGATATCCTCCTCCCATTTTTCCGGCAAAGGCGGCATAGGGAATGGACCTGCCTGTATGTCTGACTGGGAACGCTTCACTGCATTTTCAATACAAGCCGTATCAAAAATTTTGAAAGAAATACCATGGGGCTGATCCCGAAGCGGTACTGCCTGTCCAAAGAAATTTCCTCGGCTGCTCATCTGTTCATTCACCCATCGTTCTCCTTTTTCATTGATCAGGATAACTGATGGGTCAAATGTCATTGCACCAAAGACAGCATAAGGCGTATTATCCGCTGGCATATAAAGCGGTCCCATCAGTCGCAGGCAGAAACTGTCCCAATCTATCTTTGCTCCAGCCTGTTTTGCAAGCTTGATTCCATCGCCTGTATATGCACTAGATCTATGGGCAGAGCGCACTTTTTCCATTGCTGCAAATTTTGAATCCACCTTTTCTAATATCTGCTGATTTTCAATCCAACTACCTGTTGCAAGCACGCAGCTACGGCAGGAGATCCGAACCATCCCGCCCGCATCTCGACATAGCGCTCCTACAACTTGTTCATCTTTCACGAGCAGCTCCTGTGCAGCAGTATCATTCAGAATTGTCACGCCTCTCTGCTCACACATGGAAAGCATTTGGTCCATAACAAACTTGCCTGTGCCTCCCTGCGCGCCATGGCGCATTTTTTTAAATACAGGTACGACCGGACCGCCTGGTCCATCAAAAATGTAATGTCCCTCCTGAAACTGCTCTTCTACATGCTCACCATTATCACAAAGCCAATCAAAAAATTCACCTGTTGCTTCAAAGCACCTGCGTACTAATTGGGGATCCAAGCGCCAATAGGTGGCGTCCATAGCGCGTATCATATCCTCTTCCATCACATCCGGAAGATTACGATCCTTTTGCCATTTACTGCGGAAGAGTTTAAAATCCGCCGCATACCAAGCGCCACCGCCTGTTCGATGCTGTTTTTCTACAACAATAACTTTTATTCCCGGTCTTTCTGCTGCACGAGCTGCCGCTACCATGCCGGCACCGCCACCTCCCAAAACCAAAACATCACAATCCATCTCAACCAAATCATGGAATACGATTTTTTCAGGTGGAGCATTCAAATCCATTGGTGCACACTCTTTACAAACCTGTGCGCAGCGACCGCAGGAAATACATACACGCTCATCAATCACAGGGCAATCCTTTGTAATATGAATTGCATTTACCGGACATTCCACCTTGCATTTCAGGCAGGCTACGCAGTTATCTTGAATATAATATGCCATTTTCTTATCCTCATTCCCTTATTCATTTTCCTGATGCAACTTCAGCCGCATGGAGGAACTTGCCAAAAGAATCGCTAATATTACAACACCCACAATCAGCAGCCAACGCGGAAACATACCTATGATCATGTTTTCTCGCACGCCGATAATGGTAATTCTCTCCTGTTCTCCCTCTGGCAAATCATTATGCACAGCAAGGTAACCACATACTGCATCCACGCAGTTCATTCCTATGCTTTCACTCCTAAAATCCTTCAGCAGGTTTTCTTCTGCAGTCACACGAATCTTTGTCTCAATGTCATCTCTCTCCAGTTCGGTGCCATCGTTCAAACGAATCCAGACCACTCTGCTTCCTACCGGAGCAGACGCATCATAGCGAAAGCTGAAGCCAGAAACCTGGCAAAAATCCTCATTAACCGGACTATCCTCTGCAATATGCTCTGTACTCGGATCCACTTCTGTTTTACTCACCGCATTTTCAAGCAATTCATAGAGCTGTTTTGGCGTGATGGAAGCGCCTGCTAAGAACTCATCCTCTGCAAATACATGCTGAACATCGGATCGTGTCACTTTTCCCTGATTCAGATCATTGCTTAAAAGCCGACTTTCGACCAAAGCAATCTGGCTACTTCCGGCAGCACAAAATGCATCTGCAACGACACTGCCTAATTCACATTGTGTCAGATATGGTTTTTCCTCTGCCATAGCGCGAGGTGCATTATTCAAATTCGTATTCCATGTTTCCTGTGCAGCTGCCGGGGCAGATACACTTAGAGCCACCGTCAGCAAAAAAACGGTGACGGTGGCTAAAATTCTTTTCTTCATATTAAATATCATTGATTTCCCGAACATAATGGCAGGCAACAAAGTGCTCCGGCATAACCTCTTCATATTCCGGAAGCTCCTGCTGGCAGCGTTCCTTCGCATAAGGGCATCTATTTGCAAAACGGCAACCCGGTTTCGGATTAACCGGACTGGTCAACTCGCCCTGCATGATAATACGTTTCTTCTCTCGATGGATAGACGGCACCGGAATCGCGCTGAGCAGTCCCTTTGTATAAGGATGCAAGGGATTCTGAAATAATTTCTTCGCCGGAGCTTTCTCCACCATACTTCCTACGTACATAACCAAAATGTCATCTGAAATATGCTTTACAACCGACATATCATGGGTAACAAAAATATAGCTTATCCCCTTCTCCGCCTGCAGATCCTGCAGCAGATTCAGTACCTGTGCCTGAATAGAAACATCCAAAGCAGAAACCGGTTCATCGCAAACGATAAACTTCGGATCTACGCTCAAGGCACGAGCGATTCCGATACGCTGACGGCGACCACCATCAAGCTCATGCGGATATGAATAGGCGAATCTACGGGCAAGACCAACCGTATCCATTAACTCATATACTTTTTTCTCGATTTCTGCCTTTCCACTACATAAATGAAATGTATGTAAGGGACTAGCGATCAATTCAAAGACCGTATAACGAGGGTTCAATGAAGAAAACGGATCCTGAAAGATAATCTGCATATCCTTCTGCAATTCACGTCGCTTTTTCCCTTTCGCATTGGTAATATCTTTACCATCAAAGAAAATTTTGCCATCGGTTGCCGGAAGGAGTCCTAAAACCGTACGTCCTAATGTTGATTTTCCGCAACCGGACTCACCAACAACACCCAGTGTTTTACCGGCATCCAATGTAAAACCAACATTATCAACCGCGTGAAGTTTTCCTCTGTTTGTGTCAAAATACTTCTTTAAATGCTCGACACGGATTAATTCATTACTCATTGAAGATTACCCGCCTTTCCGAGAATATCATTGCCCGGATTTGATACCGGATAGCCCTTTTGATATGCCTTCTCATTGATTTCCTCATCCGGGAAATATAATGACGCACCCTTGTCACAGTGATGACAACGACAGAAATGTCCCTGTGCTATTTCCTTCAGCTCTGCTTCTTCCTTCATGCACTGCTCATCCGCATAAGGACAACGAGGATTAAATTTACATCCTTTAGGCAGGTCTGCCGGATCAGGCATCAGACCACGAATGGGGCGCAGTCGCTCTACATCCTCATCCAAGGATGGTAAAGAGTTAAATAAGCCCTCTGTATAGGGATGAGCTGTACGATCGAAGATATCCTCAAGAGTGCCATACTCCACAATCTCACCGGCATACATAATCGCCACCTTATCACAGGTTTCTGCAACAACACCCAGGTCATGGGTAATCAGCAGCATTGATGAGCCAAACTGATTTTTCAGATCCGTCATCATATCCAAAACCTGCGCCTGAATGGTTACATCCAATGCCGTCGTTGGTTCATCGGCAATTAACAGTTTCGGAGAACAGGCCAAGGCCATTGCAATTACCACACGCTGTTTCATTCCACCGGAAAACTGGTGCGGATAATCTCCTCCGCGCTCTGCAGGAATTCCAACAAATTCCAGCATCTTCTGTGCTTTTTTTACTGCTTCTGCCTTGCTGACCTTTTCATGAATTTTTACTACTTCAGCAATCTGATCTTCTACCTTAAAGATAGGGTTCAGTGCTGTCATGGGATCCTGAAAAATCATAGAGATTGCTGAACCACGGATATTATGCAGCTCCTCCTCACTCATTTTCAGGATATCTTTTCCATCAAAGAGGATCTCGCCGGCTTCAATTTTTCCTGGCGGGGACTGAATCAGATTCAGGATACTAAGTGCAGTGGTTGTTTTCCCTGCACCGGTCTCTCCAACAAGCCCCAGTGTCTCACCGGCATCAATTGTCAGATCAATATTATTCACAGCATGAACATCGTTATCCATCGTGTGAAACTGAACTTCAAGTCCTTTTATTTCAAGTAAATGTTCGCTCATCTTATCCTCCTCACTGCTTCATACGCGGATCCAATGCATCACGGAGACCATCACCTACCACATTGAAGGCAAATACTGTAAGCAGAATGGCAATGCCCGGGAAGGTAATCATCGGCCAGAAAGTAGTAATGAATTCCTGGCCGGCACTCATGATGGATCCCCACTCAGATGTGGGAGGCTGAACGCCAAGACCAATAAAACTCAATCCGGAAATCTGAAGGATATTTCCGCCAATTCGCATCGTGCTGTCCACGATCAAGGGAGATAAAACATTAGGAAGAATTTCTCGAAAAATAATTCTTCCATGACCGGAACCGGTAGCCTTTGCCGCCTCAACGAACTCCTGTGATCGGATCTGCAGCACCGTTGCACGGATCATTCGAATACAGGGCGCAACTCCACTGACTGCAATTGCGATCGCCGTATTTATAACACCGATGCCCAGTACAGAGGAAATACAGACAGCCAGCAGCATGCCTGGAATACACATGAGAATATCGCAGAAACGCATCACGATATTTTCATATATACCACCAAAATAACCGGCAGTTGCACCGAGTCCTATACCGATGATGAGAGAGAAAACCAAACCCATCAATGAAATAAGCAAACTGACACGCGCACCATAGACAACACGACTGAATAGATCTCGTCCAAAGTTGTCTGTACCCATCAGATGCTGCATACTGGGCATAGCCAGTCTCTCGGTAGTAATTTCTGCGGGATCATAGGGGGCAATAAAATTAGCAAAGATAGCAATCAAAACCAACATAATTGCCAGACACATGCCGAATACCGCGAGCTTATTACGGCAGAAGCGACGCCACACATCTCCCATCTGGCTATGTTTAACTGCTGCATTTTTTTCAGACTGCTTTCCTTTATTCATGCTTTCTCCCCCTTTCTCTTACGGAAGGCAAAGGACTTGCCTGCATACTGAGACTTAATGCGCGGATCAACGTATGCATATGCCACATCTGTCAGCAGATTGATAATACAGACAAAGAAGCTGAGTACAAGAACTGTGCCCTGAATCGTAGGGAAATCACGTGTATTGATCGCACTGAGCAGAAGCATTCCGATACCAGGAATCGAGAATACAGACTCGATGATAAAAGAACCGCCTACAACCATGGTCAGCTGTGCACCAACTACTGTAACAACAGGAATCATGGCATTTCTAAGCGCATGGCTGAAAATAACTGTGCGCTCTTTCACTCCCTTTGCCCGAGCAGTACGAATATAATCCTGATTGATTACATCCAGCATACTGGTACGGGTAATACGGGCAACCAGAGAAATCGGACTAAGTGCCATACAGATTACCGGTAAAATCATATGTCTCCAGGTTCCCATACCGCCGGCAGGCAGCCAGTGCAGTTTCAAGCAGAACAAGAGCATCGCCATTAATGCCACCCAGAAGCCTGGTGCAGCAGAGAAAATTACCGCAAAGGTCGTTGCCGCATAATCAATCGGGGTATACTTCTTTACCGCAGACAATATGCCAATTCCTATTCCGGCTAAAATTGTTACAATGCAACTCAATATTCCCAGTTTCATCGTAATGCCGATACGAGAGAAAATCATGTCACTCACCGGACGCTTACTATCGTAGGAAGTGCCCAAATCCATATGCGTAACAACGCCGCCTACATAATCGACAAATTGTTCAACGTAGGACTTGTCCAATCCCATCTCTACCCGCTTCGCTTCATACGCTTCCTGGGTAAAGTTTGAGCCCAAGGCCAACTTGGCCGGATCGCCCGGAATACACTTATTAATAATAAAAATGATCAACAGCACACCAAGAAGTGTGGGAATAATAATCAGCAATCGTTTTAAAATATATCGCAGCAAATTCAAACACCTCCATAGTATGTCGGCTAGCCTTCTCAACGAATCAAGAAGACTGGCCGACTCTTAATCAAACCGCGATTTGTTTTCGTAGATCTTATTCTGCAAGTTTCAGTGAACCAAGGCATCCTTTACCAACAGCAGACTGATCAAAGCTGGCAATGCGGCTGTTGTAAGCCACTGCAGACAGAGTCTCACAGATTGGCAGAGCATTGTAATTGTCATACAACCACTGATCTGCATTTTCATATGCTTCCCAACGAACATCAGTATCAACATTGTTCAGACCTGTATTCAGGTATTCATTGTAGGTTTCGTCCTCAATAGACATACAAGAGAAAGGTGCACCGCTGGCAAATGCAGACAGAGACTGATATGGCTCGCGAGTGGGGTTACCACCGGTAACGTTCATCATCATGATGTCTCCCTCACCATCAATGTACATTCCCAGAGCAGTTGGCAGATCGTAGCTTTCTACCGTTACATTAATGCCAATCTGAGACAGCTGAGCCTGAACAGCCTCACCAACCTGTGGCTGAGGAGCTGAATCAGGAGACAACCAGCGCAGAGTGATCTCGCCATCAGAGTAACCTGCATCTGTTAAGATCTGTTTTGCCTTTTCAACATCTGTTGTATAACCTTCATGCTCTGTATAGCAGTCGAATGTGGAGGCATAATGACTCTTTGCCTCTTCTCCCAAGCTGCCATAGGCAACCTCTGTGATATAATCCATATCCAGTGCGTAAGCAATTGCCTCACGTACTGCAGAATCAGCCAGATACTCATTATCTTCATTCAAAATAACAAAAGAAACGTCATTGTTTGAGATATACTGAACAGTACCCTGGCTCTCTCCTGCTGCCTCAATCTGTGAAGCAACTGTATCACCAATGCCATACAGTGCATCCAGATTGCCAGCCTGATAATCCATATACATCGCATTCTCATCTGTGTAGAATCTCAGAGTAATCTCACTTGCATCATAGGTGTAATCAGTATCCCAATAATCATCACGCAAACTGAATGTCACATAAGAATCCTGTACGCAGTCAGTGATTTCATACGGGCCGGATCCAACCGGAGCTGTATACCAAATCTCATCTGAGTTATCATGTGCCTCTGTAAACTCTTTCTCCATAATAGACACATTTAAAGTACGTTCAGCCGGGCCATAGGGGAACTGATAAACAAGAGTTAATGTCTTCTTATCGTCAGAAACTGTCGTTTTATCAAAATCAATGTACTGGAAATACTGATACTTATCAGTACTCTCGCCCTGATCGATGTAATTATGAATGGAGAAAAGAACATCCTCCATGGTCATCTCATTTCCATCTGAGAAGGTAATGCCATCCTTTAATGTCATAACCAAAGTCTGATCATCTGTCCACTCATAAGAAGAGAGGATACGAGATGTATATTCTCCAGTTGTATCATCTACTTCAAAGAGTTTGTCATACACCATCCCCTGCTGTATGAAGTCATCTGAGTTTGCGGAAGATGGATAACATGCATAATGACCACCGACATAGCCAATCGTAACAGCTGTACTGTCATCCGAACTGCCACCGGCATTGCCGGAGCTGCTTCCTGAACCGGAACTACTTCCTGAGCCGCCACAGCCTGCCAGAAGAGAAACTGACATTGTAAGACCGAGCAACAAAGCGATTGTCTTTTTCATTTGATTTTTCCTTTCTTTTTTCACATACATTCCCTACCGATTGTTTTCGGCATTTTGCTTTGTTTATCGTACTTTTCCTGTTTTCTTTTGTAAATATCGCACAAGCGAGTAACCTTCTTCCCAATTTTTCTCAATCTAACCAAAAAGAAAGACTCTCACCTGAAGGTAAGAGCCTTTCTGCCTATATCATATTCTCTTTTCTAACTTCTCTAATAGCAATAGTCTTCCTTATTCCCCATCCCCAGATACGCAGCAGCACTAATACCGGCTGTATATCCGCTGGCGATTGCCCAGTTGCACTCATTTGTTGCCATGATGCGGTTATCGCCTTCTTCTTCAGACTTCAAAAACCAGCCTGATGCATTATCTCCGGCTGCATATAAGCCCGGAATCATGCCTGTTTTTTCAGCATTGTAAACCTCCGCCTTGCTGTTAACCAGCATGCCGCCGAAGGCTCCATCACAAGCCAGTTTGCCGTAGATTGCAAAGAAGGGGCCTTCTTCGATCTTGCAAAGGCTGTCCGGTCTCTTGTGGAAATCCGGGTCCTCTCCTGCTTCACAATAGCTGTTGTAGTCTTCTATTGTCTCCAGAAAGGCTTCTTTCTCGATTCCGCAAAGCTCCGCCAAGTCCTCTAAGCTGTCAGCCTTCTTCAAAGGGGTGTCCAGCCGCGCTTCTTCTTCAAAATCCTGATCAAAGAGGCTGAGAACCCCTGCATCCGGTCCATGCATAAGCTTTTCTTTGATTATTTCTTTTGTCTTGCTATCGATAATAGAATAAGCAATTCTTCCCGGCTGGTGGTACATTTTCGCTGCTCCACCACCGAAAACACTTTCATTGACAAAACGTTTTCCATCCAGATTGATATTTACAACCTCCGGCTGATTCTGCACCATGAAGAGGGTGAAGCTGAAGGGATGATGCACCGGACCAAATACATTTGCCGTATAATTTTTCTCATCCATATAGGCGCCGGCACTCTTTCCAAGCTCCATGACGTCTCCTGTATTAGAGGGAACTGCGAAACGATGGGTATGCTCATCCGTATCCTTTCCGTAATACTGGGGTGCATGCTTGCGGAGAAGGGCTTCATTATTTGCAAAGCCACCCGTACAGCTGATCACTGCCTTACAGCTGATATGCACCTGGCCGCCTGCATCCTCTGCCAGTACACCGCATACTTCCCCTTCCTCATTCTTTTCAATGGAAAGGGCCCTGTGGCCTGTAAGAAGTTTTACGCCAAGCTCCTCAAAATGATCACTTACGATCTTCTCCATAACAGAGGTACTTCTTCCCGGTCCGATAGCCTTGTCCCTGTTTTTCAGGTTGAAAAAGCTTCTCTGCTTTAATTCGAGTTCCATGCCGCCGGGTCCCATCTGCGTTCCCCAAAGCTCATCTACTCTTTCATCCAGATTTCTGAACCATTCAAAAAATTCAGAGGGGGCTTCCTTTGCCATCTTCATAAGCTCCGGATCCAGTTCCTTCTGCATTCTTTCCATGGCCTTTGCCATATGAGGCGGCATCGGCGGTCTCTTGTCCCCTTTCTCGCCTTCTTCCTTTACCGGAATGCTGAAGCCGGCAAACCATCCACTGCCGCCGTATTTTTCAGCCTTTTCCAGAATAATAACTTTCTTCTTCGTCAGATCTGCTGCCTTTGCAGCTGCAACGATTCCGGCTGCTCCGGCTCCCAGAACGACCAGATCTGCCTCATATTCTACTTTCTCATGAGGAATGATTTCTTTTTCCTCTCCTACTTTCTTTACTGCTGCCACATTACAGACAGAAGCGCATTTTCCGCAGTCGATACATTTCTCTCCCTTTACCTGATAAGCTGTTCCCACATAATTGATTGCCTCCACAGGGCATTCCAGGGCACAGTTATGACAGCATAGGCACATATTTGGATCTATCTGATACATTTTTTTTCTCCTTTCTTCTCGTCCTGATTCTTCTGCCTGTTTTTCTAAGATAAACTTACAGAATCATGGCTCTTGCATAGGCCTGCCGGTTGCAGACCTGTACATTTCCTGCTCCGATACAGTCTCCGATCGGATAAAATTCCGCTGCTGCATCTGCATAAGACAGGGCTTCCTCTCTCAATGCCTTATGGCCTCCGCAGATCAGAATGTCATCGCCTTCCAGAGTGTGTTCCTTTCCTTCCTGATCAAGGTAAGTTACTGTTTTTCCCTTCACTTCTTTCGTATTCACATTCACAATGCTTGTAAACTTCTCATATCTTTCCCATTCTGCGGCCTCTCTGTGAGAACCGTCCGGATATTCCTTTACAAAGGTCATTGTAATATAATGCAGGCCGCTGCAGTCATGGGCTACCTTGTCCTGTCTGGTCAGCATGGTAACACGATGTCCCTTCCGCAGAAGATGGATAGCTGTTTCGATACCTGTTTCCGATCCGCCGATGATGATCACGTGCTCGCCCAGGCTTTCTTCCTTATCCCAGATATCATCGCAGGTCGGATAGAGTGCTTCTCCATCTTCATCCAGGAGACCCTTTATGGATTTCGGAAGCTTCGGAACCGCTCCTGTTGCCGCAAGTACAGCATCATAGTCTTCTTTTTCCAATTCTTCCGGACTGATCAGACAATTTAATTTTACGGTTACTTTCTTCTTATCCAGCTGCTGGATCAGCCAGTTTTTATAATTTTTCAGCGGCCACTTAAAGTCAAAATAATCCGCATGCAGCAGCTGGCCTCCGAGATGATCCTCCTTTTCATAGAGGGTAACCTCATGGCCCCTCTCTGCCGCAATGATGGCAGCTCTCATACCGGCAGGACCTCCGCCGATCACAGCAACCTTCTTCTTTTTCGGGCTTTCCTCCAGCAGAACCGGCAGCTCATGTGCCAGACCATGTTTCGGATTTACACTGCAGAAAGCAACCCAGGGATCCGGTTTTCTCTGAATCGTGCCATGACACTTATTACACTTCAGACAGGGTGTGATATCTTCTCCTCTGCCCTCTGTCATCTTCTTGCCATAGTCCGGATCTGCCATAAAGGCTCTGGCTGCGCCAAAGAGATCGCATTTTCCGGATGCAAGGATCGCTTCCATCTCATCCGGTTCCTGGAATCCGCCGATCGGCTCTAACAGTGCCCTAATGCCTTCCTTCTTCATTCTTTCCGCAAAGTCTACCGCCGGATGTTCTCCCTGCATAAAGTTAAATCCTGTCGGATGGGAACGGCAGCCGTCGTGCTCTCTGATCTGGAAAATATCCACATCCTTGTCGATCAGCTTGCAGAAGGTCATGACCTCATCCGAAGAGATTGAGCCCTTAGAAGGACCGTAGCCCCAGGGCTGCTCCCAGGCGATCTCTGCCTCTGTGATAAAGGAGTCACCAAAACGCTCCTTGACCGCTGCATAGACCTCACGAATAAATCTGGATCTGCTCTCAACATTGTCATTTGAGTAGTCTCCTTCTCTGTTTCCTTCATGGGGCAGGATTTCCATATCGCAGCGCATGGTCATGCCATCATAGCCAAGATTTTTATAAAGCTGCATTTTCTTTACAAAATCCTCGATTACTTCCGGAATTCTTTCCTCCGGAATCGGCTGATCCATTTCTCTGCCCTTTCCGGGTTTTGGCGGTCCCGGCTTGGGGCCTCCATAAAGGGAATATCCCTCCGGCCAATCCACCTCCGCACAAACAAGAAGCTTGGAGCCATAAAAATGAATCTCCTCTGCTAAAAGAGAAAAATAATTCTGATTACTGGGATCTGTCAGATCAAATGACTGCATATGGGTAAAGTCCATCGTATCCGGTCCCTTATGCTGTTCCGGATTATTCCATTCTGCAATCGTTACAATAGCTGCTCCGCCCTTTGCCAGACCGGCATGGAAGGCTCTGTAGCCTGCTGCCGGAAAGGGCTCAGAGCCCTGCAGGGTATGGGGTGAAGCATTGGGATAAACCATACGATTTTTTAATACATGATCGCCGATCACAATCGGTGATAAAAGCTTTTTATAAGTTTTTTTCATATCTTTTTCCTTTCCTTTTTTTCTTTCCTTTTTCTTTCCTTCGCTTCGATCGATCTTCCTGATTTTCAAATAAAGAATCTTTCCAAAAATTGGCCGGACATCTGCCCGACCAATTTTATTTTATCTTATCATTTATAAGATTACATTTCTTTTGCTGCCTTTCTTGCGTTGATCTCTGCTCTCATCTGATCAACCTTTTTCTGCGGAAGGTTGAAGAAGAGAATCAGAACTGCACCGATTGCAAGGGCGAAGAAAGGAATTGCAAGGTACATGAAGGAAATTGCGGAAATTGCACCGCTGGAGAGATTTCCTCCTGCCTTATATCCTGTCAGGGCAAGAGCTGCACCTACAAGGATTGTGGAAACGGCCTGCATGATCTTCTGAAGAACGCTCTGTCCTGCAAAGGAAAGTCCATCCAGTCTTGTTCCGAATTTCCACTCGCCGTAGTCGATAACACGTCCCATCAAAGAGCCAAATGCACCCTGTGTGAAGGAGTTGCAGAAGGACTTTGCACAGAAGGTGACAACCAGGATATTCCAAACGGTTCCTCCTGATATCCACATAACCAGAGCAGCAATTGCTCCGCCGGTAGCACCGATAAAGCTCAGGATTCTGGCGTCAACCTTCTTCAGGAAGGGAGCCAGGGCAAAAGCACCTAAGAGACCGGGTACGGTAGACATACCCATAAGGATCATCATCTTACTCAAATCGCCAAGAATATATTTTGCAAAATAAGTTCCTACACCCATCATGAAGCCCATGGAAATGGAGTTCATGATATTGTAAAGCTGGTAAATAATCCAGTATTTGTTTTTCAGAAGATAGATGATCATCTTTGCGGAAGAGATCTGCTTCTTTCCTGTCGCTCTCTCATTTGCAAGCTGTTCTTCATCAATCTCGTGACCTTTATGCTTCTCATCGAAGAGAATACCTGAAATGGTCAGGGTAATTCCACAGAATATGCACAAGCACCATGCTGTTCCGCGGTAGCCGGAGATTCCCATCTTGTTCAGGCCGCCGAAGAAGCTTGCAAAGAATACCATCAGACCGGAGAAAAGCATTCCACCAAAGGTCTCTGCCATGGATGCTGTCCACCAGAAGGTACTTCTTGCCTGCTGGTTATCTGTAGAAAGAACCATCATTGCCTTACTCGGAAGACGAACGAAGGTCAGGCAGGTATTAAATACATTGTAAATGATTACAAGATATACGATCTTCAGCCAAAGAGGTGCATTTTCCGGACATGTAAAGATCAATGCCATCGATACACCGGTCGGAATACCCATCCACAATACCCAATGCTTTGCCTTACCGCTTTTCGTATGGAAACGGTCCAGCACCAGTCCGCAAAGGAAATCCGATACACCATCGACAACCGTACCGATACTCATA
The DNA here is from genome assembly GCA_963617415.1 of Oscillospiraceae bacterium. GTDB lineage: Bacteria > Bacillota > Clostridia > Lachnospirales > Lachnospiraceae > RUG14243. The sequence continues at coordinate 18,682 of CAVEOK010000029.1, forward strand.
ATAATGGATACCACTACAGAACTCATTGACATGAATTCGGTAAAGAAGAACATAAAATAGGAGGTAACCATGTTTGTGGATCCGGTACCAAGCGCTGTTGAAAAGGCTGCAATATAGTTCTTAATATTACGAATACTGAACATCTGATCGTTCGGATCATCATTATTGACTGCCGGCCCTGTGGGTGTTCCGGGTCCCGGACCCGGTCCTGCCTTTACGACAAGATCCTCTTCTTTTACTTCGGAAGTTCCTTCCATTTTGTTTTCATCACTCATTTTTTATCCCCTTTCCATGAATCTTTATACCGTTTCTGCCGGAATACCGCTTGCTTCTAAGGCAGCTACATAGCCACTGCACATTGCATAGGTCATTGCCGACAAAATACCTTCGATAAACATGACACCGATATCACCGGATAACATGATCCCCCTCGTTGTATCTCCGGTTGCATAAAGTCCCGGAATCGGTTTTCCATTCCTAAGGACTCTGGTGTGTCCGTCTACTTCCATACCACCGATGGCATTCTCCTGGAAGCATCCCTGTCTGATCGCATAGAAGGGACCCTCAACCATCTCATGTGCCTTCGGGAATTTAGCCATCATCATCATCATCGGATCCGGCTCCTCGCCTCCCTTTGCGGGCGGCATCTCCGGTAAGCCGGTTTTTCCATTACGGATCTTTTCATTATTTGCAGAGATCACAGCCTGCAGTTTGCCGCTTTCGATGCCCATCTTTCCTTCCAGCTCTGCTATGCTGTCAGCCATAATAACGGAACCATCTTTCAGCTCACCATTCAGGTCTCTTTCTAAGTGACGAAGTGCCATATGGTCATCCGGATCGTCGCTGTCCTCTGCGAACTGAACGCCTTCCTCCCAAGCCTTCTGGTCCAGAATATTCCATCCGATCCTGCCGGGTTTGTTTTCCAATACACCGACCTCTGTCATCGGATTGATGCCATCCATGTTGATCTCGTTTCCGTATTTATCCACAAGAATTGCTGTCGCATCCGCATACCGATTGATCATGAGGACACTGTAGCTAAAGGGATGATGAATCGGTCCAAAGATACAGGATCTCTTTTCTTCATAATTAATATCTGCACCGATCTCATCACAAAGATTGATACCATCTCCTGTACAGGTTGAAGCTGCATAGATATGGATCGGATTTTCATCAAAATCCTTGTAGAAACAAGGCTGCATCTTATCCATGATCTCCTTGTTTCTGGAATAAGTTCCGGATGAAACGATTACGGATTTTGCATGAATCTCAATCTCTCCGCCTTCATCTTTTCCGATGGCACCGACAACTGCTTCTCCATCCGTAAGAAGCTTCACTGCTCTGGTATTGAGAAGAAGCTCTCCACCCTTCTTTTCGAAGATTTCGGTCAGCAGTTTTGTAATATACCAGCCGCTGTCTCCAGGTCCGCAGGATGGATCAGAACGTTTCTCGTTATAGTCCAATTTATAGTTATAAAGAAGATCCACACCGTGGCGGCCTTTTCCAAAACCAAATCCCTTCTGCAGTTCGCCCATATCAATAAGCCAATCTGTCAGATCTCTGTTTGCCTTCAGACAGGTTGCAACCAGGTCGGCATTTCCTCTTTCTCCTGTTGCTTCTTTATAACGCTCAAGAAGCTCTTTTCTTCTGTCCTTTTCGCCTGCCTCTTCATGCCATTTGGAGTAATGTACACGCATCATATGGCCAAAAGCAGCACTGCCTCCGGTCTCCCAGTTCTTCTCCATCAGGATAACCTTCTGTCCCAGATCCTGCGCCTTCGCAGCCGCTACAAGACCGCTTCCGCCTCCACCAATTACCAGAACGTCACATTCCTTTTGGATCTTTTCGTGTTTTTCTGCCTGTGGCTCTGCGATATTTGGATTAGAAATTGCTCTATTGTGACAATTCTTTGCGCAAAGACCACAGTCAATACAGACCTCCGGATCAATCCAGTATTTGTTCCCCTTCATGCTGATTGCGTGTACCGGACAATTCAGATCACACATATGGCAACAGGAACAATTCGGCTGGTCAATTACATATGCCATTGTTTCCCTCCTACTTCATTTCAAGATTTCACTTCACTATTTTTGATCATCTTTTTGATCAAATTGATAGTTAAATTCTATGTCTGCCCTATGTTTTCTGTAAATATCGCACAATTTTATCAGCTTCTCTCTTTTCAGGAAGTATCCTACTCTAAGGTAGGATGCATTTTCGCGCCGAGTGCGGTCGCTTGCGACATATTTCCTTTTCGCGCGAGTGCGCATCCTGACGGCTCTTTTTATGTAATAGGAAATTCTGATGGAATTTCCTATTACATAAAAAGAGCCGCCACCCAAACCAAGTCCAAACTCAGTTCGAGCAGCAGCCCCTAATCTTCTTATCATATATGCCTTATTTTTTCTTCATCTTACTGGTACTGAATGGATTATCCATCAGTCCCTCATCCATCTCACGGTAGCCATGCCACATCTCTCCCAGCACATCTACAGGAATGCCCTTTCTCTTCATATCCATCCAGCCCCAGTCATAGATCAGGTCCAGGATGGAGACCAGAGATCTGCCATGCTCCGTCAGGGAATATTCCACTCTTGGCGGTACCTCCGGAATAACACTTCGCACGATCAGCTCATCTTCCACCATTTCCTTCAGATTCTGTGATAAAACCTTCTGAGAAATAGGAAGCTGTTTAAAAAATCTGGAATAATAGGTCTGTCCGTCTATGGCGATCGCTCTCAGCAGGAAAGGTTTCCACCTATTGAAGATCAGCTTCATCATATGTACATAAGGATCTCTTGTAATGTCAAATACCTCATTTTCCTCCGGTACATTCAGGCTGTCCAGGATCTTCACCCTTTCCTCTGCTGTAGATATCAGTTCCTTTAGTTTTTCTTCTTTTTCTTTTGACTCCTTTTCTACCTGCTTGATATCTTTTTCTTCCATCTTTTTCCCCCAATTCCCAATAAATCTAATACCTATAATCTACTAAATAAAAAAAACAATTTTCTCACAAGACACTTATTTCTTACCTTTTTGTTGGAAACACACTAAATTGTGCGATATTTACTTCAAATCCACCCTCTCTTATTCTGAATCTATAAAACTATGTGACAAAGTCTGATTTTTTTCAGATTTTAAACTTATTACATATCTATATTATGAAAGGAAGTCTATCATGTATCAAATTAAATCTTCCTGCAGTGGATGTCATACCTGCGAATATGCATGTCCCATGCAGGCGATCTATTATGACGGACCAAGATATCAGATCGATCCGGATAAATGCGTAGAATGCGGACTTTGTGAAAGTCTGTGTCCTACCTGTTCTATCTATGATGCGGATGATCATTCTACCCCTGCTCCGCATGACAAGATCATCAAGGAATGTGATCTTCTTGTTTGCGGCGGTGGAACCGGTCTGGTCACAGCCATCAAGGCTGCCCAGCTTGGCAAAAAGGTCATCTTATTGGAAAAAGCCGCCCGCTGTGGCGGCAATACCGACATTGCGCACGGTTTCTTCCCTATCTATTCCAAACTGCACAAGGAAATGGGGATTGAAGATGTCCGCGAAGAAGCCATTGATGTCATGGATGAAAGAAGCGGCGGCATCCTCGGCAAAGATGTTATCAGAACTGCCATTTACGGCTGTTCCGACTTCTTTGACTGGCTCCTGGATTTCCCGGAGACCAAGAAGGTTTATTCCGTAGAAAAGCTTGGTGAGAAACGTGAACAGGGCCCGGTTTATGGACCTTCCGTTACCCACTTCATCAACCGAATTGATAATACCTTGAGTCCGGATCCTTCCATCGGACCGGGCTGGGCCGGCACCTATGTGATTCAAACCATGCTGAATGCCATTCCGGAACAGAAACTGGATGTGGAAATTCTCCTGAAGCACGAAGCAAAACACCTTCTGACAGATGACGATGGAAATATCAAAGGCATTATTGCCTTAGATCCGGGCGGAGAAACCGAGATTCACTGCAAGGCTGTTGTTCTTGCTACAGGCGGCTTCGGAAGCAGCGATGAAAAGCTTCAGAAATATGCAAACTTCTTTGATGTGGACCGCCCTGTTACCAGATTCTCGGTTCCTTCCGACACCGGAGACGCGATCGATATGATAGAAGAACTTGGCGTTGAACCTGATCCCAACAGAATGTTCGTTTCCTTCTTTGGACCGGCTCATCATCCCTACAGTTATTCTCTCTATCGTTTGATCGAGGAACCCAGCAATCTTTCTGTCGATCTGAACGGCAAACGCTGGCAGGATGAAGCTGGCGGTCTCTTCATGGGCCGCATCAATATTGCCGGTCACCCCAAGGAATGCACCTGGAATATCTTTTCTCAGAAGAATATTGATGAGATTTTTGACCGCTTTCTCAATGATCCGACTCTGGCCGATGAGATTGAGTGTTATCGGAATTACCAGGAGGATCTTGATCGCGAATGCAGCTACAAGGTACCTGCCTGTGCTAAGGGCAATACCATTGAAGAACTGGCAGAAAATATCGGAATCGATCCTGCTGCATTGAAGAAGACTGTAGAAGATTACAATTCCTATTGTCTTTCAGGCGAAGATAAGGAATTCCACAAATCTCCGGAATTCCTGCTTCCGAGAAGTGAAGGCCCCTTCTATGCAGTCTATGCCCAGCGTTTTTCCGAAGCTGCCTTCGGTGGCCTTATGGTAAATGATAAATGCCAGGTTTTGAGAAATGATGGTTCCGTGATCGGCGGCTTATACGGTGTTGGTGATGCAACCTCCGCCATGCACAGAAAGGGTGAACTCGCTGTTATATCCGAGCTTACCTGGGCAGTTGCTTCCGCTTACCGCTCCGCTGTCAATGCCGTAGAAGAAATGTCATCTAAAGCAACAGATGAGAAAAAGAAAGAAAAGGAGGCAGAGTGATCATGAGAACAATTAATACAAATCCAAACATGTCTAAAGAAAAAACTTCCATGTCCATGCTTCCTTTAGAAGAAAGAATTAGGAGCTCTGAAGAAGTCTGCCTTGGCTTCACGGAAGAAGAGGCTCTTGCAGAAGCATCCCGCTGTTTGAATTGTCCTTATCAGTACTGCTATCTGCATTGCCCAACACACAATCATATTCCGGAATTTATTGAACAGATCCGTAATAAGGATTATGAAGCAGCATGGGAGATTCTTTCCAAAACAAATGCCGTTATGGATGTTTCCTGCCGCGTCTGCCCCTATGAGAAGCAATGTGAGAGTCATTGTACCAGGGGCATTAAAGGGCAGCCGGTTGCCATTGGTGCCTTAGAGCGCTTTGTATCCGACTACCATAAAGCCCATTCCGATAAACCATTAAAGCTTTGCAAAGAAAACAATGGCTTTAAGGTGGCTATTGTAGGAGCCGGACCCGCAGGTATTACCTGTGCGCTCTCTCTTGCTTTAGTAGGATTTCAGGTATCCCTTTACGAAAAATCCTCTCGTTTGGGCGGCGTAACAAGCTGGGGCATCCCCTCCTTTGTTCTTCCAAAAGAGCTCATGCAGGAGCATATCCAAAATCTCCACAATTACAATGTGGATATTCATTTGAATACAGAAATTGGTGTGGATATCTCCTTAAATAGCTTAAAAGAAGAAAATGACGCTATCTTCCTCGCGATCGGTGCAGAAGAACCGATCGGTTTAGATCTTTCGGGTTCACATCTCCCTCAGGTAATTCAGACTAAGGATTACCTGTGTGCTCCCGAGAAATATACCGGCAAAAATATTCTTGTGATCGGTGGTGGAAATACTGCCATTGATGCAGCAAGAACTGCCATTCGACAGAGCGAAACGGAATCCTGTAAGATTCTCTACAGACGTACAAAGGCTGATATGCCTGCTTCTCAGTCAGAGATCAAGCTTGCTGAAGAAGAAGGCGTAGAGATTCGAACACTTCTTTCCCCGAATGCCTTCCTGTCAAAGAATCAGGAAGAAGCCTTGGCTTCAATTCACTGTGATATTATGGAGCTTTCTGCGCCGGATTATCCGGGTGGACGAAATAATGTAAAAGCCACAGGTAACTATGAAGATATCCCCTGTGATCTTGTGATCCTGGCTCTTGGATTTAAGGTTGCTGCTTTAGAAGGTATCAAAACAGATGCAGAGAACAGAATCTTAGTAAATGAGCACCAGGAGACAGACCAGCCTATGATCTTTGCCGGCGGAGACTGTGTCAATGGTGCAGCTACACTGATCAAGGCCTCTGCAGCTGGAAAAGAGGCTGCAGCCCGTATTGTGGATCATTTACCACTCTATGTATCCTAACCACTCTATGCATCTTAAAGACTAAACTTTCGCGTTTATCGAGAAAGTTAAGAAAAGGATGAGATGTTCTGCCCTAAGATTGGAAATCGTTGGTAAGACCTCAGTGCTTAGCATCTGCTAGGTCTTACCCTTTTGGACTCCGGCACCATTTTAAATCGTGCTTTGCACGATGGTGCCTCGCGTGTATCGTATCGCTAAAGCGATACGATATAGAGCGAGAGCGTATTTCCAATCTGGCAGAAGCATTCTCATCCTTTTTTCAATACTTTTCCTTCCCGCAAGCTACGCATCTTTATGGACTCACACGATGTATCAGGCCCTGCGTGCTACAAGGCCTTCTTCGAATGATTTGCAGCTTCGTTTCATCATATTGCGTAGTGATACGATAACTTGCGGATCTTTTATTTCATATATAACTACATTCTTATGAAATAAAAAAGATCCTATAAACCACTTTTGTGATTTATAAGATCTTCTCAAGAGGCGCCAACCAGATTTGAACTGGTGATCAGGGTGTTGCAGACCCACGCCTTACCACTTGGCTATGGCGCCATTACATATATAATATCATTCCCAATGAAAATGTCAATTAAAATCATCAGAAAAGTGATATTCGTTATTTTATATAAAAAGCCAGTTCCAAGAAGAACTGGATCCTTATATGATAGAACCTTCAAAACTTCATACAGCCACACTCTTAAGAACTATTCTCTTAACCGTGCATTATCATCTTTCGATGTTTAAGGTCAAGTCT
>CAVEOK010000030.1:0-25184 GCA_963617415.1 Oscillospiraceae bacterium
ATTCACTCGGGCTCCCGGCATAAACTCGCTTCGTATTTCTTGAAGGTGCTTTCTGCCTTCTTTCATGTTCTTGCCGCTTATTTTTCTGAGCTCAGACAATGCCCCGCCCTCGTGCTAGCCGCTTCGTCATAGCATCCGTTTTGCGAATCGTCCTGCGATTTTATATGCCATGGCGTTTGAGGCAATAGCCCCAAGTTTGAAAGTGTATGTTTCCAGTGGTGAAAGAGGCTTTTAAAGAGCGAGATGTTCTGCCTAGGATTAAAAACCGTTAGAAAAACCTCAGTGTATATCGTGCCGCGTAAGCGGTGCGATATACACTGAGGTTTTCTTCGAGCGAGAGTGTTTTGACAAAAATCCAAGATGCTAAATAATCAATTCTGTGCAGTGCTGATATTGATGAAGTCGCTTACTGCCTTGGTGAAAATCGCATTCTTTTTGTAAGCGAAGCCGACATCTCTCGGCGGCAGTGGAAGGGGAGAGGGAATCTCTACCAAAGAACCTTCTTTCAGGTCCTCTTCTACAAAAGAACGGATAACGCTGGCAATGCCGAGTCCGATCTTGGCGAAATCAATCAGCAGATCCATGGTAGTGATCTCAATGTGATCGGAAGAATCCAAAAATTCTTTGAGAATGCCGTCAATATAGGTTCTGGCCTGATTGTCTTTATCCAAAAGCATGAGCATGCCTTCCCGGAAGTAATCCTCAGGCGCGATACCTCTCGAGTTCAGATTGGCGATATAATCCGGTGATGCCACAAAGATATCCTGGGTTTCCACAACCGGGCGAAATTCAATGTCCTTCATATGATGGAACATGCCGACAAAACCGAGATCCAGCTTATCCTCTGCGATCATTTTGAGGGATTCATTGGAATCCTGACAGATGATGGAAATCTTAATATTGGGGTTTTCCTTGATGAACTGGCTAAGATAAGGCATGAGCATATATTTGCATAAGGTTGTGCTGACACCGATACGCAGATGCCCGATGCCCAGCTTGATGTTCTGCTGGAGTTGCTTTTCGCCGTCATCCAGGATGGAAAAGGCTTCTCTGACATGCTGAAAGAGAAGTTCACCTTCATCTGTGAGGCGGACGCCTTTTGAGCTGCGGATGAAAAGTGTTGTTTCCAGACTTTCCTCCAGCTTGCGGATGGATTTGCTGATGGCAGGCTGGCTGATATAGAGCTCCTTGGCAGCTTTTGAAATATTGCCGCATTTGGCGACAACGTAAAAAATACGATAGGAAGACAAATTCTGAGTCATAATTACCTCTTTTGAAAAGGATAGCTTTTTTGCTGTGGACGATGAATAGTATTATTATAACAAGAAGTTATGAAATACATTTGCGATATGTATTTCTATTATAGCATAGCTTGTGATAAAATAAGCAGAAATATAGAATGCCATTTTATCCTATAAATTACATTCTTATAGGATAAAGTATGTTAAAATAACAAATTAGGGAAATACTGATAAAATCAGCATTTCCTTAGATCTTGGCCTATTTTATATAGAAGATATAGAGGAGAATCGAAATGAGCGAAAGTAAAGTCTGGAAATTCGATAATGACGTGGATACAGATCAGATCATTGCATCCCAGTATCTGCTCTTGCCGAATGTGGAAGAGATGAAAAAATATACCTTTGAATCCCTGGATCCGGAATTTGCAGCAAAGGTAAAGGCGGGCGATATTATTGTTGCCGCTGAGAATTTTGGCTGCGGTTCCTCCAGAGAGCAGGCGCCTTCTGTATTGAAGGCACTGGGGGTAAAGGCTGTACTGGCCAAATCCTTTGCAAGAATTTTTTACCGCAATTCCATTAATATCGGACTGCCGGTTATTGTCTGTAAGGAATTGCATGAGCATGTGGAGAACGGCAACCTGGCAGATCTGGATTTGAGTGAAGGAACTGTCAGCGTGGACGGACAGGTCTTTGAATGTACAAAGCTTCCGGAATATATGCAGAATATTCTGAACCAGGGCGGATTGATCGCATCATTAAATAAGGAGGACTGATCAAATGGGAATGACAATTGGTGAAAAAATCATTGCCAGAGCGGCTGGTCTTGATGAGGTAAAGCCGAATGATATCCATACCGTAAAGCTAGATCGCATGATGAGCAATGACGGTACAACACATCTTACCGTTGATATGTATCATAACAAGCTGAAACATCCGAGAATTGCAGATCCGGACAAGGTAGTGTTTATCATGGATCACAATGTGCCGGCAGAGAATCCGAAGACAGCTGAGGCACATAAGAAAATGCGCAATTTTGCCAGAGAGAATGGAATTAAGCTTTATGAAGGACAGGGTGTTTGTCATCAGATCATGATGGAAGATTATGTATGTCCGGGAGAGCTGATCTTTGGTGCGGATTCCCATACAACTACTTACGGAGCACTGGGAGCCTTTGGAACAGGCGTTGGCTGTACCGACTTCTTATATGCTATGGTAACGGGCAGCTCCTGGGTTATGGTGCCGGAGACAATTCGTTTTAACCTGCATGGCAAGCTCAGAGAGGGCGTTTATGCAAGAGACCTGATCTTAAAGATCATCGGTGATATTGGTGCAAATGGAGCAAATTATAAAATTATGGAGTTTGCCGGAGACGGAGCCCATGCTCTTTCCGTGAATGACAGAATTGTCCTTTGCAATCTGACAGTTGAGGCCGGTGCAAAGGCCGGTATCGTAGAGCCGGATGAAAAGGTTGTGGAATACTGCAGGGAACATGGCAGAGAGGCAGTTCACCTCTTTAAGAGTGATGAGGATGCAAACTTTGCAGCCGTATATGAATATAATCTGGATGAGATTGAGCCTTGCTGCGTCAGACCGGATTTCGTGGACAATTATGCAACAATCGCAGAGGTGGCCAAAGAAAAAATCGCAATTAATGAGGCTTTTGTCGGTTCCTGCAACAATGGCAGAATCGATGAGCTTCATCAGGCGGCAGAGGTTCTGAAGGGCCGCAAGGTGGATCCTAAGGTCAGATTTATTGTGACACCGGCTTCTCAGGCTGTTTATATCGAAGCCTTGAAAGATGGCACCATTACGACTCTGATGGAAGCGGGTGCTATGATCATGAATACAAACTGTTCCGTTTGCTGGGGCAGCTGCCAGGGTGTGATCGGTGAAGATGAAGTGCTGATCTCAACCGGAACCAGAAATTTCAAGGGAAGATGCGGAGCAGCTTCTTCTAAGGTTTATATGGCAAATGCGGCAGTGTGTGCGGCATCTGCTGTGGCGGGATACATTACATCGCCGGAGGAATTGGAGTAAGATATGGAAGAATTTAAAGGAAAGGTTTGGGTGCTGGGCGATGATATTGATACCGATATCATCATTCCGACAGAATATCTGGCACTGCCAAGCGTAGAAGATATGAAGCAGTATGGCTTTTCTCCCCTGAGACCGGAGCTTGCCGGTCTGATTCAGGAGGGAGACATCATTGTTGCAGGCAAGAATTTCGGCTGCGGCTCTTCCAGAGAGCAGGCGCCGGAGATCATTAAGGCTCTGGGTATTCGCTGTGTGATCGCCAAGTCCTATGCCCGCATCTTTTTCCGCAATTCCATTAACAATGGTCTGCTTCTGATTGAGAATGATCAGCTGCAGGATGCGGTAAAGGAAGGCGATGAAATCACAGTAAAGGTCGGACAGGAGATTGAGGCCGAAGGAAAGAGTTATCCGATTCAGGCCCTTCCGAAGAACCTGACAGATATTCTGGAAGCCGGCGGACTGGTAAAGGCTATGCAGCGCCGCAATAAGGGAGGAAACTAAAATGGGAAGTACTCTGATTGAAAAGATTATTAAGCATAATACAGGCTTGGATAAGGTGAATCCGGGACAGATCGTAACAGTCAATGTGGATCGTGTGATGATTCATGACATTTTTATTCCTTTCGTTGCGGATAAGTTTGAAGAAATGGGCTTTTCTAAGCTTTGGGATCCGGACAAAGTAGTTTTGATCTATGATCATCTGGTTCCGGCCAGTGCCGTGGAGGACACTCGTCATTTCAAGATAGGTGATGCCTTTGCAGAAAAGTATGGTATGACCCATGTGCACAGAAGCGACGGAATCTGTCATCAGCTTATGACGGAGATGGGCTATGCAAAGCCGGGCAATATTGTTTTCGGTACAGATTCTCATACAACAACCTATGGCTGTGTTGGCTGCTTCTCCAGCGGTATCGGTTATACCGAGATGGCCTCTATTCTTGGAACAGGTGAGCTTTGGGTAAGAGTACCGGAGACGATCAAGGTTGTCATTGACGGACATCTGCCAGAAGGCGTGATGGCAAAGGATGTGATCCTACGTCTCTTAGGAGATCTTCGTTCCGACGGAGCAACCTACAAGGCATTGGAGATCACAGGCTCTGCTGTAGATGAGATGAGCGTTGCCAGCCGTATGACCATTTCCAATATGGCGGTTGAGGCCGGTGCAAAATGCTGTCTTTTCCGTCCGGATGAAAAGACCTGCGAGTATTCCAAGGTGAAGATGGAGGATGTAGACTGGCTTTATGGCGATGAGGATGCCGAATATGCAAGTGTGATCCGTTATCAGGCAGAGGACCTGGTTCCGGTCTGTGCATGTCCTTCCCAGGTTGACAATATTCATCCGGTCAGCGAGCTTGTCGGAACAAAGTTGGATCAGGTCTTTATCGGATCCTGCACCAATGGCAGACTGGAGGATCTTGCGATCGCAGCAAAGATCCTGAAGGGAAAGAAGGTTGCCTGCAAGCTGATCATTACGGCGGCCAGCAGAAGTATCTATGAGGAAGCCATCGAAAAAGGATATATGCAGACCCTTGCAGAAGCAGGTGCGATCATTACCCATCCGGGCTGCGGACTTTGCTGCGGCAGGGCAGGCGGAATCCTGACGGATGGAGAAAGAGTGCTTGCAACCAATAACCGTAACTTCCTTGGCCGTATGGGAACATCGAAGGTAGAAATCTATCTTTCTTCTCCGGCAACGGCAGCAGCATCTGCGATCAATGCGGCAATTACCCTTCCGCAGGATTGACGCAGAAGAAAAAGTTTATTATATTGATTGAGCGAAGATAAACCGATCCTGAGCGGGATCTCATGAAATGAAAATACAGAGGTATTGATATGGATCTGATGTACGTTAGTACGAGAAATGCAAATGAAAAGGTAACAGCTTCCCAGGCAATTTTAAAGGGACTGGCAGATCAGGGCGGACTTTTTGTTCCCACAAAGATTCCGGCACTGGAGCTTGACTGGGATCAGCTGAAGGAGATGAGCTATCAGGAAACAGCTTATGAGGTGATGAAGCTTTTCCTGACAGACTTCACAGAAGAAGAGTTGAAAAACTGCATCAAAAATGCTTATGATGAAAAATTTGATACAGAAGAGATTGCTCCCCTTCGTAAGGCAGACGGTGCTTATTTCCTGGAGCTTTTCCACGGATCAACCATCGCCTTTAAGGATATGGCACTTTCCATTCTGCCGCATCTGATGATCACAAGTGCAAGAAAGAATCAGATCAAAAATGAGATCGTAATTCTGACAGCAACATCAGGTGATACCGGCAAGGCAGCTCTGGCAGGTTTTGCGGGAGTAGAGGGAACCAAGATCGTTGTTTTCTATCCGAAGAACGGTGTTTCTCCGATTCAGGAGAAGCAGATGATCACTCAGAAGGGCGACAATACCTGCGTTATCGGTATTCACGGCAATTTTGACCAGGCACAGACAGGTGTGAAGACCATGTTCTCAGACAAGGCGCTTGCAGAGGAAATGAATGCAGCAGGTTATCAGTTCTCCTCAGCAAACTCCATTAATATCGGTCGTCTGGTACCGCAGATCGTATATTATGTTTATGCTTATGCAAAGCTCCTGAAGCAGGGCGCGATCAAAAAAGGCGAAGAGATCAATATTGATGTTCCGACAGGCAACTTTGGCAATATTCTGGCTGCCTTCTATGCAAAGAATATGGGACTTCCGGTTGGAAAGCTGATCTGTGCATCCAATGACAATAAGGTTCTCTATGATTTCTTCGAGACAGGTGTTTATGACAAGAACAGAGAATTTATCCTGACAACATCTCCCTCTATGGATATTCTGATCTCCAGCAACTTAGAGCGTTTGATCTATCGTATCTGCGGCAATGATGCAGAGAAGAATGGTAAGCTCATGCAGGAACTGAAGGAAGAGGGTAAGTATGAGATTACAGCCGAAATGAAGGAAGCCCTTTCCGGTTTCTATGGTAATTACTGCACAGAAGAAGAAACCGCAGCAACGATCAAGAAAATCTATGAGCAGGACGGCTATGTGATCGATACCCATACTGCAGTTGCAGCAGGTGTTTATGACAAATACCGCAAGGAAACAGGGGATGACAAGGTTACTGTAATCGCATCTACTGCAAGCCCCTTCAAGTTTACAAGAGCGGTAATGACTGCAATTGATCCTAAATATGCAGACATGGAAGACTTTGCTTTGGTGGATGAACTTTCTGCTCTGGCTAAGGTTAAGGTTCCGAATGCAATTGAAGAAATCCGCACAGCACCGGTTAAGCATGATATCCAGTGTGAAGTGGAAGGCATGCAGGCCGAGGTGAAGAAGTTCCTTGGAATTTAAGAGAAGATACATGGGACACTGAAAAATCAGTGCTTTCATGAAAATCCGATGGATTGCATGGAGTTGAAAATGTTGTGTTAGTGAAAAAAACGAGGATGATTCTGCCGAATCATCCTCGTTTTTTCTTCTTGTCATCAGAATTCTTATCGAGTATAATAGAGCCATCCCGAAATGCGATATTTCCTGATATTTTGAACCTACAATTACTTTAAACGGGATTCTTATATTGCCGATTTAATGTCGGGCCTCATTTCGCCGTATGGCACAGAGGAAGACAGAGATGAGGTTGCGGTTGCCCACCTAGCATCTAGCTAGGAGTCAAAATACAGGACGTGTTCCGGGCTTTTTTATTGTATAGGACATTTTGTTCCTATACGATAAAAAGGCACATGGATGCGCAGCTCGCGGAAAGGAAAATTGCATTCCGCTTGCGCGCAGAGAATCCTTTGAACAGGATTCTCTATATTTATGTAATAGGAAATTCCGTCAGAATTTCCTATTACATAAAAAGCTCCGCAAGGATGCGCACTCGCGCGAAGAGGAAATATGTCGCAAGCGACCGCGCTCGGCGCGAGCGTTTCGCGAGCGAAACGCTTTGTTCTGCAATAGGAAATCCCGTCAGAATTTCCTATTGTAGTATATATGGGAGAGAGCATGAAGAGGCTGCTGATTGATTATGTAAAAGGGATGATAAAAACCTATCAGGAGGATAAGGTGGCATTGTATGCAGCGCAGTCTACGCTCTTTATTATGATGTCCCTGATTCCTTTTCTTATGGTACTCATTTTCCTGATTCGTATCCTGAATCTGGATGAATCCGTGATCATGGGTCTGATCAGCAATTATTTTCCCGATTTTCTGAAGGATAATGTTAACAGCCTGATCGACAATCTTTTTACCAGATCTTATGCGATTTTTTCCCTTTCTATTTTGTCGGTACTCTGGTCGGCGGGAAAGGCTCTGCAGGGAATCCAATATGGCTTGAACAATGTAAGAAATATCGAGGATAAGAGAAACTGGTTTTATCTTCGTTTTCGCTCCATTCTGGCAACGATCATCCTTCTTTTCGTGATCTTTTTTATCATCGTATTTGTTGTTTATGGAAGTCAGGTTTCGGAGCTCTTTCGTGCGGCTTCTCCGGATGGAAAAAGGCCCCTTGCCCTGACGATCATTATGATCTTCCGTTACCCGATCATGATCGCCATGATGGTCAGCTTTTTTACAGAAGTTTATACCATGCTGCCGAATGCGACGACGGAGTTTAAGGATCAGCTTCCCAGTGGGATTGCCTGCTCTGTTGCCTGGTTTGTTTTTACGATTGCGATTTCAATCCTGACCAATTATTTCGGATTCTTTTCAGTTTACGGAAGCCTGATGATGGTACTTTTGTCCATGTTCTGGCTTTATATGTGCATGATCATTTTTTTTGTATGCGCAGAAATACAGCCTATGCTCCGTTATCTCTGGACTTATTACAGAGTCAGAAAGATCGACAGGGATTCTATCCTGGAGGTTCCGGTGCCGGAGGAGGTTCTTCGGGTTTGTGCAGAAGGCCGCAAGTAGGAAAAAATGTGGATTTAAATTTTGACTTTTTGCTGTGAACGGCAGAGAAAGAAATATAAGGTAAGGCGGAGGAGAAAAAGAAGAAAGCAGAAATGACCTTGCGAAAAGAAATTTAGTATGGTAGAATCAGTTTTAGCGTTTTGCAGGATTTCATGCAAAATGGAAAAGAAGAAAGCAGACAGATGCTTTCTGACAGATAGAAAAAAGGCGAAGATGGTGCATTGCTTTTTGAGCAAAGAGGGAATTATTTCCTGAAAGAGAAAGGAAGTCAGAGGCTGAGAGCTTCCTGCAGGTTCAGTAATATCCTGAATTTCACACCGGAGCTGCATTTCCGAAATAAGTCTGACAAGCAAATGCAGAAGACAGTAAGAAATGACGTTGCCGTACGTTACACGGTTCTTGAGTGCCTGATCTAAGGATTGGGAATCAGGGGTGGTACCGCGGAATTATTCGTCCCCAGCAGTTTTGCTGGGGGCTTTTTACGTCATAGGAACTTTGTTCCTATGACGTAAAAAGTCACGATAGGATGCGCACTCGCATTACACATTTATAGTCAACTTCGAATAGATTACATATACAAAGGAGAAGCAAGATGAAAGAAGAACTGTTGAATATCAGGGAAGAAGCCTTGAATCAGATCAAAGAATCTGGCAATCTGGATGCATTGAATGAGATCAGAGTGTCCGTGCTTGGTAAGAAGGGTCAGCTGACTGCGATTCTGAAGGGCATGAAGAATGTTGCCCCGGAGGATCGTCCTAAGGTTGGTCAGCTCGTTAATGAGACCAGAAGCGCGATCGAGGAGCAGATGCAGGCCAGAAAGGAAGCCCTGGAGAAGGAAGTCCAGAATCTCAAGCTGAAGCAGGAAGTGATCGATGTTACCCTGCCGGCAAAGAAAAAGAGAATCGGTCATCCGCATCCGAATACAGTTGCCTTAGAAGAGGTAGAGAGAATCTTTACAGGTCTTGGTTATGAGGTGATTGACGGACCTGAGGTAGAGTATGATTATTACAACTTTGAGGCTCTGAATATTCCGGCAAATCATCCGGCAAAGGATGAGCAGGATACCTTCTATATCGGCAACGATATCCTTCTTCGTACACAGACATCTTCTGTTCAGATTCATGCAATGGAAGGCGGAAAGCTTCCGATCCGTATGATCGCACCGGGAAGGGTATTCCGTTCTGATGAGGTGGATGCAACCCATTCTCCCTGCTTCCATCAGGTAGAAGGTCTGGTTATCGATAAGAATATTACCATGTCTGATCTGAAGGGAACCCTTCAGCAGTTTGCGGCAGAAATGTTCGGAGAGGATACAAAGACCAAGTTCCGTCCCCATCATTTCCCCTTCACAGAGCCTTCCGCAGAGATGGATGTTTCCTGCTTCAAATGCGGCGGCAAGGGCTGCAGATTCTGTAAGGGCGAGGGCTGGATCGAGATCCTCGGCTGCGGTATGGTTCATCCACATGTACTTGAGATGGTTGGCGTAGATCCGGAAGAGTATACAGGTTTTGCATTTGGTGTAGGCCTTGAGCGAATCGCACTCTTGAAATACGAAATTGATGACATGCGTCTGCTCTATGAGAATGACGAGAGATTTTTGGATCAGTTCTAAGAAAATCCTTAAGCAGAAAAGCTGATTGAAAGTAACTGCTGATTGAGAAAAAGCAGGATTGGAGGAAATAACAGTGAATACATCACTTAATTGGTTAAAGGCATATGTACCGGAGCTGGATGCAGAACCCCAGGAATACATGGATGCGATGACACTCAGCGGTACAAAGGTTGAGAATTATGTAAATCTCGATGCAGATCTGGACAAGATCGTAGTCGGAAAAATCGATAAGATTGAAAAGCACCCGGATGCAGACAAGCTTGTGATCTGCCAGGTGAATGTTGGAGGAGAAGAGGATATTCAGATCGTAACCGGTGCACCCAATGTGCATGAGGGAGACCTGGTTCCGGTTGTTCTGGATGGCGGCAGAGTTGCCGGCGGACATGACGGAGCAAAGACCCCGGGCGGCATCAAGATCAAGAAAGGCAAGCTTCGCGGCGTACCTTCTAATGGTATGATGTGTTCCATCGAGGAACTCGGATCGGACAGAAATATGTTCCCCAAGGCACCGGAATACGGCATTTATCTCTTCGACGAGGAAGACAATGTAAAGCCGGGCGATGATGCTATTGAAGCACTGGGACTGCATGATACTGTTGTAGAATATGAAGTAACATCCAACCGTGTGGACTGCTACAGTGTGATTGGTATTGCCCGTGAAGCAGCAGCAACCTTCCGCAAGGAATTCATTCCGCCGGTTATTACAGAGACCGGAAACGACGAGGATGTAAATGACTATATCAAGGTTACAGTAGAAGATAGCGAGCTTTGCCCCAGATATACGGCAAGAGTTGTGAAGAACATCAAGTTGGCACCTTCACCGGAGTGGATGCAGAGAAGACTGCGCAGCGTAGGTATCCGTCCGATCAACAATCTGGTTGATATTACCAACTATGTTATGGAAGAATATGGTCAGCCTATGCATGCCTATGACTGGGATACGATTGCAGGCCATGAGATCATTGTTCGCCGTGCAAAGGACGGAGAAAGCTTCGTTACCCTTGACGGACAGGAAAGAAAGCTGGATCATGACGTTCTGATGATCTGTGATAAGGATAAGGAAATCGGCCTTGCCGGTATCATGGGCGGTGAGAATTCCATGATTACCGATGATGTAAAGACCATGCTTTTTGAGGCAGCCTGCTTCGATGGAACCAATATCCGTCTTTCTTCCAAGAGAGTCGGCATGAGAACAGATGCTTCCGGCAAATTTGAGAAGGGTCTGGATCCGAACACTGCTCTTGAGGCAATGAACCGTGCCTGCCAGCTGGTAGAAGAGCTGGGTGCAGGTGAGGTAGTTGGCGGCATTGTTGATATTTATCCGGTTAAGAGAGAAGGAAACCGTGTTCCTTTCGAGCCGGACAAATACAATAAGCTGCTTGGTACCAATGTTCCGGCCGAGGACATGCTGGCATATTTTGAGAAAATTGACCTTAGCTACGATAAGGAAACCAATGAAATTGTTGTTCCTTCATGGAGACAGGATGTTCATGTTATGGCGGATCTTGCAGAAGAGGTTGCGAGATTCTTCGGCTATGACAATATTCCTATGACAATGCCGAGCGGACAGGGAACTGCAGGTAAGCTTTCCTTTGAGAAGAGAGTGGAAGCAGAGGTCAGAGCAGTTGTACAGGCAAACGGTTTCTCGCAGGCAATGACCTACAGCTTTGAGAGCCCGAAGGTATTTGACAAGCTGCTTTTGGCAGAAGATGCGCCGGAAAGAGCAGCTATCAAGATTGCAAACCCGCTGGGTGAGGATTTCAGTATCATGAGAACCCTTCCCCTGAATGGTCTTTTGACTTCACTTGCGTCTAACTTTAAGCATAGAAATAAGGAAGCAGCCCTTTATGAAATGGCAAAGATCTATCTGCCTAAGCAGCTTCCGATGACAGAGCTTCCGGACGAGAGAATTCAGCTTACTCTGGGTGATTACGGCGAGGGAGACTTCTTCGATATGAAGGCTGTTGTAGAAGAGGTTCTGGAGCGCACCGGCTTAAAGGGAGATCTTTCCTATGATCCCCAGGCAGGCAAGACTTTCCTGCATCCGGGACGACAGGCACTGGTAGTTTACGAGGGCGAGACGATCGGATATCTGGGTGAGCTGCATCCGACGGTTGCAGACAGCTATGGTATTGATTCCAGAGTTTATGTGGCAGTGCTGGATATGCCGATGATCACAGCAAAGGCAAGCTTCGATAAGAAATATGAAGGCTTTGCAAGATATCCGGCTGTAACCAGAGATATTTCCCTGGTAGTACCCAAGCATATCCTGAACGGTCAGATCATCGAAACGATCCGCAAGAACGGCGGTGCTTATCTGGAAAATGTTGAACTTTTCGATATTTATGAGGGTTCCCAGATTCAGCATGGCTTCAAGTCAATGGCTTATACCATTCGTTTCCGGGCAAAGGATAAGACCCTGGAAGAGGCGGATATCTCTCCGGCAATGAAGAAGATCGTAGATAAGCTGGAAGAGATGGAGATTAAACTGAGAGCATAATTGAGGAAAAAATGGAAGTAAAAGATTTTGATTATGAACTTCCGCAGGAATTGATTGCACAGGATCCTCTGGAGGACCGTTCCTCTTCGAGACTGATGCATGTTGATCGAAAGACGGGTGAGGTTTCTCATCACGTCTTTCGTGACGTTTTGCGGTTCTTAAAGCCGGGCGACTGTCTGGTTATGAATAATACAAAGGTAATCCCGGCCCGACTGTACGGTGCAAGGGAAGATACCGGCGCAGGTATTGAACTTCTTCTTCTGAAAAGAATGGAAAATGATACCTGGGAAACCCTGGTAAAGCCGGGCAAAAAATGCCGCCTGGGCGCCCGCTTTGTTTTCGGGGATGGTCTGCTCAGAGGCGAGATTATTGAAGTAAAAGAGGATGGTAACCGTCTGATCCATTTTGAATATGAAGGAATTTTCGAGGAAATTCTGGATAAGCTGGGTCAGATGCCCCTTCCGCCTTACATTACCCATGAGCTGAAGGACAAAAACCGCTATCAGACGGTTTACGCCAAGCATGAAGGCTCTGCAGCAGCGCCGACAGCAGGTCTGCATTTTACAAAGGAGCTCTTAGAGCAGCTGCATGAAGCAGGTATAAAGACGGCAGAAGTAACCCTGCATGTCGGACTCGGAACTTTCCGTCCGGTTAAAGTAGAAAATGTTCTGGAGCATCATATGCATTCAGAGTTTTATATGATCAATGAAGAGGCAGCAAAGACCATCAATGAAACAAGGGCTAAGGGCGGCCGGATCATTTGCGTTGGAACGACAAGCTGCAGAACGCTGGAGTCTGCGGCAGCAGAGGATGGCAGTATCCAGGCTTGCAGCGGCTGGACGGAGATCTTTATCTATCCGGGCTATCGCTTCAAGATCATGGATGGTTTGATCACGAATTTCCATCTGCCTAAATCAACCCTTCTCATGCTGGTCAGTGCCTTTGCGGGAAGGGAACATATGTTGGCAGCCTATGAAGAGGCGGTAAAAGAAAGATATCGCTTTTTCTCATTTGGAGATGCGATGATCATTCTCTGATGTTAGAATAAGCTGAAGAAGGGGAATGCGGATGAAATGCGGCATTTCCTATCATATGACAGCATAGAAAGTGAAAGAAAAGAAATTTTTCGGAAAGGCCCTATGAAAAAAAGAAAAGGATTTGCATTAACAGCCGCAGCGGTTTCAGGACTGGCTCTGGCACAATATCTGGAGCTGAAGCAGTTTGAAGTTACAAATTATAAGTACAAGACAAGAAAGGTATCCAAGAGGATTCGGCTTGCCGTTGTCGCTGATCTCCATGGTGTGGAGTTTGGCAAGGACAACTGCAGAATTCTGGATGCATTGGAAAGAGAAAATCCTGATCTGATCCTGATTCCGGGAGATTTTATCACAGCAGAAAGGGATACGGTTTATCAGAAGACAGGATATCCTTTTTCCGCCGCAAGAAGCCTTCACAGATTAGCGGAACTTGCGCCCGTATATTACAGCTTCGGCAATCATGAGAACAGACTGGCCGGGGAAGAAAAGAAAATGCGAAGCCATGTCTGGGATTGGTATCGTAAGGAAGCGGATAAGGCCGGCGTGCATTTCCTTCGAAATGAGTCGGCTCTTGTCAGTGTGGACGGAGATCTCTTGGAGATCAGTGGTTTGGATATTGATTTTTCCTATTATGCAAAGATGGTCGATATTCATATGCGGGATGGCTATATCGAAAGTCTTCTTCCGAAGAAAAAGAATGAAGATGCCCTGCAGATTCTTCTGGCTCACAATCCGGCCTATTTTGAACAGTATCTGAGTATTCATCCGAATCTGATCATCAGCGGTCATACCCATGGCGGTTTGGTTCGGATTCCGGGCTATGGCAGCCTCTTTTCTCCGGAACTGAAGCTTTTCCCGGATTACGATGCGGGCAGATATGACAGAGAGGGGGCTTCCATGTTCGTAAGCAGGGGGCTGGGAACCCATGGCTATCCGATCAGGATCTGCAATCGGGCAGAGCTGATGCTGATCGATCTGGAACCGGTATGAGACAGGGATAAGGGATGGAAATTGATGTAAAGCTGGATGCCTTTGAAGGCCCTTTGGATCTTCTATTGCATCTGATTGAAAAGAATAAAGTAAATATCTATGACATTCCGATTGCTGAGATTACCGAGCAGTATCTGATGTATCTGGCAGAAATTCCCGAGGAGGATATGGATCGGGCCAGTGAATTCCTTGTTATGGCGGCCACATTGATCAATATCAAGTCCAAGATGCTTCTCCCGCCTGAGGTCAATGAAGAGGGAGAAGAGATCGATCCGAGAGAGGAACTGGTTCAGCAGCTTCTGGAATATAAGATGTACCGCTATATTGCAGATGAGCTGAGAGGCAGACAAATGGATGCCGGCTATGTCATGTATAAGGATCCGAGTATTCCAAAGGAGGTTCTGTCCTATCGGGAGCCGCCGGATGTGGATAAGCTTTTTGCAGGGATTGAGCTGGAGGATTTGCACAGTATCTTCGAACGTCTCATGAAGCAGCAGGTGCAGAGACTGGATCCGGTCAGAAGCCGATTTGGCAAGATCGAGAAGGAGAGCGTGACCCTGCCGGATAAGCTGGATAAGTTAAAAAAGTATGCGAGAAAGCATAAACGTTTTTCCTTTCGCAAGCTGATGGCAGATACCGAGACAAAAATGGATATCATCATTACCTTTATGGCCGTTCTGGAGATGATGAAGCACGGCAGTATTGTGGTAAGACAGGACCATGCTTTTGATGATATCGAGATCGAGTCGAAGCTGACAGAAGAAGACGGTGAAGTAGATACAGAGGAAAATAGCACAGAAGATATAGATGAAAATCCGCCTACTGAGGAAAATCTTGAGGAAGAAAAAGAATCTCTCACAGAGGGAAAGAATACAGAAAACGTGACAGAAAAAGCAGAGGAAGATGGAAGAAAATAGGGCAGACGAAACGATAAGAGAAGAAGCAAAAGAAGTGCAGGAGAGCAAGTCTGAAGAGCAGGCAACAGATGAAGCTAAGTCTGAAGAGCAGGCAGCGGATGAAGTCAAGGCAGAAGAGCAAGCAGCAGATGAAGCTAAGACTGAAGAGCAAGCGGCAGGCGAAGCTAAGCCAGAAAAACAGGTAGCAGACAAAGTCAAGCAGGGAAAGAAGAAGGCAGAAACCAAAAGCTTAGAAGGTGCTATTGAGGCCATCCTCTTTTCCGTTGGTGATTCTGTGGAGATTGCCAAGCTCAGTGAAGTCCTGGAAACAGACAAGAAGAAGATTCGTGAGATTCTCACTAAGATGCAGGAAAAGTACGAAAGCGAGGAGAGAGGGATTCGCATCATGCTTTTGGAGGATGCGGTTCAGCTTTGTACCAAGCCGGAATATTATCAGCAGCTGATCAAGGTGGTGCAGAAGCAAAAGGCCTACACCCTGACGGATACCGTTATGGAGACCCTTTCAATCATTGCCTATAAGCAGCCGGTAACCAAGGCGGAAATGGAAAAGATCCGAGGCGTTTCCTGCGATCATGCGGTAAACAGACTTTTGGAATTTGGCCTGATTCGTGAGCTGGGCAGATTGAATGCCCCCGGACGGCCTCTTTTGTTTGGTACAACCGAGGAATTCTTAAGAATCTTCGGGGTTTCATCAACGGATAATCTGCCTGTCTTAAATACCGTGCAGATTGAAGAATTTAAGAAGGAAGCAGAGGAAGAAATCGCTCTTTCTGCTGAGACGCTTGAGGTATAAAGCGGTTGAGGTATGAAAAATGAAGAATGATATGATAAATCGAATCAACCGTAAATATGCTTCCATGAGCAAGGGGCAGAAGAGGCTTTCTGCCTTTCTGACGGATCATGCAGATCAGGCGGCTTTTATGACAGCGGCAAAATTGGGAGAGGCAGTTTCTGTCAGTGAATCCACCGTAATCCGTTTTGCTTCGGCTTTGGATTATAAGGGCTTTCCGGAGCTGCAGGCAGCAGTCCGGGATCTGATGAGAGAAAAGATGGATGACTCTGTCATTGCCTCTGAACGGAAAATGACAGAAAAGGGAGATTTTCTCTCTGGTATGATGCTGGCGGATATTGAGAGAATCCGCAGAAGTCTGGATCTGATCGATGAGAGGGTTTTCCAAAGTGCAGTAGAAAGGATCGCGGGAGCCAGGAGCATTTACCTGGTTGGCGTTCGGGAAAGCGGTGAGCTGGCAAGAATCCTGGGCAGACATCTGAATGGCATGTTCCGGGATGTTCGTGTGATTGAAAATGAAAATATGAACGGCATGATGGAAAAGCTCTTGCATATTTCAGAGAAGGATGCTTTGATCGCCATCAGCTTTCCCCGTTATTCCTACAGTACGATCAAGGCAGCAGAGTATGCCAATAGCAAGAGGGCAGGCGTGCTGACCATTACGGACAGTACAAATTCCCCTCTGAATCTCTATTCTTCCTGCAATCTGATCGCTTTGTCCGAGACGGATTCCCTTATGCCTTCTCTGACAGCGGCCTTAAGTCTGATCAATGCCTTGGTTGCGACTCTGGCTTCAAAAAGAAAAAGAGAAGTCACAAGAACCATGAAAAGCATGGATGAGATCTGGAAGAATCTGGGCAGCGAGGGAAATGATGAGATGGAATATGTAGAGGATATTCTTATGTACAGATACAGCGGGAGCGGAGAAGAGAATGCGTAAAATATGTGTGATCGGCGGCGGTCCGGCGGGGATGTTTGCGGCGATTGCCGCTGCAGAAAAGGGACATAAGGTTACCCTTTACGAAAAGAATGAAAAGCTGGGCAAGAAGCTCTTTATCACCGGAAAGGGCAGATGTAATCTGACCAATGCCTGTGAGACCAGCGAGCTTTTTGAAAAAATCCCAGGGAATCCCAAATTTCTTTACAGTGCGATTTACGGCTATGATAATTTCAGAGTCATGGACTTTTTTGAAAGCAGAGGCGTAAAGCTAAAGACAGAAAGAGGAGAGAGAGTCTTTCCTTTTTCGGATCATTCCTCGGATATCATAAGAGCCCTGGAAAAAGAACTGAAAAGACTTGGTGTTGAAGTAAGACTCAAGAGCAGCGTGGAGGATATCCTGACAGAAGAAGGCAGCATTTGCGGCATTCTTATGGGAAAGGGCAGAACAGAAGCCTACGATGCTGTGATCATCGCAACGGGCGGACTTTCTTATCCGCAAACAGGATCTACAGGAGACGGCTATCGCTTTGCGGAAGAAAGCGGACACAGACTGACCGAGCGGATTCCAAGCCTGGTGCCCATCGTCCTGAAGGAGAAGGAATATCTGGCTCTGCAGGGGCTTTCCCTTCGGAATGTAGAGCTGACCGTTGATTTGGGTAAGAAAAAGAAAAGCTATTTTGGCGAGATGCTCTTTACCCATTTCGGGATCAGCGGACCTTTGGTCCTGACGATAAGTGCTGAGCATGGAAAAGAGCTAAATAAGAAGGAAGTCGGACTGGAGCTGGATTTGAAGCCGGCTCTGTCAGACAAGCAGCTGGATCTGAGACTGCAGAGAGACTTCGAAAAATATATCAATAAGGATTTTCGAAATGCTTTGTCTGATCTGCTTCCGGCTAAGCTGATTCCCCTGATCATTGAGAAATCCGGGATCGAAGCGGAGAGAAAGGTGCATGATATCACTAAGGAAGAACGCTTGTCCTTGGGCCATTTGATCAAACATCTTCCTATGACATCGACTGGGCTGAGAGACTTTTCTGAGGCGATCATCACCAAGGGCGGTGTCAGTGTGAAGGATATCAATGCCTCCAGCATGGAATCCAAATTGATCAAAGGCCTGTATTTTGCAGGAGAAGTAATTGACGCAGATGCTGTGACAGGCGGCTACAATCTTCAAATTGCCTGGTCGACCGGCTATCTGGCAGGCAGCAGTATAGAGATATAGAAGGAGAGATTGAGATGAATATCGCAATAGACGGACCGGCAGGTTCCGGAAAAAGTACCATAGCCAAAATTTTATCCCAGAAGCTGGGCTTTATCTATGTTGATACCGGAGCAATGTACAGGGCAATCGCTCTCTACTGCCTTCGTAAGAATTTAAAAGCAGAGGAAGAGGAAAAAATCGAGAGCCTTCTGCCGGAAATCGAGGTTTCCATCGCCTATGAAAAGGGCAGTCAGGTCGTTTACCTGAATGGCGAGGATGTCTCTGGCCTGATCCGTACACCGGAAGTCAGTGCCATGACCAGTCCGGTTGCAGCCTACGGTCCGGTTCGAGAGAAGCTTCTGGATCTGCAGAGAAAGCTGGCAAGAGAAAATGATGTTGTCATGGATGGAAGGGATATCGGAACCCATGTCCTGCCGGATGCCGAGCTGAAGATCTATCTGACAGCCAGCGTAGAGACCAGAGCGATGCGCCGCTATAAGGAATTAGAAGAAAAGGGAGACAAGACTCCACTTTCTGAGATCGAAGAAAGCATCCGGGAGAGAGATGAGCGGGATATGAACCGTGAGATCGCTCCCTTAAAACAGGCGGAGGATGCCTATTATCTGGATAGCTCCGAGCTTAGCATCGATGAAGTCGTAGCCAAAATGGAAGCTCTCGTATCGGAAAGAAAAAAATCCTAAGAAAGCACAGATGAAGGAAAAAAGAAGAGGAGAAGACAAGAGAGTATGGAAGTAATTCTGGCAAAAACGGCGGGCTTTTGCTTTGGCGTGGAAAGAGCGGTTGCCATTGCCTATGAAGAGGCAGAAAAGAAAAATTTTCCTCTTTATACCTATGGCCCCCTGATCCACAATGAAGAGGTGATCAGTGATCTTGAAAAAAGAGGCGTCCATGTGATCGAGAATGAGGAAGAGCTGAAGGAAATTCATGAGGGGACGGTCATTATCCGTACCCATGGAGCTGTGCCAAGAATTTATGACATCATCCGACAGAATGGACTGGATCTGATCGATGCCACCTGCCCCTTTGTCAAAAAGATTCACAGGATCGTGCATAAATATTCGGAAGAGGGTTACAGCATCATGATCGCCGGAGATGAGACCCATCCGGAGGTGATCGGAATCATGGGCTGGTGTGTCAATGATCACATTTATGTGGTAAAAAATAAGGAAGATCTGGAAAATTTTGAAAATAAATGGAGTGAAAAGGTCTGTGTCGTCTCTCAGACAACATTTAATGCAAAAAAATTCCAAGAATTAGTTGCAGTATGCGAGGAAAATGAGTATACTGATATTGTTGTGAATACTATATGCAATGCAACTGACGAAAGGCAGAAGGAAGCGCGTGAAATAGCCTCCCGAGCTGATGCGATGGTTGTCATTGGCGGGAAGAACAGTTCGAACACTCGAAAACTGTATGAAATTTGTAAAGACGAATGTGACAGGACGTACTTTATTCAGACGTTAGATGATTTCGCTTTCAATAATCCTGAAGAGATTCACACTATCGGGATAACCGCCGGGGCATCGACCCCAAAAAAAATTATTGAGGAGGTTCAAAATTATGTCAGAAATGAATGAATTTGAACAGTTGTTCGCAGAAAGCGAAGAAAAAATGCAGAAGATCAGGAACGGGGAGATCGTAGAAGGCGAAGTCATTGATGTGAAGCCAGATGAGATTGTTTTGAACATCGGCTACAAGTCCGACGGAACAATTTCTTTAAAAGAATATACAAATGATCCGACTGTTACGGATCTGACAGAAGTTGTCAAGGTTGGCGACAAGCTTGACGCAAAGATCCTGAAGATCAACGATGGTGAAGGACAGGTTGTTCTTTCCTACAGACGTATGCTTCAGGAGAAGAGCAACGAGAAGCTGAAGAAAGCTTTCGAAGACAAGGAAGTTCTTACAGCAACCGTTACAAAGGTACTCAAGGGTGGACTTACTGTTTCTGTTGACGGGTCCAGAGTATTCATCCCGGCAAGCCTTGTTTCCGATACTTACGTAAAGGATCTCAACGAATACGAAGGCAAGGAAGTTTCCTTCGTGATCACAGAGTACAATCCGCGTGAGAGAAGAATCATCGGTGACAGAAGACAGCTTGTTGCAGCTGAGAAGGCTCAGAAGCTTCAGGAACTGCTTGACGGACTGAAGGTTGGCGACGTTATCGAAGGAACCATCAAGAATGTAACAACATTCGGTGCTTTCGTTGATCTTGGCGGAGCAGATGGACTTCTTCACATCTCCGAGATGTCTTGGGGAAGAGTTGACAATCCGAAGAAGCTCTTCAAACCGGGCGATGAAGTTAAGGTATTTGTTAAGGAAATCAAGGAGAACAAGATTGCTCTTTCTATGAAGTTCCCGAACGAGAATCCTTGGAACGATGCTGCTAACAAGTATGCAATCGGCAACGTAGTAAGCGGTAAGGTTGCTCGTATGACTGACTTTGGTGCTTTCATTGCACTTGCTCCGGGGGTAGATGCTCTTCTTCATGTATCTCAGATTTCAAGAGATCATGTTGAGAAACCGAGCGATGTTCTTGAGATTGGTCAGGAAGTAGAAGCTAAGATCGTTGATTTCAATGAAGAAAATCACAAGATCAGCCTGAGCATCAAGGCTCTGCAGGCTCCGAAGAAGAAAAAAGAAGAGCAGGTTGAGGACGAAGATGTAGCTGATGTTGATGTAGAAGCATTCATTGCAAATCAGGAAGAAGAAGCTGCAGAAGAATAATTGCAGGTTAAAATGAGTACCCCCCTCACAGGTGCAAAATGCACCTGGGGGGGGGTACTTTTATGTATAGGAAAATTTGCTCGTGCGCAGGCATATGCGTAAGCGTATACTTTTATATATGGAATTTCATATATAATAAAGCGTGATTGGGTGGTATAAGGAATGGAAGGAATCTACGATATTCATACGCATATTCTTCCTATGGTAGATGATGGGGCAGCCTCGATCAGAGAAGCCCTGGCGATCATCGGAGAGGAATCCGAGCAAGGGGTAGGCGGCATTATGCTTACTCCTCATTTTCGTGAGAAAATATTCGAAACAGATATAGAAGTAATTTGTCAGCGATACGAGGAACTGCTGGATGCAGCCTCCGAGCTTTATCCGGAGATGGATCTTCGTTTGGGCTGCGAGTTCCATGCCTTATTTGATATGGAGGAGGTTCTGGAAGAGAGAAAGTACAGTACGCTGAACAATACCAATCACGTTCTGCTGGAGTTCTCCGGAGATGATACGGCAGAATATATCAGAAGCAAAACAAGAGAAGTCATAAGCTTGGGTTATCGGCCGATTCTGGCTCATATTGAACGCTATCCGGCTTTAACAAATAACCTGATCCTGGTCGAGCTGCTTCGAGATCTTGGAGCAGCCATGCAGATCAATGCAGACAGTGTCCTGGGAGAACACAGCAATCTAGAGAAAAAGTTTTGCCATAAGCTCCTGAAGCGGGAAATGGCGGATTTCGTTGCCTCCGATGTCCACAATATGACGACCAGAAGAAGCAATATCGGCAGAGCGGCCGATTTGATCGAAAAAAAATACGGAAGAGATTACGCAGAAAGGCTTTTTATCAAAAATCCAAGTGAACTTTTTGCGAGAAAAAGAATTGTGTAATTTCAACATAAAAATAGAAAAAACATAAGAAAATAGCAAAGGAAAGCCAAAAGAGAACAATCTCCTTTGGGCTGATTGTTATTTTCTTATTTATCAGTGTATAATAAATCCGAATAATTGTAAGGGATGACTAAGCATGAAACGTTTAGAGATAACAGAAGAAAGAGAATTATCGGGTGTCATGCGTGATACCTTTCGGAGAATCAAGATTAATACGGAGTTCTCAGGACAGGGACAGAAGAGTATTTGTATCACTTCCACGACCAGCAACGAAGGAAAGACTACGGTTGCCATTGGTCTGGCTAAGGCCTTTGCAGAGGAAGAGGGTAAGAAAGTCCTCCTTGTTGATGCAGATATCAGAAAATCCTGTATGAACCTGCGACTGGGATATGACAGTGACAGCAAGGGACTCACGGAATATATTACCGGAAAGTCAGATGCGAATGATGTCATTTATAAGACGAATATCGATGGCTTCTATCTTACGCCGGCCGGAAGAATGACCAACAACTCCACCCAGCTTTTTAAAAGAGACAGCTTTGCAGAATTTATCAAGGAAGTGAAGGAAGCCTTCGATATGGTGATCATTGATACACCTCCTCAGGGCCTATTGGTTGATGCTTCGATTATTGCGACTTTGTCAGATGCCTGCCTTCTGGTAGTTGCTTCCAATATGGTCAGCCGGAAAGATGTCAAGAAAAGTATTATGGAGCTGAAAAAGGCGAATGAGAACTTTCTGGGAGTCATCCTGAACAAGACGAAGGAAGAGTCTGACGGATACAACAGGAAGTATTACCATAACTATAGCGCTTATAATAAAGAGGGAAAACAGTAAGATGGAAGAGACAAAGAAGGAAAACTTCGCTTTAGAGGAAAAAAAGAACTTGATTCAGGCGGATGAAGTGGAAATCGACCTTCTGGATCTTGCCAGATATATCTTGAAGTTCTGGCCTCTGCTCATTCTGGGACTTTTGGTCGGAGGATTGGCCATGGGCGGGCTCCGCTACATGCAGAATTATACCTATTCTTCTTCCTCTATGCTTTATGTTCTGTCATCTACGACATCCATTACCAGCCTGAGTGATCTTGAACTTGGCTCTCGTCTGTCAGATGATTATCTGGTCATGATCAAGAGCAATCCGGTTTTGGAGAAGGCAGTAGAAGAGGTCGAAGAACAGACGGGGGTGAAGATGAGCAGGGAAGAGGCAGAGAAAGCCTTATCGGTTACCCATTCAACAGATTCCTGTATCCTGACCATCAAGTGCACCACGGAGGATGCTGAGCTTTCTAAGGCGCTCTGTGATGCTATTACAAATGAAGCGGCGGAAAGAGTCAGTGAGATTACACAGACAGATTCGCCTACCTTAGTTGAATCTGCTGAAGTAGCAGACAAGCCTAATAGCCGCGGCGTTATAAGCGGAATCGAGAAGGGGGCCCTGCTTGGTTTTGCAGCAGTTGCAGCCATCCTTTGTCTTATTTACCTGCTGAATGATAAGATCCGTAAGGCTGATGATGTAGAAAAGTATCTGGGCGAGGTTGTCATCGGTGTGATCCCCTATGAGAAATCCCTGGTCTTCCGCAAGAAGAAAAAAAGATGAAAGAAAAAAGAAAGCTTCTGCTTCTTTTCTTTGTGATTCTTCTTGTCCTTGCCGTAGACGGTCTGCTCTTTTATCAATATCGCCTGCATAAGGCAGAGACTGCCAATCAGCAGCTTCGAGAACTGGGACAGATAGAAGAAGAGGAGAGCGGAGACGGAGAAAAGGTGAAAAGCGGGTCAGCAGATGCGGATAAGACTGATGAAAGTAAGAGCAGCTACATTAGCCCAATCGACTTTACTTCTTTAAAGGAAGAAAATGATGATATTTATGCCTGGATCCGGATCGAGGACAGCAAGATCGATTATCCTGTTCTGGAGAGTGATGGCTTAGATCCGGACTATTATGTGAATCATACCGTAGAGGGAAAGAAAGGCTATCCGGGGGCTCTCTTCACAGAATATGATCTGAATCAGGATCCCTTTGAGGATCCGGTCACGATCATTTATGGCCACAATATGAAAAGCGGTTCTATGTTCGGAAGTCTGGACAAGTGGGCGGATGAGGACTATCGGGAAGCCCATAGTGAGATCAGGATTTATACCGAGGAGCATAGCTATCTCTATCAGATCGCTTTTGTCCAGGTTTATGATAACAGAAATATCTTGAATAAATATGACTGCAGCAGGAAGGCTGCTTATCAGGAATTTCTGGATTCCCTGGAGAACGTCCATAAGATGCCTTACTGGCATTCAGATGAAATTACTGTTACGACAGAGGATAAGCTGCTGATCCTATCCACCTGCAGTGGAAATGATCGCTTGCTTCTGGGGGCAGTACTTAGGGAAGAAGAGTAGGAAAAGATTGGCGGCAGAGAAAGCTTTGGAAGTAAAGCTTTGAAATACTTAGGATTTAAGAAAAAGAGCTTATGAAAGAGAGTTTATGAAAGAGAGTACTTTACTAAAAGTAGGAGTACTGATTTTATGCTTCCTGCTTGGAATAGGGATGATTCTCTTCCTCTTGAATTTAAAGCAGGAGGATGCCATAACCACGGAAATGGCAGAGGCAAAAGCCCGGGAACTAAATACCTCCGCTGATGCAGCTGTGAGTCAGATCATCAACTACAAAGGAAAAAAATATAAGCAGAATCCGGATATCAAAAATTATCTTTTCATCGGTGTTGATGAAAGAGAAGATGATTTTGTTGATGAGGATCTTACTCCGGGTGAGGCGGGGCAGGCAGACTGTCTGATCCTTCTGTCTATCAATACCGAAACCAAAAAAGCGAATATTCTTCAGATTAATCGTAATGCTATGACCGAGCTGGATATCTACAGTGAGATTGGAGAGGTTGCAGAGACCATGAATGGTCAGATCTGTCTCCAGTATGCCTATAGCAGAGGCGGCAAGAGAAGCTGCTATGCGACCAAGAGAACGGTTGAGGAACTTCTTTTCGGCACGAATATCGATGCCTATTTCGCTATGAGCCTGCCAAGCATTGCAGGAATCAATGATGCCCTGGGCGGCGTTGATATTACTATGGATCAGGATTATACCTGGATCAACGAAGCTTTTGAAGAAGGGGAGACAGTTCATCTTCAGGGCGAGCTGGCAACCCAGTTCGTACAGACCAGAGATACCGATGAGTTCAATTCTGTTCAGGATCGAATGGAAAGACAGACAAGCTATGTGATTGCTATGATCACTTCTCTCAAGGAGAAGGAGGATAACGCCCTTTACAATATGCTGAAATCTTATCTCGGCAAGGGCATTATCACAAATCTTTCTTTCAAAAAGATGTATGATCTAAAGAATTATACATACAATACAGATGAAATCTACTATCTTCCGGGTGAGATGATCC
>CAVEOK010000031.1:0-14716 GCA_963617415.1 Oscillospiraceae bacterium
CTTGCGACATATTTCCTCTTCGCGCGAGTGCGCATCCTTGCGGAGGTTTTTCATGTAATAGGAAATTCTGTCAGAATTTCCTATTACATGAAAAACCATACAATCGCTTAATTATACCATACCCACCTCTTTAAATAACAGTTCTTTCTTGCAGGCTGATTTTGAATATTCTAAAATAGAGAAGATTCAGGAAACACTCTGCTTTGGAAAGGAGTTCTTATGTCAAAGAAAAAAATCGAAGTATTTGATTACGCAAAAGAAATTCTCGCAGCTCTCCCCAAGGGAATCCTGCTTAATACAAAAGCCGGCGATAAGGTAAACAGCATGGTCATCGGCTGGGGCAGCATCGGCATCGAATGGGGCAGCCCGATCTTTACCGCCTATGTCCGGGAAGGACGCTACACCATGTCCCTTCTTAAAGAAAACCCGGAATTTACGATCAGCATTCCTCTGGAGGGTGCTTTTGACGCAGACATCATCAAAGCCTGCAGCGTAAAGAGCGGCAGAGAGATTGATAAGATCAAAGAAGCCGGCCTTACCCTTGAGGAGCCGGAGGTCATTTCTGTTCCGGGACTTCGGGAATTTGCCCTGACTCTGGAATGCAAGCTTGTTCTTGCCAGTGAGCAGGAGCTTTCCAAAATGGATCCTTCCCTGGCGAAATGGTATCCCCAGGACGTTCCCAGCAGCAGTACCGGTTCCAACAAGGATACCCATATTGCTCTCTCCGGAGAGATTGTCGCTGCTTATATTATCGAATAATCAAGACTCGCTTGCGAGTCTTGCGCGCCGGATTCAGGTCTGCGTTAGCAGACATATACTTCTTCAAATCCGTGCGCATCCTTGTAAAGGGGCTGGCACAGTTTTTGCGCCAGCCCCTTTTCTTTGCTTATGGAAACACCGATTCATCAGCATTTCTCAACTTTTATTTCTTATTTTTCTTTCTGCCGATCACCTTTGTTGTAGTAAGTGCAGTTCCACTCAGGCAAAGCAAAAATGCCCAAAAAGCAGAACTATTCCAATCTCCTGTCTTCGGAGATGCAGACTCTGCCTTTGCCTTTGTGGCACCGCTAGCATTGGATGTATTTCCTGCACTGCTTCCCTTGCTGTTTCCATTGCTATTTCCATCGGCATTGCCCTTTGTTTGATCTTTGCCCGCATCTTTATTATTTCCCTTATCTGCAGGCTTCTTATCCTGATTCTGATCAGAAGAACCCTTATCCTTATCCTCAGAGTCCTTCCCTTTTTCTTCTTTCACCGTTATCGTAAGGCTTGTCGTATTTCCAGCCTTATCCTTTGCAATAACCGTCTGTTTTCCTTCTGTGGGCTTCAGAGTCAGCTTATGATCTGTCAATTCTACATTCTCACCGTTTACCGTGACAGAATCCAGATTGTCATCCGTAATGGTCAGAATAACAGAAGTATTGTAGCTTTCTCCATCCTCTGCACCGGAAATGACAGGTGCCGTTTTATCAATCTTATAAGCCTCACTAATAAGCTCTGAAATCACGCCGCTTTCCGTATTTCTTACATAGAACTGCAGCTTGCCATCCGCACTTTCCTGAGATACCGTCAGTTTGTCCTGCCAGTCACTATCTGCATCCTTGCTAAGGGAAAGCTGCCAGCCCTCCTGAGCCGTGACAATGAAATCGCTGTTCAGCCAGTTCTTGGAATTGACTCTGTATTCACTTCCATTGGAATGATAAGCCTTGATCGAGGCAGTAATCCTTCCCCAGGGCTGGAAGAGCTGATAATTATCCTTATCCTCGCCCTTCAGGCTAAAGTCTGTAAATTCGACCTCAATATCCTCGCCGATTTCCTCGCTAACGAAACTCGGCACACCATTTACAAGCGTCACATCCTCACCGGCTACAATGCCTTCCAAGACCGGAGTACCGCTAATCTGCGCCTTATTTGTCGCATCATAGTACTTATCTGCAACAACAAGACCGGCAATCGTCAGATCCTTCTTATAGATTCTTCCATTTGCTCTTGCTGTGGCATCTACGGTGTAATTGTCCTTATCCTTGCCTGTCAGACTGATGTCAGCCGTAACGCTTCTTCTGCCGGCATCCTTGCTGTCAAAAGCCGCTTGATCTGCTTCTGCACTAACCTCATCGCCAGCTATCAGACCCCTGAGGCTGGTCGTAACCTCTGCTGCCGTGCTTCCGTCATAACTCTTGTTTGTCACCGTAAGTGATACCGTAAGCTTTTTCGCTGTAATCTCAAAAGGATATTCTGCACTGCCGACATTTCTTCCATCTTTTGTAGCTGTTACCAGAAGTCTGTAGCTGCCGACAGCAGAAGGACCTTCTGTTCCTGTAAGATCGGTATAGCTGTCCTCTCCACTCTTTTTCTGCCAGGTATAGCTTAATGTCACACCCTCTGCATTGGGCGTCCAGCTTCCTTCCGTATGCGCTACAGGATATCCGTCATAAACCTTTTTCCCGTCCTTCATGCTGCTGCCGTCCGCCTTATTCAGCAAACTCAGATTGATCGTCACTTCTCCAAGACCAAGCTGCAGTCCGCCCTGACTATTTTCTTCCAGAATATAGGTGCTGTCATCAGAGAAGAAGGCATCTGTATCGACTGAACCAGTAACAACCGTTCTGCCAAGCTCCGGCTTATAGGAAGAAATGCCAATTGATGCACCGCTTGACATCCCTTCCTCTCCAACTTTGATGCTGCTGTCACTTGGCAGGGAGACATTGCCATTGATATTATCTTTGACAACCATGCTGCCGGAGACGGTAATACTGTTATCTGAGAAGAGACCGACTCCGCCATTGGCATGCTCTCCATTATTGCCAGTAATACTGCCACCCTTTAATTCAAGCGAAACATTAGAGCTGTAATTATTGTAGATACCGCCTCCCATCCAGCCGGTATTTCCACTGATACTGCCGCCGGACATGATCATCTTTTTGCCGTTGTATACCCCTCCACCATAGGTAGAGCTGTTTGCATCCGCAGCACTGCTGCCGCCGATCATTCCCGCAGATAAGGTAAAAGTTCCGTAATTATAGACGCCTCCTCCGGCAGGAGCAGACCCTGTCGTCTTATTGCCGGAAATGTTTCCGCCGGACATGTTAACTCTAGCACCGCTATAGACGCCTCCGCCCTCATTCGCAGAATTTCCGGAAATGCTACCGCCAGTCAGGTTGAAGATCCACATATTGGAAACGCCGCCGCCATCTCTTGTGGAAGTATTCCTACTGATACTGCCGCCGGACATGGTGAAGGTCTTTGCTTCATCCCAATTGCTGCCGGTATAAACACCGGCACCGTGATTCGCATTATTTTCCTCAATCTGGCCACTTCCGGACAGATTGAAGTTTGCGTAATTATAGACACCGCCGCCATAATTGGCATGATTTGCACTGATCACGCCTCCCGTCATGGTAAAGCTGCCATTCGTGTAGACACCACCGCCACCATGAAAAGAGCTCTCATCGCTGGAGCTGTTGTTTTGAATACTGCCGCCGGACATCGTGAAACTGCCTAGGTTCGTAACGCCGCCGCCATAGCTGCTCACTGTGTTTCCGCTAATAGAGCCGCTGTTCAAAATAAGCGTACCATTATTATAGATACCGGTACCGCTCTCCCCGGACGCATGCGTGATCTTTCCTGTCTCTCCTTCACTGCAATCCGTGATCGTAAGACTTGCATTTTCTGCAACTGTAATCGTCGCCTCATTATTTGCGCCTGTGATCGTCTTTCCATTCAGGCAAAGTTTTACATTATAATTGCAGGTCCAGGAGCCGCTCACATGATCCGTCAGATAATAGCTGCCGTCTTCGGTAATTTCATCCAAAGAGGAAATCGCCGTCCAGCTGCTCTCATCCTCTGTTCCATGACTATGTGGTGCATCCGCTGACAAAAGTGTCTCTTTCGCATTTCCGCTCTCTACAGGAAACTGATCTTCCACTGTCTCCGCCGTGCCGCTCGCTATTGTTCCTTCTGCAAAAACACTTGCCGGCACAAGACTAAATGCCAAGCAAAGCGTCAGTACAAAGCTTAAAGCTTTCTTCTTCATCCTGTCTTCTCCCCTTTCGTTCAGGCCTTCTCTGCCAGCAGATAGGCCAAAAGATGCGTCGGCTGCTGAAATTTATTTTCTGCAATCAAGGCATCCAGTTCTTCCTTCTTCAGCAGGAAGGCATTTAAGAATTCCGTATCATCTAAATCCTGACCACTGACCTTTCTGCAATGATCTGCCAGATAAATATGGGCATAATTATCCGCGATCGTCGGATTGGCCGGAATGGTCAGAAGATGGGTCCATTCATCGGAAACATAGCCCGTCTCTTCCTTCAGCTCTCTTTGCGCTGCAAGAAGAGCATCCTCGGCAGCAGCTCCCTGACTACCATACTCCTTATCATCGCTTCTCTCTATGCCGCCGGCAGAAAACTCCGTTGTGACCTGACCGATTCCATGACGGTATTGTCTTACACAAATATAATTGCCTTCCTCATCTCTGGCTGCAATAATAACAAAGCTTCTTCTGCTGTAATTATAGTAAGGCTCAAATTCACTTCCGTCCGGCAGACGGTATCTTACCCTTCGAAAGTCAATCCATTCATCCTGAACGAGATGCTCTACCTTGAGCGGTTCCCATTTCAGCTCATCAAATTCACTCATTTTTTCTCCTTCATTGCATCGTATCACTTCGTGATACGATATATATTGACACACGGCACATTATGCATCACGCCTTGCGTGATGCTAAGCGTTCTTCGAACGCTTGGTGCCGTCGTACATCGCATCATTACATGATGCGATATATATTGACACACGGCACATTATGCATCACGCTCTGCGTGATGCTAAGCGTTCTTCGAACGCTTGGTGCCGTCGTACATCGTATCACTTCGTGATACGATATATGTCATAACGTATTGTTTTTCCTTTTATGGAGTAGTCGGCTTTTTTTCCGGCAAGCTCAGGGCCTTTGGCCATGCGTTTGACAATGATCCTGCCGGGTTCAGCTGCCTTTGCCGCATCAAAAAGTTCTTCTCCCTGACTGCAGGGTAGCTCCAGCTTCTGCAGAAGCTGAAATTTCTTTTTGACCAGACCGCTCTTTTGTCTTTCCGGAAACATGGGATCCAGATAGATCAGATCTGGCTTAAATTCCAGACTTTGCATTCCTCTGATGCTGTCTTCTTTTCTCAGCTGCATGCGGCCGGCAAATTCTGCAAGCCGGGGATCCTCTTTGGCTCTCCTGAGAGCATCCTCCAGAAGGGCGGCAATCCATTCATCATGTTCGAAAAGTGTCACCTCATAGCCGGCTGCTGCCAGAAGGAAGGCATCCTCGCCTAAGCCTGCTGTTGCATCCACCGCCCTTAAGGGATGGTCTGCATGCTTTTGCTTTGCTGCCTTTACCAAAAGCTCTCTTTGAAGACATCCCTGCTTGATTCGAGACAGCATAGAAGAAAAATCTGCTCTCAGCTCCAGTCTTCCGTCTGTAAGGGTGAGACCTTTCTCACACGAGATCAGTCTAAGTTCTTCTTTTTCCTCCGTCTTTCCTTTTTTGCTCTCTTCCGGCATCCTGCCCTCTTTTCGCATATAAATTTGACCGGAAGAATGCTTCCTCCGGTCTCTTTCTATTTACTTGCCTTCTTCTTCCAATGTATCTGTCTCATCGCTTAAGGTATAGCTGTCATCCTCAAGCTTCGGCATCTGGCTAAGATCAAAGGGCGTTCCCTGATATACCACATTCAGCCAGTTTGTATAAAGTGCATTGGAGCTGGATCTCCAGTTCAGCTCCGGCTTTTTGGACGGATCATTATCCGGATAATAATTTACCGGCATCTGCGGCTCAATGCCCTTTGCCAGATCTCTCTTATATTCCTTATCCAGATCATACCTGTCATATTCCGTATGTCCCATCATGAAGATCTGTCTGGAGGAATAAGCCAGAATCAGGCAGCTGCCCACCTTCTCTTCCGGATTTTCGCCCTCTGCCACGACATAAAGCTCCGGGTTTGCTGCAACTGCTGCCTCATCGATCCCCGTATAGCGGGACTGGGGAGACATGAAATAATCATCCATCCCCCTCATCAGCATTTTCTTGTGATGCAGTACCTTGTGTCGGTAAACACCGGACAGCTTTTCCGGCAGCATGATCTTTT
The DNA here is from genome assembly GCA_963617415.1 of Oscillospiraceae bacterium. GTDB lineage: Bacteria > Bacillota > Clostridia > Lachnospirales > Lachnospiraceae > RUG14243. Next base: position 6,126 of record CAVEOK010000031.1, read on the forward strand.
GGATCTGATGATGATAATATAAGCCTGCCTGGGCACCCCAGCAAAGATGGAAGCTACTGTAGACATGGCTTCTGGACCATTCCATGATCTTTGCCAGCTCCGGCCAGTAATCTACATCTTCAAAATCAATTTTCTCCACCGGTGCTCCGGTAATGATCAGACCATCATAATAATTATCCTTCACATCCTCATAGGTCAGATAAAACTGGTTCAGATGGGAAGCCGTTGTATGGGTGGATTCGTGACTGGCAATCGCTAAAAGGGTGATCTGAGTCTGAATCGGAAAATTTGACATGACACGAAGAATATCCAGCTCTGTATCCTCCTTGAGGGGCATCAGATTCAGAATGGCGATCTGAAGAGGTCTGATATTCTGTGTATGCGCTCTGTTTTCATCAATGACAAATATATTCTCATCTTCCAGAATCTTTTTTGCCGGAAGATCATTGCTTACAATAATTGACATGCCTGCCAATCCTTTCTTTGTTTCTTATGGTTTTGTTCCGTCTGCACAATACATTAACGATATAGTATGCAGGCCTGATTTGTCAAGTTTTCTCCAGCTGCCTGTGCATCCGGAAAATATGCTCTAGTTCAAACTTTCCCGCTGCTCTTCCGGAAAAATAATAATCAGCCGGACAGGACTCCTGCATTTCTTCTGCAGAAGAAAAATCAAAAGCTTTCTCTTCTATAATAGGAAGCTTCATCAAATCAGCCAGCCTGCGAACCGTTCCAGCTGCACCGTCAATTAACTCAATATGTTCCGCACCAAGTTCTGCCAGTAGCTCCTTCATCACCGGCTTGAAATAATTAAAGTGGGTACAGCCAAGCACAATAGAAGAAAACTCCTGCAGATCATAGCCATAGAGCTGCTGCCTGAGATAAATTCTAACCTCTTTGGAATCAAACTCTTCCTTCTCGGCAAACTCCACCAGTCCCGGCATAGGAAGAAGATCACTCCTCTCTTCTCCATGCTCCCGGCGGATCAGCTCCTTAAGCTTATTTTCTCTTAAGGTTACCGGCGTTGCCATGACCAGGATCCTTTTCGAATCCTCTTCCAAAAGAGCAGGCCTGACTGCCGGCTCCATTGCTATAATGGGCAGGCTGTACTTCTCCCGCAGATAAGCGGAGGCCACCGCGCTTGCCGTATTGCAGGCAATCACAATTGCATCCGCTCCCTTCTTGATCAAAAATTCAACGATTTCCTCTGAAAAGCGAAGAATCTCTTCATTTTTCTTTGTTCCGTAGGGAACATGATCTACATCTGCGTAGAAAATATACTCCAGCTCCGGAAGCTTGCACATGGCCTCATGAAGAACCGAGAGGCCGCCAATACCGGAATCAAAAATACCTGCTTTCATTTGCCAAATCCTGCTTTTACTTTATAATATAACGTAAATATTATACAACCGAAGGAGTTATTATGAAAGAAAAAAAGAAAAGCCCTTCCTCTTCAGGAATTCTCTATAAACTGATCATTTTCTGCCTTCTTTGTCTGATTGCCTTCTGTCTTTACAAGATCCTGCCCTATTATCTGAATAACCACAAAACGGCCTCTGATTATCAGGATCTGAGCAAGACTTATGTACAGACTGCAACTGATGATACCGATAATGAGGCGAATGCATCCGGCGATTCCATCCCCTCCTGGGCAAGAACAAGCGTTGATATCGCCGCTCTTCAGAAGCTGAACCCTGATATCAAGGGCTGGATCCGCTTTGACCATACGGAGGTCATCCCCATCGACTACCCAATCGTATATGATGGCAGCAACGACACCTATCTCCATGCGGATATTTATCAGAAATACAGCTTCGCCGGAACCCTCTTTATCGAGGAAAATAATAAGGGGGACTTCAGCGATCTGTCTACGATTATTTACGGCCACAATATGAACAATGGGTCCATGTTTGGTTCCCTAAAGAAATACTATCGAGACAGCAGTACCTATGACGATAACCAGTATTTTACCATTTATACTGCCGACAAGGCCTATCGCTATCAGATTTTCTCTTATTTTTCTACGACAACGGAAAGCTTTGTTTATCAGACCGGCTTCAGCGAGGGAGAAGAATACCAGAAGTATCTTGCTTCTCTGGCCTCCTCTTCCAGCAAAAAGACCGGTATCACACCCGGAGAAAATGCCAGAATCGTGCTGCTTTCCACCTGCCAGGGACGGGACAGCGACACCCGCTTTATTGTCTGTGGTCTTTTGATAGATGAATACTAGTAACTATGGAGGATTCTATGAAAAAAATTGCCATAAAAGCTTTTCACTTTTCTTATCATACGCTCTGCTGCCTTCTGCCGCTTCAGAAGAATAGAATCATCTTCGAAAGCAGCGTGGGAAACAATTATTCGGGCAGCCCCAGGGCAATCTATGAATATATGTTGAAAAATGATCTGGCCAAAGACTATCAGATTTACTTCGTCTTTAAACATCCGGAAGAAATCCATCTTCCGGGGCCTGCCAAAAAACTGAAAAGAAAAAGCATTCCCTATCTCCTTGCCTTTGCAAGGGCCAAGATCTGGATCAGTGATACCCGCATGCCCCTTTATCTGATCAAACGAAAAGATGTCTGCTACATTCAGACCTGGCATGGTACTCCTCTGAAAAAGCTGGCTTTGGACCTGACCTCCCTGGATATGGGAGGCTCTGTAAATCTGGAAAAATACAAGGAAAACTTCCGAAAGAATACCGCTATGTGGGACTATCTTGTTTCCCAGAATCCTTATTCCAGCCAGATCTTCCGCAGATGCTTTGCCTTTGATAAAAATATGCTGGAATGCGGTTATCCCCGGTGCGATGTTCTTTTTGAAAAAAATACGCCTGAGCAGATTTTGGCTTTGAAAAAGGAATTGGGACTACCCACTGACAAAAAGATCCTGCTCTATGCTCCCACCTGGAGAGACAATGATTATCAGGAGAAAGGCAAATACAACTATCAGCCGGAGCTGGATCCGGCTCTTTTGCAGAAGGCCCTGGGTGAAGACACGATCCTGATCGTAAAATATCATTATCTGGTTGCTTCCGATTATGACTGGAGTCCCTATGAAGGCTTCGTCTACAATTTTTCCCAGGCAGACGATATTTCTCCCCTTTATCTGGTCTCAGACGCCCTGATCACGGACTATTCTTCCGTCATGTTTGATTATGCGATTCTGAACCGGCCCATGTTCTTCTTCTGCTATGATCTGGAGAATTACCGGGATACTCTCCGGGGCTTTTATTTTGACTTCGAAAAAGAAGCCCCCGGACCGATCGTAAAGACCAGCCAGGAGCTTCTCTCTATACTTATCGAAAGCCGGGAAAATCCGAATCCTGTCTATTCCCAAAAGCTTGCTGCTTTTCGGGAGAAATTCACCAGCTTCGAAAATGGGCATGCCTGTGAACGAATCACGTCCTTGATTCAGGAATATTGTAACTCATTCTAACTAGTGCTTAGCAAAAAAACGACAAATAGTAATCGTATTTACTCATTCTCATACCAGCCGACAATACCCGGATGCAGATTGATATTGATCTGTTTTACCTCCTGGTATTCCTCTAAGCCATGTACGCCAAGCTCTCTGCCGATGCCGCTCATCTTGTAGCCACCCCAGGGAGCTTCATTAAAGGTCGGGTTGTAGCAGTTGATCCAGGTGATACCTGCACGAATCTCCTTGATCACGCGCATTGCTCTGGATACATCAGAGGTGAAGACTGCGCCTGCCAGACCATAAGGTGTATTGTTAGCCATATCAATAGCTTCCTGCTCTGTCTTAAAGGTCTGGATAGTTACAACCGGTCCGAAGATTTCTTCCTTAACAATGGTCATATCATCGGTACACTCGTCGAAGATGGTCGGACGGATAAAATATCCCTTGGCACACTCGCCCTCGGTATAGCGCTCACCACCGCAAACAAGCTTCGCACCTTCTGCCTTGCCTTTTTCAATATAAGCAAGAACCTTATTCATATGAGACTCAGAAACCATAGCTCCCATATCCGGATTCTCCAGCGGATTGCCAATGGTAATGGCATTTGCCTTCTTTGCCAGTCTCTTAACAAATTCATCCTTCAGGCTTTCTTCGATAATAATACGGCTTCCTGCTGAGCAAACCTCGCCCTGATTGAGGAAGATACCGATCATAGCCCATTCTACAGCACCGTCAAGATCTGCATCTGCAAAAATGACATTCGGAGACTTTCCACCAAGCTCCAGGCCAACCTTCTTTACATTGTTGGCTGCCTGACGCATGATACTCTGGCCTACCTCTGTACTTCCGGTAAAGGTAACCATATCCACGTCCTTATTGCCGGCAAGCTCATTTCCGATGCTGCCGCCCGGTCCCATAACCAGGTTTGCTACGCCCTTCGGCAGACCGCATTCCTCAAAGATCTCGAAAAGCTTGATACAGGAAAGAACACATACCGAAGCCGGTTTAAAGACAACACTGTTTCCTGCTGCAATGGAAGGTGCCAGTTTCCAAACACCCATCAGAAGAGGATAATTCCAGGGTGTGATCTCAGCACAAACACCAACCGGCTCATGAACGGTATAGCTGTGCATCTCGCCAAAACCGGTATTTACATCATAACAGCCGCCATGAGGTGTTTTGATCAGGCTGGCATAGTAACGGAAGCAATGTACAGCATCATCCACATCAGCCTCTGCCTCTCTGAGGGGCTTACCCATATCGATACAATCCAGGTGAGCCAGCTCATCTGCATGCGCCTCAATCGCATCTGCAATCTTCAGGATCATATCTCCTCTGGCCTGAGAATCCATATCTCTCCATTCTCTGGTCTCATAGAAGGATTTCTTTGCTGCTGCGATTGCACGTCTTGCATCCTCAACAGATGCCTCTGCGATCTCTGCAATAACTTCTCCATTTGACGGATTAATTGACTGGAAGGTTTTTCCTTCGCTTCCTTCTACCCATTCACCGTCGATATACATTTTTTTAATTTCCATAGCATTTATTCCTTTCTTTTCCTGCAGGAGATTCCGGAAAACTGCTTCTTCCATCAGTTATTCCTTAATCCAGCTCCTGCATTTTTCTTTTTACCGCATCGGCCAGAAAAGCCGCCGTGCCTTCTACGCCAAAGAGACTGCTGTCGATCATAATATCCTTATGTCTCTTGTCATCCGGCAAAAATCCTGCATACTGCATATGGTAGGAATCTCTCGCCTCATCTACCGATTTGATCATCTTCCTTGCTTCATCCTCTTCCAGGCCAAGATCATTGATACAATGTGCCAGTCTTGCCTCATAGGAAGCATAAATATAAATATGAATGCTGTTTTCCATCTCGCTGAGGATAAAATCAGAGCAACGCCCTACGATAATACAGCTGTCCTTTTCTGCCAAAAATTCAATAATATTTTTCTGAGCATCAAAAATATCGTCCTGTACGGCATTGGTTCCCTTTCCCAGCGGAAACATCATCTTGGAAAATGGATTTACGGCCTGTTTTACAGCCTTTTCTTCCTCCTGATCGATCACGGAAACTGGAAGCTTCAGCTTCTCTGCTGCCTGATCTACAATATCCCTGTCATAATATTCAATGCCCAGCATCTCGCTCATTTTCTTAGCGATCGGACGTCCCAGACTTCCAAACTGTCTTGTGATCGTTACTACATAATGGCTCATAGCTACCTCCTGTCCTATTCTGTCTTATAACTTTGTCTATCCGTATTTTTGCTTTTTTCGATATCTTTATTTTATAGCAAAAATCCTGCTGCCACAAAGCATATTACTGACAAAATACTCGATATAATTACATAAGGTATCTGCGAAAGGGCATGCTCCATGTTATCAATACCGGAGGACTGGGAAGCAAGGAGGGTTGCATCTGCATAGAAGCAGGCATGACTTCCAAAGGTACCGCCGGAAATAACAGCTGCCATGATCAGAACCGGATTTGCTCCGAGTGCTGCACCAAGTGGGAATACAATAGGTGTGATAATAGAGCTCATTCCCCAGTCAGAACCGGTTGTAAAGGCAAGTACTGCACCTAAGATAAATACCATTGCCGGGAAAACCGCTGCAAAGAGGAAGGGTTCAGCCAGACCAATGATATAATCTGTCATTCCCATCTGTCCGGAAATATCCTTCAATACGAAGGTAACCAGAAGCATGGTAAGGGTCGGCAGCATATCGCCAAAGCCCCGGATCATAGAGCTTAAGAACTCATCCACACTCAGGATCTTTCTCGGAACATACATAAAAAAGCATACGATCAGGGCAAGAATAACCGCATTCAGAATATCTCCTGTAACAACAGCAACTCCAACCAAAACGCCCATGGGAATCAGGAAGTTCCAGATATTACCATCCTCATCCTCTTCCGGATCATCGTGATTGTATTTTCTGCTGGCATCCGAATAAACCTTGCCGGTTTCCTCTACTCGCTGATAAGCCTTTTTCATCGAGCCAAGCTTCGGCATCCATCCCATAACAAAGAAGAATACAATGATCAATGTAATGATAGGATAGAAAAGGAAGGGAATTGCCTTTACATAGGCTGCCATTGCACTGGTCACACCAAGTGCCTTTACGCTGTCCTGCTCATAGAAAAGACTTGCGTAGAAAACTGCCCAGGTTGAAAAGGGAAGCAAAACGCAAACCGGTGCACCCGTTGAATCCAAAAGATAAGCCAGAGTCTCTCTGGGGAGCTTCTGCTTATCACTGATCTTTTTCATGCAGGCACCGATTGACAAAACATTCAGATAATCATCTACAAAGATCAAAATACCCATAATAAAGGTGGTCATTAAAGTCTTTCTCTGGGTATTACAGAACTTTGAAATATATTTTGAGAAGCCAAAACTTCCCTTTGAATCTGTCAGAAGTCCGATCAGACCACCAAAGAGAAGGCATACCAGCATAACCCATACATTTTCCGCAAGCATGTTCTGCAAGGATTCGCTCCATCCACTCAAAAAGCCTGTTCCAAAAAGGAACATGGCAGCTACAATCGAACCTGCGATCATTACTTCTACACATCTTCTGGTTACAACAGCTCCGACAATGATCAGAAGTGTAATCAGTACCGCTACAAGCCCAAGGTTCATATATCAATCCTCCCTTTCCTCTTTTTGCAGGCCTTTCTGCCTGCAGGGCTTTGCTGTATTCTATACAGCAAAAGGGGCATACTTCCATACGGAAGTATGCCCCTTTGCATATCTCAGTCATCTCATATGATACTATTTACTGATCCTATTTAAAGATTACAGGCTTGCTTTTACATCTGCCAGAGCCTCGTCGAATCTGGAGATTACATCCTTGATATCCTGATCGGAAATAACGGCTGTCGGCTCGAAACGGATGGTCTTTGCATTTACCAGAGTTCCTGCTGTCATGACACGTCTTGCGAAAAGTCCCTTAGAAGTCTCATATCCAAGATCACTTGTATGGAACTCAACTGCAAGCATAAGACCTGTACCACGAACCTCCTGGATAATCTCCGGATACTTAGCTGCCAGCTCTTCCAGTCCAGCCTTCAATACCTCGCCCTTTGTCTTGCAAACGCCCGGGATATCATTTTCAAGCATATATTTAATTGTAGCAATTGCTGCTGCACAGCAAAGCGGGTTTCCACCGAATGTCGGAGAACCAAGCAGCCAGGGGTTTTCAACCAGCTGATCTACCCACATGGAAGGCTTGCAGATGATACCTGTGATTGGAAGGATTCCGCCACCGAAAGCCTTACCATAGGTCATGATATCCGGTGTTACACCTTCTGCCTCACATCTCCACATTGTACCTGTACGGCCCATACCAGTCTGGATCTCATCAAAAATCAGTGCTACGCCATACTCATCACAGATTTCTCTTACTTCCTGCAGATAGCCCTTCGGCGGGATGATAACACCAGCCTCACCCTGAATTGGCTCAAGGATAACAGCTGCAACCTTCTCTCCAACTGCTACCAGGTTACGGATTGCCTTGCGGATATCCTCTGCATTGCCATACTCAACATGCTGTACCTGCTGAACCATCGGTGTATAAGGTACACGGTAAGTGGATTTACCACCCATGGAGATTGCACCCATGGATTTTCCGTGGAAAGCACCTACTGTAGAAATATACCAACGTCCGCCTGTTGCGATACGAGCCAGCTTCAGTGCCATCTCTACTGCCTCTGCGCCACCGTTTGTGAAGAAGCAATACTGCAGATCACCCGGTGTGATATCAGCCATTGCCTTTGCCAGATATCCACGAAGCGGATCCAGCAGTTCCTGAGAATGCAGTGCCTGATGATCAAGCTGAGCCTTTACAACGTCAAGAATTTCCGGATTACGATGTCCGCATGTATAAATACCGAAGCCGCCGAGGCAGTCGATAAATTTCTCTCCATTCAGTCCATAGCAGTAAGCTCCTTCATCCTGCCACTCCAGAACGGCGCCGCCCTCAGAGTCAGAGGATACAGACTTACGATATTTCAGCCAGCCCGGGCTTACATAGTTATCGAAATGATCCAGTGTCTCTGCAACCATTGCTTTTTTCTCTTCTGCCGGAATATCCTTTGTATCGGTTTCAATCAGTTTAATTACTCTGTCAAGATCTTTGATTACCTGCTTGCTGTCTGCCATAATTCGTTC
>CAVEOK010000031.1:14726-25030 GCA_963617415.1 Oscillospiraceae bacterium
CTTGCTGCTTGTTTATACCTCTTACATGAAAAGACAGATTCTTGTTATTTTTTGCCGGGAGTGGCAATTGGGAGATTCCTATGGGAGGAATATAAAAAAGCGCATGACTCCACCTGAAATCAATACGCCTTTGTATCTGTCCCTTCAATACTTTTACCTCTTTTTTCTGACGTAAAAGCTTTTTATTTATCTTATGTCTGAAGTTTAGCAGTCAAACGGAAGTCTGAAAATACCTCTTTTTCTGTATTTTTTCTTATTTTTTACCTTTTTTTACTTATTGAGTACTTTAGGAAGTTGATGAAATACTCTTTTTAGAGTATATTAGATGTGACAAACCGAGACAAAATTTAAATTGTTTGGATGAAGCTTCCAAATGATATAGTGTGCACACATAAGCAAGATATGCACTTGCTTGCGTGCAAATTTCTCAGAAAAGATATCAGAAAGGATATTAGATGGAAAGAAATGACATTATGATGCTGAATAATCTGATTTATCAGCTCTACGAAAGCGACAACATGCTTCTCCTCCGGCAGAATCTTCTCCGGCATCTGCAGAGTCTGGTTCCCTATTCCTACGGGAGCGTTCTTTTGTCAGATCTGGATCCTGTGGAACCGCATTTTACGGCCCCGGTCTGCCTCCCGCAAAGCTTCACATCGGTTGAAGAAAAGTACATTCAAATGGCTCAAAAGGATCATACCATCTGGACCATGGACTCCGGATATGCAACCCTGATCTGTGAGAGCAAAATGCTGCCGGATCATAAGAGGCTAAACACGCCGGTCTATCTGGAATGCTACAGTCCCTATCATATCTATGATTCTCTTCAGCTTAACATCACCTATAACAACCGTTTTCTGGGCGTTTTGACCCTTTACCGAACCAAAGAAGATGGTGCCTTCAGTGATGACGAAATGTATTTTGTCCGCATGATCGGTTATCACCTGAACCGTCTCTTCTATCGGATCCTGCTGCCTTCCGAATCCTCCGGCATACATACAGTTCTCGATACGATCAATGAGCAGTATCATCTGACTCCTCGGGAAGCTGAAATTTTTTCTTATTTAATGACCGGAAAAGCAGAAAGTGAAATTGCTCAGACCCTCGGCATTTCTCCTTCCACACTGAAAAAGCATATGCAGCATATTTACCGGAAACTGGGTATTTCTACCAGATGGGAGCTTTTAAAGTTTGTGAATTGATGCTTTCCTATTTTTTCGTGCTTTTGCGTATTTTTGGCATTTTGAATGCATACGCCTTGTAGAAATGCAGCTGCGGTGATACGCTGCGTTTCACAAGGCTTTATCTTGCAAAGTTCAAGTCTATTATAGTTGCCGTACTCGGCGCGAGTGCGCATCATGCGGCTTCGTTTCATCGTATCGCTTTGCGATACGATATGCTGCAGAACTTTTTATGTAATAGGGAATTCTGACGGAATTTCCTATTACATAAAAAAAGACGAGATGTTCTGCTTAGGATCAAAAACCGTTAGGAGAACGTGTTTTTGATTCGGCAAAATCATTCTCGTCTTACACTTTACATAACTAACTCTGAAAAAACTTAGAAGCGGTACCGTTTTCTTTAATATGCAGCCTTATATACAGCAAGCAGATCTTCCTCAGAAAGTGCTACATAGTTATTCTTCAGCAGTCTCTGCTGGGTCTGGATAACATCCTTAGCAAAAACAGCCAAATCTTCTTCCTTTACACCGAAGGAAGACAGGGGCTCCTTCTTAAGGACCTGATCCATCAAAGCATAAAGAGCATTCAAGGCATCCTTTGCATCCACAGAAAGCACTTCGCCGATCAGTTCTTCCAGATCATTGATTCTTCCTTCCGGCTGAATTTCCTTGTACTTTACCATAACATCACGGAACATCAGCTGATTGGACTGTCCGTGGGGGATATGATAAACAGAGCCCAGCGGGTATGCACAGGCATGTACAGCTGCGCATCCTGCATAACCAAAGCCGATACCAGCCCAGTTTGACGCCTTTAAAAATTCTGCCGCATAGGTCTTCCAGGCATCTCCGCCGCCTGCATCAGTAAATTTCTTCCAGCTGTCCAGGATCAGCTTCAATGCTTCTGTTGAGAAGATTCTGGAAATGCTGCAGCCATTCGGGCTTAAGAAGGACTCCACACTATGTACCATAGCATCAATTGAAGAGGTTGCAAAAATCTTGTAGGGCAGAGAATCCAGCATATTTGTGATCAGAACAGCCTTATCCGGCAGCATAGCCTCTGCAGCCAGTCCCATTTTTACGCCCTTGCTTACACGATTGATAACCGAGATATTGGTAACCTCGCTTCCGGTTCCGCAAGTTGTCGGAATAATGGTCAGAGGATGAACCTGTTTCAGCTCTGCTACATGATCATAGAGATCATCTACCTTATCCTCTGGACCGGCAACTGCAACTGCCTTGGCGATATCAATTACTGTTCCGCCGCCAATTGCAATAATCCTGTCATATTCCTTCTCCCGCAGATCATCCAGGATGGCATCTACCATGCCATCCGTCGGTTCTCCGCTTCCGTATTTCTCACGGAAAAGAGTCTGTACGCCCAAGGACAGGGGCTCAACGTACTGGTCAAAGGTATGCTTACCGCAAAGGACAAGATCCTTCTCCCCCAATTCCGCAATCTTTGCATATTCCTCAAAGGTGCTGTATTCTTCTATTTCCGTTTTGATCGAAAATCCCTTCATTGCCTTTTACGCTCTCCTTTTATCCCTGCTGTATGCTTACGCAATTGCTTCTTTCAATGCTTCCTCAAAGATCTCAAGACCCTTTTCCATCTGCTCATCTGTCATGGTAAGCGGAGCAAGGAAACGAATGGTATTTCCGGCAAAACCGCAGCTTTCCAGAAGAAGTCCCTTCTGCAGAGCAGCCTGAACCAGCTTGTTTGCGATTTCTGTAGCCGGCTCCTTTGTCTCCTTATCCTTTACAAGCTCGAGACCGATCATAGCGCCAAGTCCACGAACATCACCGATTACTTCGTATTTTTCCTTCAGCTCTTCGTAACGCTTTGTTACAACCTCTCCGATATGTCTTGCCTTTGCAGCATAGTCATCTCTCTTCATGATATCGATAACTGCCAGTGCTGCTGCAGCAGATACCGGGTTACCGCAATAAGTACCACCAATGGTTCCAGCCGGTGCTGCATCCATAACCTCCGCTCTTGCTGTGATCGCAGAAATCGGAAGACCTGCACCCATAGATTTTGCTGTTGTAATGATATCCGGTGCACATCCTGCTTCTTTCCAATACTCAGAAGCAAAATATTTTCCTGTTCTGCAGTTACCGCACTGTACTTCATCTGCGATCAGAAGGATTCCGTTGTCATCACAGATCTTTCTTACTGCTTTTACCCATTCGATCGGAGCAGGAATAAATCCACCCTCTCCCTGGAAAGGCTCAACGATCATGCAGGCAACCTCATTTGCAGGTACACCCTCATCGAATACACGGTTCAGCTCACCGATGTAATACTGAATTGCTTCTTCCTCTGTATATCCCTTAGGTGCTCTGTAAAGATACGGATAAGGTGCTCTGCTGATACCTGCCGGGAAGGGTCCCATGCCAAGTGCATATGCCTTCTTTGCTGTCAGAGCCATGGTCAGGTTTGTTCTTCCGTGGAAAGCACCTGTGAAGCAGATCACGCCGGTTCTTCCTGTGTATGCCTTTGCAATTTTAACTGCGTTCTCATCACATTCTGCACCAGAGTTTGCAAAATAGGTTTTCTTTACATCGCCCTTTACCGGCATAATCTCATTCAGCTTTTCAGCCAGAGAAACATATCCGTCATGTACATAAACATTAAAAATGGTATGGAAGTATTTTTCTGTCTGCTCCTGCACTGCCTTGATTACTTTCGGATGAGAATAACCGATATTCAGAACGCCTACACCGCCAACCCAGTCAAGGAACTGATTGCCGTCAAGATCCTCAAACATAGCACCTGATCCCTGCTTGATGCAGATCGGATATGCTTTTCCGCAAAGTGCCTTCGGGATTGCAGCATCTCTTCTGTCAAGAAGCTCCTGTGATTTCGGTCCCGGTACCTGTGCTGTAACAATTTTCGGTAATGCAGTTGCTAATTCTTCTCTAGTCATTGTAAATACCTCCTCATGACCTTGTTATGAGATAAAAAACGCCGAGTAGATGTAATCATTCTACCCGACGCCTTTGTCTGCTTTAAAACTTGATTTAATTATAGCAATACAGCTTCTTATTGCAATGTACTTTATATACTATATTCTTTGTGTCTTATGCACATATTCTTTATCCATCCTGTTTTTTAACAGGCAGGATCTTTATCTGTCATTTTTCCTATGTGCACATTTTCAGATGACATATCTCTTATGCGCTTGCTTCTTCTTTCTTATCGGAAAGCTCAAATTTCCGTTCTGCAAGTGCGATAATAAAGTCTGCTGTCTCTTCCCAGCCCAGAAGACTGCTGTTCAGCAGAATATCACGGGTATGACGGTCGCCGCGCTTTTTACCTGTAATATACTCATGACGGGCATGCAGTGCTCTTTCATCTGCTTCCCATTCTTCCCTAGCTTTCTCCTTGCTGCAGCCCTCTTTCTTCATAACCGCTTCGATTTCATCTTCCTTGTTTGCGTAAACAAAGACATTCAGGACATTCTCTCTGTCGCGAAGAATGAAGTTGCTGCTTCTTCCTACGATTACGCAGGGTGATCTGTCTGCAAAATCATTAATTGCCGCAAACTGTGCATCAATTACACGGTTGGAAAGGTTTGCATAGCGAACACCATAGGAGGTATCGAAGGCATAGCGGACACCGATTTTGGCATCAGCCTCTTCTACCAGCTCCTTATCTACACCCAGGTGATCTACGACGCTGTCCACCAGATCACGGTTATAATAAGCAATTCCGAAATGATCCGCTACCATCTTTGCGATTTCAGGTCCGCCGCTTCCATATTCGCAACCAACCGTAATAGTAAAGTTCTTTCCTTCGTATTTCTGATTGATCTTGCTGTAATTTTCTGCTTCTTCTGTTGCAAATCCTTTTTCATCTTCCTCATCCACAATAAAGATATCGCGTCCGAATTCTGCACCATACTTTTTCTTGGAATAAGCATAGAAGAAAGCGCCAAGAAGCAGCCATGCGCCTACTACGATCCATTCCTGCCAAACCAATGCGGCAGAGAAGGAAGCCGGAATGATGTAAAGAAGTGTCATAAAGCCAGACATCAGTACAGCCATGAAGCCTACGAATTTACCGGCCTTTACATAATAAGGACGATCCATATCCGGTCTTTTCTTTCTAAGAATGCAGAAGGAAATAGACACAAACATGTAAGCAATTACACAGCCAAAGGATGCTGCATCAACCAGCCACACCAGTACGCCTCTTCCGAAGAAGGGAGCGATACAGCAGGCAGCGCCGCAAAGAATGATCGCTACCTCCGGTGTTTTGTTCTTGCCTAAAGTACCGAATTTTTCCGGAATCATCAAAGATTCACCCATAGAATAAAGGGCACGGCTTCCACCCATCAGGAAAGAGTTCCAGGAGGTGATGATACCGCAAAGACCGCCAATGATCAAAACCTTGCCCATCATCGGTGAATTAAATGCAATCTCAATTGCCTTTGCTGAAACAAGACCGTTCTGAGAATTCATTTCTGCAGCGATTGCACTGTCCGGCATGATATTGCATACCGCAAATACGATCAGAAGATACCAGGCTACTGCCAGGAAAATAGAAAGAAGCATGATTTTTCCGACCTTTTTGTAGGGAACATTGATTTCCTCTGCAGCCTGAGGAATAACATCAAATCCGATAAAAAGGAAAGGTGTCATGCAGGCAACCTTGAATACACTGCCCAGAACATTTCCTGTGCCAGCATGCCACATCTGTCCTGTGATATTGGAGGCATCTCCGTTTACTGCGGAGCCTACCACCAGAAGAATACCGGCAATCGCAATGATCGCGGTCAGAATTGTCTGGAAAATAGCTGCTGTTTTTGCACCTTTAATATTGACATAAGTGATTACGATTGCACAGCCAACACCAAGTGCAACGGTTGTAAGATAAATATCTTTTCCTGCGATAGAATAGAGATAAACCTGATTGAAATTCGGGAAAAGATAAGTGATAACAGTCGGAAGCGCTGTTGCTTCAAAAGCTGCTGTTGCAACATATCCCAAAATGATCATCCAGGTACATACAAATGATCCTGTCGGTCCCATTGCTCTGTAGCTGAATACATGCTCGCCACCGCATTGAGGCATGGCTGATGTCAGCTCTGCGTAGGTCAGTCCTACAAAAAGTACCATTACGCCGCCGATCAGCATGGCGATCATTGAGCCGGCAAATCCGGCTGTCTGAATCCAGTCACCGGAGTTGATAACCCAGCCCCAGCCAATCATGGCGCCAAAGGCGATTACCAGAATATCCCAGCCGCCCATTACTTTGTCAAACTTTGATTTCTGTTCCATAGTTTTCCTCCCTTGTCTGACTTCTTTTACAGGTTCTCCCATATTCCTGTAAAATCTCCATCTGCGCATCCTTGCGGATTCTTTATCCTGAGAATTACCTTCTTTTCAACAAAAGATCCAGACACGCAAAAAGGCGCTGGAGGTATTTCTACCACTCCAACGCCTTCGTCGTTCGTCAGTTATTTAACTTGGAACTATTTTAGCACTGATTTTTTTCTCTTTTCAATATCCTTTATGCACAAAATATTTCGTATATCGAATACAATTACTATGCTTTTTTCCTTCTTTCTCTTATTATTTTATTAGGAAGAAGCGAAAGAAGTCCTATTTTTCTTAGCTATACATATTCCGGTAATTTCTCACAAGGAAGGCCAGCTTCAGATTCAAGCAGGTTTCCAGATTCGTGAAATCCATTCCCAGAATCTCCTTGATCTTGCCAATTCTGTAATTCATGGTATTCCGGTGAAGGTACATAGCCTCTGCCGTATCCTTGATCGAGCAATTCTTGTTCAGGAAGGTTTCTAAGGTCTCACAGAGTCCACCTTCATTTACCTCATCTGCCCGAATCAGTTTGCCAAGGTGCTCTTCTACAAACTCGTCCAGGAATTTATCATCCTCTACTCTGGAAATAAAGCTGAAAAGCCCCTGATCCTTGAAGAAATAAATCGGTTCATGATTGCTTTCCAGATCAGCCACACGAATAGCAGCTGCCGCTTCATTTCGACTCAGGCGAACATCCTCCAGATAAGCCGTACTGTTTCCCACACCGATCAAAAGCTCTTTTCCGCACTCCGCTTTTACTTCCCGGATAATCACGGACAAAAGCTTTTTCAGTTCCTTTTCACTGATATGATCAGAAGGTACAAGAGCAAGAACCAATCCGGTCTGCAGCTGAATCAGGATATTTTTTGTCAGATAGACGGAAAATTCCCGCTGAACAATCCTTTTTATTCTCTGACCGGTTGAAAGGGTATCCTCCATATGCTCCGGCCCACGCTTTTCCGCTTTCTCTGCCTTTTTTTCATCTCTTTTACTTCTTTTTCCCTTTGACAGCTCCCTCTTTTCATAGGAAAACTCAATCACGCGAAAGCTGCCGGACAGATCCACATCCAAGAATCTGGCCTGGGCAAATACATTTTCCTGATTCAGATGCTCTGCGTCCAATATTGAAGTAAAGAGCTGTTCTGCTGCATTTTTTGCATTTTCCTCCATGACCAGTCTCTGGCAGATGATCTGCGAAAGATCGATCAAAGGATACTTTTCCGAAAGCTCAAAGAGAGGAAGCTGGATCTCCTCACAATAGGCGAGTAATTCAGGAGAAATCTGCCCTTCATTGATCCCCAGCCCCACAATTTGATAACTGACCATCTGCTCCACCAGACTAAGGAGTTTTTGATTATCGTCTGTTACGCTTCGATTTGTAAGCACAACAAACTCTCCGCCGTGGATATAATTTTCTATCTTGTATTCACTTTGAATGCACTGCAGGCAGTCCGCAAAATAGATCCAGCGAATCTGCCGGTAGAGCCCCTCTTTTCCGGCTCTCAGCCTGATCACAGGCTGAAAATCCGGAATATTTAAGATATCTTCACAATTCATTCTATCAATGACTTTCTCTGGCTACGCCTCTCACCTTCACTACATAAACCTGAGCAAGTGAAAAGAGAACCAGGTTTGCGGCATATTCCAGAACCAGTCCCGGGAACTGGGAAAGACCTGTAAAAATGCTGCCATACATAATCATGCCGGTTACGGTATATCCAAAAAGGGGAATCAATGTTACAATCGCTGCTGCTCCCTTTCTTCCGATCTTACCATCTGCTCCTTTTTTTGTCAGGCGGTAAAATACCAGCGGCATCAAAAATTTGATCAGCAGAGTAGGAATCGTATAGATCGGATAAGACAAAAGATCCGCCAGTGCCGAGCCAACGCTGCCTGCAAAAATGCCATAAGGCTCCGGTACCAAAAGGCAGGCCAGAAGAATCACCGTATTTCCGATGTTGAAATATCCCAAAGGAATCGGAATCTGAATAAATCTTGTTACTACAAATACCGCTGCTGTAAGGACAGCTGTGATGCACATTTCCTGTGTTTTCATGCCCTCATTTCTCATTTCTTAGTCCTCCCATGGTCTGATCCTGTAAGTTACACCCAAGGAATCACAGATTTTTCTGCATTCCTCCTCTTCTTCCTTTGTCAATGTGGTATCAACAGTCGTAAGAACGACATTAGGAACATATTTTCTGACATTTTTTGCAAAGGTCAGCATTGCATCAAAAGACTTCATGCCAAATTTACATCTGACCAGCTCGTGATATCTTTCCGGATTCGGCGTATTCAGACTGATTGAAACCGTATCGATCAATCCTTCAAACTCCGGGGTGGTATCCTTCTCCCAAATTAAATCCGCCATACCATTGGTATTCACTCTTGTTTTGCAGCCGAATTCTTTTTTGACATAAGTAGCCACCTGAAGAAGCATGTCCAGACGCTCTGTCGGCTCACCATATCCACAGAAAACAACCTCTTCAAATTCGGACATATCGTATTTTTCAAATTCTTCCTTAATTTCCTCGAAGG
Organism: Oscillospiraceae bacterium; assembly: GCA_963617415.1. Lineage (GTDB taxonomy): Bacteria > Bacillota > Clostridia > Lachnospirales > Lachnospiraceae > RUG14243. Next base: position 23,773 of record CAVEOK010000031.1, read on the forward strand.
ACGGCTCATGCTCCAGCCAAAGAGAACGGTCATCCTCATGGGAAACTGTGTCCATATTCTGCCTTAAACAAAAAGTACAGGCACAGGGACATTTGTTTGTAAGGTTTACATAAAGATTGTGATGAACCCTATATAAAATTGTCATTGCTTTCTTCTTTAGCTCAGTTTTTCATATGTCATTTGACACTGTCATTGTTTTATGTATAAATTACTTAACTGACACAGTTATGTCTGGCATCTTCTGTCCGGCTTCATTAATTCCATTTCAACTGAGACAGAACCTCCTCAAATGGAACACCGTCTGTTATGGGAATATCCATTTCCAGAGCCTTCAAAATACACTTTTTGATAAAGGCAGATGCCTTCTTCACAGATTTTGTAAATTCCACTCCATTGACTGCATCTGCCGCAAGAATTGCTGAAAAAATATCTCCGGTTCCGGATCTGGAATTACCAACCTTATGTGTTTTAAACATATGCATCTCCGGCTCTTCCTTTGACCGGTCCAGACAAAGATTACAAAGAAAAGATCTCTGGGGAATTCCCGTGATCACAACCTTGGAAATCCCCAGGTCAGCAACTGCTTCAATCAGCTCATAAAGTTCTGACAGCTTCCATTTATCCTTATAGGGCCGCCCCGTCAGGATACAGGCCTCGGTCAGGTTTGGTGTAACAATATCGGCCATAGACACCAGTTTGATCATGTCCCGGCACATCTGATCCGTATAGGTCGGATATTTATTTCCGTAATCTCCCATAACCGGATCCACCAGAACGATCGTCTCATCATCTCGAAAACGATGAATAAAATCACTTACAATCGTAATCTGCTGGGAAGATCCAAGAAAGCCCGTACAAATTCCCTTAAAACGAAGCCCAAGCTTCTCCCACATATCGATATAGCTTGGCATTTCCTCTGTGTAATCTGAATAATAAAACTCCGGAAAACCGGTATGGTTACTGAAGATGGAGGTCGGAATCGGACAGCACTGAACGTGCATCATAGAAATGATTGGCAGCTGAACCGCCACTGAGCATCTTCCGAATCCCGAGTAATCATTAAACAGAGCAATCTTTTTCTGTTTATTATGATCCGTCTGCATTCTTAACATATCTCCCTTCCAAAACTTTAGTATAGATAATACGGCTATTTTGATAATGCAAGAATACTCAGAATTAGAAAATACTATATAACCAGATGGGTTAAGGTAAAAAAAATCCCGGAAGCTATTGCTTCCGGGAACGACCCGTGCGGGAC
>CAVEOK010000032.1:0-24762 GCA_963617415.1 Oscillospiraceae bacterium
GCAACAGACTGTGCAGGATGTTGGAAAAGGGAGAGCAGGAAAACGGTATCATTCTCCATTCTGAGCTTTTGCTGAACTATTTAAAAGAAGCGTATCCAAAACTCTATTTCCTTTCATCCACAACCAAGGTGCTGACGGATTTTCAGGAGCTGAAAAAGGAGCTTGATCGGGAAGAATTCCGCTATGTTACGGCAGATTTTCGCTTGAATAAAAGATGGAAAGAATTAAATTCCTTATCAGACCAAGAGAAGAAAAAAGTAGAGTTTCTTTGCAATGAGTGCTGTGATTTTGCCTGCAGAGACAGAAAAAAGTGTTATGAGGCAGTCAGCCGGATGAATTTGGGAGAGGAAAAGCCAGGGCATCAATGCAGTTCAGAGAAGGCGAATGAGGGCTACCGCTTTTCCAGAGCGATGGAAAATCCGGCTTTTATCGGAATAGAGGATATCCGGAAGAGCTATCTTCCCAGTGGCTTTTATAATTTTAAGATTGAGGGCCGAAGTCTGGGAAGCGCTCTTCTTCTGGAATTCATTCTCTATTATATGACCAAGCCTGCATATCATATCCACGTAAGAGAAGCACTCTATCTGGAGAATAGCTTGGATTTGTTTTAAAGCTTCACTGCTGCGGCAAGAGCCATGCGGTTGCAGGAACGTACATTGCCCGGCTGATTGCTGTCTCCGATATTGTAGAAGCGTCTTGCGCAGGAAGAAAAGGCAAGGGCTTCACTTGTACGGGCCTCGACGCCGCCGGATACCACAATGCTGTCGCAGGAGAGGCTATGCTCGCCCCCTGCATCACGATAGGTGACAAGTCCTTCTGCGATATGGACTGTGGTCGCATTGGTGATGCTGTGGAAGCCCTCTTGGGCCAGCCAACGCCTTTTCATCAGAGAATAGGCATGCACACACCAGGCGTTTTCGGCCAGATGCGGACTGCGAGTTAGGACAGTTACGTCGTGCCCGGCTTCAGCCAGATACATGCCTGTTTCCGTTCCGCTTTCTGCGCCGCCGATGAGAACGATATTATGACCTAGCTCAGCCTCATGGCCATAGACCTGAAGGGGCGTATAGACGGCTGTACTTTCAATTCCGTCAATCTTTGGAAGCTTTTCTTTGGCGCCAAGTGCAGTAATGACTGCATCAAAGCCTTCCTTATCAATCATTTCCGGAGTAGCCTCGGTATTTAAATAAATATGAACTTCTTCCTTTTTCTCCAGAAGATAGATCAGCTTATCCTTATATTCACGCAGCGCCCATTTGAATTCCGGATAATCGGCATGAAGAAGCTGACCGCCCAGGACGGAGGCCTTTTCATAGAGGAAGACCTCATTCCCACGCTCAGCGAGAAGGAGAGCAGCACGCATACCGGCAGGTCCACCGCCGATGACAGCGATTTTTCTTCCACCTTTGGTGGATTCTGAAATCTTATCCAGTCGGTAAGCCAGTCCGATCGTTGGATTGACTGCGCAGGCAGAGATAAAGCTGCCATGTACATGTTCATGGCACTTATTGCAGTGAAGACAGGGTAGGATCTCATCTGTTCGCTCGTCAATGATCTTATTCAGATAGTCACCGTCAGAGATCAGAGGCCTTGCCATGGAGATCAGGTCACATTTGCCTTCGGCAAGAAGCTTTTCGTTCAGCTCTGGGTTATGGAAGCCGCCATTAGGAGCAGTCAGGATTTGAATGCCTGCCTTTTTGATGGATTCTGCAAATTTTAAAGTGGGCGGAATATCCTGTCCATTGTAGTTATAGGGAGTAGCATGAGAATTATCCATGTCATTCAGACGAAGCTGGAGAATATCAGCCCGCCCCTGGCAGAGCCTTGCAAAATCCAGCAGGTCTTCCTCACTCATGCAGTCCCCGCTGATCTGAAGCTCAATGAGAAAGCTTTCTCCGCAGCGTTTGCGAATGGCATCCACAATTTCAAGCGGAAAACGGGCACGGTTTTCAAGACAGCCGCCATATTCATCACTGCGCTGATTGCTTTCACTGCTGAGAAAGCAGGCGAGAACATTGTAATTGTAGGCAAAATGCAGACAGACCGCATCAAAGCCGACGCTCTTGTAATAGGAAGCGCGGGAGGTGATTTCGTCGATGACTGCATCCATCTGCTGGCGATTCATTTCTTGAAGAGAAATAGGAGCAAAGGGGCCGGACTCGGCGATGTATCCAGGACCGGGATCATCAAGATCCAGCATCATCTGCGGACGGTAAACGCCGGAATGGGCATAGACGCCAACATCCCTTGGAATAGAATGAAATTTGGAAAGCTGGGCAGAGATTAGGGAGCCCTGAAAGTGGACGGCCTCTACCATGGCACTCAGATAGTTGTCAACACTGGGATCTGAGGGATCCCAGCAGGGGCCACGTTTGACATCTTCCATAGGGAGATGTCGGGTATTGTCAAAACGGTCAGGAATGGTTACAAGAGAAGAACCGGCTCTGGCCAGATTTTCTACGAAGCTGATGACGGATTCTGAGGGAAAAATCTCAGGTCCCTGCAGAAAATGGGGCAGACAGCTGGAGGAAATCATCCGGTTTTTCAAAACATGCCCTCTGATGACAAGAGGAGAGAGCAGATGCTCAAATTGATGACGCATAATAAGAGCTCCTTTCTTAGATGAAAGCATTTTCACGGTCGGATTTGGACTGCAAAGCAAGAGATGATTTGATATTTCTTCTTTGTATTTCCTTGTCTTGAATTGTATATACAGTTTATCATTCGCTATTTTTATCGTCCAGCGACAGAAGTATGAAAGATATGATATAATAGCCGGAGTATTCACTTAAGGAAGAGCAAAAATTGATAGGAAAAGGAGAAAGCGCATGTTCAGAGCAATGAGAAGAAAGAAAAGGGAAATTTCAGAGGAAGCGGCAAAAGAGCTCCTTTTTCAGGAAAAAAGAGCTGTTCTGGCAGTAAATGGAGATGACGGTTATCCCTATGCCATTCCGGTCAATTATTTTTATGACAGAAAGCAGGAAAAGATTTATTTTCACGGCTCCAAGGCCGGACACAAGGTAGATGCCCTGAAAAAATCGGATAAGGTCTGCTTTACGGTTTACGGAAATGAGCAGAAAAAAGATGATTGGGCACCATATCTGCAGAGTACGGTTGTCTTTGGCAGATGTCATATGCTGGAGGGAAGAGAACTGACAGAAGAAAAGGTCAGAGAGCTTGCGAAGAAGTATTATCCGAATGAGGAAGAGATTGAGGCAGAGATTGCTAGGGATATCATGGGGGTTCAGCTGTATGAGATCAGCATTGAACATCTGAGCGGAAAACAGATTCACGAAAAATAAAGGAAGGCTTTTGCCTGAGGGCAGATTCGATGTATAATAGAAAAAGCGAGTCTTTACTATAAAATAAAAGAAGAGAGGGAATATGTATGAAGACACTTGATGATTATATTCGAAAAATTCCGGATTTTCCGGAGCCGGGAGTGATTTTCCGAGATATTACAAGCGTTATTCAGGATCCAGATGGTCTGAAGCTGGCTGTAGATATGATGCAGAAGCAGATGGAAGGAATTGACTTTGACGTGATCGTAGGAGCAGAGTCCAGAGGCTTTGTTTTCGGAATGCCGATTGCCTACAACCTGCATAAGGGCTTTGTTATGGTAAGAAAAAAAGGCAAGCTGCCTTGCAAGACCATTGAGCAGACCTATGATCTGGAATATGGCACAGCTACGGTAGAGATGCATGAGGATGCCATCAAGCCGGGACAGAAGGTTGTCGTTATAGATGATCTGATCGCAACAGGCGGAACAGTGAATGCGATTGTGAAGATGGTAGAGCGTCTCGGCGGAGAGGTTGTACATGTTGGATTTTTGGTTGAACTTGCAGGCCTTAAGGGAAGAGAACTTCTGAAGGGCTACCATGTGTCAAGTGCAATTACCTACGAAGGAAAATAAAAAAGAAGCCTGATTCTCAAAGAAACATGTCTTATATAAGAGCAGTTTTTAGAGAATCAGGCTTTTTATCGTATAGGAACCTTTGTTCCTATACGATAAAAAAACAAGGATGCGCACTCATTTACCAAAGATAAAGTTTTTGTGCATCCTTTCTGAGCTCTTCACGATAGTCCGGATGAGCGATAGAGATTAGGTTGTCAACACGCTCCTTTACGGTGCGTCCCTTCATAGGTGCAATACCGTATTCGGTAACGATATAGTCAACGTCCATGCGGTTCAGGGTAACAACAGAGCCGGTCGGAAGCTGGGCGTTGATGGTAGAGATCGGTCCCTTCTTGGTATGCTTGACAGAGCTTACAGCAATGATATTGCGGCCGCCCTTGGAATTTACGGCACCGACAGCAGTATCGACCTGTCCGCCCGGGCCACTGTACTCGAGGGAGCCGATGCTTTCAGAACAGATCTGACCGCCCAGATCAATGCTGAGGGCACTGTTAATAGAAACAAAATTATCATTCATGGCGATAATGGCAGGATCATTGGACCATTCACCTCGTTTCATTAAAACAGAAGGATTGTAGTCAATGAAGTCATAGAGCTTTTGATCACCCATTGCAAAAACACCGACGATCTTACCCTTGTTGAAATTTTTCTTTTTGCCTGTAATGACACCGGCTTCTACCAGATCCACCATGGTACTGGTAATCATTTCTGTATGAACACCAAGGTCATGCTTGTCCATCAGGGCATTTGCTACGGCATCCGGAATACTGCCGATGCCAAGCTGAATGCAGTCCCCATCATTGACCAGACTGGCAACATTTTGGCCGATTGCCACTTCAATTTCGCTTACCTGGGAACGGGGAAGAATCGGAAGCGGATTATTCACCTCAATCAGAGCATCCACATCATGGATATGAATCTCGGTATCACCATAGACAACCGGAAGATTCGGGTTGATTTCAAGAATGATTTTTTTGGCATGATCCATAAAATAGCGTTCCTGGATCAGACAGGTGGAAACACGCATATAACCATGCTTGTCCATGGGCGTTGCCTGGGCAATAAAGACATCCATGTCATGTCCGGCAGCGTGCCATCTTGGAGCAGCGGCATGCAGATGCCCCGGAAGAAACTGGGTAATGCCAAGACGCTGGGAATTGCGGCTTGGTCCCATCATAAACATATTGTGGTTTTCGAAAACAGATTTGTATTTTTCATCCTCCATGAAAGGGTGAGAGCTGGTCATCAGTCCATTCATAATCGTAATATGATGAATGCGGTCTGCAATCGTATGAAGCTGAGACAGACAAGCAACCGGTTCTACCGGACCTGATCCGGTCACCAGAGTGTCCCCGTCCTTGATGAAGGAAAGAGCACCTTCGACATCTGTCAATTTGCTCTTGTATTCCTCTTTAAAATCCATAGTTGATAAACTCCTTTCTTTATTTAGCCTATTAACTTATTATATCGTTTTACCATATTAAAGGGAAATTTTTTCTTATTTCTTATGGAAGGAGCTTTATGCTGAGAAAAGAGAATAGTAACAAAGAAGAAGCGGAAGAGGGATAAGAAATTGTAAACTATCATGAAAATGCAGAAAATAAAAAAAATCCGCTTACGAAGGTGAAAGGAAAATGTTAGTATAATAATAATTATTGGTAGTCGCAGATAGCTGATCGAGATGAAAGATTCCCGGTCAGTTTTTTTACGTTAAAAGGAGAAAAAAATGCCGAAGACAAAATTTGAAGATGTTGTATTTACAGCGATGATGGCCCTTTGCATGGTCTATGGAATGATTTGTTACAATATTGCCCTGGATATGGGAGGAATGACCAATCAGGTATTTCTGAGGGCTCTGAGCGAACTGAAGATTATGTGGCCGGTTGCCTTCATTCTGGAATTCTTTGTAGTCGGAAAGTTGGCGCCGAAGATGGCTTTTACCGTGATGGATCCGAGAAAGGACAGACCACAGTTCATTACCTATGCAATTTCTTTTTGCATCTGCTCTTTGATGTGTCCGATGATGAGTCTGATTGCAACAATCCTTTTCAAAGGATTTACGGTAGCAGGTTTTGTACAGACCTGGGCAATGAACCTTCCGGCAGCATTTTTGTGGCAGTTCGTGGTTTCCGGTCCCTTTATCAGACTGGTATTCCGTACAATTTTCCGCAGAAATGAGGAAAAGGCTCCGCAGATGCAGGTAAGCATGGATGCAGAATAACAGCTCAATTATTTTTTCATAAAGCATGATAATATGCCCTTCCGAATTAAAAGAGGAATAAAGGAAAAATGCCTTTCTTCTCTGGTTTGATTTGGGAGGGTATTGTGTTACTATCTTCTTGGACTTTTTGACTTGTATGCCGAGAGACTTGTCATGTGAACGGTTGCAGGAAAAATCTGTAATCAGCATTTTCCTATAAGGAATGGAGAGAAAAACATGAAGAGGATTACCTTATATAATGGAAGACCGGATGATCTGAGCGGTCGGGGAGACAATGAGATCAGAGTATATGATTTTTTGGATCAGCTTGGGATTTCTTATCAGAGAACGGATCATGAACGGGCGGATACCATGGAAGAGTGCAATGAAATAGATGCGGTTCTGGAATGTCAAATCTGTAAGAATCTTTTCCTTTGCAATAGGCAGAAAACAAATTTTTACCTATTGATGATGCCTGGGGACAAGCCCTTTAAGACAAAAGAGCTTTCCAAACAGATCGGCAGTGCAAGACTGAGCTTCGCACCGGCGGACAAGATGGAGGAACTTTTGGACATCAAGCCGGGATCCGTCAGTGTGATGGGCTTGATGAATGATCATGATAAAGAGGTAAAGCTTTTGATTGATGAAGATGTCATAAAGGGAGAATATATTGGCTGTCATCCCTGTGTGAATACAGCGTCCCTGAAGCTGAAGACCAAGGATCTTCTGGAAAAATTTCTTCCGGCAACTGAGCATGAGATGACTTTGGTTCATTTGACCGGAGAGGTCTGATCCATGTAAAATTTTACGCAGATTTTACAGAGAACTGACATGGGTTTGCTTTCTTTCTTTTAAGATAATAATGTCAAAGGGCTCTGGTGCCATCATAAATCGAGCTTTGCCCGATAGGTACCTCGTCTGCATCGTGCTACTTCGCAGCACGATATGGCAAAAAAAGAGGAAAGGAGGAAGTGAATGATCGAATTTAATCAGAAGAAGGGCTTTATCTGTGATATGGACGGCGTCATCTATCATGGCAATAAAATCTTGCCAGGTGTGCCGGAATTTATCCAGTGGCTGAAGAATGAAAAGAAGGAGTATCTTTTTTTGACGAATAACAGTGGGGCGACACCCAGAGAGCTGCATCAGAAGCTGGAAAGAATGGGACTTGATGTTCCGGAAGAAAATTTCTATACCAGTGCTTTGGCAACAGCGGCTTTCGTAAAGGCACAGGCGCCGGGATGCTCAGCTTATGTTATCGGAGAAGCAGGACTTTTGAATGCGCTCTATGATGCGGGCATTACCATGAACGACGTAAATCCGGACTATGTGATTGTCGGGGAAGGAAAAGCGTATTCTTTAGATACCCTAACCAAGGCAGTGAATCTGGTTTTAAAGGGAGCAAAGCTGATCGGGGCAAATTCGGATGTATCCGGACCGATTGAAAATGGAATTGCACCGGCTTGTAAGGCCTTGGTTGCGCCGATCGAGATTGCAACCGGCAGAGAAGCTTATTTCTGTGGGAAACCGAATCCTTTGATGATGCGAACAGGATTGAAGATTCTGGGCTGTCATTCAGATGAGGCTGTTATGATCGGTGATCGTATGGATACGGATGTGATATCCGGTTTGGAAAGCGGAATGTCAACTGTTTTGGTATTATCCGGTGTAACCTCAAAGGAAAAGCTTCAGAAATATGCCTACCAGCCCGATCTGGTCCTGGATGGTGTTGGCGATATTCCAAAAATTTCGAAAAGCAAAAGCGAAAATACAAAAGAAGAAAATGAGAAGACAAAGGCAGAGTAGGAAGGTTAGAAAAGGACCGGACGGCTCTGCTTTTTTCTTGTATTTGATCAGGTGATTCTTTATAGTATAGGGAGTATGAAGAATGCGGCAGAAAGAGCCTTTAATTCAGCCAGAGTTCATGATCCAACTGACTTAAAAGCTCTGCGATGATGCATGCGTGCCGGATTCAAAAAGGATGGGAGAGCAAAGAATCGATGATCAAATTAAATGACTATCTCTATTCCGGAGATACTGTACTGAAAATCATACAAACCTATGCCAATGACCTGAGGAAGAGTGCCCTGCATACCGGAAATGAGCTGGATCTGGCTCATAGTGAATTTGTTCATGGGATACAGGATGTGTTGGAGCATAATGAATTTCTGTCCTCTCAGTCAAACAGAATTCTGGAATTCTATAAATATATGGCAAAAAGCTATCCCTTTCTCGCCTTTACCTTCAAGGGCAGGATCAAATCCCTCATTCGTTCCGAGGAAAAATTCAACAGCTATGTTATAGAATATATTACCGATTATTACCAAAAGCATAAATGCTATCCGGAGGCAGAAAAAATCATTGCCTATACCAAACGATTTCGTGATCTGGTTGCTTACCGTATTGTGATTTCTCTTCCCAAATGTCATTTGGAAGAGGGAGAGGATCGGGAGGAAAAGCAGATTCAGTATCTTTATGAGATTGCCAATGTTTTGCCATCTTTTTTGGAGGAAAGAGGATTTGCACCTCAGGCCTATGTTCTGGGCGGCGGAACGGATTCCGAAAAGCTGGATCCTTCGGTCAGACCTTACTATAAGGATTACGTAGCCAATATGAAAATGGCAGGTTATCGCTCCCTGCATGTGGCTTTTCATGATAATATTGCCAATTGTAATATCGAGCTTCAGCTTCGGACAAAGGAAATGGATGATTATGCTGAAATCGGAAAGGCGAATCATGATGCCTATGAACTGCATCAGACGGAGGAGCGTTCCCAGAGAAGCCTGATCCCGGAGGGGGAATGTGCTTATTTTGATGAAGCCTATGATAGAATCCACGCTCTGCAGGAGCTGGAGCTTTCGCAGGTCGATGTCAATATGTTTGGAGCGGTCAATAACTATCTGATCAATGATGGCTGTGGCTTATTCAGGGGAAGGCAGATTCTTCCTTACGAGCATTTATCCCGTTTTCAAAATGATTTGATTGGCTGATCGGATAAGGGGACAATCTGTGAGGAATCCGGAAGCAAGACGGGAAAGGGCTTTGAGCCGTATTTTTCCGCTGTCATATGTGCCGGAAAAGGTGAAAAATTTTGTAAATAAAGGAAAATGATGTAATTGTTTATGAAATTTACACAAAAAAGCAAACAAGATTGTTATAAAAATGTCAAAAATCACCCTTTACGGGATGACAGTGAAAAAAAAGTATTGTATAATTAGCAACAGTTAACTGAAGTCCGTAAGAGGAGGAAGACAGAATGAGCAAAATTGATTTGACACAGTACGGAATTACAGATGCGGCAGAAATCGTTTACAATCCTTCCTATGAAGCATTATTCGAAGAAGAGATGAAGCCGGAACTGGAAGGCTATGATAAGGGACAGCTGACAGAGCTGGATGCTGTTAATGTTATGACCGGTATTTATACAGGTCGTTCTCCAAAAGATAAATTCATCGTTGTAGATGAGAATTCAAAGGATACCGTTTGGTGGACATCAGAAGAATATCCGAATGACAACCATCCGGCATCTGAGGAAGCATGGGCTGCTTTGAAGGAAATCGCAAAGAAAGAGCTTTCCGGCAAGAAGCTTTATGTTGTAGATGCTTTCTGTGGTGCAAATAAGGACACCAGAATGGCAGTTCGTTTCATCATGGAAGTAGCTTGGCAGGCACACTTTGTAACAAATATGTTTATCAAGCCGACAGCAGAAGAGCTTGAGAAGTTTGAGCCGGATTTCGTTGTTTACAATGCATCCAAGGCAAAGGTTGAAAATTATAAGGAACTGGGTCTGAATTCCGAGACTGCAGTTGCATTTAATATTACAAGCCGCGAGCAGGTTATCATCAATACATGGTATGGCGGAGAGATGAAGAAGGGTATGTTCTCCATGATGAACTACTATCTGCCGCTGAAGGGCATCGCAGCAATGCACTGCTCTGCAAATACCGATCTTGATGGCAAGAATACTGCTATTTTCTTTGGTCTTTCCGGAACAGGCAAGACAACCCTTTCAACTGATCCGAAGAGACTTCTGATCGGTGATGATGAGCATGGCTGGGACGACAACGGTGTATTTAACTTCGAGGGCGGCTGCTATGCAAAGGTTATCAATCTGGATAAGGAATCTGAGCCGGATATCTACAATGCAATCAAGAGAGATGCTCTTCTTGAGAATGTAACAGTAGATGAGAACGGAAAGATTGATTTTGCAGATAAGAGTGTAACAGAGAATACTCGTGTTTCTTATCCGATCGATCATATCCAGAATATCGTTCGTCCGATTTCCTCTGCACCGGCTGCACAGAATGTAATCTTCCTGTCAGCAGATGCCTTTGGTGTACTTCCTCCGGTATCTATCCTTACACCGGAACAGACACAGTACTATTTCCTGTCAGGCTTTACAGCTAAGCTTGCAGGTACAGAGCGTGGAATTACCGAGCCGACACCGACATTCTCAGCATGCTTCGGACAGGCTTTCCTTGAGCTTCACCCGACCAAATATGCACAGGAGCTGGTAAAGAGAATGAACCAGAGCGGTGCAAAGGCTTATCTTGTAAATACAGGCTGGAACGGAACAGGCAAACGTATCTCTATTAAGGATACCCGTGGAATCATCGACGCTATTCTGAGCGGTGATGTAAACGAGGCACCGACAAAGCAGATTCCTTACTTCAACTTTGAAGTTCCGACAGAGCTTCCGGGCGTTGATCCTGCAATTCTGGATCCGCGTGATACCTATGCAGATGCAGCAGAGTGGGAAGAGAAGGCAAAGGATCTTGCAGAGAGATTCATCAAGAACTTCTCCAAGTACGAAGGAAATGCAGACGGCAAGGCTCTTGTTGCCGCAGGTCCGCAGCTGTAATTAATTGCTAAAAAGCATAAACATACGATAGCAAAGAGAATTTGCATCGTTTGAGTAGTTGCGAAAATTTAAGATTATAAAAAAGGTCTTCTGTGAAAGTAATCATAGAAGACCTTTTTGTTGAGTTAACCTCAAAAAATAGAGAGGTAGAATATGGTTAAAATTGATGTTCGATTGAAAAAAGAAGAAAACAAAAAGGACCTGAAATCAAATGATTTCAGATCCTTTTTCTTAGCAGGGGAAGAGGGATTCGAACCCCCATGAACGGTTTTGGAGACCGTGATACTGCCATTGTATGATTCCCCTTTGTCTTGACTCGCAACGACTTTTGTATTATACGTAATTACATGATGCTTGTCAAGGGCTATTGAAAGAAATACGTTAGAAAAAGGAATCAATGGAAAGAGTAGTTTACAAAAGCTCTGTCAGAGAGCTGGTAGAATTTATTCAGCGGAGCGGAGATATCGATAATAGAATAGTGGGCAGAGACCAGCTCAAGGCAATGCAGGAGGGAAGCCGGATACACAGGAAAATCCAGAATTCCATGGGGCCGTCCTATCTTCCGGAGGTTCCCTTATATCATCTGATTGAGCTGGAAAAGTATGATATCCGTCTGGAAGGAAGGGCAGATGGGATTATCACAGAAAAAGATGGCATTACGATTGATGAGATTAAGACCAGTGCAAGAGATTTGAAGAAGCTGGAGGAGGCGGAAAAGCTGCACCTGGCCCAGGCAAAATGCTATGCCTATATCTACAGCCTGGAAAAGGAACTGGAGGAGATCGGGGTACAGATTACCTATGTGCATGTGAATCCTGCCGAGGAGAAAAAGCAGATTCGGGAGAGTGATATCAAACGCTTTCGTTATCAGTATCATTTTTCTGAGCTTTCCGCCTGGTTTGCAGAGCTGATCACAGAATATAAAAAGTGGACAGACTACCTGTTTGAATGGAAGGCAATTCGGACAGCTTCGATCAAAGAATTGAAATTTCCCTATGAATACCGTAAGGGACAGAAAAAGCTGGTAGAAGATGTTTACCGAACGATCGTCAGAAAGAAAATGCTTTTTCTGCAGGCCCCGACGGGCGTTGGGAAAACCCTGGCAACCCTTTTTCCTTCCATTAAGGCAGTTGGAGAGGAAAAGGCGGATCGGATTTTTTATCTGACAGGAAAGACGGTAACCAGCCAGGTGGCGAAGGACAGCTTCTCTTTGCTCTATCAGCAGGGACTTTGTATGAAATATGTTCTGCTTACAGCGAAGGAGAAGATATGCTCCTGCGAGGAAATGCAGTGTGATCCGCAGCATTGTCCCAGGGCAAAGGGTCATTTTGACAGGATTAATCAGGCGGTTTATGAAAGTCTTCAGGAGGAAGCATACTTTGACCGCCGAAAGATTGAGGAGATAGCCGAAAAGTATCGGGTTTGTCCATTTGAGCTGGGACTGGATCTGACAGACTGGACGGATGTCATCATCGGAGATTATAATTATGCCTTTGATCCTCAGGCAAAACTCAAACGCTACTTTGCGGATGGGGCAGGAGGAAAATATATCTTTCTGGTGGATGAAGCGCATAATCTGGTGGATCGGGCAAGGGAAATGTATTCCGCTGTTCTTTATAAGGAAGATTTTCTGTCTGCCCGAAAAATTTTGAAGCCTGTGTCTAAAAAAGCAGACAAAATCCTGAGCAGCTGCAATCGCTATCTTTTGGAGAAAAAAAGAGAATGCGATGACTATGCTGTTTTGGAGGATATTGGCAGTTTTGGATTTCAACTGATGCGATTATCCACTTTTTTAGATGAGTTTATGCGGGAACATCCGAGCTTTGAAGGCAGGGAGGAGCTTTTGGACTTTTACTTCAAACTGAAGCATTTTCTTCTGATCAATGATCTTGTGGACGAGTCCTATGTGATCTACAGCAGACATATGAGTGATGGACGTTTTGCGCTGAAGCTCTTTTGCGTGAATCCGGCAAGAAATTTGCAGTCCTGCTTTGACAGTGGAATCAGTGCGATTCTTTTTTCGGCAACCTTTCTGCCAGTTGATTATTATAAGAAACTTCTCTCTTATGAAGCGGATCCCTATGCGGTTTATGCGGAGAGTTCCTTTTCTGAGGAACAAAGAATGCTCCTGATAGCGGATGATGTTTCAACCAAATATACCCGAAGGGGGCCGGAGGAATATGCCAGAGCAGCCGCGCATATCCGTCAGATGGTAAATGGCAGAAAAGGGAATTATATCGCTTTTTTTCCATCTTATAAGCTGATGCAGGAGGTTTATGAGTCTTTCCTGAAGCAGAGCGAGAAAGGAGAAAAAGAAAAAAATATCCGTCTGCTTCTTCAGAAATCCAATATGTCACCGGAAGAAAGAGAAGCTTTTCTGGCAGAATTTTCTATAGAAGATATAGAAGAAAAGGAGGATAGCCTCCTTGCCTTTTGTGTGATGGGCGGGATCTTTTCAGAAGGCATCGATTTGAAGGAGGATGCCCTGATCGGTGTGGCTGTTTACGGGACAGGAATCCCACAGGTGGATATCGAACGCAAAATCCTGCAGGAGTATTATGACCGGGAAGACAGAAAAGGCTTTGCCTATGCCTATCAGTATCCGGGAATGAACAAGGTTCTGCAGGCAGCAGGACGGGTAATCCGTACGATTCATGATAAAGGCGTTATTCTTCTGATGGATGATCGCTTTCTCCGTTATGACTACAGGCGGCTTTTTCCAAGAGAATGGGCCTCTTTCAAAAAAGTCAATCTTAAAAATGCAGGAAAAGAGATCGCTTTATTTTGGAAAAATAAGGAATCTGAGGAAAGGGGGTAAGTTTTAGAATGAGAATCGACACGGGGGAAACCTCTGCCGGTTCTTTTTTATTACATATGGAAAAGGAAAGAGCGTGCAGGGAGTAACAACTCTGTACGCTCTTTTTACGTGGAAAGAAGGTGAAAATATTAAAAAGCAAAGACGCAAGCGATTGCACTACGAAGATCGGAAACAGATCGAGGCATTAGCGAAGACCGGAGCAAACGTCTCGGAGATCGCAGCCAAAGTCGGGATCCATCGGGATACTCTTTACAAAGAGCTAAAGAGAAGCGGGACAGAGACGCTGGCGGAATATTCGGCGGATGCTGGACAAAGAGCGCTATAAAAGCAAAGAGCTCCCGAAGAAGCCCTAAGCAAAACAAATCAAGGCTATTTTAGCACAAGGAGAACAGAATGGAAAGATTGAATGAGTGGCTGGGCCATACCGAGGCGGCGGCAGGCATAGCAGCATGTTTTATGGTCGCCTTAGAGATTCGTGCAGATGATTGGAAGATGGGATTACTTTTCGGCATTATGACGCTTCTATTTTTCAGCGACGGAATAAGGAGACTTGAGGATTGAAGCCTGGCGTAAAAATGAAGATCATGAAAGACCGGAAAGAATGGCTGAAGAACCGGAAGAAGCTCGGAGGTTCAGACGCTGCAGCTGTTATCGGTCAGAATCCCTACAAGAGTAACGTGGAGCTTTGGAGAGAAAAAAACGGACAGAGCGTTCCGGAGGATATCTCGGAAAAGCCGTATGTGAAATACGGAACGGAGGCGGAGGGCTTCCTGCGGGAGCTTTTCAAGCTGGACTATCCGGATTATAGAGTCGAGTATATTGAGAACAATTCCTTCGAAAATGAGCGTTTCCCATTTGCGCAGGCTTCTCTGGACGGCTGGCTCTACGACAAGGGCGGTCGTCTTGGAATCCTTGAGATCAAGACGACGAACATCATGCAGAGCCAGCAGAAGGAAAAATGGAATGAAAGGATTCCTGACAATTACTACTGCCAGGTGCTGCATTACATGGCAGTCTTAGAGGCTGACTTCGCAGTTCTGAAAGCACAGCTGAAATATGACTTCGATGATTCAGTCTACCTGCAGACGAGGCATTACAAGATCGAGAGGGAAGATGTAGAGGACGACATCGCCTATCTAATGGAAAAGGAGAAGGCTTTCTGGGAGAAAGTAAAAACAGGTAAGAAACCGGCGCTGCTATTGCCGGAGATCTAAAAAGTGAAATGAAAGTGAGGTAAAAATGGCGTTAGAGCTTAATTTGGAGCCGATTCAGGCACCAAGCGAAATCAAGTTTAATTATGAGGAGCTGAAGAATCAACTTGCAAGCATGACAGCAGAGTACAAGGGGCTTGTCTTTGCAGAGAGTCAGCTGCCGGAAGCAAAGAAGGACAGAGCTGCTTTAAACCGGATGAAAAAGGCACTGAACGAAGCAAGGATTCAGACCCAGCGGGAGTACATGGCTCCCTTTGATGAGTTCAAAGGCAGGATTGACGACCTGATCAGATTGGTAGATGAACCAGTCAAAGAGATTGATGCCCAGATCAAGGGATTCGAAGAGGCAGCAAAGGAAGAAAAGAAAGAGGAGATCAGAAAGCTCTTTATGGAGACGGGTTTTCAGAATTTTGTCACTCCGGAAATGATCTGGAATGAGAAATGGCTGAACAAGAGCTATTCCCTGAAGCAGATCGGCGAAGAAATGACCCAGTGGCGCAATAAGATCGGGACAGAAGTCTATACGATCCATTCCCTGGAGGAATTTTCCTTCGAGGCGATGGAGGTCTACGCGGAAACACTTGATCTGAATCTGGCAATCGCAGAAGGACAAAGACTTGCCGATATCCAGAAAAGAAAAGAAGAGGAAGCGGCAAGACGGGCAGAAGAGGCCAAAGCAAAAGAGGAAGCAGAAAGAGCCAGAGCTCAGGAGGCGGCTGCAGAAGCTCCGGAAGAAGCTGAGCCGGAACCACACACACCGATTCAGCCGGATCACTGGCAGGAGAAGAGCGTCACGGTCCGGATCACGGCAAGATATGAGCAGAAAGATTTTCTGAATGACCTCTTCCGGAAGCTGGGAGCCGAGGGCGTCAGATATGAGATTTTGGAAAGTGAGGAAAGATAAATGGCAGTACAGAATTCGCTGGCAAAGAAGGCACAGAGATACAGCCTGACGGCCTATCTCAATAATGATGCAATCAAGAAACAGATCGCACAGGTGGTCGGAGGAAAGAACGGAACAAGGTTTATTGCTTCCGTGATCTCAGCAGTGCAGAACAATCAGGAACTGCAGAAGTGTACAAACAGCTCCATTCTTTCCGCGGCACTTCTGGGAGAATCACTGCAGCTCTCGCCCTCTCCGCAGCTCGGACAGTATTACATGGTGCCTTTTTACAGCAGTAAGACCAAGGAAACAGAGGCACAGTTTCAGCTGGGCTACAAGGGCTATATCCAGCTTGCACTTCGCTCTGGCCAGTACAGGAAGCTGAATGTCCTGGCTATCAAGGAAGGAGAACTGATCTCCTATGATCCGCTGAATGAAGAGATCGAGGTCAGACTGATCGAGAATGAAGTGGAGCGGGAAAATGCAGAGACGGTCGGCTACTATGCCATGTTTGAGTATATGAACGGTTTCCGGAAGACGCTTTACTGGAGCAAGGCCAAGATGGAAGCACACGCTGAAAAGTACTCTATGGGTTATAGAGCACATAAGGGCTTTACCTTCTGGGAAAAGGACTTCGACGGAATGGCTTACAAGACCATGCTCCGCCAGCTGATCAGCAAGTGGGGAATCATGAGCATTGACATGATGAGCGCACTGGACAGCGACATGGCAGTGATCCGCGCGGACGGTTCCAAGGAGTATGTTGACAACGAGGATGTAATCGAGGCAGACGCAGCAGTCGAGTCGAAAAACGCTGCGAAAACGCAGCAAGATATCATAGCACAACAAGATATCGCAGCGGATCCAGTTCCGGCTGATCCATTCTAGGAGGAGAAAAGATGATCATTGAATATATCCCCTTCGGAAGGGACAACGCGATCACACGCAGAAGGCTCTGTCATCTGACCGGATTAAAGGACAGAGATGTAAGAGGCCAGATTCAGAAGGAAACGGAAAAGGATCCCATCCTTAGCCGAAGCGACGGGAGAGGATACTACAGGCCGACCTTGCAGGACAAGGAAGAGCTCCGGGGCTACGTCAAAAGAGAAAGCAGCCGCGCTCTTTCCATCCTGAGAAGACTCCGGCAGGCGAAGGCACTTCTGGCAGATATGGACAGCGGACGTATTGAAGCTGCAGAGAAATATGATTGAACTCATGATAGACGGGGAAGCGGTCGGAAAAGGCCGTCCCCGTGTCTATAAGAATCACGGTATCACCAGAGCAGTGACGCCGGAGAAGACAAGAAGCTACGAGGCAAAGGTAAAGGCTGCATACATAGAGAAGTATGGCGGGACAGTTGCTTATCCGGATCAGACTTTAAGAGTCAGGATCCTGATCAGCGCCGGCATTCCGAAAAGCACGAGTAAGAAGAAACGACAGGAGATGCTGCAGGGTATGATCAGGCCGACCAAGAAGCCAGATATTGATAACGTGACCAAGATCATCCTGGACGGACTGAACGGTCTGGCCTATGGAGACGACAAACAGGTCGTGGAGCTTAAAGCACTGAAATGTTATGCAAAAGAGCCTTTTGTGCTCGTTCAGATAGAAGAAACGAAGGAAAACGAAGATGAAAGAGAAGAAATCGTTCGTAATGTACAAAAGCTGGAGAGCAGCCATAAAGAACATGGATGACGCACAGGCCGGGGCCCTGCTCAAAGCGATCTATGCCTATCAGGCAGGAGAAGAAACAGAGCTTGACGGTGCGATCTCTTTTGTCTTTGATCTGATCCGCGATAAATTCGAGGATGATGCAGAAAAGTATGAAAAGGAATGCCAGAAGAAAGCCGAGAACGGAAGAAAAGGCGGACTTGCAAAGGCTAAAAGTGCTAAGCAAGAGCTAGCAAGTGCTAAAAGTGCTAAGCAAGAGCTAGCAGAAGTTAGCAAAGTTAGCAAAACCAAGCAAAACCTACATGATACTGATACTGAATCTGATACTGATACTGATGCTCTCATAAATGAGAGCGAGAATACGCGCGCGCGAGGAAATACTGCTCGGAAAAAGCCTGAGGATGCCTTTGTTCTGTCCGATCAGGAGGAGAAAGAGCTGGCAGGAAGTATGGGAGAGGGCAATCTGGCAAGATACAAGGCGAAAGTCAAAGACTGGTACCTTGATCACGCGAGAAGTCTGCCCGGAAGCTATGCAGCAGAGATAAAGCGATGGTATGAGGCGGACCTGAAGGCGAAACCAAGAGGGAAACCTCCGCGCAACTTTACGGAACGAGATAACAGGGCGATATATGCCGAGCTGGAGCGGCTTAGCCTAGGAGGAGAACCATGAACAAAGTAGCCTTAATCGGCAGATTGACAAGAGATCCGGATATCCGGAGAACACAGGGAGAAAACAGCATGACTGTCGCCAGATATACTCTGGCAGTAGACAGACGATACAAGAAGGAGGGAGGGCAGCAGGCGGATTTCATTTCCTGCATTGCCTTCGGGAAAAACGGTGACTTCGTGGACAGATATCTCCGAAAGGGGATGAAGATCGCAGTCACAGGAAGGATCCAGACGGGAAGTTACACAAACCGCGAAGGGCAGAAGGTCTATACGACTGATGTGGTCGTGGAAGAGCATGACTTTTGCGAGAGTAAAGGCTCTGCCTCCGGTTCATCCGGACAGACACAACCTCCGGCAGTAGATGCTGATGGCTTTATGGATATCCCGGATGATATCGACGAAGACCTACCGTTCTGTTAGACCTTATCGGCTACGCTGATGAGTACCTTGCCAGTAGCTATTAACAATAAATGTCATTGGTCAAATAAACCTCAAAATATCAAACACACCAGCCGGCTATGGCAAGGGGCAGGCAAAAATGGGAGAAGAAAGGAAATAACAATGGATTATATGGATAACGTATATCGTTACGGCGGCAAAGTTTACTGCGAGAAGGACTTGAGCATAGAGCTAGGCGATGAATGGGGCGGCGAACTTTACAAGCTTTCTTTCCTTCTTGAGGAAAGCGGAAAGCTAGACGTGAGAACTACGCTTCTGATTTCTGTTGGCGATTGCGACGAGAAGGAGTTTGAATACGTAGAAGAAGCTCTTGATTACTATGCGGAAGAGCTTGGGTTGGAAGTGATTAATAGGAGAGAGGATGGCAAAGAAGAATGACTTTATGCGAGGGCGGAACGAAGGTATAGCCTTCGCCCTGCAGATCGCAGAGAAGAAAGGGATAGATGGTCTTCGGGAGGAGTGCAGGTTCAGAGGAGCTACAAGCGTACCCTCCCAGATTCCGAAAGAAGTCTATGATGAATACGAGCAGAGAGTGAAGAGCTGCACGATCGATACGGTTATGAGCATGTCACTCATTGCTTTGGTGGATTCCTTCGGCTTCGGCAAGAAACGCCTGGAACGTTTCCGGGATGAGTTCGAGCACTACTGTCAGCAATTAGTCGGTGAGTACGTGAGCTGGCCGGACATAGTGGAGGCATTGAAGGAAGAGAAGGGAGTAGACATTTCGATCAGATGGAACGAAAAACAGAAGAGATGAGCTGGTGGAAGCTGGAAGAGAAAAAGGGAGTGATGACACTCACGAATGCAGATCCGGTCAGGCATGGATACTGGATACCATGCGGAGCAAAAGACAGCGAGATATATGAATGTGCATGCTGCGACAAATATGTCAGGACGGAGGCGGGATACATACAGAGCTTTGACTACTGCCCTCATTGTGGAGCGAGGATGGACAGGTAGCGGGCAGAACAGAGGAAGAGACCATTGCAGAGAAACGAGGAGAAGAAAAGATGGCTCTGGCGGTATCAGGACTGCATAGAGCGAGAGAAAGAGATCAATCTAAGGATTGAGAAGATCCGGAACGAGCTGGGCGGGCTAAAGGGGATAAGTTATAACGGTATGCCCGGCTCCGGATCTCTGCATGATCTGTCCGATGGAATGGTCAGGCTGCTGGAAGAAGAGGAGAAGCTGCTGCAGGAAAGAGAGAAGGCAGCCAGAAGCTGGAGAGAGATTCAGGCAGCCATCACAAGTCCGGAGCTGACAAGCAGGCAGACGGAGGTATGCTTTAAACGCTACATCCTCCGGATGTGGTGGGACGATATCGCGGAAGAGATGGGAGTGAGTGAAAGAAGCGTTTACCGTTATCATGGCGAAGCCCTGCAGCGGATCAGGATTCCAAAGGGAAATAACTATTGACTGTCAGTTGAAAAAGAAATATAGTGTAATTGGTAGAAGTGTATAAAGCTTCACCTTACCACACTTTCAATCCCATAAAGACCGCGTAATTAACTTGAATTACAGAAGCACCGGCTGAAAGGCTGGTGCTTTTTACGTGGTCAAAAAGAAAGAGAAGAATTAAAAAGAGTAACTGCCGGATGATGGCAGATAAAAGGATCTCGCAAGAGGTCCTTTTTTGATGGAGAAAGAGAGGGAGAAGATGTACCAGAGGGACACGGAACTGGAAGGGATCCTCTATGAAGCGATGGAGGAGCACGAGAACATCAGCCATCTGAAGGAGCTTAGGATTGTGGCTTTGGTCTGCGATAAGGCCAAGCACAAGGGAGACAGCATTGTCTATGCCGACTGCTCCAAGGTTACGCCAAAGATGGAGGCCCTTTGTGATGCAGACTTCGTGATCACCTTCTATCTCCCGAACATTGACGGAATCAGCCCCCGGGCCCTCCGGACATTATGCTGGCATGAGCTGATGCACGTCGGATGGGATGGCAGGAAAAAGAGCGCCGTCCCCCACGACCTGGAGGACTTCAGGGAGATCGTAGAAGCGCACGGCGTGGATTGGATCAATGAGCAGTAAGGGCAATCCCCGCAGCGCTAACGGCAACCTGAGACGGAAGCACAGGGCAAGGCTAAAGGCATTGTGTTGTGAATGTGGCATATGCAAAGGCAGGCTCGGCCCCATTCATTACGACGAGCCCAGCGACGCAGCACATCCGCTCTCCTTCGTGATCGACGAGATCAGACCGATCAGCAGGTATAGAGAGTTTGGCTACGCTTCCAGAAGGGAAGCAGCTGAGGACTGGAGCAATCTGCAGGCAGCACACTATGTTTGCAACGCAGCGAAGGGAAACAAAACAGACCTCTTGGGGGCTGCTGCCGGAGAAAAGAAAAAAATAAAGCAAAGCAGGATAAATATTTCTGACGGTGAGTGGTAAGGCTCAGGGTGGGGTGGAGTCCCCCGCCCCGCCCGCGGGCAACCTTGCCGCCCCAGCGCCGATTTACACACAAGGGAAATTCAAAAGGGGGCAGAGATGGCCAGAAGGAAGAGCATGGCAGGCGTCACGAGGAACGGGAGCAGGCTGGAACAGCTTGAAAATCTGGCCGTGATTCTTGCCGGACAGATGGACGAATGCACGAAACTGCAGGAAGGACCGCGGCTCATGCCGCAGCTCGCCAAGCAGTACAGAGAGATCGTCAGGGAGATTGAGGAAATAAAGGGAATGGAGGATACGGATGACGAAATCGGAGAAATCTTATCGGCACGGAAAGCTGATGGGAAGCCAGACGCCGTCCGTTAGGCTTGCGCCGGAATACGACCAGACGGACGGAGAGGACGCTGCAAGGATCCTCTCAGTGGGAAGGCTGCATGTAGATCCCTGGCAGGCTGAGGTCCTAAGAGACTGGATGGGCAGAGAGGGAGAGACTTGGAGCGCACCGACCTGCGGGCTTTCGGTTCCCAGACAGAACGGGAAGACGCTGATCACAGCGGGGCGGATCGTAAGCGGCATGGTCATGTATTCAGAATGGGTAATCTACACGGCCCACCTGCAGAAGACCGCGACAGAAACCTTTATGGAACTAAAGGGGCTCTTTGAGAGCAGGGGGCTTTTGAAATACGTCAAGGAGATTAAGGCGGCGCTCGGAAGAGAGCAGATCATCCTGAAGAACGGCGGAAGGGTCCAGTTCGTAGCCAGGACAAGGAACGGAGGGCGAGGCCTTCACGGCGACTGCCTGGTCTTTGATGAGGCGCAGGAGCTGACCAGTGAACAGCAGGCATCTTTTCTTCCGGCAATATCCGCATCGAAGAATCCGCAGACGATCTATCTCGGAACGCCTCCGGATGAGAACTGCAGCGGGACCGTCTTCCGGGACATCAGGGAAAAGACAAGAAAAGGGCTGAGCGAAACGACAGCCTGGACAGAGTTCTCCGTGGATGAGATCGGAGACGTAAGCGATCGGAGCAGGTGGGCAGCCTGTAATCCGGCATTAGGAAGAAGAATGAGAGAGACAACAATCGCATCGGAGTGCGACCAGATGGATGAGGACACCTTCGCAAGGGAAAGACTCGGCTGGTGGAGTCCGGTGATTGAACATAAAGAGGAGTACGTGCTGGAGGTGTCCAACTGGGCAAAATGCGCATCGGATGCAGCAAAGCCAGAAGGAAAGACGGCTTATGGCATCAAGATCAGCGCTGACGGCTTGGAGCTATGTCTGGCAGGGGCAGTCATTCCCAGAGAGGGAAAGGCGAGAATCTCCCTGATCAAAAGAGCCGGAACGAATCAGGGCTTCGGCTGGCTGGCTTCCTGGCTAAATGAGAGATACGACAAGGCTTCCTGCGTCGTGATAGATGGCAGGAACGGTGTTGACGTCCTGATAGACCGGATCAGCGATACATGGAGGATGAAAGGCTCAATTATCAAGCCATCAGCGAAAGAGGTGGTGAATGCGGTCAGCACTTTAACAGATGCAGTCAATGAGGAAAGCCTGACATGGTTCCGCCTGCAGGAAGATCTGGACGACTCCGCAAGGAGCGCAACGAAAAGACCGATTGCCGGAGGCTTTGGCTTTGGAGGGGAGAATCCCCTGCCGATCGAGGCATGCTCTCTGGCTCTATGGGGCGCGAAGACAAGCAAAAGAGATCCGAATAAGAGGATGAGGATTGGATAAATGATCACGATTAACTTTGGCAGAGTAAACGGCCTTCCAGAAGAGGAGCAGGGCTGGCTGAATGAGACAAAAAGAATATTTGACGACCATCAGGTATCAAACGACAAGAAGAGGCGTTACTACGACGGAAAGATCAGCCTCGCAGATGTGAATCTGGGCATTGCGATTCCTTCGACGATCAGCCGGCTTGAGATTGGATGCGCCTGGGGCGCGAAAGCGGTTGACGTTTTGGCAGCACATTCCATGTTTGACGGTTTTGTCACGGAGAACGGCACCGACTCGGAAGAGATGAACCGGATCATGCAGCGGAATCATCTGATCGCGGAATATAACAAGGCTGTAAAGGAAGAGCTGAAGTACGGCTGCGCTTTTGCGGCGATATCCGGAGAAATCGGGGAGGCACGCGTGAGATTCTATTCACCGAATTGTGCGGCAGCTTCCTGGAACGCTAAGGAAGGACGGATTCGCTACGGCTTTGCCTTCGAGGACGACAGAAGGGACGAATGGGATTTTTCCTGGACTCCGGAGCATGTAAATTTCTACACCGATACAGATATCTGGCAGCTGGACAAGGTGGGCGGCAGCTGGTACGCGACAAGGTACCCGCAGGACTTCGGGGAGCCTTTAATGGTGGCGCTGATCTGGGGCGCAACCAATGACAAGCCCTTCGGCCAGTCAAGGCTTAACAGCCCGGTCAGGAAGTTGATAAACGGATACGTGAGAACGGTGGCTAATGCAACCATCGGCCTTGAGTTTGCGACTTCCCCGCAGAAGTACCTGCTCGGCGTATCAGATGAGCAGTACGACATCCTTGTGGATAACAAGTTTAAGCAGTACGTCGGAAATATCCTGCTGAGCACGAACAATCCGGAGACGGGAGAAAAGCCAAGCTTCGGCCAGCTTTCGCAGGGCAGTATCGAGCCTCATGTTTCCATGCTGCGACTTCTTGCGACGCAGTTCTCAGCAGCTACAGGGCTGACCATAGCAGACACCGGAGTCGTAAACGATGCGAACCCGACATCCAGCGAGGCAATCCTCGCTCAGTCGCAGACTCTGATCTTACTGGCAGAGCAGCTGAACACCGGAAACGGGGACTCCCTTTACCGAATCGGGAAGATGGCAATGGCAATCGAGCTGGGAACGGTTCCGGATGAACTTCCGGAGGGAACACAGGAGTTGATCGCACATTTCAAGAATCCGGCTATGCCTTCCATTGCATCGACATCGGATGCAGCCATAAAGATTGCATCAACAAGGCAGGGCTTTTCCAACACGGACATCTTCCTGGAGATGATCGGTTTTGATCAGGCAGACATTCGCCGGATCAGGGCACAGGAACAGAGGGCAAGAGGCGAGGCGATTCTGATGGAGGACTTTAGCAATGGAGATGAGCGCGAAGGCATGGCTTGAGTATGCAGTCCAAAGAAGCAATATCAGCCAGAGGGCAATCGACATGATGCAGGCCTGGCTGGATAAGAATCCGGAGGCGAGCCACTTTGATACGCTAAACCACGCTTATAATCTTGTCATGCGATACGGTCAGGCAACAGGAGCTTTATCCTGCAAGATGTACGAGGCAACGGCAGAAGCCCAGGGCGCAGCCATTGCAACGGCAGAAATGGCAGACCTGCCAAACTATGACGAAGTCGGCAAGGCCGTGAACGGAACCATGAAGCAGTCGAAGAGCGTGGCTGATACAGTCGGGAGACTGATCAAGCAGGTGGGCGAGGATACCATACTGAAGAATGCCAGAAGGGACGGTGCAGAGTTTGCATGGGTGCCCAGCGGAGACAGCTGCGCCTTTTGCATCACGTTAGCCTCCAGAGGTTGGCAGTATATGTCAAAGGCGGCCAGAAACGGAAACCATGCGGAGCATATCCACGCAAACTGCGACTGCACCTATGCTGTCCGCTTCGACGGTAAGAGCACGGTAGCGGGCTATGATCCGG
>CAVEOK010000033.1:0-23993 GCA_963617415.1 Oscillospiraceae bacterium
ACTGTTGTAATTGTAACCGCACGGTATTACCGTGCATTTAAATTTTCAAATAACCTTGTTCACAATCATACCGAATGTTATGATTAAGAAAATATTAAAAATATATAAGGGAGGTTTTTCATGTTTCAAATCACAGAAAACTGCGTCGGCTGTCACAATTGCTTTAGTGAATGTCCGATGCAGGCTATCGATTTCGTCGGTATAAAGTATGAGATTGATCAGGACAAATGCGTAAAATGCGGCCTTTGTGCCCGTGTCTGTCACACCGCATCCATCATTGATACCGAAGCTGCTGACGACATCATTTATCACGATCCGCTTACCATCGATGCAGACCTTGTTGTCTGCGGCTGCGGAACCGGCCTGATTGCTGCCGTAAAGGCTGCCCAGGCAGGCAAAAAGGTGGTCTGTCTCGAGAAATCCAGCCGTCTCGGCGGCAATACGGATTATGCCCATGCCTATTTCCCGGTTTATACCAAATGGCACGAAAAAGCCGGTATGCCCGATATGCGTGAGCAGGCAATTGAGCACTATGACAAGAGCACAAATGGCGTTATCGGTAAGGATATTTTCCGTACTGCCGTATATGCCACAGGGGAATTTTTTGACTGGCTATGCGAATTCGGAACTGCTGACCAGTACTACCATCTGGTAGATCTTGGTTCGGCAGATGCCCACGGACCGATCTACGGTCCCGGTCTTCTCGATTTTCCGAAGCGAATCTGCGACAATCTCAACTGCCGCGACGACGCGATCGGACCGGGCTGGGGCGGAACTTACATCAAATACACCATGCTGGAGGCCATTGAGAAGGAAGGCCTGGATGTGCAGATTCTGACCGAACATGCCGCAAAACATCTTCTTCTGGATGAAGAAGGCCGGATTCGAGGCGTAGAAGCAGAAGATCCGGGCGGAATCACCACGATCAACGCACCGGCTGTCATTCTTGCCACCGGCGGCTTTGGAAAAAGTGATGAAAAGCTCAGAGAATTCAAGCCCTGGTTCTTTGAAGGGGAAACAAAGATCCATCGCTTTTCCGTTCCAACCGATACCGGAGACGGCATCGATATGCTGAGAGAACTTGGCGTAGAGCCGGACCCCAGCAGAATGTATGTATCCATGTTTGGTCCCAAGCACCATCCCTTCAGCAATACCCTTGCAGACATTGCCTTAGAGCCGGATATGCTTCAGATCAATCTGAACGGCAAACGCTGGGCCAATGAGGAATGGCATCTGCATGGCATGACACCTTTGATCGCTGACCAGCCAAAAGAGATTTCCTACTCCATCCAGTCTCTTGACAATATTGCCAAAATCGCCGACCGCTATATCAACAATCCGGCCATGGCATCTAAGAAATATCTCTATGAGACCTGGTATGAGGAACTGGAGGATGAAGTAAAGCTGGGCCTCCCGGTCAAAAAGGCTGACAGCCTGGAGGAACTTGGCCGTCTCTGCGGTATGCCGGAAGGTGCCCTGCCGGAAACGGTTCGCCTCTACAATGAATTCTGTGCCAAAGGCAAGGATGAGGACTTTGGAAAAGGCAAAGAAAATCTAATCCCTGTTTCCGAAAACGGCCCTTATTACGCCATCTACGAGCAGCGCTTCTCTGAGGCTTCCTTAGGCGGACTGATGGTAGATGCCCAGTGCCGTGTCCTTCGAAATGACAAGAGCTTTATTCCGGGACTCTATGGTGTCGGCGATGCAACCTCTGCCATGCACAGGGAAAATGAACTTGCCGTTGTATCTGAACTGACCTGGGGCGTTGCCTCTTCCTTCACTTCCGGAAGAAATGCAGTCGCCTATCTGGATTCCCTGAAAAAGTAAAGGAGGAAACGAATATGCTTATCATGCCTGATAATACGGTTTTTACTCCTGTTACCGACCCGAACATGCAGGAGAATCGTACAAAAGCAAAACACATTGACATGCCCCTTCGTTATACAAGCTTCGAAGAGGTAGAAAAAAACTATACAAAGGAAGAGGCTGAGCAGGAAGCAGCCCGCTGTCTCCAATGTCCGACCCACTGGTGCCAGAAAAAATGCCCGGCTTCCCTTCCGGTTACCGACTTCATCGGACAGATTCAAAAAGGCGATCTGGAAGCAGCTTATCAGCTGATTCGCTCCGCTTCAAATCTTCCCGAAATCTGCTCCCGTGTCTGTCCTCAGGACAAGCAGTGTCAAAGCAACTGCACCCGTTCCATCCGAAACGAAGCAGTCGGCATTGGCAGACTGGAGCGCTATGTAACAGAAGCCCACTATGCGAGCGGAGCTCCTGAAGCATCTGCT
Source organism: Oscillospiraceae bacterium (assembly GCA_963617415.1). Taxonomy (GTDB): domain Bacteria; phylum Bacillota; class Clostridia; order Lachnospirales; family Lachnospiraceae; genus RUG14243. The sequence goes on from CAVEOK010000033.1 coordinate 2,289, forward strand.
CCTTCTAGCGGCAAAAGGGTTGCCATTATCGGTTCCGGCCCGGCCGGCCTTTCTGCCGCACAAAGCCTGCTTTCCTTTGGCCATGCGGTTACCATTTATGAAAGAGCAGACCGAGCCGGCGGACTTTTGGAATATGGTATTCCAAATATGAAGCTGGACAAAGGCATCGTCTCCCGAAAGGTAGACTCCCTGAAAGAGCAGGGTGCTGAATTTATTCTGAATACCAATGTCGGCATCGACAAAGATCCGGCAGAGCTTCTTGCAGAATATGATGCTGTTCTCCTGACGGTTGGAACAGGAAATGCCAGAAGCCTGAATCTGAAAGGAGCAGAATCCGACGGTGTAAAAGGGATTTATCCTGCTCTCCGCTTCCTCGGCTCCAATACCAAATCCCTGCTTGATTCCGATCTGCAGGACGGACAGAATATTTCTGCCGAAGGCAAGCATGTGGTTATCATCGGTGGCGGAGATACAGGAAATGACTGTCTCGGCACTGCCCTTCGCACCGGCGCCCTTTCTGTTACACAGATTGAAATGCTGCCTCAGGCGATCGGAAGGGAAATTGTCATTAGCCCACGCAAGAAAAAAGCAGCAGAAAAGAAGGTTGACAGCAGTCAGGAAGAATACAGAGAGCGTTTCCAAAAAGATCCTCATCTGTATCAGACAACCGTAAAAGAAGTCCTTCTGGATGAAAATCAAACACCGTCTGCAGTTGTAACGATCGATCTGAAGCCTGTCTATGATGAACACTTCCGCCTGAAAATGGAGGAAATTCCAGGCACGGAAAAGGAACTTCCCTGCCAGCTTCTGATCATTGCAGCCGGCTTTATCGGCCCGGATGCCTATATTGCCGAAAGCTTTGCCGCAGAAAGCGATGCCCGCAGCAATATCAAGACCGATCATTATGCTACCAATGTCGACAAGCTCTTTGCCTGCGGCGACTGCCGCACCGGTCAGTCCCTGGTCGTAAAGGCTATGGTAGACGGACGTGACTGCGCAAAGGCTGTAAATGATTATCTTACAAAATAAATAGGAATGACGTTTCCTATGAGATAAAAAGGAAGCCGGCTTCCAAAGGGGACCAGACGAAAAGTCCCCGGAGGAAGCGGCTTCCTTTTTCTATCTGCAGTCAGTTTTTCTGCTGCAGTTATTTTTTGATTTTTCTTATCTGCATCTTATAAAACCATGGTAATGATTCGGAATACAAAGAGTGCGAAAATAACCCACATGATTGGTGAGATATCCTTGATCTTCTTTGTGCAAACCTTGATGATTACCCATGAAAGAATTGCAAACATGATACCATTAGAGATGGAGTAGGTCATCGGCATCATGATGATTGCCATGTATGCACCAACAACATCCGCCATGTCGCCTTCGAAATGGATCTTAACGACATTGGAGAGCATCAGAAGTCCTACATAGATCAGAGCCGGAGCTGTTGCAAAAGAAGGAATTGCAAGGAAGATCGGGCTCAGAAGAAGGGCCAGAAGGAAGAGGCAGCCTGCTGTAAAGGAGGTAAGACCTGACTTTCCGCCTGCACCTACACCTGCAGAGGACTCAACGAAGGATGTAATGGTTGAGGTTCCCAGGCAAGCACCGAAAACAGTACCGATTGCATCTGCTAGAAGAACACGGCCAACGCGCGGCAGCTTTCCATCCTCATCCAGAAGTCCTGCCTTATCAGCAACACCGATAACGGTTCCTACTGTATCGAAAAGATCAACAAAGAGGAAGCTGAAAAGGATTGCTAAAAATTCTCCGATATTGGAAATAGCCCAACCGAAATTAAACTTAAATGCTGTATTCTTGATACCGCCCAGATTCAGACCTGATGTGAAATCCGGAAATACACTGGATACACCTGCTGCAGCATCAACAACCAGCCAACCTGTACCCTGTGCGATCATACCAAGTACCCAGGTAGCAAGGATTCCGATCAGAACCGCACCACGGATATTATAATGAGAAAGAATTGCGATGATCAGCACACCGACAATACAAAGAACAACCTGCGGTGATCCGACATTACCCAGAGTAACCAGGGTGGAATCATCATTTACGGTTACGCCGGCATTGATCAGGCCAAGCAAAGCAATGAAAAGGCCGATACCTGTGCTGATACCAAGCTTAATATTCTGAGGAATACCGTTTACGATCGCTTCTCTGAACTTGAACAGAGAAAGGATAATAAAAATAATACCTTCTGCTAATACTGCTGTCAAAGCAACGGTAAAGGCATCTGCCTCTCCGCCGAGCTGGCCGAGGCAAACTGTATAAGCAAAATATGCATTCAGTCCCATGCCTGCTGACAGGACGATCGGGTAGTTGGCAAGAAATGCCATGATAAAGGTAGCAACTGCAGATGCAACTGCTGTAGCAACGAATACGCCGCTGGAATCCATAACTGTTCCGAGAATATTCGGATTTACAGCAAGGATATAGGCCATAGAAACGAAAGTCGTAATACCGGCCATTACCTCAGTACGCACATCGGTACCGAGTTCGTTGAGATGAAATAGTTTCTCTAACATCTTCTCTCCCTTTCTTAAAAAATGTAATGAAGGTTTCTCTTCTGCCCATAAAGGCAGAATGCCATCCCGACAAAGGAGATGGCTTCTTTATCTTGATAAAACCGATCCGCTTTTCCCCTAACTAAAAAGCATCCGGTCTATCAGCCTTTAATTACATCGGACATATCATAATGTCCGGCCGGCTTGCCGGCAAGATATTTGGCTGCGGAAATCGCACCCTTTGCAAAGATTGCTCTGGAATATGCAGTATGTTCAAAGGTAATCACCTCATCGGTTCCTGCAAAAATAACCTCATGCTCTCCGACAATTGTACCGCCGCGAACTGCACTGATTCCAAGTTCTTTTTTATCTCTCTTCTGTCTGCGGCCGGATCTGTCATAAATGTATTCAAACTCCTGATCCATTGCCTCATTGATCGAATCTGCCAGAGCGATTGCTGTTCCGCTGGGCGCATCCAGCTTCTGATTGTGATGCTTTTCAACGATCTCAATATCAAAGCCTGCCGGTGAAAGGATCTTCGCAGCAGTCTTCAGAAGTTCCATCAATGTATTGATGCCAAGAGACATATTTGCGGAACGCAGAATTGCCAGCTTCTGATAACTCTCTTCTACCCTGGCAAGCTGCTCCTCGGAAATTCCCGTCGTACAAAGGACAACCGGTATTTGTTTCTCCTCCGCCCAGGAAAGAAGACCTTCTACTGCTGCGGCATTGGAAAAATCAATGATCACATCCGCTTCTTCCTGAAGGCCATCCAGGCTCTCACTTACCGGATAGCCCAGATCCGAGCCGTCTCCCATGCCTACGCCGGAAACAATCTCAATCTCCGGATCCTCCTTTACCAGATCTGTGATCACTCTGCCCATACGGCCTGTACAGCCGTGCATTATTGCCTTAATCATGTCAGCTCCTTATTTTGTCTGAATACCAAAAGCATTCATTGCCTCAACCAGCTTTGCAGCATTTGCAGCTTCCATCTCTGTCATCGGAAGTCTGAGATGTCCAACATTCATGCCCATCGCATTCATTGCGCACTTAACCGGAATCGGATTTACCTCTGAGAAGAGTGCATGGATCAAAGGCATAGCCTTAATCTGAATATCTCTTGCTGTCTTCACATCTCCAGCCAGATAGGAAGCAACCATATCGTGGGTCTCCTGGGGTGCAATATTCGCAAGAACGGAGATAACACCAATACCACCTACGGAAAGCATCGGAACAACCTGATCATCATTTCCGGAGTAAATATCTGCCTCACCGTTTGTCAGATACATCAGATCTGCTGCATTTACAATATCTCCTGTTGCATCCTTGATGCCGACGATATTGTCTACATTCTTGATCAGCTCAGCAGCTGTTGCGGTTGCAATGTTGCAGCCTGTACGGCTTGGCACATTATACATGATAAGCGGAACATCAACTGCATTTGCGATCATGGTGTAATGCTGTTTTAAGCCATTCTGGGTTGCCTTATTGTAATAAGGAGTAACAACCAGAATACCGTCTGCACCAAAGCTCTGTGCCTGCTTGGAAAGAACAATCGCATCACTTGTACAGTTAGAACCGGTTCCTGCAATGACCTTGATTCTCTTGTCTGCCATTACCACGCACTGACGGATGCATTCCTCATGCTCTTCCATGGTCAGTGTTGAGCCTTCTCCTGTTGTTCCGACAATAATAATCGCATCGGTGTGATTTGCAACATGATAATTGACCAGCTCTTCCAGCTTCGCAAAGTTCACGTGATCATTTTCATCAAAAGGTGTTACCAATGCTACGCCGGATCCTTCAAAAATTGCCATCTTTCTTCTCCTTCTGCCTCAACTATGTGTATTGCATTTCACGCTTTTCTTCAAAAGGTGAATGTTTCAAAAAATAGTACGGATAATTTTACCATAGATTTTACTTGAAATGCAATCAAAGCCGCCTATTCTGCGTTTTTTTCCCATAAGCTCCGAAGAAAAAGAAAAATATAGCTCTAAATTTCTTTCTTTTTTCCCGAAAAGCTTGTATAAATGCCGAAAATATATGCTTATTCTTGCGTTTTCAAAGAAGTATGATAGACTATTAAAGGTTATCATTTCATAGGAAAGAATAGAAACAAACTTTCTTATAAGATACCTATAAGATAAGAAACCCCTTATCGCAAGGACAGCTGTCAAACATCGGCCGCTGCCCGTATATCGGATATATTAATAGGAAAGAAAGAGGGATTATATGCTGACAAGCAGAGATGACATCAGAAATATTGCGATCATTGCCCATGTCGATCACGGCAAAACCACCCTGGTTGATGAATTGCTCAAGCAAAGCGGTGCCTTCCGTGCAAATCAGGAGGTTCAGGAGCGTGTCATGGACTCAAATGACATTGAGCGTGAAAGAGGAATTACCATTCTCTCCAAAAACACAGCTGTTGAATACAAGGGCACCAAGATCAATATCGTAGACACCCCCGGCCATGCTGACTTCGGCGGCGAGGTAGAGCGTGTCCTGAAAATGGTAAATGGTGTTGTCCTTGTTGTAGATGCATATGAAGGTCCCATGCCCCAGACAAAATTCGTTCTTCAGAAGGCACTGGCTCTGGATCTTCCGGTTATCGTCTGCATCAACAAGATTGACCGTCCGGAAGCAAGACCGGAGGCTGTCGAGGAAGAGGTTCTCGAACTTCTCATGGATCTGGATGCTTCTGATGAACAGCTGGATTGTCCTTTTGTTTATGCTTCCGCAAAGAACGGCTGGGCAAATAAGGACAGCTATGAAAAGAAAGACGATATGATCGATCTCTTCGAAACGATCATTGATTATATTCCTGCTCCTACTGGTGATCCGGAGGCAAATACCCAGGTTCTGATCAGTACCATTGATTATAACGAATATGTCGGACGTATCGGTATCGGAAAGGTAGACAACGGATCTCTGAAGGTAAACCAGGAAGCTGTCGTTGTCAATCATCATGATCCTGACAAAAAAGAAAAGGTTCGTATTACCAAGCTTTATGAATTTGATGGCCTGAACAAGGTAGATGTTAACGAAGCCGGCATCGGTTCTATCGTTGCAATTTCCGGTATTGCAGATATTCATATCGGTGATACCATCTGTGCACCGGAGGATCCGGTTGCCATCCCCTTCCAGAAGATTTCCGAGCCGACCCTGTCCATGAACTTTGTCGTTAACGACAGCCCCTTCGCTGGTCAGGAAGGCAAATATGTTACCTCCCGCCATCTGAGAGACCGTCTTTTCCGTGAGCTGAATACAGACGTTTCTCTTCGTGTCGAGGAAACAGAAAGTCCGGACTCCTATAAGGTTTCCGGCCGTGGTGAGCTTCACCTTTCCGTCCTGATTGAGAACATGAGACGTGAAGGCTATGAATTCGCTGTCAGCAAGGCAGAAGTTCTTTACCATTATGACGAAAACGGCAAAAAGACCGAACCGATGGAAATGGCTTATATCGATGTTCCGGAAGAATTCTCCGGATCCGTTATCCAGAAGCTTGCCTCCAGAAAGGGTGAGCTTTTGACCATGGGCACCGGAACCGGCGGTTATACTCGTCTGGAATTCCGTATTCCGGCCCGCGGCCTGATCGGCTACCGTGGCGAATTCATGACTGACACAAAGGGCAACGGTATTATCAATACCATTTATGATGGCTACGACAGCTATAAGGGCGATATTCAGTATCGTAAGACCGGTTCCCTGATCGCCTTCGAAAGCGGTGAATCCGTAACTTACGGACTCTTTGCAGCCCAGGATCGTGGTACCCTCTTTATCGGACCGGCAGAAAAGGTTTATGCCGGCATGATCATCGGTTCCTCTGCAAAGCCTGAGGATATCGAGCTCAATGTCTGCAAGAAAAAGCATCTGACCAACACCCGTTCTTCTGGTTCAGATGAAGCGCTGACTCTGACTCCGAAGAAAGAAATGTCTCTTGAGCAGTGTCTGGAATTCCTGGATACGGATGAGCTTCTTGAGGTAACACCGGAGAATCTCAGAATCCGTAAAAAGATTCTTGATCCGATTCTTCGTAAAAGAGCATCCAGAAAATAAGAATTCTGTACGATTTGTACATATTGCGTACTAAAAAGGACGAGAATGATTCTGCCGAATCATTCTCGTCTTTTCATAATTACGTTAAAGAAATTTCATGCAAAGCATTCAACTAACTTAAACTACGCTATAAAGCATTTCTCCATAAGTCGGGAAAGGCCAATACTTGTCCGGAACAAGTGTTTCCAGCTCATCCACAACCTCTCTGAGCATATTCATAGTCGGGATGATCTTGTCCTTGTAATACTTGGCGATCGCATAATTGTCATTTTCCGGGCCTGCCTTTGCAATCAGTTCATCCAGAAGATCTACCCGGTCTGCCATAATCTTTGCATCCTCTGATACCTTGACCAGAAGCTTCTTCTCCAGAGAATCCTCAATCTCCATTCCGATTGCCTTCTTGTTGGCCAGAATCTGGGAAAGATCCTTTGCGCAATCGATCACGGCTCCTGCATAGCCCTTCTTTACCATCTCAACCATGGTCTGCGCTTCAATATGAAGGGTCTTCCAATAGGTTTCCAGCTTAATATCGTAGCGGGCCTTCATCTCTGTCTCGGTATAAACACCGTACTTCGTAAAGAGCTTGATATTCTTTTCTGCCAGATAAGAAGGAACTGCATCCACAAGTGTCGGCAGATTCAGAAGGCCTCTCTTCTCAGCCTCCTCCAACCAGCCTTCATCATAGCCATTGCCGTTGAAAATAATACGTCCGTGCTTCTCCAGCGTTTCCTTGATCAAAATCTCTAGATCTGCATTCAGGTTCTTGCTTCCCTCCAGTCTGTCTGCAAACTCCTCCAGTACAGAAGCAACTGCTGTATTTAATACCACATTGGGTCCGGAGATTGAAGCTGCAGAGCCCAGGGAACGAAGCTCGAATTTATTGCCGGTAAAAGCAAAGGGTGATGTTCTGTTGCGATCGGTTGTATCCTGCGGAATCGGCGGCAGAACCGTTACACCAAGATCCACCTTAGACTTTGTTCTGTCATGATACTTGGTATCATTGCAGATGGCATCCAGAATTTCTGTCAGCTCATCTCCCAGGAAAATGGAAACAATGGCAGGCGGTGCCTCGTTTGCACCAAGTCTGTGATCATTTCCTGCACTGGCAACAGATACACGGATCATATCCTGATACTCATCCACTGCACGAATGGTTGCGATCAGGAAAAGCAAAAACTGTGCATTCTGTGACGGGGTCTTGCCCGGCTCAAGAAGATTAACGCCGGTATCCGTTGACAGGGACCAGTTATTGTGCTTACCGCTGCCGTTTACGCCGTCAAAAGGCTTCTCATGCAGCAGGCATTCCATGTTGTGCTCCTGTGCAATTCGTTTCATAAACTCCATGGTCAGCTGGTTATGATCGGTTGCAAGGTTTGTTGTCTCGAAAATTGGTGCAAGCTCATGCTGGGCAGGTGCCACCTCATTATGCTCTGTTTTGGCGGTAATTCCCAGTCTCCAGAGCTGCTTGTCCAGGGCACGCATAAATTCCTTTACATGCGGCTTGATCGCACCAAAATAATGGTCATCCATCTCCTGACCCTTGGCTGCCTTTGCACCGAAGAGGGTACGGCCGGTATAGATCAGATCCGGTCTTTGCTTAAAGAGCTCGCGATCCATCAGGAAATATTCCTGCTCTGCGCCAACTGTTGTCTTCACCTGTTTTACTCCGGCATCATTTCCGAAAATCTTCAGAATGCGCATTGCCTGTGCGTCCAGCACTTCCATGGATCTCAAAAGGGGCGTCTTTTTATCAAGTGCCTCTCCTCCGTAGGAGCTGAAAACCGTCGGAATGCAAAGTGTTTCATCCTTGATAAAGGCATAACTGGTTGGATCCCAGGCTGTATATCCTCTTGCCTCAAAGGTCGCACGCAGGCCACCTGAAGGAAAGGAGGATGCATCCGGCTCGCCCTTAACCAGCTCTTTGCCGGAGAATCTCATGATTACACGGCCACCATCCTGGGGATCGATAAAGCTGTCATGCTTCTCTGCCGTAAAGCCGGTCATTGGCTGAAACCAGTGTGTAAAATGGGTTGCTCCCTTTTCAACTGCCCAGTCCTTCATGGCATGTGCAACCACATTTGCCATGTCGATATCCAGAGGTCTGCCGGATTCAATCGTCTGCTTCAATCTCTTGTAAACATCCGATGGCAGACGATCCTTCATCGCCTCATCATTAAATACGTCGATCCCAAACAATTCAGGTACGTTCATCTCAATCTCCTCCGTTCCTTACCATTGGTTTGTCTGTTCTGTATTCTGATCCGTCGAAGTTATCCCTGTCTCCGACGTAGTGGATCCGTTGCTTGCGCTGCTCTGGCTTGAACTGCCAGTGCTGCTTGTACTGCTTGTGCTGCTGGAACTGCTGCTACTGGTGCTGCCGGAATTCAGCTTATCCTTAGCATACTGTGCCCAGATTGTATTCGGATGCTGATCCAGGATTTTGTTGAGGGCTTCCTCTCCCTTATCCTTTTGATTGGACTCCAGATAAGCCCAACCCAGATAATAGAGAACCTCTCCATCCTTGTAGTCCTCATTAATCTCAGCGGCTGCCTCCAGCTTCTTGATCGCAGTCTCATAATCTCCGCTGATAAAGGCATCATAGCCCGATGTGTAATCATTCAGCAGCTCATCTGCATAGCATTCCTGATAAATTGCCTGATAAATCGTCTGCATATCATCATCCAGCACTGACTTATCTCCCTTAGCGATTTCTGTCTTGGCAGACTCTGTATCTCCGTCCTTCAGATCCTGATAGGCCAAGAGCATGCTCTCATAGGTTGTTGTTTTGGTCTTCTCGCTTGCATCAGCTGACTCATAAGCGCTTACCTGAGACTGAAGCTCGCTGATCTGATCATTCAGATTGCCAACGCCGGCTTCTGACTCTGTCATTTGCTCATTCGCCTGTGTTACGCTCCTGCCTGCCTGGGAATTTACCGAGGCTCTGATCGAAGGTACCACAACAAAATACACCACTGCCGCTCCCAGAAGGAGTCCCAGGAAGAAATTCATCAATACGGTTCTGGGCGAGCCCAGCTTTTCGTAGATTGGCTGAATAATGGTCTCATTTCCGCTTTGATAGGAAACGCTGTCCTTTCTGGTCTTTGTCTTTCTGACACCGGAATTCTTTCTGGCCTGATTAATTTCTTTCAGCAGGCGCTGAGTTTCCGGATTTCTCCTGTCCACCCTGGCTGCCAGCCGCATCTGGGCTCTGGCAAGGTCCAGCTGTCCTGCCTTTGCATAGATCAGAGCCAGCAGATAATGAGCCTTCAAAAAGCCCGGATAATCCGAAATGATCTTTTTCAGCTGAACGCTGGCAAGATCCGTACTTCCCTGTTCAATATAAATCAGGGAGGTATTATATTTGCTGATCGTCTGAGCCAGTTCTCCTCTGCTTACGCCGCCAATCAAAAGGCCCAGATAATATGAGGCATAATTTCCCTCCGGCTTTAAAGCCTTGCTGATGGACCATTCCTCAATTGCCTTGCCAAACTCGCCCATCTCGCTGTAAACCAGACCCAGCAGATTTCTCGCCTCTGTATTTCCCTTGTAAAGCTTAAGGGCTCTCTCCAGAGAATCTGCCGCCTGTGTCAGCTTTCTTTCCTGGGCAAAGTCCAGTCCCTGATTATAAAGGGCATTTGAGGTACATACGATCTGCTTGTAGATACGGACATTTGTTCCGCAGGAGGGGCATACCTCGCCCCGGCCCAGGCCGGCACCACAATAATAACAATTCATGGTTTATCTCCTGTATGCTTTTCCGTCTCTGTCAATCATCTCCCGCATGACATCGATCAAATCCGTAAGATCTCTTTTGTAGATGACTTCCTCTGCCTCTTCTATCTCTTCGAGAGGCTTAAACCTTTTTAATTCCTCATCAAAATTGATCATAATCCTTCTCCAATTCACCGATCAGGTAAAGAGATCCGCTGCAAAAGAGCAGATCCTCTTTTTTGTCTTCTATCGCCTGCAAGAGTGCCTCTTTTGCATTTGGAATGCAAAGCACCCTTGTCCTTGTTTTCTTTTTAAATGCTTCTGCCAGCAGTGCTGGATCTGCTGCTCTTGGATTATCAATCCCGGTTACAATGATTTCCTTCCAAAGATCTGTATCTGCAAAAATCGAAAGAGACCGCTCCGGATGTTTATCCTGCAACGCAGAAAAAAGCAGTACGGCTTTTCTGTCGCCTGCAATCTCCTTTGCACTTTCCAAAAAGGCTCTGACTCCGCCGGGGTTATGTGCTCCGTCAAAATAAATATCCTTCGCCTTTTCTTCCATTCTGCCCGGCCAGAAAGCTTCTCTGATCCCTTTTTGGATCTTTTCCTTCCCGCCTTCGCCCAAAAAGAACAGCATGGCCTCCGCAGCAAGTGCCGCATTCATCAGCTGATAGGCTGCCTTATTTTGGATAAAAAGGCCTAACTCATCATACTTTGAAGTGTATGAAAAATCAATCCCTTCCGCCCCCGGGCTGGGATTTTTTATCGCTTTTCTGCTGACGGGAAAAGCCGGCGCATGCCTTTCTTCTGCAACAGAAGAAATCACTCCTGCTGCCTTTTGATCGTTGGCATCATAGACCACCGGTATCCCTTCCTTGATAATACCGGCCTTTTCTCCCGCGATCGCCTCAATCGTATTCCCTAGATATTCCGTATGTTCCAGGGAAATAGAAGTGATCACCGTAAGTGCCGGCTTTAAAGGGGCATTTGTCGCATCCAGCCTTCCGCCCAGACCTGTTTCCAAAATGGCGATCTCTACCCTTTCCTTCTGAAAGCGCAGCATGGCCATCAGAAAAAGATATTCGAAAAAGGTGGGATGTTCCGTTTCCGGATGTTCCTTCAGCAAGTCACGAATTTCCAGAAAATCTTCCAGAAATCCTTCCTCCGATACCATCCTTCCATCGATCAAAAAACGTTCCCGTATCGTCTCCAGATGGGGCGAAATAAAAAGCCCCCTGTGTTTTTTGTCCTCTTCCAGAACACTGTCTATATAGGAACACACAGACCCCTTGCCGTTTGATCCGGCTACGTGAATGATACGAAACGACTCCTCGGGATGGCCAAGCCATCCGAGCAGTCGTCTTGTGTGTTCCAAGCTGTTTTTCTTTGTAAATTTCGGTGTTTCATATAAATAAGAAACAGCTTCTTCATATGTCATAAATTTATCCAAGAGAAGCCAGGCGTTCTTTTACCTGCTCCATCATCTGCTGATATTTCTGCAGCTTTTCCTTTTCCTCTGCTACCTTTTCGGGAGAAGCATTCTTAAGGAATTTTTCATTGCCCAGCATGCCGTTGGAACGTTTCAGCTCCTTCTCCAGCTTCGCTGCTTCCTTCTGCAGTCTCTCTCTTTCCTTGTCCAGATCCACCAGATCACTCATCGGCATATAGACAACTGCCTTTGCGCCAACAACGGATACGGCATCATCAGCGATTCCTGCCTTATCTGTCTGCACATGAACTGCCTCTGCATTCATCATATGGATAAAGCTTGCCTTTACAGCCTCGATATCCTTTGCGATCTTCTCGTCATTTGCAACCAGATAAACGCTGGCCTTGCGCTTATTCGGTACATTCATCTCCGTACGTACATTTCTGATTCCGCGGATGATCTCCTGCATGCAGGCCACGATTTCCTCTGCCTCAGTATCTTCCTTTACCTCTTCATATTCTGGCCAGGATGAAATCATGATGGACTCCTCCTGAGGCTGAAGGGAAAGATAGATCTCTTCTGTAATGAAAGGCATTACCGGATGCAGCAGCTTCAAAGCCTTAGACAGCACCTCTGTCAGGGTATACAGTGCCGCATTAGCAGAAAGAGGATTTTCCTCCTTTGCATACATACGCGGCTTCACGATCTCGATATACCAGTCGCAGAACTCGTTCCAGATAAAGTCATAAACCTTCTGAACTGCAATACCAAGCTCGTATTTGTCCATATTTTCCGTTACTTCTTTGATCACGGAATTCACTCTGGACATGATCCATCTGTCGGCTACTTCCAGCTCTTCTGCCTTCGGTGCCTGAATATTCTCCTCCGGAAGATTCATCAGGATAAAGCGGGAAGCATTCCATACCTTGTTGGCAAAGTTTCGGTTTGCCTCTACCCTCTCCCAATAGAAGCGCATGTCATTGCCCGGTGCATTTCCTGTCAGCAGGGTCATACGAAGGGCATCTGCACCGTATTTATCGATTACCTCAAGGGGGTCAATACCATTACCAAGAGACTTACTCATCTTTCTTCCCTGATCATCTCTTACCAGGCCATGGAAAAGCACGGTATGGAAGGGCTTTTCTCCCATCTGCTCATAGCCGGAAAAGATCATTCGGATAACCCAGAAGAAGATAATATCATAGCCCGTTACGAGAACATCGCCCGGATAGAAATAATCCAGATCTTCTGTTTTCTCCGGCCAGCCAAGGGTTGAGAAAGGCCAGAGTGCAGAAGAAAACCAGGTATCCAGTGTATCTTCATCCTGCTTCAGATGACTGCCGCCGCATTTGGGGCAGATCTTCGGAATTTCCTTTGTTACCGTCATCTCACCGCAGTCACTGCAGTAGAAGGCCGGAATTCTGTGTCCCCACCAGAGCTGTCTGGAGATACACCAGTCTCTGATATTGTCTGTCCAGTTAAAGTAGGTTTTGTCCATACGTTCCGGGATCAGCTTGATGTCTCCCTTCTTGACGGACTCTACAGCCGGCTTGATCATTTCATTCATTTTGACAAACCACTGCTGCTTTACCATAGGCTCAACGGTTGTCTTGCATCTGTCATGTGTACCGACATTATGTACATGATCTTCTACACGAACCAGCAGTCCCAGCTCATCCAACTCAGCTACGATCTGTTTTCTTGCTTCATAGCGATCCAAGCCCTGATACTTACCGCCATTTTCATTGATGGTCGCATCATCATTCAGGATATTGATAACCGGCAGATCGTGACGCTTTCCAACCTCAAAGTCATTGGGGTCATGCGCCGGCGTAATCTTTACAACGCCTGTTCCGAATTCTTTATCTACATAAGGATCTGCAACGATGGGGATTTCCTTATTTACAATCGGAAGCATTACTTTTTTGCCGATCAGATGGGTATATCTCTCATCCTCCGGATTTACAGCAAGTGCAGTATCACCCAGCATCGTCTCCGGTCTTGTGGTTGCAATCTCTACCTTCTCCTCACTGCCTGCGATCGGATAAAGAATATGCCAGAACTTACCAGCCTGCTCCACATGCTCTACCTCAGCATCAGAAATAGAGGTCTGGCATACCGGACACCAGTTGATAATACGGTTGCCCTTGTAGATCCAGCCCTTCTCATAAAGCTTTGTGAAAACCTCGGTTACTGCCTTAGAGCAGCCCTCATCCATGGTAAAACGCTCTCTGTCCCAGTCTGCTGAGGAGCCCAGCTTCTTCAGCTGGGAAACGATTCTTCCGCCGTATTCTTCTCTCCATTCCCAGACGCGGTCCAGAAAAGCTTCTCTTCCGATATCTTCCTTCTCGATGCCCTCTTCACGGAGCTTTTCGATTACCTTTACCTCTGTTGCAATACTTGCATGATCTGTTCCGGGCTGCCAGAGTGCATTATAGCCCTGCATTCTCTTATAACGAATCAGCGTATCCTGCATGGTATTGTCCAAGGCATGTCCCATATGCAGCTGTCCTGTGATATTAGGCGGCGGCATAACGATCGTAAAGGGCTTTTTGCTCCTGTCTACCTCTGCGTGAAAATACTTCTTGTCCAGCCAATTCTGATACAGACGATCTTCAATTTCCTTGGGATCATAGGTTTTCGCTAATTCTTTTCTCATGGTTTCCTCTCTTCCACAGCCTTTCTTCAGGCAGGGTTTTCTTATCTATTTTCTATATTTTCAGTTTCTGTTTATACTTATCTGCTTTATCTGCTTATCTTTTACTACAGCACTCTAACGATGAAAGAGCCCCTTGAAAAAGTTCAGGACTGACTGCACAATTCCGGAAAAGCCTCCGCTTGTGGAGCCATCGTTCAGACCCAAGGCATTAAAAATATCCTTCGCCTGCTCCTTTAAAGCATTTACATCAATATCCAACTTGCTGATCTTCATCAAAAGACTTGTGATCTGGGAGACCTCATCATCTGTCAGCTCATAGCCAAGCTCAGCAGCTCTCTTCTCTACCTCCTCAGAGATAGATGCCTCGTCAGTCAAATCATTCTCGATCATATACTGCTTTAGGTAGGCGATCAGTTCAGCAGCATCATCTGCATTTCCGATCGTTTCACCGATCTCACCGGTCGTAACCAGCTCATCTGCCGCAGCATCCAGGCTTTCCTCACTGATCTGCTCACCTGTCATCTCAGAATAAGCCTTGGCACAGCCGATCAAAGCCGCTGTACCGGAAATCTGGGTCGGTCCGGCGACAACAACCCTTGCGTCCTCCAGACCTGCCGTGATCAATGCATTCTTATACATGGAAATCGTGCAGTAATTGATATTGCTGGTTGTGATATCCAGACCGTAGCCTTCTTCCTCTTTGACTACATAAACAGAAGAAAGCGCCCTTGTTCCGATCACACTTGGACTTAAATAGGAATCCAAATACTCGTGTTCTTCCGCATTTGTTACGCTGATCACATCCATCCCGGATAGGGACGCTTCATCCAGCCCAAAAGCTTTCAAAACTGTCTGCTTCTGTTCCGCAGAAAGATCTGCTCCAAAGGCAACCACCTCCCGGATCTCGCTTTCATCCGTATCCTGATTCCCATCCTGGGTCTGCTCTGCCTGCGTCTCTGCCGTCTGATCCACGCTCTGGGCATATGCCAAAGACGTGCCTGAAAGACTCAGACAAGCCGCCGTCAGCAGAGCCAAAATTCTGTATTTCATATCATATCCTCCCTGCTTGCCAGAAGATTTTCCTATAATATATGATATGTGCTTTTTCGTCAACTTTAGGGAAAGGCCGATGACAGCATTTCCTACTGCTCACTCATGGCTCCGATCAAAGGCGGCAGGAGCTGTTTCTTACGAGAGAGTACATTGGGCAGAAGAACACTGTGTGCATCCGCCTTAACTCCAAAAGCTTCCTCCAGATAAAGTGCCGCATCCTTTCCGGCAAAGATCAGATCCGTTATCTCTGTGAAGATATTGGTCATCATAAAGAAGACCATATCAAAGCCATTTGAGGAAGAGGAATTTTCAAGGAAATCGATTACTCTTGCCTTCAGTTCCTTTCCTTCCTCCTCAGACATAATGTTCACCTGACCAACGCCAAAGGTAATCTCTCCTGCCTGGAACTTCTTGAAATCCTGGAAGAAGATGGAATCGATCGAACGATCCGCAAAATTACTGCCTGCCTTAAACATGGCCATTGCATGCTCCTCAACATCCACATGAGCGACTTTGGCCAGACGATAAGCCACCTCCTCATCGATCTTTGTGCAGGTCGGGGAACGGAAAAGCAAGGTGTCAGAAAGAATGGCAGAAAGAAGCAGGCCTGCGATCCGGGGCGGAATCTCCACCCCTTGCTCATCAAAAAGCTGTGTCAGAATTGTTGCTGTACATCCAAGCGGCTGATTACGGAAATAAATGGGACCAAGGGTCTGAATATCACCGATCTTATGGTGATCGATCACTTCCAGAATTTCCGCATTTTCCAGGCCGTCTACTGCCTGCGTGGTTTCCTGATGATCAACTAAGATTACTTTTCTTTTCTGCTCATTGATCAAATGCCTTCTGCTGATCATGCCGGCATATTTATTTTTCTTGTCCAAGATTGGATAATTCTTATATCTGTGCTTGGAAAGTTCTTCCTTTACGTCTGCCGTCAGCTGATCTGTATGGAAGGTGATCAGATTCTCTCTTGTCATGAAATAGCTAACCGGCATACTCTGCTCCAGGAGCTTGGATACGGAATAGGTATCCTTGTTTACACAGATCACATGCGCGCCGGCCTCTCTGGCTTTTTCCTTCCATTCAGTATCCACGTCCTCTACCGTGCAGATAATAATGCAGCCCGCCTTACATTTTAAGGCTCTGTCCATCATTTCATGACGTTTGGTCAGAATAACCAGATCTCCTTCTTCCATGCAAGCCGCCATATAATCCGGATTAGCTGCAGCGATCAGGATCTTACCCTTTGTATAGTAGTCCTCAGCTCTGCCAACAACAACCCTTCCTCCAATGGTATCTGCCATGGTCTGAAACCTTGTATGCGCCTCAGAAATCATGTAAGGATTCATGGTTTCCATATAGGAAAGTGCAATATCCTCCATGGTGATCACGCCTTCCAGACGTCCGTGTCTTACAACCGGAATGGTAGACATTCTTGTCCGCCGCATCTCATTCCAGGCTTCTCTGAGGGAGGATTCCCTGCTGATTCCTTCGATCTTCTCATAATCCACATCATACAAACGCTTTGTAATATCATCGAAGAAAAGCGGTTTTTCTGCCCCAAAGCTTTCCAGAACATAGCTTGTTTCTCCATTTATATTGCCGGCACAGGCCGGAATATAGTGATCTGTTCCCGTTACCTGATTTTTCAGATAAGCATAGGCTATCGCGGAACAGACAGAATCCGTGTCCGGATTCTTATGACCGATTACAATCACGTTTTCATTTGATAAAGACATTTTTCTTATCCCCCGGTATTTGCATAAGCAGCTGTTTACCCATTCTTTCGTCTTTGCAGACTCTTTTTATTTTACCATACTGCCATAAAAAAAAAAGCATTCGAAGGATTAATTATTGACAGGCTTTATCCTTGTATGCTTTAATGATTAAAAGCGTAACACTTTAACGCGTTTAAGTGTTTAAGTGCAAAACTATTAAAATGTATAGACTCAGTGATTCGCTCTGGGATTGTTAAGGAATCGCTGCAGTCTATTCTTTTGAGGAGGAGATTAAAATGATACTCAAGCTACTTGTACTCTGCGTTTTCTTTGCCGTCATCATCGGTGTCGGCCTTTACTGCAGAAAAGCATCTACCGATGTAAACGGATTTGTTCTCGGCGGCCGCTCGGTCGGTCCCTGGCTCACTGCCTTTGCCTATGGCACCTCTTATTTTTCCGCCGTTATCTTTGTCGGCTATGCCGGACAGTTCGGCTGGAAATACGGAATTGCTTCTACCTGGATCGGACTTGGCAATGCCGCCATTGGCTCCTTTCTGGCCTGGGCTATTCTAGGTCGCCGCACCAGAATCATGAGCCAGCATCTGGATACTGCAACCATGCCGGAATTCTTCGGCCAAAGATTTTCCGATCAGAGACTGAAGGTACTGGCCTCTTTGATCATCTTTGTCTTCCTGATTCCTTATACTGCGTCCCTTTACAACGGCCTTTCCCGCCTTTTCGGCATGGCTTTTCATATTGATTATACGGTCTGTATCATTATCATGGCCATCCTGACAGCCATCTATGTCGTAGCCGGAGGCTATATGGCAACCGCCATCAATGATTTTATTCAGGGCTGCATCATGCTGATCGGCATTGTTGCCGTTGTTGCTGCCGTTTTGAACCTGCATGGCGGCTTTCTCTCTTCCCTGGATGCCCTTGCAAGGGTAGAAGACAGCAGCGTTTCTACTACACCCGGCATTTTTGCCTCCTTTTTCGGCCCAGATCCCCTGAATCTGGCGGGTGTTGTTATTCTTACCTCTCTGGGAACCTGGGGGCTTCCACAGATGGTACAGAAATTCTATGCCATCAAAAGTGAGGATTCTATCAAGAAGGGCATGGCTATTTCCACCTTTTTTGCCCTGATCGTTTCCGGCGGCTGCTACTTTCTTGGTGGCTTCGGCCGTCTTTACAGTGCGCAGATCAATATTGAAGCAGACGGCTATGATGCAATTGTGCCTACCATGATCTCCCAGCTTCCTGACCTTCTGATCGGACTTGTGGTCATCCTGGTACTTTCCGCCTCCATGTCCACCCTGTCCTCCCTGGTTCTGGCCTCCAGCTCCACGCTGACCATTGATGTGATCAAGGATAATCTCATCAAAAACATGTCCGAAAAGAAGCAGGTTCTCTGGATGCGGATCCTCATCGTTGTCTTTATTGTGATTTCTGTTGTTTTGGCCATCATCCAGTACAAGAGCAATGTCACCTTTATCGCCCAGCTCATGGGAATTTCCTGGGGTGCTCTCGCCGGTGCCTTTCTTGCTCCCTTCCTTTACAGTCTCTACTGGAAAAGGATCAGCAAGGCTGCCTGCTATGTAAACTTTATCTTCGGTGCAGGAATCATGGTCGCCAACATGCTGGCCAGATCCGCCTTTCCGGCCTTTCTGCAGTCACCGATCAACTGCGGTGCCTTTGCCATGCTCTTTGGCTTTGTCCTGGTTCCCCTCATCAGCCTTCTGAGCAAGGCTCCGGAGAAGAAGCATGTAGACTTCTGCTTTTCCGCTTATCAGAAAAAGGTAACCGTAAAAGGAAAGTTCTACTATCCTTCGAATGAGGAAGAGGAAAATGAATAAATTCCACTAAGCAATTTTCCTATTTTGCCCAGTCAAAAGAGGAGGACACTGCCTGCTTCCAGCCTGCCAGTTCCTTCTCTCTTTTTTCTTCTGACATCTGCGGCAAAAATTCCTTCTCTGTTTTCCAGCTGTTTACAATCTCATTTTTATCTGCCCAATAACCGACTGCCAAGCCTGCCAGATAAGCCGCTCCCAGAGCCGTTGTTTCTACACATTCCGGTCTTCTGAGCGGTGCATCGATCAGGTCTGCCTGAAACTGCATCAGGAAGTTATTTCTGCAGGCACCTCCATCCACCTTGAGGGCACTCAGGTGAATTCCCGAATCTGATTCCATGGCCTGCAGCACATCATTTGTCTGAAAAGCCAAAGATTCCAGTGTTGCTCGAATAATATGGCATTTATTTACACCACGGGTCAGTCCTGTGATCATTCCTCTTGCATACGGATCCCAGTAAGGTGCACCCAATCCGGTAAAGGCCGGCACTACATAACAGCCATTGGTATCCTCTACCTTGCTTGCATAGTATTCGGAATCCGCCGCACTATCGATCAGCTCCATTTCATCCCGAAGCCACTGAATCGCTGCTCCCGCAACATAAACAGATCCTTCCAGGGCATAATTCACCTTTCCGTCATAGCCCCAGGCAATAGTAGTAAGCAGGCCGTTTTCCGATCGAACCGGCTTTTCTCCGGTATTCATCAGCATAAAGCAGCCTGTTCCGTAAGTATTTTTTGCTTCACCTTCTTCAAAGCAGGCCTGACCGAACAAAGCCGCCTGCTGGTCACCTGCTACTCCCGCAATCGGAATACATTCTCCCAGAAGAGAGGGATCACTATAACCGAAGAGTCCGCTGGAAGGCACTGCCTGAGGCAGCATGCTCTGCGGTATCTTCAGTTCCTTCATAATTTCCTTATCCCAGCAAAGCTCATGGATATTAAAGAGCATGGTTCTGGAGGCATTGGAATAATCTGTCTTATGCTCCTTCCCTCCGGTCAGCTTCCAAATAATCCAGCTATCCACGGTTCCGAAAAGCAGTTCTCCTTTTTCAGCTCTTTCCCTTGCCCCTTCTACATGATCCAGGATCCATTTCAGCTTGGTTGCGGAAAAATATGGATCGATCACCAGACCTGTCTTCTCCCGATAAGCTTCTGTAAGCCCCTTCGCCTTTAAGGATTCTGCATAATCAGCGGTTCTCCTGCACTGCCAGACAATGGCATGATAGATTGGCTCTCCGCTCTTTTTGTCCCATACAATGGTTGTTTCTCTCTGATTGGTAATGCCGATTGCCGCGATATCCTTTGCTGTGACTCCCGCCTGATTCATAGCCTCCTGCGCCACGAAAAGAATGGTCATCCAGATTTCATTCGCATCATGTTCCACCCAGCCTGGCTGAGGAAAATGCTGTGTAAATTCCTTCTGTGCCATGCTGCAGATTTTTCCATCTTTATCAAAAAGGATGCATCTGTTGCTTGTTGTGCCTGCATCCAAGGCCATAACGTATTTTTTCATTGCTTTCCCTACTCTTTATTTGCTTCATAAAGCAGATCCTCCAGAAGATTCAGATTCTCATCCGAATGCTCCAGCTCTCTGCAAAATCCACTGCTGATCTTGATCAAATCTCCCTGATCTGCCGCGTTCCCTTTTTTCAGCATCTCTGCTATGCAAAGTTCCTCGATACACTTTGCCGAAAACTCTGCCATCTCATACTTTTCCAATAGACGATCATCGTATACCGCACCGCACAAATAGACGAAGACAAAATATACTGCAATCTCTTCTATTGCGAGCTCCCAGCTGTCCCTGCCACCGGCATAACCCCTCCGGTAAAAGGCCTCTGCCTTTTCGATATAGCGCTCTATTCCATCCTGATAAAGGAGCTCATAAGCCTCATCCCGCAGAAGTTGCCAGCTCTCTCTCAAAAGCTCAAACTCCTCTAAATAAGAAAAGAAGCCTTTTCGCTCAGCATATCTCTCCTCCCAGCTAAGCCTTTCTTCCTTACCATCAGGATTCTGCCAAGCCTCAGCCTCATAGCTTGATAAGATTGCTTTTTCATCGTCGCCTAAAAGAGCCTTTTCCCAATCTTCCAGGATTTGATCCATTTCGAAGATTCTGTTCTCATCAATCGCTCTCTGACAGGCACGAATTTTTTCTTTTGCCAGAGCAAAACGCCTTTCCATCGGCTTACTTCTGTCCTGCAGCTGCTTCAAAAGAAGCTCTCTGATATCCAAAAGCTTAGAATAGAGAAGATAATCAAAATCCTCATACTCCTCATATTCTTCGTCTTCCTCTGTCAAAAAGCAAAGCGGCTCCGTCTGACTGAAAATAATCCTTGCCGCCTCCGGACAAGACATTCCAAGAGAGATCTCTCTGACATCCTCAAATTCTTCGATATGTCTGGGATAAGTCCTGCAGGTGTCACACCAGTCCTCCTCCTTCTGACTGGTCCAAAAAATCTGACAGAGCCCATCCCTTCTCAAAAAATGGCAGTCTCCCTTTTCATTCTGCAAAAAACAGCTTTGCTCTTCATCAATGCCCTCCCGGATGCTTTCTCCCAAACTTCCCTGCATTTCCCGGTAATGGCAGAGGGTCTCTTCGTCGATCATAATCTGCCAGCCGCTGCAGCAGGTATCTGGACATTTTGCTCCGATACATTTAAATTTGTCATAATATGATGGTCTGATGTATTGCATACTTCAAGAG
>CAVEOK010000033.1:24003-24607 GCA_963617415.1 Oscillospiraceae bacterium
GCGCAATATTTCGCAATATTTCATAGAAAAGCCATGCGGAATACATTTTAGTTTCCTTTCCGTGAATAAAGTGAACAGATAGCAGACACCTGTATATTGGCAATATAAAAGGCACCACCTGATTTCTTTTTATCAAGTGATGCCTCTTATACAGATATGCTTTCTGCTACATCCATTGGTCCGTTCTCCTATTTTTAATCACGGGCTCTTTCAAGCTCTTTCCGTTTGATTCATTTCTGCATTTCCTTTACCCATCCAATGTTCTTCGTCTTCTACCGGCCTTTGAATAGGATTCCTCTGTAAATCAAATCTTGAATCTATTCCTTTTCTTTGAGTTCTCTGCCGGGTATCCTTTTCTCATTGGACTTCGTGTTTCTTTTACATTGGACTATGCCTTCCTTTCATAAACTTCAAAAGCTAAGCTAAAATTTTCTTTGGACCGTACCTCCTTTTTTGAAATTTCCCGATTTTTCTTCTATGAGCGTTTTAGATATCTTCCGCTTTTCTTTTCTGCTTCATATCTTTCTTCTTAATCGGGATCTTTTTCTTTGTTATCTCTTTTATTTGTCTATATCTTAACTGCAATTTTGCAATCTGTCAACTC
>CAVEOK010000034.1:0-24011 GCA_963617415.1 Oscillospiraceae bacterium
AATACGAAGCGAGTTTATGCCGGGAGCCCGAGTGAATAAGCGCCGCGAGGAATAGAACATAAAAATCATGTGCCTTCAAGATCATGCGAAGCATGACTCACAAGCCACCGCGGCATCACTAAGTAGTTGCAGCGTGTCCTGCGATTTATATGCCATGACGTTGAGGCGTTATAACGTTATGGTTATCATTCAATTGTTTCAATTATATTTCATTTGTATATCCAGCCTTCTTTCAAAGGCAAAGTTTCCCGTATAATCAAAAAGCTGCCGCACAACCTTCAGGTCATGCGACAGCCATTATTATCATTTCTTTCTTTCAATTCTTAATTCTGAAGTCTCAGCAAAGAATTAGTTACCAGCCATCTGCTTAGCAACTTCCTCTGCAAAGTTTTCTTCCTTCTTCTCGATACCTTCGCCAGTCTCGAAACGAACGAATCTCTTAACAGAAAGCTTTGTACCGATTTCCTTGGAAACCTGCTCAAGGTATTTGGAAACGGACTGCTTTCCGTCTTCAGCCTTAACGTAAACCTGATCAAGAAGGCAGATCTCTTTGAGTTCCTTCTTCACACGTCCGGTAACGATACCCTGGATAACCTTCTCCGGCTTCTGGGATTCCTTCGGATCGTTCATGATCTGAGCAAGAAGGATTTCCTTCTCGTGAGCGATGTACTCTTCAGAGATCTCAGACTCATCAACATATTTCGGGCTCATTGCTGCGATCTGCATAGCGATGTTTGTTACAGCCTCTTTTGCTGCAGCATCCTTACTCTCAGACTCAGCCTCAACGATAACGCCGATCTTTCCGCCTGCATGTGTATAGCTTACAACGAAGCCGTTTGCTGCTTCGATCTTAGCAAAACGACGAATGGAAAGCTTCTCTCCGATAACAGCGATCTGAGAAACAAGCTCTTCATTAACAGTCTTGGATGTATCTGCTGCCCATGCTTCTGCAAGGAAAGCATCAATGTCAGCTGCATCAGAAGCAAGTGCCTGATCTGCAACCTGAGCAACGAAAGCCTGGAACTTATCGTTCTTAGCAACGAAGTCAGTCTCAGAGTTAACCTCAACAACAGCTGCCTTCTGATCTCCGTCAAGAACAACCTTGCAAAGACCCTCTGCTGCTGTACGGCTAGCCTTCTTCTCAGCCTTAGCCTGTCCGTTCTTTCTCAGGAACTCAACAGCCTCGTCCATATTTCCTTCTGTCTGTGAAAGTGCCTTCTTGCAGTCCATCATGCCTGCGCCGGTCATCTCTCTTAATTCTTTTACCATTGCTGCTGTGATTGCCATGATAAATTTCCTCCAAAAAATCTATAAATTACTCAGCGTCTTCTGCTTCTGCAGTCTCTTCAACCTCAGTTACTTCTTCACCCTGGTTTGCTTCGATAACAGCATCTGCCATTGTAGATGTGATGAGTTTAACTGCACGGATTGCATCATCATTACCCGGAATGATGTAATCAAGCTCTTCCGGATCACAGTTTGTATCAGCGATACCGATCAGCGGAATTCCCAGTGTATGAGCTTCCTGAACGCAGATTCTTTCCTTCTTCGGATCAACGATAAAGATCGCATCCGGGAGCTTCTTCATTTCCTTGATACCGCCAAGGTTCTTCTGAAGCTTCTCAAGTTCCTTGCGAAGAGCAATAACTTCCTTCTTCGGCAGTACATCAAATGTTCCGTCTGCTTCCATCTTCTCGATCTTCTTCAGACGCTCGATACGGCTTCTGATGGTCTTGAAGTTTGTCATCATACCGCCAAGCCATCTTTCGTTTACATAGTACATACCGCAACGCTCAGCCTCAGCCTTGATGGTATCCTGAGCCTGCTTCTTTGTTCCTACGAAAAGAATTGTGCCGCCTTCTGCTGCAATATCAAATACAGCCTTGTAAGCATCGTCTACCATTCCAACAGTCTTCTGCAGGTCGATGATGTAGATTCCGTTTCTCTCTGTGTAGATGTACGGAGCCATTTTCGGGTTCCATCTTCTTGTCTGATGTCCGAAGTGAACACCTGCCTCGAGTAACTGTTTCATTGAAATAACGCCCATTTTATACCTCCAAATGGTTAATCATTCATGTGCTTCTTTCCTATCATATCGGTCAATATGATGAAATATAGGCGCATCGTATAACTGTACGATTCTTATGCACCCTATTTTCTTTCTGCAGCAACCTTTTCGGCACCAGCCGCAGGATCCACACATGTGTTTTTTGTGACCGAAATCCCCTGGATTTCGACTAATAAAAAAGGCATTCAGAAGAATGCCTTTTAATAGCTTATTAAATATATCACAGCAAAGACTGCATTTCAACAAATTTTTGCTGATTTTTCGGTATTTTTCAAGATATATCCTTCATCTTGGCAAGCTCATCGAATACGACATCATTTAAAATCTTGATGTAGGTGCCCTTCATGCCTGAGGAACGGGATTCAATAATGCCCGCACTCTCGAATTTACGAAGTGCATTTACGATGACAGATCTGGTGATTCCAACCCGGTCTGCGATCTTGCTCGCTACCAAAATGCCTTCCTTGCCGTCCAGTTCGTCGAAAATATGAATAATAGCGGAAAGCTCTGAGAAGGACAGGGTATTGATCGCTGACTTCACAACCTGCAGCTTTCTGCTCTCTTCTACATTCTCTTCGTTGACGGAACGCATCATTTCCAGTCCGACTACCGTCGTACCATACTCGCATAAAATGATATCGTCGATCGAATAATCCTCCCCTGACTTATAACCAAACAGGGTGCCAAGCCTCTCTCCGGCGATTACGATCGGAATGATTACGGCCCTGATTCTGGAAATAATCTCGGATTCAAATCCAAGTGTCAGAAGATTTACATTTTCCTTGGTGGAAAGAACACCCAAAAGGCGCTCGTCCAATGTGTCATCGATGAATTCCCCTACGTCTACGGAAATCATCTCCTGAATAACTTCTACCCCTTCTGCATTGCTGCGTCCAAGCACTTTGCCTTTTTTTGAAATCACGAGGATATTAGAATCAAGGATTCCGGAAAGCACATCGCAGATATCATTAAATACAACCTTTGATGAATTATTATTGTGCAAAAGCTTGTTGATCTTTCGCGTTTTATCTAACAGCTCTACGCTCATTGTGATTCCTCCCTCTTCAAACTGCCTCTTATTATGAAGATTAGCACATTTGTGGGCTAGTTGCAACGATTTGTCAGATATTTTATTTACTTTTCGAACTATTCAAACTTTACCCTTCATTCTTTTCAACATAGCCGCAGTTCTCATCCGCACATACCAGCTTGTTGCCCTTTTCCAGCATATATCCGCCACAATTCGGACATTTCTTCGCGGACGGCTTCTGCCAGGAAATGAAATCGCAATCCGGATATCCTTCGCAGCCGTAATATCTTCTGCCCTTCTTCGTCTTACGGATCAGAATTTCCTTTCCGCACTTGGGGCAGGCAACGCCGGCCTTTTCCAAATAAGGCTTGGTATTGCGGCACTCCGGGAATCCCGGGCAGGCCAGAAATCTTCCGTGAGGACCGTATTTGATAACCATGTTGCGGCCGCAGTTCTCACAGATGGTATCGGTTACTTCATCATGAAGCTCTACCTTTTCCAGTTCCTTCTCTGCAATCTCAACTTCCTTATCAAAGGCAGGATAAAATTCACGCAGAATACTCTTCCATTCCCGGTCTCCGTTTTCAACCTCATCCAGATTGCCCTCCACCTTGGCCGTAAAGTTCAGATCCACGATATCCGGGAAAGACTCCTTCATGATATTGTTGACCACCTCACCGATCTCGGTTACGAAAAGATTTTTCTTTTCCTTCGCAATATAACGGCGGGCAATGATGGTTGTAATGGTCGGTGCATAGGTACTCGGTCTTCCGATGCCGAGCTCCTCCAGGGTTTTTACCAGGGACGCCTCTGTATAATGATCAGGCGGCTGGGTAAAATGCTGGGAGGGTTCAAGCTCTCCCAGGGTAAGCTTTGTATCCTCATCAATATTGGTAAGCAGAAGATTTTTCTTTTCCTTGTCCTCTTCTGTGCTGTAAACAGAGGTAAAGCCGTCAAAGACTGTCTTTGATGCAGTTACTGTAAATTCATAGCTGCCAAGGCCTATTCTTACCTGCTTTGTTTCATATCTGGCAGGGCTCATTCTGCTGGCAGTGAAACGCTTCCAGATCAGCTGGTAAAGACGGAAAAGATCTCTCGGCAAAAGTTCTCTTACGTCAGAAGGAAGCAGGGTAATATCTGTTGGACGAATGGCCTCGTGGGCATCCTGAACATTGTTGCCGCCCTTTTTGCCTGTATTGCCGCTTCCAATATATTCTTCGCCAAAAGCCTCTTTGATATAGGATTCTGCCATTGCCTGTGCCTCTTCCGATACACGAACCGAATCGGTACGGAGATAGGTGATCATCGCAATCGTGCCTTTTCCCTTCAGGGCAACACCTTCATAGAGCTGCTGTGCCAGACGCATGGTCTTCTGGGTTGAAAAATTCAGCTGCTTGGAAGCCTCCTGCTGGAGGGTACTCGTTGTAAAGGGCAAGGGCGGGTTCTTGGAACGCTGGCTTTTTTTCACATTGCGAATCTCTGCATCCTTTCCCTCAAGTTCGGAAAGGATTTGATTCATCTCTTCCTGATTGTGAATATCCAGCTTGCTGCCGTCTTTGCCGTAAAAGCTTGCTGTAAGAGACTTCTTCTGTCCTTCAACATGGAACTGGGCATCCAGCTTCCAGTATTCCTCCGGAATAAAAGCGTTGATCTCATCCTCTCTGTCACAGATGATACGAAGGGCAACCGACTGAACACGGCCTGCCGACAAGCCCCTTTTCACCTTTTTCCAAAGAATCGGAGAAATCTCATATCCCACGATTCGATCCAAGACTCTTCTTGCCTGCTGGGCATCGACCAGATTCATATCAATCTCTCTGGCGTTCTTCAAAGAATCTCTGACTGCCGTCTTTGTGATCTCATTAAAGCTGATTCTGGAAATATCCTTATCCTCCAGCTTCAAAGCAGAGATCAGATGCCAGGAAATCGCTTCTCCCTCACGGTCCGGGTCAGTTGCAAGGAAAACCTTGTCTGCCTTTTTTACCTCCTTCCGGAGAGATGCGAGCAGTTCTCCCTTTCCTCTGATCGTAATATACTTCGGCTCAAAATCATTCTCTACATCGATTCCGAGCTGACTCTTCGGAAGATCCCTGACATGTCCGTTGCTGGCAACTACCTCGTAATTTTTTCCGAGGAATTTCTTGATTGTTTTGACCTTTGCCGGTGATTCCACGATTACCAGATTTTTGGCCATTTCCCTTAACCTCTTTTCTATCGTCTTATCCGGATATAGCGTCCCTTGCTGAGTTCCAGAATCTTATTCTTCAACTCTAACTGTAAGAGTATTTCCAGAAGCTCCCTCAGCTCAAGTCCGGTTTCCGCTTGAATTTCCATGCTGCTTTTTGGCAACAAAGTGATACTACTATACACTAACTTTTCACGCTTTTCAAGATTCCCCTCTTCGGAAGGCATTTCCCCGCCTTCAAAAGTAAGGGACATATCCTGAAGAAATTCCTCTGTCGATACATATATTCCGGCTCCTTGATGAATCAGCTGATGACAGCCCCAGCTTAGCTTGCTGTCAAGCTGCCCGGGAACTGCATAAACCTCCTTTCCCTGCTCCAGCGCATATTCTGCCGTGATCAAAGAACCACTCTTTTTTCTGGCCTCTACCACGATAATACAGTCTGAAAGTCCGCTGATAATCCGGTTTCTCAAAGGAAAATGTCCTGCAATCGGCTCCGTTCCCGGCGGATATTCACTAATAATCCCACCATTTTTTTCAATTTCCGAAAAAAGATCATAATTTTCCCTCGGATAACAGATATTGACACCACAGCCCAGAACGGCATAGGATTTTCCTCCTGCATTTATTGCCCCTCTTTGAGCCGCTCCGTCAACGCCTCTCGCCAGTCCGGAAATCACCTCCACACCGCTTTTTCCAAGCTCCCGTCCTATCTGGCGGGCAATGCTTCTTCCATAGCTGCTGCAGCTTCTCGCCCCGACAATCCCCACCGTAAATCGTTCCTCATCCGGCAGACTCCCTTTGCAGAAAAGCCCATAGGGTGCATCTCTCAGATTCCTTAGCTTTTGCGGATAGATTCCTTTTTCTAATGTGTAAAAGCTTATTCCCTTTTTCTTCAGATTCTCCGTCAATTCATCCGGATCCTTTTCCCTCCGGGCAATAATCACATTTCTTTTCTGATCCGCCCTCAAAAAAGGCAGTCTTTCGATTTCTTCCTCTTTCATATGGAAAAGATCTTCGGCGCAAAGTCCCTCCTCCAGCATTTTCGCTGCCGAAAGCGGTCCAAAACCTTCAATGCTGTGCAGCCAGAGACAATATTTCATCGGATCACCTCCCCAAAATAACGGTCATCCAGGCTCTTGTAGGAAATCGCCTCCGCCAGATCTGTCATCGAGATTTTATCATTCCCCTGCAGATCCGCAATTGTTCTTGCAACCTTCAGAATCTTATAATAGCCTCTTGCCGTCAGGGAAAAATGTTCAAAAGCCTTCTCCATCATGGCTCTCTGCTTTTCATTCAGCCTGCAGTACTTTTCCACATCCGGCCCCTTCAGCTGGGCATTAAAAGAAAAGCTGCAGTTTCGGTATCGTTCCGCCTGAATTTCCTGTGCTTTTTCCACTCTCTTTCTGATCTCTGCCGAGCTTTCTCTCTTTTCCCTGTCCCCATCCGTCAGCTCCGCAAAGGAAACTCTGGGTGCTTCCACACAGATATCCATTCTATCCAGAAGAGGACGGCTGATTTTTCCAAGATAGTCGCCGACCTGCCTCGGGCTGCAGCTGCAGCGATTCCTGTCCGGATAATAGCCGCAGCGACAGGGGTTGCAGGCACAAACCAGCATAAAATCTGCCGGATACTCATAGCTTCCGCCCTGTCTTACCAGGGTAATCCTTCGATCCTCCAGAGGCTGTCTTAAGGTTTCCAAAACAGTTTTTCGAAATTCCGGAAGCTCATCCAGGAATAAGACACCCCTATGTGCCAGGGTTACCTCTCCCGGAACCGGCACCCTGCCGCCTCCGCACATGCCCGAAAGGGTGCAGGTGTGATGAGGTGAGCGAAAGGGTCTTTCCCGCAGAAGGCCTCCGCTTTCCGGCAGCATTCCGGCAATGCTGTAAATTTTAGAAATTTCCATTTCTTCTTCCTTGGACATTCGCGGCAAAATCCCCGGAATTCTGCTGGCCAGCATGGTTTTGCCGGAACCGGGCGGTCCGATCATAAGAAAATTGTGCATTCCTGCAACTGCAACCTCACAGGCTCTTTTCACAGCCTCCTGGCCACTGATATCCGCAAAATCAGGCTGTCTTTTCTCCTGAGCAGAAGGAGGGGCAGAATCTGCCCTGCTGTATTCTCTTTCTTCTTCCCCTGTATTGAAAAATCGAACTGCATCTGTCAAGCTTCTTACACCGATCACCCTGATATTTTCCACGATCAGGGCTTCATTGCGGTTTTCCTCCGGCACCATGCAGGCTGTAAAGCCGTTCTTCTTCGCCGCATAAACCATGGGTAAGATCCCGCTGGTCGAATGGATCTTGCCATCCAGGCCTACCTCTCCCAATACCAGAAAGCTGTTCAGATCCCCCGCCTGTATAATGCCAAGCGCCGCCATAACCGCAATCGCCACCGGCAGATCATAGCTGTTTCCTTCCTTTCTCAGATGAATCGGAGAAAGATTGACCGTCACCCGCTTCGGCGGAAGCAAAAAACCGCTGTTTTTCATTGCCGTCCGGACTCTTTCTTTCGCCTCTCTTACCTCGGAGGAAAGATATCCTACCATTTCAAACAAGGGCAGACCGTCACTTACGTCTGCCTCCACGCAAACAAAACGACATTCCAGACCATGAATCGCCGCTGTCGAAATCACACTATACATTTGTTCCTTCCTATTACGGAATAAACGACAAAGAATTCTGCCGTGATGAAAAGCTAGTTTTATCCTAGCATAAGAAAGAAAAAAAAGGAAGATGGCTGCTGCCATCTTCCTTAGAATCATTTTTTATCTGATTTTTTCTGTCAAACCGATCTTCTTCTGTGCCTTGCGAAGGGTCTTGTTTGCGAAGTAAGACGCCTTCTCTCCGTTTTCCTTGATAATGCCGTCAATATAGCTCTTATCCTTCATCAGCTCTGCATAGCGATCCTGCAGCGGCCTCAGAATAGAAACAACGCTCTCTCCGACTGCCTCCTTCAGATAGCCATAGCCCTGACCTTCGAATTCCTTCACAGCCTCTTCCGGTGTCTTATTTGTGCATGCACAATAGATATCCAGAAGATTTCTAACACCCGGCTGTTCCTCTCTGTAAGCAATCTGTCCTTCGGAATCGGTTACGGCACGCTTGAATTTGCGTCTGATCGTATCCGGATCATCCAGAAGGTAAATGCTTGCATTCACATTCTCATCGGATTTGGACATCTTCTTATCCGGACTCTGCAGGCTCATGATCCTTGCACCCTGCTTACCGAAGTAGGGCTCCGGAATCGTAAATACATCTCCATAAATGCTGTTAAATCTCTGTCCGATATCTCTTGTGATCTCCAGATGCTGCTTCTGATCCTTGCCGACCGGAACTACATCCGCCTGGTAAAGAAGAATATCTGCTGCCATCAGTACCGGATAAGTGAAAAGTCCTGCATTGATATTGTCCGCATGCTTTGCAGACTTATCCTTGAACTGGGTCATACGGCTAAGCTCGCCCATATAGGTAAAGCAGCTCAGGATCCAAGACAGCTCGGCGTGCGCCGGAACATGAGACTGGAAATAAATGCAGTTCTTCTCCGGATCGAGTCCTGCTGCAATATAAAGCGTCATCAGGCTTCTGGCACGTTTTCTGAACTCTGCCGGATTCTGACGAACCGTAAGAGAATGCAGATCAGCAATCGCATAGAAGCATTCGTATTCTTCACTTAAACTAACCCAATTGCCTAAGGCACCAAGATAATTGCCCAATGTCAGATTACCCGTTGCCTGCATAGCACTGTAAAGTACCTTCTTATCCTTTATCATAGCTCTTCCTCTTTTCTTTTTGTAAAATCTCTTTTTTGATATAAGGAAACGCCTTTTCCTCTCCCTCTTCCGCGAGAACAGTCAGCATTTTTTCAAGGAGCTCTGCACTCTCCGGATGAATGATCAGATGATTTCTTCCTCTCAAATAGTAGTCCAAGGCCGAATGATCCGTGTAAGCCTCCTTCTGGTAGACCTTGCTGGCTGCCACCCTGTCGCAAAACATCTCTGCTACATATCTGGTCGGCATTTTCATTCCGGTCAAAGGGAAATCCGCTTCCCTGTCCAGATTGTAATCGATCCAATATTCCAGATGGTGCTTATTTCTTCCCTTATGATGAAGCCAGGATGCGGAATAGCCTTCCTGCATCCGCTGGAGATCATTCGGACTTCTGGTGCCTGTATAATATTTACAGCCGGCCAGAAATTCCGTTGGGGAATATTTTGACAGATCATGCATCAGCCCCTGCCGGTAAAGTCCCAGCCGAAAACAGCCCAGCATAACCAGCCATCTGTGATATGTAATTGTGCAGAAATGCTTCCAAGCCTTCATCCCTTTTCCTGTTGTTCTTTACTCCATTCTCTATAATGAAGCCAAAATCAATCAAGTCTCCTTCGATCAACACATCTTCATGATTATATCATTTTTTATTTTCTTCTGCATTGAATTTTTCGCATTCCTTAAAAAAGCAGGATTCCTTTTCTTTTCTGCTTCCGGCTGAAGCCACATAAGACAAAATCAACTCTTTTTTTGCCCGGGTCATTCCCACGTAAAGAAGTCTCCTTTCCTCCTCTATTTTGCCTTCCTCCACAGCCCTTTTATAAGGAATCTTTCCTTCATTCATCCCGATAATAAAGACACTTTCGAATTCTAATCCCTTCGACCCATGAAGAGAACGAAGACTGACTTTTCCAACAGGACTCTTTTCTTCTCCCTGCCGGCGGAGTCTCCGAAGCCTGACTGCCTCCTTCCAGCTCTCCCAGCTCTTGTAAAGGCGGCTCTCCTCCTGCAAGAGCTCCAGGACATGCAAAAGGCTCTCTTCCTCGATTCCTTTTTCTGCCGCATATCTTTTCAGATATTTTTGATAGGCCATCCCATGGCTGATATAGCTGACTTTTGCAAAGCATGTCATATTCTTCATCCGTTCCAGATCCCGGATCAGTCTGCCTGCCGAAGCAGCCTCTTCTTTCGGAAGCTTCCTTTGCCAATCCCAAAGTACAAGCTCCTCCCTCTCCAGATATTCTCTTCCCAGCCCCCTGGGCGGATGATTCAGAATCCGAAGCAGATTTTCTCTTTTTCTGTTTCCTGCTGCCAGCTCCAGGTAAGAAAAAAGATCTCTCGCGATCCAATGGGCATATAAATCATCCTCTTTTCCTTCCATATAATAAGGGATATTTTTTCCCTCCAGCTTTAATCGAAGACTGTCCGCATGCCTTCTGGTTCGAAAGAGTACCGTGATTTCCTCCGGTTCCTGTCCTCCCCTGATTCTTCTGCCGATTTTCTCAGCAATGGTCTCCGCCTCCTTTTCCGAAGACACATTCTCCAGAAAACAAAGGCTGGCATCCTCGGTCAGACCGCTTTTCAGTTCCTTCGCAAAACGCTTTTGATTATGGGATATCAGATTTCCCGCTGCTTCCACAATCTGCCTTCTGCATCTGTAATTAATCCCCAGCATAAAACGCTGCGCATCCGGATAGGCATCCGGAAAAGAAAGCATAATAGCCGGATCCGAGCCTCGGAAGCTGTAAATGGACTGATCGTCATCTCCTACTACAAAAAGATTTCTCTCCGGCAGAGCCAAAAGCTGTACCAGCTCATACTGAACCGGATTGATATCCTGAAACTCATCTACCAGGATATAGCGGTAGCGCTTCTGCCATTTCTCAAGAATTCTCTTTTCCTCCCGAAAAAGCCGGCTGGTCAAAAGCTGCATATCATCAAAATCCAGCTTGCCCTGCCTTTCCATCCTTTTCTCTAAGGCCCTGCAAATCTCCTCCAAATAAGGAAACTCCGGTTTTCTCTCCCTATCCATTCCCAGATTTTTCCATTTGCTGATCACACTTTCCAGCTCCTGCAGCTTTTCCTGATCCTGCCGGATATCCATTCCCAGCTCTTTTAAAAGAAAACGCAGCATTCTCTGCTTTTCCACAGAGCCGATCAGATCCTGCAGACGATATCCTCTTTCTATCCGCAAAATATGGAAAAAGACTGCATGAAAGGTTCCAAAGGTCACCTCCGTTCTTTCTCTTTTCGCCAGCTTCAGATACCTTTCCTTCATTTCCTCTGCTGCAGCTCTGGTAAAGGTGATTACCAGAATATCTGTCGGCGGAATTTCCTTTTCCACCAGATTTAAAATTCTTCCGGTCAAAACAGCTGTCT
The DNA here is from genome assembly GCA_963617415.1 of Oscillospiraceae bacterium. Lineage (GTDB taxonomy): Bacteria > Bacillota > Clostridia > Lachnospirales > Lachnospiraceae > RUG14243. The sequence continues at coordinate 11,436 of CAVEOK010000034.1, forward strand.
TTCCCGATCCGGGACCCGCTAATACAAAAGCAGGGCCATCCATATGACGGACGGCCCTTCCCTGTTCTTCATTATAGTTCAAGTGGCTCTCCTTCCGCAGCTCTGTGCAGTTATTTATCTCTCTCACCACTTTTTTGCTTTTGTTTTTCTTTTGCTGCTCTTTTTTTGGCAGCCAGGGCAGATCTTTCAGAATCTGCTTCTATTTTAGTTCTGCAGTTCTCTCTCCAGCTTTTCGATTGCTGCTGAGAGTCTCTTCAGACTTTCTTCCTTGCCAATCAGCTCCATGATCTCAGTTGCGCCGCCCGGTGTGGACTGCTTGCCGGATACCGCTACACGAACCGGCCACATAGCATAACCGTTCTTGCAGCCCTTCTGCTCAACATAGCCCTTCAGTGCTGCAAAAAGAGCATCATTGGAATAGTCCTCCTGTGCCTCAAATATCGGCAGAACCTCCTTCAGAACCTCCAGAGCAGACTCTGGACTGGTCTTCATCTTCTTATGACGGTACATCTCAATATCATAGTCCGGCACTTCCTCCAGGAAATCGATCAGCTCAGGGATATCCGGGAAAATCTCGATTCGGCTCTTTACGATCTCCGCAATCTTCTTCAGATCCAGATCTTTGCTGATTGCCTGCTTGATATAAGGCTCCGCAAGCTCATAGAAGGCATCAAAATCCATTGCCTTGATATATTCGCCATTCATCCATTTCAGCTTAGTCAGATCAAATACAGACGGAGACTTATTGATTCTGTGATAGTCAAATACCTTAACCAGCTCCTCCAGGGAATAGATTTCTCTTTCCTCTTCCGGGCTCCAGCCGCAAAGTGCAATGAAATTAACGACTGCCTCCGGAAGGAATCCCTGCTCGATCAGATCCTCAAAAGAAGAATGTCCACTTCTCTTGCTCAGCTTATTATGATTCTCATCCGTGATCAGAGGACAATGTACATAGGTCGGCACCTCCCAGCCAAAAGCCTCATAGATGCGGTTGTACTTCGGTGCAGATGAAAGATACTCATTGCCTCGAACCACATGGGTGATGTTCATGGTATGATCATCTACTACATTTGCAAAGTTGTAGGTCGGATATCCATCGGACTTGATCAGGATCAGATCCTCCAGCTCGCTGTTCTCTACTGTAATATCTCCATAGATAACATCCTTAAAGGTCGTTGTGCCCTCGGTAGGCATATTCATACGGATTACATAGGGCTTTCCTGCAGCAAGATTTGCTTCTACCTCTTCCTTGGACAGGTGCAGGCAGTGCTTATCGTAAATGACCATTTCCTTGCCATCGATCACCTGCTTAAGAGACTCCAGTCTATGCTTGTCACAGAAGCAGTAATAGGCATGTCCGGTATCGATCAGTTTCTTTGCGTATTTGGTATAAATTCCTTCTGCCTGACGCTCTGACTGAACATAGGGACCATAGCCGCCATCCTTGTCCGGGCCTTCATCCGCCACCAATCCTGTTTTTTCCATGGTGCGGTAAATAATTTCCAGTGCTTCCGGAACAAATCTTTCCTGATCTGTATCCTCAATACGCAGCATAAAGCTTCCGCCCTCATGCTTCGCAATGAGATATGCATATAATGCTGTTCGCAGATTACCGACATGCATTCTTCCTGTCGGACTCGGTGCAAATCTTGTTCTAACTGTTGCCATAATGCTTCCTCCGATTTTTCATCTTTCGATTCTCCCCGCTTTCCTTTGAAGCTGCTGCCGCAAAAGGAAGCTCAAGAGAATATCTAAATATGTATTTTACCTCATTTGACTATCCAAAACAATTCAGTATAATGAAAAAGATTGCATTTTTTAGATAAGGAAACAACTATGAAACAAAAAACATCTCCAAAACATGCTTTGCTTCTCCTGCTTGCCGCTTTCGTATGGGGCACAACCTTTGTTGCACAGGATGCAGCAGCAGACACGATTGAGCCCTTTACCTTTCTTTTCTCCCGCTCCATCATTGCCTGCCTTTTTCTTTCGCTTATTATCCGGATTTTTGACAAAAAGGGAATCGTAACCAAAAAACCTGTCAATTCTTTCGAAAAAAAATACCTCCTGACAGGAGGCATTCTCTGCGGCTGTGTACTCTGCTTCGCAAGCTATATGCAGCAATCCGGCATGGCTTATACCACTGCCGGAAAAGCAGGCTTTATTACTGCCCTTTATATTATTTTTGTGCCGATTGCAGGAATCTTCTTTAAGAAGTACCCCTCACCCCTTCTGATCCTGAGCGTTATTCTTGCAGTGATCGGCTTTTATTTTCTCTGCCTTACAGAATCCTTTTCCTTAAGCTCGGGAGATGCCAGAGTCCTGATCTGTTCCTTTGCCTTTACCGGTCATATTCTGGTCATTGATCATTTTTCACCCAAGGTGGATGGCATTCGGCTTTCTCTGCTTCAATTTATGGTGGTCAGCCTGCTGTCCTTTATTCTGATGCTTCTGTTCGAGCATCCGGATCCGGCTTTGATTCTGCACTGCAGTTTTCCCATCCTCTATGCCGGAATCATGTCCAGCGGCATCGGTTACACCTGTCAGATCCTAGGACAGGAAAAGGTTAATCCAACCATTGCCTGCCTTCTCATGAGCCTGGAATCCGTATTTTCCGTTCTCAGCAGCTGGCTTATTCTGGGAGAAAATATGAGCAGCAGGGAAATCCTAGGATGCATTCTGGTCTTTGCCGGTGTGATCCTGGCGCAGCTTCCTTCTCCCTTCTCAAAAAAGGAAATGTAGAAAAAGCGTTCCAGCTTTGCTTTCCTATTTTAGGATTGTCCCGAATGGGGCTTGTTTAGAAGTCGTAAGCCGTTCTGATTTACGATTTCTACGCCCGGAATACTCTTGAGGAATTTACTGAACTTGTTATAGCCGTAATTTTTCACATTAAAGCTCGGAATCTTTTTCTTCAGGGTCATATTGATCCAGCCGATATTGTCGATTTCTCCTCCGTTTTCGCGAAGCATATTGATAATAATGCTTTCCACATCCGAAATTCTTTCATTCAAAGTTAATACAATATGCTTTTTGGAAACATTGAGGGATACGCTCTCACACTCTGTCTTCAAAAAGGTGGTCAGCTTGGAATAGCCATAATTTCTTACATCAAAGTCCGGATAAAGCAGATTCAGCTTGCTGCCGATCTCTCCAATCTGGGTTTCCTTTCCCTGATTGGAATTCTCCATGATAATCTTGCAGACACTATCCTCAATCTCCGCAACTGCAGTAACAGTATCCTTGTCCTTTCCGTTTCCTGCCGCATCGCGATCATCCTGCTCTCCGGAGATAACCTCCAGAATTCGAAAAATATTGCAGGCCTTGCGAAAAGCACTCGGGGTCTTCTTCTCTCCCATACCGACAACATACATGCCCGCCTCTCTGAGTCTGGCAGCCAGTCTGGTAAAATCGCTGTCCGAGGAGACCAGACAGAAGCCTTCTACATTTCTGGAATAGAGGATATCCATGGCATCAATGATCATGGCAGAATCCGTTGCATTTTTTCCCGTTGTATAGCTGTACTGTTGGATCGGGATAATGGAGTTCTCCAGAAGTACATCCTTCCAGCCATTATTTTTTGTCCAGTCTCCGTAAATTCTCTTATAGGTTGCAACACCAAAATTGGAGACTTCCTCCAAAATGGCCTTGATATATTTTTTTGAAACATTGTCGGCATCGATCAATACCGCAAATCTTTTCTCCTCGCTCATTCAATCCCCCTTTTTCAGTGTTTTCACATTCTGTCATAGCTCCATCACGCCAAAAGCCTTCTAGTCTTTCCCACATTTACATTTTTATCTCAAAAGTGTTCCAAGATCTGTTTCATAGAAAGCCTGGGAAAAGCTTTCCAGATAGCCAGGATCCTTTGCTCCTGCCGTTTCGAAGCAGGAATGCATTGCCAACTGGGCAAGCCCGATATCCGCTGTATTCAGAGAAACATGCGAATTGGAAATATTACCCAGAGTAGATCCCCCCGGAATATCTGCCCTATTTGTAAATATCTGATAGGGCAGCTTTGCCTTTTCGCAGATTTCCATCACAAGAGCCTGGGAAAGAGCATCCGTTGTGTATTTCTGATTCGCACTTCTCTTGATCACAATACCGCCATTCATCTTCGGCCGGTTAACCGGATCCGCCTTCTCCGTATGATTGGGATGAAGGGCATGGGCATTATCTGCTGAGATCATAAAACTCTCTGCCCTGCGCATCTTACTCTCTTCTCCTCCAGAAGCAAGTCCTGCATCAATCCTGTCCATTACATCCATCAGAAATCCGGAGTCAGCTCCCTGTTTTGTAGTTGAACCGACTTCTTCATTGTCAAAAGCCAGATGCATGTTGATATAAGAAGCATTTTTTGCCTTCAGAAAGCCCTGAAAGCTGGGATAGAGGCAAGCTAGATCATCCAGTTTCGGAGCAGAAAAGAAAGCATCGTCCTCTCCCCAGAGCATTCCCCTTTCTGCGTTATACAGGAAAAGTTCCGTAGACAAAATATTCTCCGGGGCAGTTCCAAGCTTCAGTGCAAGCTTTTCCTTAAGTTTGCCCTTTACCCCGTCTTCTCCGTAGAGGGGCAGCATATCCTTCTGCACATTATAAGAAGCTGAGCTGTTTGCCTCCCGGTCCATATGAATTGCCAGAGAAGGAATCACAAACATCGGTCTTCCAAGATCGACAAGACGACATGCTACGCCCTCTTCTGTCCGGATGCAAACCCTGCCGGCAGCAGAAAGTGGACGGTCAAACCAGGGTGCGCAAAGCATTCCGCCGTACTTTTCAATATTTATCTTTGTATAATAGCCCGTAAGTGCAATCTCCGGATTTTCCTTGATCTGAAAAGACGGACTATCTGTATGGCTGGCTATCATTAGATAGCCCTTAGGCACCCTCTCCGGTAGGGAAAATGAGATCAGACTGCTCCCATTTCTGTTTACATAATACTTTTCTCCGAGATGAAGCTCCCACTTTTTTCTTTCATCCAATTTGACAAAGCCTGCCTTGTCGAGTTCTGCTTCCATATTTTGAACAACATGATAAACACTCGGACTTTTTTCTATAAATCTCAAAAGGCTTCCGATTGTTTCAATTCCCATCTTTTTCTCTCCTATAAGACAAAAGACTGAATCGGCTCATATTTCCGATTCAGTCCACATTAAACCTTTATGCATCTTCTGTATACACGAAGCAGGCCGCTCTCCTCTGTTTCCAGAATCATATAGCTTGCTTCCGGCGGATACTGTCTGGGCTGTGCCAAAGATCCGGGATTCAGAATCATAAAGCCATCTTCCTTTCTTTCGAAAACAGGCTTATGAATATGCCCGAAAATCGCTACATCGGCACCACAGGCTCTTGCAACCTCTTCCAGCTCACTCAGGTCGTAATTCACACCGTATCTGTGTCCATGGGTCAAAAAAAAGCTGTGCCCAGCCAGCTCTTCTATCCTTTCGTCCGGCTCGTCACTGCCAAAATCGCAGTTCCCCCGAACCGCCAGAAGCGGGACGGCACAAGCCTCTCTTATGTAGTCCAATCCGCCTTGAAAATCACCAAGATGAAAGACCAGGTCGATTTTCTTCTCCTGTTCCAACACCTTGTCAATTCTCTTGGGATTTCTATGTGTATCACTGATCACTAATATTTTCATAATCGGGGCGACCGGATTTGAACCGACGACCTCCTGACCCCCAGTCAGGCGCGCTACCAAGCTACGCCACACCCCGTAAAAAAAGGAGCTTCCATGAACCTTTCAAAAAAGCTCCTTCCCTATTATACAATTTATTCTGTTTTCGTCAAGAAGAATTTACTTCATTCTCTTCAGAATTTCATTTAATATCTCATTGGATACACAAGCCTTTGTCTGCATGGGCAGTTCGATCACACTCTCCTTTGTGATCAATGTCATGACATTGGTATCTGTCATAAAGCCTGCACCGCTCACCTTCAGGTTGTTCGCGCAGATCATATCCATATTTTTCCGCTCCATCTTGCTGCGGGAGTTCTCCAGCATGTTTTCGGTTTCCATGGAAAAGCCGCAAAGGAACTGTCCTTCCCTCTTCTGCTCTCCCAAGGCTTTCATGATATCATCGGTGCGTTCTAGCTCAATCACGCTGTCTCCGTCTTTTTTCTTGATCTTATTGTCTGCATAGCTCTTGGGACGGTAATCCGCAACCGCTGCAGCCTTCAACACAATATCCGCATCCGGAAATTCTGCCATAACCGCTTCATACATGTCTTTTGCAGAAAGAACCGGAAGGACCCTTACATAAGGCGGCGGATCCAAGGCTGTCTGTCCGCTGATAAGAACAACATCTGCTCCCCTGCAGGCACATTCCCTGGCCAGAGCATATCCCATCTTACCGCTGGAGTGATTGGTCAGATAGCGAACCGGATCCAAAGCCTCCTGGGTTGGTCCCGCTGTAACAAGAACCTTCTTTCCGATCATGTCCTTTTCTCTCAGGCAAGCCTTAAAAATATACTGCAGCAAGGTATCCGGCTCCGGCATTTTGCCATCACCTGTATCACCACAAGCCAAATACCCGCTTGCCGGTACAATGATCTCCATGCCATATTTGCGAAGAATGTCCAGATTATCCTGGGTCACCTGCTTCTGATACATCTGCGTATTCATTGCCGGTGAAACCATGATCGGTGCATTGCAGGCAAGGGCTGTTGTGGTTAACATATCATCCGCAATCCCGTGTGCCAGCTTGGCAATTACATTTGCTGAGGCTGGTGCAATCAGCATGGCATCCGCCTTTTTTGCAAGTGACACATGTGCTACATGAAACTGGAAATTCCGATCAAAGGTATCTACCAGACATTTGTTTCCCGTTAATGTTTCAAATGTGATCGGTGTAATGAAATTGGTCGCATTCTGTGTCATGATCACATGCACATCTGCATGTCTTTTTACAAGGGCACTTGCAAGATTTGCAATCTTATAAGCAGCGATGGAGCCTGTTACTCCCAATACTACAGTCTTTCCCTTCAGCATCTGAATATCCTCTTACTGTCTTTTAACTTTCTTTATTTGATCTCCCCATGCTTTTCGTATCTGGCAACAGAAGCAATTCCATTCTTGTCATCTACGAATACTACATGCGGCTTATGCTCCTTTACTTCCTCCGGAGTCATCTCACAGTAACACATGATGATCACATGGTCTCCAACCTGTACCTGTCTGGCTGCAGCTCCATTCAAGCAGATCATACCGGAGCCGGCTTCTCCCTCGATAGTATAGGTTTCAAAACGGTTGCCGTTCTCAACATCAACAATCTGAACCTTCTCATATTCATAAATGCCGGCAGCCTCCAAAAGAAGCGGATCTACCGTAATGCTTCCTACATAGTTCAGCTCTGCCTGCGTTACGACTGCTCTGTGGATCTTGCCTTTCAGCATTGTTACTGTCATTTTAGTTCTCCTTGATAAAGTTATCGATCAATCTTGTTTTTCCGATATAAACTGCAACTGCCGCCAGAATGTCTCCTTCTGTGCTCTCAACCTCTTCCAGCTGATTCCAGTCTACGATCTCAACATAGTCCACCTTTGCAAGGGGTTCTGCCTCAATGATGGCGCGAATCTTATTCTTAACCGCTTTTGCATCATTCTCCCCATTTTCTATCATTCTGCGTCCTTCTGTCAATGCTTTATTTAATACAGTTGCCGCCTGACGTTCTTCAGCTGATAAATAAGTATTTCTGGAGCTCTTTGCCAGTCCGTCCTCTTCACGGATGATAGGACAGCCCACGATCTGGATGTTTACATTCAGATCTCTTACCATTCTGCGGACAACAGCCAGCTGCTGGGCATCCTTCTGGCCAAAGTAAGCTCTGTCTGCTTCCGAAATATTGAAAAGCTTGGAAACAACCGTGCAGACACCACGAAAATGAATGGGTCTGCTCTTGCCGCAAAGTCCTGCTGACACACCGTCCACATCTACATGAGTGGAAAAGTCCGGGAAATACATTTCATCTGCTGCCGGATGGAAGATCAGATCTGCCCCGATAGATTCGCAAAGGGCACAGTCTGCATCAAAATCTCGCGGATAAGACTCCAGATCCTCCGTCGGCCCGAACTGGATCGGATTGACAAAGTCACTGACGATCACTCTGTCATTTTCTTCCCTTGCTTTTTTGATCAGACTTGCATGTCCTTCATGCAGATAACCCATGGTCGGAACCAGACCGATGCTGAGTCCTTCCTTTTTCCATTCTCTTACATACTTCTTAACATCAGCGATCTTCTCTGCTTTTATGATAGCCATTTTACTTTTCCTCACTCATTACTGCTTCCATTACTTCATCATCAATCTTGTAGGTATGCTCCTTTGCAGGAAAGCTTCCTGCCTTTACTTCCTCTGCATATGCTTTGAAGCCTTCTTTCATCGCTTCGCCGATCTGGGCAAAGTGCTTAACAAATTTTGCCTGATGTCCGCCAAACATATTGAGCATATCCTGATAAACCAGCACCTGACCGTCACAGCCGGCTCCGGCTCCGATTCCGATCGTCGGAATAGAAAGCTGTTCTGTTACATATGCGGCAAGCTTTGCCGGAACGCATTCCAAAACAACCATGAAGGCGCCTGCCTCTTCTACCTTTTTCGCATCCGCTACGATCTTCTTTGCCACATCGATATTTTTGCCCTGTACCTTAAAGCCGCCCATTGTATTAACAGACTGAGGGGTCATACCGATATGTGCACAAACCGGAATAGAAGCATCTACAATCGCCTTGATCTGCTCGCATACGGCTGCTCCGCCTTCCAGCTTTACTGCCTGGGCACCGCCCTCCTTGATCAGACGGCCAGCATTATATACCGCATCATAAACCGAGGTCTGATAGGACATAAAAGGCATATCAGCAACAACAAAGGTCTCGCTCGTTGCTCTCGTAACTGCCCTTGTATGATGGATCATATCCTCCATGGTAACCGGAAGGGTATCCTCATAGCCAAGCATGGTCATTCCCAGAGAATCTCCTACCAGAATCATTTCGATGCCGGCATCATTCACCAGCTTAGCCGTTGAATAATCATAGGCCGTCAGCATGGTGATCTTATTTCCTTCTTTTTTTTGTTTCTGCAGTGTTAATACCGTATTCTTCATTTCAGTACTTCCTCCATTTCCTGATAACTTCTTTCCGGATGCTTTTTCTCTGCAAGTTCTACTGTTCTGCGTGCCAGAGCCAGATAAAGCTCTTTCTCTTCTTCTGTAAGGACACTGATATGTCCCTTTACCGTTCCCGTATCCGCACGCTCGATCGGACCGGTAAGCGCTGCCTTTGTTCCCTTCTGAATCACCGAATTGATATTTTCTCTCATCAGCACAGATAGAGCATTTTCAGCCATTTCCTCTGAAAATCCGCATCTTTGCAGCATCTGCTGAGCCGTATCTGCAATCGTCACCATAAAATTGGATGCGACGGAAGCGGCTGCATGATAGAGCATTTTGCTTTTCTTTTCAATCGGCTGAATCCTGTTTCCACAAGACGCAAAAAGGATGCACATTTCTTCCATCCTCTCGGGGCTTCCCTCGATGGTAAAAAGTGCATCCTTAAATATCTGATAGGATTCATACTTGTCTGAAACTGCCAGGAGCGGGTGAACCGAATATACATAGGTGTCTTCTCTTCTCTCTTTGAAGACATCTGTTGTCAGCGCACCACTGCAGTGTATTATTATCTTTCCGGCAAGGTCTAACTCCCGCAACTCTTCCCAAACAAGGGAAATCTGCCCGTCAGGAACCGTCAAAACCAAAACATCACTCACTTCAACTATCTGTTTCATCGTGTCGACCGCTTTTGTTCCGGTAAACTCTGCCGCTTCTTTTGCGGACTCTGGATTCTGGCTGTAATAGCCGCTTACTTTTACCCCTTGCAGGGTAAAATATTTTCCCAGGGAAAAACCAACCTTCCCTGCTCCGATCATTCCAATGTCCATCGCATCACCTCCTGCTCTTCCTACAGGCACCTGCCCTGTATTCTGCTGGAAATGTGATGTTTTCCGAAAAAATAATATCCTGGTATAGTCACAGGCTTTATGCCACTCGTGTACCATCCGCGTTTAAATATATCACTGATTGGCTTGATGTTCAACCAGAAAACGCTGGGGCGCTTCTTTTGCGGAGTTTGCATGGTTTTATGATTGATTGCTTTCATAGCTTTGATGCTTTCGTACTTTGGATACCTTGCATGCTTTGGATGCTTTGGATGCCTTGAATGTCTTGGATACCTTGGATGTCTTGGATACCTTGGATGCTTTATATGCTTTATATGCACCTCGTACATACCCTGCCGGCCCAAGACATGCTTCGTTTCCTACTCGCTGCAGACAGCCTATTCGCGAAGACTATCGCAAAACTCGCACTTCGTGCTCACTCAGGGCTGCGCCCTTCGGCCCCTTGGGCACATGCTCTCGTCTTCGCTGCTAGTCTGCAGCTCCCTACGGAAGCCTCGCAAATTGTCTTAGGCCGGCAGGGTATGTTGCTTCGGTGCTAAAACAAATGATCTCCTATGCCTCCGGATTTTTCACTATAATGATCCCATAAATTAAGACAGATCTGGCGACGATTCTTCTGAGACGAGATTTGTCAAGGTGGTTTTCTGCAAATAAGTACATTGTCAAAGTGATGCATCGTCCATTGAGGCGCGTTTTTACTCTTCGATCAGCAGACGCTGTGCGCATATAAATTGGCCTTTCCACCGACGATATTTAATTCGCAGGTACAGCATTTTTTGATGAGCTCATTGTCGTGCGTGATGATAAAGATACTTTTCCCCATGTTACGAAGCTCTTCGAACAGCTCGGCGGTGCCTGCCATATGGCGATAATCCAAGCCACTGGTCGGCTCATCGAAGATCAGGATATCTTTTCCGGCAAGAACAGCGGAGCAAATGGCGATGCGTTGCTTCTGCCCGCCGGACAGCGCCATGGGATGCCTGTCACGAAGTTCCCATACGCCGAGCCTCTCCATAAGCTGCTTTGCCTTTTCCTTTGCCTGTGCGCCATCATCCGCTGCCCCGAGGAGAACCTCTTCTTCGACGGATTCACAGAATATCTGATGATTGACATCCTGCATCACAAGATAGCATTTGCGGAGCATTTCTTTCGGCGTATAGATTTTTCCCGCAATGACCGTTCGCCCTTTGAATTTCTTTTCAAGCCCGCAGAGGCAGCGGACAAAGGTAGATTTCCCGGCTCCGTTTTGCCCTGTGATCGCAACGATCTCATTCGCAGGAAGCGGCATATCGTCAAATTGTAGCACCGGCTTTTTGTCATAGGCAAAGCAATAATCCTTGAGCCGCATATCCACCGTCTTTGCGGAATACGATCTTCTGGCAGCACTTAATTCATCCGGCGAAAACAGGGTGCGAAGCCCCATATCCCGCAGCTTCTGCTCGGAGAATTTTTTAAACTCATCCATCGGGATATCCATCTCAATTTTGCCGCGGTCGAGGTACACGACCCTGTCACACAACTCCTTCAGCCAATACAGCCTGTGCTCCGCTATCAAAATGGTCTTGCCTTGGCTTTTCCAGAGTGAAAGGACATTTTTCAGCATTTCGACGGATTCCGCATCAAGATTTGATGTCGGCTCATCCAGCACGAAAATGTCGGGGCTCATTGCGGATATGCTTCCGCAGGCGATTCGCTGCTTTTCGCCGCCGGACAGCTTAAAGATATCTCTGCCGGCAAGCGGCTCCAACTTGAGTTCTCTTACCGCCCGGCTCACGCGCCCTGCGATCTCGTTCGCGTCAAGACCGAGATTTTCACAGCCGAAGGCGAGCTCGCTCGTCGTGTCCATGCAAAAAAATTGACTCCTCGGGTTCTGAAAAACGCTGCCGACCCTTTGGGACACGGTATAGAGCTCCTGCGTACGGACATCCATGCCGCATACCGAGACGGAGCCTTTGCATTCTCCCTCATAAAAATGCGGAATGAGGCCGTTTACAAGGCGGGTCACCGTCGTTTTGCCGCAGCCGGAGCTGCCGCAAAGCAGGACACACTCGCCTTTACGCACCGAAAGCGATACATTCTCCAATGCACCGCTGCCGGAATTGCCATATGTAAAACTAACATGCTCTAATTGAATCATAGTATCCTCCAAAGCAGGCAGCCGAGCCAGATTACATAGGGAGCAAGGCATATCAGGATAACGGGATAGTCCCACGCCTTAAAGCCGATCCGGCAAAGATTTGTTCGCTTTACATCACCTCCGAGGCCTCTGGTAATGGCGGCGGCGTTCAGCTCTTCTCCGATCTTTGCCGTGCAGACGAGTAGCGGGACGAGCCTGTATTCGACCATCTTTGAGACATTTTTTCCGCCGAAGCGTATATCCCGCATCCGCATGGCATCGTTTATGGAATGAAACTCATCGGCGATGGTAGGGAAAAATCGAAACATCGCCAACAGCGGTATCGTCAGCTTGTCCGAAACATGCATCTTGCCCATGGCTGCCGAAAATTCACTTACGGTGGTCGTCTCCGTCAGATACGCCCCCGCCATAATGCCCGGCAGGAATCTTGTCATGATACCGCAGAAGGCCAGCAGCAGGAAGCCGATAAGACCCGAGACATACGGCAGAGCAT
>CAVEOK010000035.1:0-15003 GCA_963617415.1 Oscillospiraceae bacterium
GATTACAAAGATTCGGAATAAAGGTGATTATTTTAAGCAGATTAATGTTGGAATATATTTACTGGATCTCTAAGAGGATTTTTTTATGGATACATCAAAAGCCTGGGAAATAGTAGAAAGTAATTTTTGCGTTGAGGATGCTGATGAAGATGAGCTGATCCTTTATGAGGAAGCATTGAATTACATCGTGCATAACGCTTTGGAATTATGTGAAGAGGACGATTTTTACATGTGGAAGGCAGATGCAGAAGCAGGAGCTTTTAATCTGGCTGATTATTATGAGAGAATTGGTAAATATGAGCTGGCCTTAAAGTATTATGCTATTTCTAAAAAGTTGGGATGTGATTTTGCAGAGGAAAGAATTGAAAGGGTGAATGATTTAATCTAGAAACCTTTCGCAAGCAGGAAATTAAGTTTCCGCTTCCTTCGTTCCCCTGCATAGAATCACCAGCGCTGTAATCGTTACCAGCATTCCGCAAAATGCCATAAAGCTGGGGATTTCATGATAGAAGATCATGCCAAAGACCAATGCGGCAATGGGTTCACTTCCGGAAGCAAAGATGGAAACCAGGCCGGCTTCAGCGTGCCTTAGTGCTGTCGTAATAAAAACGTAAGGCAGGACAGAGAGGCAGAGGGAATTGAAAAGCAGCAGGCAAAGGTGGCTGAGCGGTGCTGCAAGGATGAAGCTGCCGATCAGCCGGAACTGACTAAAGGGAAGCAGAAAAATGGATGCCAGCAGAACACTGTAAAAGATAATGGTGTAGGTGTGGTATTCCTTGTCACTGCTTAAGCGGGAAAAAATACTGTAAAGGGCATATAGAACTGCGGATGAGATACCGCTAAGGATACCCAAGAGTGAAATAGTCAGTCCGTCGCTGCGTTCCAGTAAACCACTGGCCAAAAGACAGCCGATAATAGCCAGCAGCATACAGAAGATCTTTCTTCTGGTGATTTTTTCTTTAAAGACAATGGCAGCCAGAAATATGACAAAAACCGGTGCAGTACTTAAGAGAATGGCAGCAAGAGACAGAGTAAGATGATTGACTGCTATGTTGTAGCAGAGGGTTAATCCAATCATGGAACATAAGCCATTTATCAGAAAGAGAAAGAAATCCGAGAGCCTGATTCGGAGCAGAGATTTATTTGTACACAGGATCAGAAGAAGGAGCTCGAGAGCTGCGATAGAAGTCCTAAGAAAAATGATTGTAGGATTGGTCATGCCATAGGCAGTCAGATTTCGAACAAAAACCCCGGCTGCACCGAACATGATTCCGGCCAGAACGGGTAAAAGAAGAATTGGTTTTTTCATAATATATTTGCAGTCCGATTAGCGAATCGCAAATGAGTCTTGACTCGAAGATTGCCAGGGAAATGCTGAGTAAATTAGTAATTCCTTAGGAAGCGTTTTGCTGATCGGATTTTTTCCTTTCTTACGATGATTATTTTATTATGCCACAACTTCTTTGTCTAATGCTATGTAGGATTTTGGACCTGACTTGATTTTTGGACTGTTTGTGGTTAAGGTGATTAGGAATGGAAGAGAAACAATTTTCAGAATGCGAAAGGAGCGTTTTTCATGCAGACAGCGTCAAATTATCTGCATACCTTTCTTGATATAGGCGTTGCCCTCTTAAACAGCGGAGCAGAGATTTTTCGTGTGGAAGATACGATAAATCGAATGGGATATGCCTGCGGAGCCACACATATGAATGTTTTTGTGCTTACATCCAGTATCGTAGTTACCATGGATTATCCGGGAGACGGAGCAAGAACACAGACACGCAGGATTTACGATGGCAATGGAAATGATTTTACGAAGCTGGAACAATTAAATGACTTGAGTCGTCGCTTTTGCCAGGAGCCCTTTTCGGCAGAGGAGCTGAGAAAGGAGTTTGACCGGATAAATGAAGATAAAGCAAGGCCGGCTCTGAGGCTTCTTGGATGTTTGCTGGCAGCTGCCAGCTTTAGCTTTTTTTATGGTGGAAGCATTCCAGATGGCCTTGCTGCCGGACTTGGAGCAGTACTGATCTGGCTGCTGCAGCAATACCTTCGCCCTCTTTGTATGAATGAGGTGGCTTTTCAGTTTACAGCCTCCTTTCTTACAGGCATTGCCATTTGCGGGATGGTTCTTATCTGTCCGGCACTTCATATGGACAGGATCATGATCGGCGATATTATGCTTTTGATTCCCGGACTTATGGCAACGAATGCCATGCGGGATGCATTGATTGGAGATACTCTTGCCGGAAGTAACCGTTTGGTTGCGGCATTGCTTCTTGCGGCGGCACTTGCACTTGGCTTTATGGGAGCGATCATTTTGTTTAGGAAGGTGGGACTTTGACTACAACGATCATTATGCAGCTGATAACCGGAGCGGTTGGTTCGGTGGGCTTTGGCATTATCTTTCATATAAAAAATAAATATCTTCCCCTGGCTTTTATCGGAGGCGTGATCAGCTGGCTGGTCTTCCTGATCGGAAAAGAAATATGGGGAACGGTTTTTCTTCCGAGCCTGCTGGCAGGTCTTGCTGCAGATCTCTATGCGGAAATTCTTGCAAGAATCTGCAAGGCAACTTCCACGGCATTTTTTGTTACTTCTGTTATTCCCTTAATCCCAGGAAGTACGCTGTATTACTGCATGAACAGTATAATAGAAGGAAATTCAATGCAGGCAATTGCGTATGGAAGAGATACGTTTCTTGTTGCTTTCGGAATAGCCGCAGGAATGAGTATTGCCTGGGAAATCTGTTACCTTATCAGAAGGATAAGAAGAAAATGAAAAATACGGAAAAAGGCAGAGGGAAAATCGGAATTAGAGGAGTAAGTAATAGGATAGGAGGAAGGCTGTGAATTATTATCAGAGAGCCCTTGCACTAAAGGATGAAATCGTAGCAAACAGAAGATACTTTCATGCGAACCCGGAAGTGGGCTTAAATATGCCAAAGACACGGGAGTATATTAGGAAAGAACTGGCATCCTATGGAATAGAGGCAAAGGAGTGCGGACATGGTCTGACGGCATGTATTGGAAAGGGCGGCAGCTGCATTCTTCTTAGGGCTGATATGGATGCCCTTCCCATGGCTGAGGAAAGCGGGGAAGAGTTTGCCTGTAAAAGCGGCAGGGAAGCACATGCCTGTGGACATGATTTTCATGCTGCCATGCTCCTTACGGCTGCCAAGATGCTAAAGGAAAGAGAAGACTCCCTGCAGGGGACGGTCAAGCTCATGTTTCAGCCGGCGGAGGAGAGCTTTGAAGGCAGCAGGGATATGATCCGGGCAGGTCTTCTGGAAAAGCCGAAGGTGGAAGCGGCTCTTGCTTATCATGTATCGCCCGGGCAGATGCCGGTGGGGCTGGTTATGTACAATCATCAGGGTCCAATGATGTTTTCGGTAGATGGATTTCGCATTAAGATCCAGGGAAAGGGGGCACATGGTGCTTATCCGCAGAAGGGCATTGACCCGATTAATATCGGCGTGCATATCCATTTAGCCCTGCAGGAGCTGATCGCAAGAGAAAGTGATCCGGAGAAGTCCTGTGTGCTGACAATTGGAAAATTCGAAGCCGGAACGGCAGCAAATATTATTCCGGATACAGCTGTTTTGGAGGGCACACTTCGAACCAATGACACAGAAGAGCGTGCAAAGTTGGTGAAAAGGATTCGTGATGCGGCCAAGCTTACGGCGGAAGTCTATGGCGGACAGGTGCAGATAGAGGAATTATCAAATGTTCCGCCTCTTATCTGTGATTCGAATTTAACGACAGAGATGCTGGATTATATGAGAGAACTTTCGATACCGGGCTTTACAGAATATCCGGACGTGACAGCCAGCGCATCAGAGGATTTTGCAAATATTGCAGAACTTGTTCCAAGCACCTTTATGTATCTTTCTGCCGGATTTTTGGATGAGAGAGGCGCTTACTCCGCACATCATCCCAAGGTAAGATTTAATGAAGAGGTTTGCCCGATCGGTGCGGCCTGCCTGGCACATTGTGCCAGTCGCTGGCTGGAAGAACACGGAAATTCTGTTGTCGCCTGACATGCGACCAATTTTGTTCATGATGTGGTTAAAATAAGGGCAGCTGATCTGAACAGCAGACAGAAGAGACATAAGAGAATGCAGAAAATAAGGAAGGGAAGCATTTATGGCATTTCATATCATTAGAAATGACATTACAAGAGTAAAGGCGGATGCCATTGTAAATACAGCAAATCCGAAGGTGGCAGTGGGAGATGGCGTCGATGCGGCAATTTATCAAGCTGCAGGATATGAAAGGCTGCTTGCAGCAAGACGGGAAATCGGAGAACTGAGGCCGGGGCAGATTGGAATTACAAAGGCATTTGCTTTGGATGCGCGTTATATCATTCATGTTAGCGGGCCGGTATGGGAAGGCGGGAGCAGGAAAGAAGAGGAAATTTTGCGAAGCTGTTATAAGCAGGCTTTGCAGTTGGCATTTGAAAAGAATTGTAGTTCCATTGCATTTCCCTTAATTGCAACCGGAGCATATGGCTTTCCGGGCGATCTGGGATTGCAGATTGCAATTGATGCTTTTACTGCCTTTCTGGAAGAGCATGATATGGAAATCATCTTAGTAATATTTGGATCCGAACCGCTTTTTGGAGTGGAAGAAAAGACAGGGAAAAAGCAGGATAGGAGCATTTGCCTTGGATCAAAAGAGCAGATTGGGAATAAGGAAGAGTCTCTGGATAAAATACTGAAGGACATGGATAAGGAATCCTTCGGCACTTATTTGCAGAAGTTGATCTATAAGAAAGGCTTGAAGAATGCCAGTGTATATGCAGCTGCAAATATTTCCCGACAGTATTTTTCAAAATTGCTGAAAGATCAGATAAAGCCTTCAAAGGAAAAGGTTATGGCGTTGGCGGTTGGTCTTCATCTAAATGGGAAGGAAACGGCAGAATTCCTGCAGCTTGCAGGATATGCGCTTTCACCGATTTTGCAGACAGACAGGATCGTGCAGTTCTTTATTGAAAGAGAAGATTATAATGTGATAAAGATCGATATCGTTCTCTTTGAACATGGACTGGCACCTTTGTCAAAGGGGTAAGGGAATGCTTTGATCAGCATTCTGCAAAGGACTAGAAAAGGAGAGAAGCATATGGCAGTAAAGGGCGCAATTTTAGGAGATATACTGGGATCTCAGTATGAGTTTGGCAGACCGGAGGATTTGGCGTGGAAAGAGGTTCCTCTCTATAGAAAGAGTAAATGTGCTTTTACGGATGACACCGTAATGACACTTGCCATTAAAAAGGCATTGGTGGAAGGCAGTGATCTGACGGAAAGTATGGTAGAAATCGGAAGGCATTATCCTTTTGCAGGCTATGGCGGAAATTTCGAAGGATGGATCTTTGGGGAGGAGCATAAGCCCTATAACAGTTGGGGCAATGGATCTGCTATGCGGGTCTCTTTTGTCGGAGAGTATTATGAAGATTATGATGAAATGCAGCAGATGGCAGCAAAGACAGCAGAGCTGTCTCACAATCATCCGGAAGGAATCAAGGGTGCAGTTGTAACTGCAAGCTGTATCTGGATGGCAAGACATGGTCAGAGCAAGGAAGAAATCTATGAATATGTTTTGAAAGAGTATCCAAAGGAGCAATATGAATACAGCATAGCCTACAGTTTGGATGAAATTCGTCCGCGTTATCATTGGAATGAAAGCTGTCAGGGGTCTGTTCCGGCTGCAATGAGATGCTTTTATGAAAGCAAGGATTATGAATCCTTCATTAGGAATATTTACAGTTTGGCCTGTGACAGTGATACCTTTGGTGCCATCGCAGGTGGCGTAGCAGAAGAATATTATGGAAGTTTTGGTAGCATTCCCGCAGAGGAAATTCTGGAGAAAAAGCTGACGAAGGAACTGTATGGGATCCTATGCATGTGAAAAAATGCTTAAAAGAGCATCAGTGCTTTCATCAGATAGATCCAGAAGAAGAGGGTGAAGAGGGAAAAGACCGTACTCAGCATAACCAGCTGTCCGGCAAGCTCTCCGTCTCCGCCCATGTTCTGTGCCATTGGATAGGAGGAGGTCGCTACCGGTGTGGCATAAACCATGATCAGCAAGAAAAGCTCCATTCCTTTCAGGTGAAGGAGCAGACCGAGTCCCAGCATAAGAGCCGGAAGCAGGAGCATTTTGATGCAGAGGACGCTGCTGATGCATTTCCAGTTTTTACGGATAGCGGGAAAATGCAGAGTTGCACCCAAAACAAAGAGGGCAAGCGGTGAGGTCATTCCGGAAAAGGCGGATATTACCTTTTCAACAGAGGCAGGAAGATGGATATTTGCCAAAAAGAGAATCATGCCCAGGACGGCTCCCTGCAGGAGGGGATTCTGGCAGACGCTGAGAAAGAGCTTTTTGGCACTCGTTCGGCTTTCGCCATGGAAAAGCTCCAGGACAATTACAGCCATCACATTGTAAATCGTAATACAGACAGTTACGATCATGGCTGTCGTAGGCGAGCTTTCTTCCCCAAAGAGATTGATGGTCAGAGGCAGACCATAGAGCAGAACATTGCTGCGGAAAATACCCTGTACAACTACGCCGGTACGCTTACGAACTGTGACAAAGTGCGGAACGACCAGGCAGAGAATCAGAATCAGACTGAAAAGACTGATGATGATGGTGCAGAGAAGGCGAGGACTGGGAAGGGCATCAATTTTTGCATTGTAAATGTTGTAAAAGGTCAGGCAGGGAAAAAAGAGCTTGAAAACAACCTTATTGAGTTTGTTTGCAAAGGCTTCATCGAAAACACCCTTGCGGCAGGCACAATAGCCAAAGCCGAGATAAAGTAAAAAAGGTATGATTGCATCTAATGCGATTACGAAATTTTCCATTTGTTTCCCCCCGAACGAATTATCGATACTACTTCTTTGGATTGCTCCTTTTCCCGGCTGTCACTTGAATGAGGCCGGAAAAGCGGAAGCATTGAACTGCTTTTGTGATACCAAGCGGAGCGCATTTTGTCCAATGATAAATCTGCGCTTTTTCCATGAACTCTGTGTCATGGGATAAAAAAGCTCCGCATTGAATAAATAATTGAATAGAAAAGTTCTTTAGAAAAGGCAGGTTCTGCGTGAAAGCAGAATCTGCTTTTTTATCGTATAGGAAACTTTGTTCCTATGAAATAAAAAAGTCACAAGGATGCGCAGCTCACGGAAAGGAAACACTGCAGGAATCGCACTGTGCGCACTGTGACGAAGGGGAAAATTCCCATATTAAAATCTTATGGATTGTATCGTATACCCGTATTTTTATTATAAAAATGCGAATGCTAGAATACAGACAAGATAAAAAACTTAGATTCATAAGCAACAATAAAGCAGGAAAAAAGGAGGAAAAAATGAGCAATTTTGGGTATCCCATGCCGAGGTATTTTCAGAATATGCCGCAAATCGGAAAAGCTCTGAACAGTTCCCTGGAGGACAATGCCACAGAGATGAAGCAGATCGAGGCAGACATTGCAGCTGAGATCGAGCGTTCCACCAATGCAGGTACACCGGATGAAAAACTGCACAAGCGTGGTCTTCTGACTCCGATGGAGCGTTTGGAGCAGCTGATCGATCCCGGTACCTGGTGTCCGATGAACAGTCTCTATAATCCGTATGAAAATAAGGACGGAAGTACAGCAATTCTGACAGGACTGGCAAAGATCAATGATCGCTGGAGCATTGTAATTGTTTCTGATCACAAAAAAATGGCAGGTGTTTGGGTCGGCGGACAGGCATACAAGCTATGTCAGGCGCTGGAAATGGCCTACAAGCTGCGTGTTCCGGTTGTATATGTATTGAACTGCTCCGGAATTAAGCTGGACGAGCAGGAACGTGTTATGGCAGCCCGTGTTGGAGGCGGCACACCTTTCTATCGTCATGCAAAGCTGAACCAGGCCGGCATTCCGATCATCGTTGGTATTTTTGGAACAAATCCTGCAGGAGGCGGTTATCATGCTGTAACCCCGACCATTCAGGTAGCACATGAAAAAGCAAATATGGCAGTCGGCGGCGCAGGAATTGTCGGTGGTATGAAACCGAAGGGACACATGGACGAGGAAGGCGCTATGGAGCTGATCAAAGCAACGAAGAGCGCCGGAAAAGTTGCTCCCCTCGGAAATGTCGAGATTCATTATAACGAAACCGGACTTTTCCGTGAGGTATACGGCACAGAGGAAGGCGTATTAGATGCACTGAAAAAATATGTAGGTGCATGTAATGCATATGATGAGAACTTCTATCGTGTTGCTCCGCCAATGGAGCCGAAGTATGAAGCTGAGGATCTCTATAGTCTGATTCCGATGAACCAGCGTCGTGCATATGATGTAAAAGAAATTCTGGCTCGTCTCTTTGACAATAGTGAATATCGTGAATATAAGGCGGATTACGGTCCGGAGATCACCTGTGGACTGGCTCGTTTCAATGGTCTGCTGGCTGGTATTGTAGCAAATAATCAGGGCATTATCATGAACTATCCGGAGTACCGCAAAAATGGTGCAGCCATAGGAGGCAAGCTTTATCGCCAGGGCCTGATGAAGATGAATGAATTCGTAACCATGTGCTCCCGCGATCGTATTCCGGTCATTTGGTTCCAGGATACAACCGGTATCGATGTTGGTGAGGATGCTGAGAAGGAAGAGCTGCTTGCTCTTGGTGCAGGTCTGATCTATTCAGTACAGAATTCACAGAAGGCCGGAATTCCTCATATGGAGGTTACTTTAAGGAAGGGATCCGGTGCTGCACATTATGTTATGGGCGGTCCTCAGGCAAATGATACCAATACCTTCAGTATCGGAACAGCTGCCACAGAGATCTATGTAATGAACAGTGAAACAGCTGCTGCAGCAATGTATGCCCGCCGTCTGGTGAAGGAACATGATGCAGGACATGATATTCAGCCGGTTATTGATGAGATGAATGCAATGATCGAAAAGTACCGTCATGATTCCCGTCCGAATTACTGTGCCCAGCATGGCTTCTTGGATGAAATCGTAAGTGTACCGGAGATTCGTAAATATATTTGTGCTTTTGTTGGCGCAGCTTACCAGAATCCGATCAGCCTTTGCCCCTTTGATCAGATGATGGTACCGCGTATGATTCGCGATTGGGACAATAAGAAAAACTGGATGAAATAAGGAGGAGACAGGATGTCTGATCTGCAAATTGTAGCAATCTGTCTGGTGGCAGTGTTCGTCGGACTGGCAGTTTTAAGCTTGATCATCAGTCTTTTTCCTGTTCTTATCCCGGCGAAAGCGGCGCAGCCGGCCACAAAGGCTCCCACGAGCCCGGCGGCTGCAGCTGCAGTGCCACAGGAAGAGGAAGAAGAAATAGCTGCCATCATTGCAGCAGTACAACAGGCTTTTGAAGAGGAACAGGCCAATCCGCTTGTTCGAAACAGAGAAGGCTTATAAATAATACGGAGGAAAATAGAAATGAAGAGTTATCAGATTGTAATCAACGGCAAAAGCTATGACGTAGATGTTATTCCCAAAAAATCAGGTGGTGTTCAGGTTACCAATATTCAGCCTATGGTACAGCCTTCTGCACCGGCAGCAGCTCCGGCACCGGCAGCAACACCGGCGCCGGCGGCAGCTCCAGCACCGGCGGCAGCAGCGGCAGCGGCTCCGGCAGGCTCCCATGTGATCGAAGCACCTCTTGGAGGAACTGTGTTGAAGGTGAACTGCAAGGTGGGCGATACTGTCCAGGCGAATACCATTCTCTTTGTCGTAGAGGCTATGAAGATGGAAAATGAAATCTTTGCAGGACAGGCAGGAACAGTGAAATCTGTGGACGTTTCCCAGGGACAGACTCTGGAAGTTGGTGCCCAGATGGCTGTGATCGGTTAATCGGCTATACAGATGTATTGAAAGGAGGAATTGAAGTTGATTACTTTTCTTCAATCCACAGGTTTGTATCAGCTCTTGGCGGACTTCGGCGCATTGGGCTGGAGACAGCTGGTAATGATTCTTATCTCATTCCTGCTGTTCTATCTGGCAATTAAAAAGCAGTTCGAACCATTACTTTTGGTCGGCATCGCAGTTGGCGTACTGCTGACGAATCTGCCGGGTGCAGGTATGTATCACCAGGATATGTGGGATGCCTATGTTTCGGGAACTCCCTGGATCAACAGTGCAGGAGAGGTGATTGAAAATCTGAACTTTACGACAGTCATTCATGACGGAGGACTTTTGGATATCCTGTACATCGGTGTAAAAGCCAGCCTTTATCCATGTCTGATCTTCATCGGTGTTGGTGCAATGACAGATTTCGGTCCTTTGATCGCCAGCCCCAAGAGTCTTTTCCTTGGCGCAGCTGCACAGATCGGTATCTTCATTACTTATCTTGGATCTGCAAAGTTCTTAGGCTTTACTCAGCAGCAGGCAGCTTCCATCGGTATCATCGGCGGAGCAGACGGTCCGACTGCAATTTATACAACAGGTCTTCTGGCACCGGAGCTTCTGGGGCCGATTGCTGTGGCGGCATATTCCTATATGGCACTTGTGCCTGTTATTCAGCCACCGATCATGAAGCTTTTAACAACAAAAGAGGAACGAAGCATTGTAATGAAAACGCTTCGTCCGGTAAGCAAAGTAGAAAAAATCATATTCCCGATTATCGTTATTGTCATTGTTGAATTCCTTGTTCCGTCTGCAGCACCCTTGATCGGATGCCTGATGTTTGGAAATCTTCTGAAGGAATGCGGCGTTACAGAACGTCTTTCAAAGACAGCTCAGAATGAGCTGATGAATATTGTTACCCTTTTCCTGGGTATTTCTGTTGGTGCAACAGCAACAGCAGAGCGTTTCCTGACTGTACAGACCTTAAGCATCATGCTAATGGGCGTTTTCGCCTTTGGTATGGGAACAGCCGGTGGAGTTCTGTTGGCAAAATTCATGAATCTTTTCCTGAAAGACAAGATCAATCCTTTGATCGGTTCAGCCGGAGTTTCAGCAGTACCGATGGCAGCCCGTGTTTCCCAGAAGGTTGGTCAGCAGGAAAATCCCGGCAATTTCCTTCTGATGCATGCCATGGGACCGAACGTAGCCGGAGTAATCGGATCAGCAATCGCAGCAGGTGCATTAATCAGTCTGTTAGGCTAAGGAGGCGTTTCTTGTGAGTATATACACATTGGGTATTGATATCGGATCTACAACTTCTAAATGTGTAATCCTTCAGGACGGAAAAGAGATTCTGGCAAAGGCTTTGGTAGCCAGCGGAACCGGCTCGGACGGCCCGAAGAAAGCTTTGACAGAAGTGGAGAGTCAGACAGGGCTCAGGCCGGAGGATATGGCAGTAACTATATCTACCGGATATGGCAGGCACAATGTGGGCCTGGCTGATCTGGATATGAGTGAGCTGAGCTGTCATGCAAAGGGAGCGGATTTCATCTTTCCCGGAGTGCGTACAGTGATCGATATCGGCGGACAGGATATTAAGGTTCTGGGGGTTGAAAAAGGGGTGATGAATACCTTCCAGATGAATGATAAGTGTGCTGCCGGTACGGGGCGTTTCCTGGATGTAATGGCTCGTATTTTAAATGTAGATGTCGGTGAAATGGATGATCTGGCATCAAAGAGCACAAAGACGGTACAGATCAGCTCGACTTGTACGGTATTTGCGGAAAGCGAGGTTATTTCGCAATTATCCAAGGGGGAAGATCCTTCCGATATTGCAGCCGGAATTCATCGTTCGGTAGCAAGCAAGGTAATCGGACTGGCACATCGTGTCGGAGTTCGGGAAGCAGTAGCAATGACCGGCGGCGTCAGCCAGAACAGCGACGTTGTTGCGGCTTTGGAAAACGGTCTGGGCGTTCATATCGCGACAGATCCGCTTTCCCAGTATGCCGGAGCGCTGGGAGCAGCATTATTTGCTTATCAGAAAGCAATGAAAAAGAAATAATCCGTGTAAAACGGAATAAATAATGAAAAGGAGAACAATAGTATTATGGAAAGAAAAGGCGCATTGGAAAATCTTGTTGTGCTCGATCTGGGACGTGTATTAGCAGCGCCCTACTGTACATCAATTCTTGCAGATATGGGTGCAAGAGTAATCAAGGTAGAAAGACCGGAGATTGGTGATGACTCCCGTCAGTATGGTCCCTACAGAAATAAGGAATCCATGTATTTTACGAATATCAATCGTAACAAAGAGGGCATTACCCTGAACATGAAAACCGAGGAAGGAAAAGAAATCCTGAAGGGTCTGGTAAAGAAAGCGGACGTTCTTGTTGAGAATTTCCGTCCGGGTGTAATGGACAAGCTTGGCCTTGGTTATGATGTACTGAAGGAAGTAAATCCCCGTCTGGTTTATGTTGAAATCTCCGGATTTGGCGGATATGGACGCTACAGCCAGCGCCCGGGCTATGATCTTTTGGCTCAGGCAATGGGCGGTATGATGAGTCTGACAGGCTCCCGTGGCGGTGAGCCGACTCGTGCGGGCACATCCATCGGAGACCTGACTGCAGGTATCAATGCAGCACTTGGAGCACTCGCAGCTTTGAATGCCCGTACAATCACCGGAAAAGGACAGAAGGTCGATGTAGCATTGCTGGATACTATGGTTGTTCTTTTAGAGAACTATCTGACCCGTTATCGTGTCAGCGGTCAGATTCCGCCTCGTCTCGGAAATGCTTACTCATCGATCGCACCTTATGACAGCTTCCATGCAAAGGACGGCGATTTTGTATTAGGCTGCGGCAATCAGAATCTTTTCAATAAATTCTGTGAGAATGTTACCGGTCATACAGAGTGGCTCAGCGATCCGCGCTTTGAAAACAATCTGATCCGTACAGAGAATGCAGATGCCCTCAAGGAACTGATCGAAGAGTGGACCGTGCAGTATACCGTAGATGAAGTGGTAGATATGTGTCTGAGCAAGGGCGTTCCGGCAGCACCGATCTTCGATCTCTATCAGGTTACACATGATCCTCATATTGTTGAGGACAGAGGCATGTTCCCGCTTTGTGAGCATCCGCTCGTTGGTGAGCAGTATGTAAACGGCGATGCGATTAAGCTGAGTGACACACCGGCTCATATCTATCGTCATGCACCGCTCCTTGGTGAAAATACAGATGAGATCCTGGGCAGCTTATTAGGATATGATGCCGCAAAGATCGATGAGCTTCGCAGCAATAAGGTAATCTAAAAAAGAATGTAAGCAGTATTGATTCAAAGCCTCCTTGCGGGGCAAAAGAAGCGCAGGGAGGTAAGTTTTGTATTTAAGAAATGAGGAATTTATATGAATAAAGTAGTCATCGTTTCTGCCTGCCGTACTCCGATTGGAGTAATGGGCGGTGCACTCAGCAAGCTGAAAGCCGGAGAGCTTGGAGCAGTAGCTATTCGTGAAGCCATCAATCGTGCCGGTATCAAAGCAGAGCAGGTTGATGAAGTCTTTATGGGATGCGGCGTGCAGGCAGGTCAGAAGCCGAATGTTGCACGTCAGTGTGCTCTTGGTGCAGGCCTTCCCGTAACCTGTCCGGCAACAACCGTTAATGTACTTTGCGGATCAGGTCTGCATAGTGTCAATCTTGCTGCGAAGCAGATCGCAGGCGGTTATATTGACGTTGCGATCGCAGGCGGAACAGAGAGTATGTCTACTGCACCTTATCTGGTTCTTAATGGCCGCTATGGATATCGTCTTGGCGCAGGCCAGTTAGAGGATTCTCTTCAGTATGATGCACTTCATGATGCTTTCTATGGCATTCATATGGGTGTAACTGCAGAAAATGTTGCCGAAAAATGGGGTCTGACTCGTGAAGAGCTGGATGAGTTTGCAGCATGGAGCCAGCAGAAGGCTGTTGCAGCACAGGAAGCCGGAAAGTTCAAGGATGAGATTGTTCCGGTTGAAGTAAAGAACAAAAAGGGAAGCGTGATCGTAGATACAGATGAAGGTCCGCGTCCCGGAACAACAAAGGAAGGCCTGAGCAGACTGAAAGCAGTCTTCAAGAAGGATGGTGTCGTTACAGCCGGAAATGCCTCCGGAATCAATGATGGCGCATCCGCAATCGTTATGATGAGTGAAGAGAAAGCAAAAGAGCTGGGCATTACACCGATGGCAACATGGGTTGGAGGCGACCTGGGCGGTGTTGATCCGCAGATCATGGGTGTTGGTCCGATCGCAGCAACAAATAAGCTGATGGAAAGAATCGGCATGACAGTAGCAGAGATGGATCTGATTGAAGCAAATGAAGCATTTGCTGCACAGAGTCTGGCTGTTGGCCGTGATCTGGGCTTTGATATGGACAAGCTTAATGTCAATGGCGGTGCAATCGCTCTTGGCCATCCGCTGGGAGATTCCGGCTGCCGTATCCTTGTTACCCTGCTGTATGAGATGCAGCGTCGTGATGCGAAGAAGGGACTTGCAACGCTTTGCATCGGAGGCGGCATGGGATGTGCTGCAGTCGTAACACGTGAGTAAAAATAATTGAAAAATCTCTAAGTATTCCACCTTTTATCAATTGAAGGGAGCTGTCGCTGGTGTGTGACAGCTCCTTCCCGTGAGAGATGTCTATTACTGCTGGCATTGGATAAAGAAAATATGGGGGAGGCAATGCGGATTCAGATGCTGTTTTAAGGAAGCATCTGCTGGGAGAAAGATCCCTTTTTGCCTGTGGAAAAAGTCTGAGATGCTTGATCTTGAAGCGTCGTTAAGCATTTCGCATTACCCAAATCATTTTGTTAGTTACCCTAAGAATCTTCCTTCCCAGATCTGCAAGGGAGAAGCAGTGCATTCGCCATCAGTCAAAGCCGGTAGTAATAGGCAGCTCGCATAGTTAAAATCAGTATTTATATATTGCCTTTCCTCAGGAGCTGCAGCACGAAGCAAATCGCGCTGCAGCTCCTTTTATGTGCGCCTGGCGGCGCACGCTTCTAACGGGTGAAAGTCCCGAATCCGCCCGGTAGTGGGAAGGATATAGCAGAAGGCAAGGGGGTCCGTTGTGAAGCGGAATCTGAAGGAAGCCGGATGTGGGGAACCTACTAACCCACGGGCAAATCTCT
>CAVEOK010000035.1:15013-22884 GCA_963617415.1 Oscillospiraceae bacterium
GGTCTGACGAACAGAAATCACATATAAGGTCTCGTATGAGGGTAAGACTGCATAGCAAGCCGAAATGCGGAGATGCAAAGTAGGATGAAGGACCGAATCAATAGGAGTCTTTAGTACGACCCGGAAAGGAGGAACGGGCGCATGGATGCAGAAAACAAAGAAAGCTGCTCACAAAGAGATAGCGCGGAACGTAAAGGGTATGTGAGAGCGCACCGTTCGTTCAACCGGATATGGAAGGAAAGAGACAGTGCAGAGCCTGACATCTTAGGTAAGATACTGAATAAAGACAATCTCAACAGAGCTTACAAAAGAGTGAAGGCAAATAAGGGAGCACCGGGAGTTGATGGTATGACCATAGAACAGGCGCTTCCGTGGCTAAAGGAACACAATCACGAACTGACAGAGAGGATACGGAAAGGTCATTATACTCCGTCTCCGGTCAGAAGAGTGGAAATCCCAAAGCCGGACGGAGGAGTACGAAAGCTTGGTATTCCTACCGTTACAGACCGCATCATCCAACAGGCAATAACTGCAAAACACCAATGGAAGAGCGTAGCAAGATGCTTACTGTTTCAAAAACAATGAAACAAAAACGTGCGGATGCATCATGCAGCATGAGCCCGCAACCTATCGTATCGCGTAGCGATACGACGAGTTTGCACTGCAGCGGTAGGGCTAAGTACTGTAGGGGGTGATGATATGCTCGCAAAAGACGGAAGCGAGGCTTCCGTAGGGAGCTGCAGGCTGGCAGCGAAGACGGGAGCATTGTGCCCAAGGGGCCGAAGGGCGCAGCCCTGAGTGAGCGCGCAGCGCGAGTTTTGCGGGAGTCTTCGCGAATAAGCCGCCTGCAGTGAGCAGGAAACGAAGCGTGTCTTTGCGGCATATCTCACCCCCGTTACCCCTTACCTGTAGAATTCAAGAAGAGGACTGTCGCTTAATGCGACAGTCCCCTTCAACGCAAAAGATATTAATTAGAAAGAAGTAAGATGTTAACTGTTTTATTAAACCGCGAGCGGCCAGAAGATTGGGATCAGTGCCATACCGACTACAATGGTCAGAATGGACAGGCCAAGTCCCGGTTTGAAGAAATCCATAAACTCCAGATTGCCAGGGTTTACACACATGGTATTTGTCGGAGAGCCGACCGGAGTAAGGAAAGGAGCAGATGCAGCAATACAGATTGCAACACCAACCGCTACCGGATTTACGCCGAATGCGATTGCAATCGGAACAAAAATCGGAGTAACAACCAGAACAGCAGAGGTGTTCATCATAATATTGGTTAAAAGCATTGTAGTCACAAGAACGACCAAGAGAACTACATACTTGTTAGGATTATTACCCAGTAAGTTAACAACGAAATCTGCAATCAGCTGAGCAGCACCGCTTTCACTCATGGCCTTCGTGATTGCGCTCATACCGGTTACGATAAAAATGGTATCCCAGTCAATGGAATGTGCAGCCTGTTTTGTCGTCATAACGCCGCAAACAATCAGGATAAGGCATCCTAAAGAAGCAACAAAATACATAGGCAGTGCATCATTGTTCATTCCCATGGCTACAAAAGTAATAACCAGAATAACAGCTGTCAAAATAGCTTTGGGAAGATTAAAGTTCTCCTGTGCAGTCTTGTTTGTAGCTAAGAGCTCATCTGCGTATTCCTTATTATGCGGATGCGGCTTTACCATTGTTTTACGTCCGATTGTCAGGAAGTAAACGGCAAAGATTACACAAAGCGGAAGACCGACTTTTCCCAAATCGAAGAAGCCAAGGAAAGGAATTCCCATTGCCTCGATCATGCCGGCAGTGGATACGTTAGAAGCCGCACCGACAAGGGTCAGGTTACATCCGATTGAAGATGCAAAGGAAAGGATGACCAGATTGCGGGAAAGCGGAACATCTGCTTTCAGGCACATGGCAACGACGATCGGAAGCATCATGGCAACAACGGATGTACCGGAGCAGACAGATGAAAAGAACAAGGCAACAATCATAATTGCGATCATAATGCCTGTCTCGGTTGTACCGGTAAGTTTTACAATTTTCTGACTTACCTTATCTGCCAGACCAGAATGGAAAATTGCTCCGCCGATGATCATGGTCGCACCAAGCAGAACGCAAGTGGAACCGGATGCGGCTGAAAGGACATCTTTCTTATCAATGACTCCGAATATAGCCAGTGCAAATGCGCCGGCGCAGGCTGTTGCTGCTAGCGGAAGCTTGTCGGTGATCAATGCGACAACGACGATTGCTAGCACGATTAATGTAATAATAGCTGGTGACAACTATATTACCCCCTCTCATTTTAATGTACTAACGAATAGTTTCTCATAAAACCATATTCAATTGTTTCATTTCGCACTTTCGTGCGACCCCCAAAAACCAATTTCCTGTTTCTTTTTGCAAAAAGCTAACACAGTTAAAAAAAATTCTGAAAAGCGAGACAAATCAGCTTCGTTATATCTGACAATAGCGACTGCTTTTCAAAAATGTTTTTTTGTATTTTAAACAATACTAGATGAATGACATTCCGTCTAATGGAAAAAATATTGACTTTTTGATGACTTTTATGTCATAGTTCGAAACGAAGGAGGGGTTTTATGTCTTGTAAATTTCAATACTTTCTGGCTGTTGCAGAAGAGCAGAATTTCACGCGCGCAGCCGAAAAACTCTATATTTCGCAGTCTGCTTTAACGAAATATATCAAACGTTTAGAGGAATCAATGGGGGTAATTCTTTTTGAACGTTCTTCGCCGGTTCGTTTAACCTACGCCGGTGAGATCTACCTGCAATATGTCAAAAAGGCCATTCAGCAGGAAACTGCACTTTCACAGAAGTTTGAGGAAATATCCAAGGAAGAGCGCGGCAGAATCCGAATGGGAATCGCACGCTTCCGAAGCTCGATTCTCCTTCCGGATATTCTTCCTGCCTTTAAAAAGCAGTATCCTAAGATAGATATTGCTCTGATGGAAAGGCAGAGTCATGAGCTTGTCACTGAGCTGCAAAATGATATGATCGACTTCTGTATCAGTAACCCGATCGATATTATCAATTATACAGATCTTCAATATGAACCATTATACCAGGAGAGACTTCTGCTTGCCGTTGATGCAAAATATCCCGGGCTGCAGAAATATGTTGACAATCCGGCTCAGGTTCATGCCGAGAATCAAAAGCTTTTTTATCCCATGCTGGATATCCGTAAGGTTCAGGAGGAGCCTTTCCTGATTCTGCAGCCGCAGCAGAGTCTTTCTTATGTTGTAGAAAATTCTCTTCGCAACATGGGGCTTACATTCAGCAATACATTTCGTACAACGAGTCTGCTGACGGCAATTAACCTGGCGGCAGCAGGCTGCGGATTCTGCTTTGTTCCAGATCTGATGGAACGAAAGAATTGGTATTTTCCAAATAATCTTTTATATTTTCGCTTTTCCGAAGAGGATATTGTCTGGGAGAATGCAGCCTTTTATCGAAAGAATGCCCAACTCAGCAAACATAGCCGGGCATTTATTGATATGGTTAAGGAATTTTACTGTATGCCATAAAGTTTTCTGATACTTTGCATTGTGATTCCGTATTATTTTTTTACAGATTCAGCGTGTACAATGACGATAAACCAAGACCTGTTATCGTTGTAAAAAACACAGTTCGATTTAATCGTATTTTTGTATTTTGAATGGAGGAATAATACAATGGCAAAGGTAATTTCCCCTGGTGTTGCAGCATTGCGTAAGGTTGTAGAGGACGTATATGCAGCTGCACGCGAGGCCAAAAAGAACGGCGAGCTGGTTGGCTGGTCGTCCTCCAAATTCCCCTGCGAGCTTGCCGAGGCATTTGATTTGAAGGTTGTTTATCCGGAGAATCAGGCTGCCGGTGTCGCCGCTAATCGTGACGGCGAGATCATGTGTCAGGCTGCCGAGGATTTGGGTTATGACAATGATATTTGCGGATATGCACGTATCAGTCTTGCTTATGCTGCCGGCAAACGCGCTGCCCGCAAATTCGATCCGGCTACCGGTGAATACATCATTAATCCCAACAGCGGAAAGCCGCTGAAGGATGAAAATGGAAATGTAGTCATAGATGAAGCAACCGGAAAGCCGAAAAAGGATCCCAAAACCATGGCGCCCTACACTGTGCTGGATGATATCTATGAAATCGAAGCACTTCCGGATGGACCGGAAAAGGAACGCCGCTGGGAAGCAATCAAGCCCTATCGTCAGATGCGGATTCCGCAGCCGGATTTTGTTCTCTGCTGCAATAATATCTGCAACTGCATGACCAAGTGGTATGAGAATATTGCCCGTATGAACAACATTCCGCTTATTATGATCGATATTCCATATAATAATGAAGTGGGAGTTCCGGACAATTATGTTGCTTATATTCGTGGACAGTTTGATGCAGCCATTGTTCAGCTGGAAGAGCTGACCGGCAAGAAATTTGATCAGGAAAAGTTTAATAAAGCCTGTTCCAGTGCAAACCGTACTGCAAAAGCCTGGCTGAAGGTTTGCGATTTTATGCAATATAAACCGGCACCTCTTAGTGGCTTCGATCTCTTCAATCATATGGCTGATGTTGTTACAGCACGTGCGAAGCCGGAAACGGCAGATGCATTTGACCTTCTCGCAACAGAGCTGGAAGAAAATGTTCGTACAGGAAAGAGTACGCTTCCCTTCCCGGAGAAATACCGTATCATGTTTGAAGGTATTCCCTGCTGGCCCAAGCTTCCGGATCTTTTCAAGCCTTTGAAAGCAGGTGGCCTGAATGTAACGGCTGTTGTTTATGCACCGGCCTTCGGCTTCGTATATGATGACTATGAGGGTATGGTCAGGGCTTATTGCAAGGCACCTAACTCCATCTGCCTGGAACAGGGTATTGAATGGAGAGAGGGAATCTGCCGCGACAATAAGGTTGACGGCATTCTCGTTCACTACAACCGTTCCTGCAAGCCCTGGTCCGGTTATACACCGGAAATGCAGAGGCATTTTGAAGCAGATCTTCACGTTCCTTGTGCTTCCTTTGATGGTGATCAGGCTGATCCCCGTAACTTCAACGAAGCACAGTATGAGATTCGTGTACAGGGTCTGGTTGAGGCTATGGAAGCAAATAAAAATGCAAAGGAGGTTGCAGCGGAATGAGTATCGAATCTCTTGTAAATGAATTCCGTCAGATTGCGGAAAATCCGAAAGCCCAGCTGACGAGTTATAAAGCAGAAGGAAAAAAAGCAATCGGCGTCCTGCCTTATTATGTTCCGGAGGAGCTGGTCTATGCAGCTGGTATGGTACCCTTCGGCATCTGGGGCTCTAATGATAAAACAATCAGCAAGGCAAAGAAATACTGTGCATCCTTTTACTGTACGATTGCACAGCTTGCGATAGAAATGCTCTTAGACGGCACGATGGATCAGTTGGATGGAATTATTACACCGACGATCTGTGATACCCTGCGTCCCATGAGTCAGAACTTCCGTTTTGCTATGCGGGATAAGATGGCAGTTATTTTCCTTGCACACCCGCAGAACCGCTTTAATGAAAATGGCCTTCGCTTCTGTGTCAGCCAGTATGATCATGTAAAGAAAGAGCTGGAAAAGGTTTCCGGAGCTCCGATTACAGAGGAAGCATTGAAGGATGCAATCCGTGTTTACAATGAAAGCCGTGCTGCAAGAAGAGAATTTGTAAAGCTTGCAAGTGATCATTGTGATGTGATCACACCAGGTATGCGTGCCGCTGTACTGAAGGCAAGCTGGTTTATGCTGAAGGATGCCTATACCGAGAAATTGAACATGCTGAATGATGAGCTTGCAAAGCTGCCGGTATGTCAATGGGAAGGTACAAAAATTGTTACCAGCGGTATTATCTGCGATAATCCGCAGCTTCTGGCTTATTTGGAAGAAAATCATATTGCAATTGCAGCAGATGATGTTGCACATGAGAGCCGTTCTTTCCGTACGGATGTTCCGGAGGATGAGGATCCCATGATGGCATTGGCACGGCAGCTTGCAAATATTGATTATGATGTTCTGCTCTATGATCCGGCGTCTAATCAGAACAGACGTGGTGAGTATGTTGCAGCGCTTGCAAAAGAAAGCGGAGCACAGGGCGTTGTTGTTTTCATGCAGCAGTTCTGTGATCCGGAAGAAATGGAATATCCATATCTGAAAAAAGCTTTGGATGATGCAGATATTCCTCATATTAAGCTTGGTATTGACCAGCAAATGCGCGATTTCGGTCAAGCTCGTACTGCCCTTCAGGCCTTTTCTGATGTCCTGAGTGCACAATTAGTTTTTTAACTCCTACTCCCTTACTCATGCAAGCCGCAAAGAAGCGGCAATTGGTTTTGCCATCCACATAGTTACATCTTTCTAACGAGCTTACCTTAATCTATAAAAAAAGCTCCATAGCATACAGTGTTTGTGTGCTATGGGGCATTTTTTGTCGTATAGGGAACTTTTTATATGATTTGTATCAATTTGCAAATCGGCCGGTAAATGTTAAAATGAAAAAAGTGAGTATTCATTTGAGTAGGGGTAGATTTTATGAATTTGGAGTACTATAAGAATTTTGTAACGATTGTTGATACCGGAACCATCTCCGGAGCAGCCGAGAAGCTGCTGATCGCACAGCCTTCTCTGAGCGGACAGATTAAGACCTTGGAGCAGACCTATGGAGCACCGCTTCTGATCAGAAAACCGCGTCATGTTGAATTAACAGATGCAGGCAGAATTTTGTATGACAAGGTAAAAGCAATCTGTGCCTTGGAGGACTCCGCGCAAAAGGAGATTGCAGCCTGTATGGTTGGAAGCCGTGGTACACTTAGTCTGGCGACAACAGCCATTCATCCGGATCCTTTCTTATATCAGCTGCTGCAGGATTTCCATATCGCTTATCCGGATATTACCTTTGAGATTATAGAGCACAATTCGACACAGATTGCAGAACTGCTGAAGAATCATATCGTTGAGATTGGACTGATGCGAATTTATTCTCCGGAATTTCGGCGTGTACTGACGATGCATGAGAAAATGCAGGTTTATTTTCATAAGGAACATCCGATCCTCCGTCCGGAAATGGACACTATTTCCCTGACGCAGCTTCGGGATCTTCCCTTGGCAATTACCAGCGGAATGAAGCAGCAGTTTACCGTGGCCTGTCAAAATGAAGATTTTGAGCCTTCCTTTGTCAGTGTTTCTTCTTCCCGCGGCCTGGCAACGTTATGGGCAAAAGATAAGATTACGGCCTGCATTATAGCCGGCTCAAATGCTTACGATACCGGTGATTACTGCTGCAGGATACTGGATTCCTGCGCATTGGATACGAATCGTTCTTTCAGTGTTCTTCGAAATCGTTCTCTGTCTGCCGTAGCACAGACCTTCCTTTCTTTTTGCTGCGAGCACCCTTTGGCAAAGGATTGGGAAAGCGATTAAACAATATTGTTTAACAAAAGAAAAATACCGAATACCCTTATGGCATGGAGGTGACAGGATGAAGCAATGTATGGATGCAGATAATCTGCATCGCAGGTTAAAAAAGATTATCGGCCAGGTACAGGCAATTGATAAAATGATTGATGAAGATGTTCCCTGTGAGGATATTCTATCGCAGCTAAATGCAGCAAAATCAGCATTACATAGCTGTGGTAAGGTTGTGTTGGAAGGGCATATCAAGCACTGTGTTCGCGACGGAATTGAGCATGGGGATGCAGATAAAACAATTGAGAATTTTACAAAGGCAGTGGAGCGTTTTGCAAATATGGGATAAAGCTGTTTTGCAGAAGTTTCATGGTGCGTCCCTCATGTATCGTGTAAAGAATGATGTTAACTTTTGGATGCCTGCCGAATCTAATGTATATTGCTCAAGGAAACGTCCATG
>CAVEOK010000036.1:0-15783 GCA_963617415.1 Oscillospiraceae bacterium
CGCGCGAGCGGAATGCGAAAGCATTATTTTCCTTTCCGCGAGCTGCGCATCCTTGTTTTTTATCTCATAGGAACGAAGTTTCCTATGAGATAAAAAACAGCTCTGCGAAAACGCAGAGCTGTATCCTTCTTTCCATATCATACAGTCCTGGTTTTGTTTAATGACAGGATGGTACAAGCGAACTGTCAGTGAATTAAATTATATGCTGTTCCCTAGATTCACAGCAAAGCAGCCAAAACCTATTCCGAATCACCTTCGGCAATGCCTGATGAAAGTATTTCCACGGCTCATTATAAAAAGCCCTTTTTCTCTTGTCAACAGAAGGAAGGGCTTTTTGGCATATTCATGCCAAAAGGCCTTTGTGGGATAGTGGCCAATGAACACTTCCTATTCTGCAGGGAAAAGAGCCTGCATTTTCTGTGCTCTGGCCGTAT
Organism: Oscillospiraceae bacterium; assembly: GCA_963617415.1. GTDB lineage: Bacteria > Bacillota > Clostridia > Lachnospirales > Lachnospiraceae > RUG14243. Next base: position 435 of record CAVEOK010000036.1, read on the forward strand.
CATCCAGAAGAATCATAACATTGGCAAAAATCACATCACAGCTGGTCTGCTGCTTTGCAAGTGCCGTCAGATCTGCCGAGGAGTATCTATAGTCAACGATATAGACCTTATCATAATGATCCGCCAGGAAAGGAGCAAATGCATTTCCGTAGGATTCTTTGATCAGGATGCAGGCTGATCCGTCATTGATATCCGGATTGTCAATTTCTACCAGAGGCTGATCTCCTCCGATAAAGCAAAGATACTTGGATTCTGTGCCCAGGCTGTCTGCATCACCTACAATATTGCGGTCATAGGTTTTTCCGTCGCTGTCTGTAATGACCTCATCATTTGTCGCGATCGGAATAAAGGTCTCCACGGTATCGGGATTATTTCCCAGCTCCGGAGACTGATTGCTTGCTGCATAGAAGGTTCCAAGGAAGCCCTCATAGCTCTTGCTTTCATAGTCATCAAGGCTGTGTGCCGTGATTCCCTTTGCCTCACAGAACTTGGTATAGGCATAATATGCACCTCTCTGAGTCCAGTGATGATCTGTTCTGAAGTAGAGATACTCATCATTGTGAGCCCTTAAGGTATCATAAATATCTATCTTCTTTACATTATCGTTGATCTGATCATAAATATAATCTGTTTCATCACTCTGGAGAGGGCAGCCCATGGAGCTCTGGATACTTTCATCCAGCATGATACCAAAGCTGTTCGGAATACCCATAACATATACATCGGCATTGTCTCCCAGATTGTCTGCCACCGTATTTATCATACTTGCATAGGCATCCAGTGAATCATGATTGGAATAGTAAAGCTCAAAGCCTCTGCCGTCTGCAACATAGATGGTTCCGGCCGATTCCGGCTGAATGGTAATGGCTCCGCCCGCATCTGTTTCCTCCGTGCTCGAAGCGGTTGCTGAGCCGGATGCAGAACTACTGCTGTCTGTCTGCTGACTCTGATCGGTCGTCTGCGTCTGTGTACTGGGTGCAGCAACATAAATCGCACTGTTTCGGATACCATAGAGATTCTCAATATTGGTTCCGGCTGCGATCAGTTTCTCTCTCATCGGATAGGAATCTGCATACCAGGTCTCTACATCCGAAAACCAGGAGCCATCCCAGATTCCGGAAAGGCTGAGAGCCGGAAAAGTCGCCAAATCTCTTTTTTCCGTTGCCGACTGCTTGGGTCTTAAAAAAAACAAAAGGCCGAGAACGAAAAATACCGCAATCAAAACAGTGAAAACCCTGACACGAATCATATCCCATCTGCGATGCAGGGTCTTATTCTTTTCTTTATATTTTTCAAGTGATTGTCTTTTTGCCATGTGTATTTACCTTCTTAAAGGAGTCAGGACTCGCTTGCGGAGCATTTCACTCGGTCGGAGCTTATACTCAGACTGACTTAAAACTGATTGTATAGGAAAGGTGTGAAGGTATTGCCTGTCATTACAATAATAGAAAGTATGATCAGGCCAACTACGATCAGGGTCTTTCCTGCATAGATTGCCGTGCGCGGAATCCTTCTTACCTGGAAATAGGTCATCAGATATTTTCCGATGCTCTTAAAAAATGGCGTACAGGTCAGCAGGCATACGATCAAAAACCAGATATTGTTCTGTACATTCAGCTTGATCGTCATAGACATGAAGCCATTGCCGCCTAGGCCAAAGAAGCCGCGGATCGCATGGATCAGCTGTGAAAAGTCCGAAAAACGGAAGAGCAGCCATCCGAATACAAAGATCACGACGGTATATATATGCTGCAGAACTGCCGGCCAGTCCTTTTTCCCTCTTTTTCTTCTCCAATTTTCAAAAACAACGAAGACGAAATAGTAGAGTCCCCAAAGGACAAAGTTCCAAGAAGAGCCATGCCAAAGACCGGTCAAAGCCCATACCACCAAAAGATTGATCGTTGTTCTGGCTGCGCCTGCCCTGCTGCCTCCCAGAGGAATATAAACATAATCCCGGAAGAAGAAGCTTAAGGTCATATGCCAGCGTCTCCAGAAATCACGAACAGACTTTGCAATATAGGGATAATTAAAGTTTTCCGGATAGCTAAAGCCGATCATCTGGCCCAGGCCAAGTGCCATATCCGTATAAGCCGAAAAGTCAATATAAAGCTGCATGGAATAAAGGATCATGCCAATCCAGACACCTGCCGTCGGGGCATTGGCAATCTCATCACTCATGGGTACCATGATATCTGCCAGCTCGCCGCAGTGATCCGCAAGAACCACCTTCTTGGCAAGTCCTACCGAAAAGCGGTAGATTCCGTCAGATAAGCCTGCCATGGTCAGCTTCCGTCCGTAAAGTGCCTCCTTCATCTCCGGATAACGGACGATGGGTCCCTGCATGGACTGATGGAAAATCGCCGTATATAAGAGCACCATAAAATAGCTCTGCTCTGCCTCTGTTCTTCCATGATAGACATCCGCCACATAGGAAATCAGCTTAAAGGTATAGAAGGAGATTCCCATGGGCAAAGCAATGGAAAAGACCCAGTCCTTCTGCAGAAGACTGCCCAGACTGCCCAAAAAGAAGCCGGTATACTTAAAGAATCCCAGTACCAGCAGGAAAATAATAACAGAAAGAATCAGATACCGCTTTCCCTTCCTGCCTTCGGGATCCTGTCCGATCAGAATTCCGAAAAACCAGGCAAGTGCCGCCATGATCAGCAGCAAAAGCAGATATCTGATTCCTCCGAATGCATAAAAAACCAGCGATGCTGCAAGCAGCACCACATTTTTTCTTTTTATTCCCCCTGCATAGCTGTAAATCAGCATAAATACCGGTAAAAATACCAGTAAGAAAAACAAGTTAGAAAACGCCATTTTTTCGATTTCTCCTCTAAACTCCAGATATATTTATGTTACCCATTTTAGAAAAGCGTGTCAACAAACAGTCGTCTTCTTTTTCCCTGTTTTTCTCTTGCTCGCGAAAGCTTTCACGCAGTCGAAGCTTGCATCAGGCTGCGTTAAATGATCAATCCATACTTCTGAACCAAGGGCAAAAGCTCCTCTTCAGAGAGCGCTCCCTCATACAAAGCTCTTCCCTGATAGAGGCGAAGTGCCTTTTCCAGAAGCTGAAAATCATCACAAATGAGGCAAAGGGGCTTCTTAATCATGGTCTGCGCCTCTTCAAAATACGGAAGCTCTGCTTCCGCTGTAAGCTTCACTGCTGTAAGGACCGCATCAAAGTCATCCTCATCCTCCAGCTTATCTTCCAACTCTGCATCACAGACAAGCACATGGTCATAAGCTGCTGTCGGATCCAGGAAAAAGAGTTCCGAGCCTGTTGCTGCTGGCAGCTTATCCATATCCTTCGGAGAGGGCGCCTGCATTTTCACATTTGCAAGAGCCTCCTTGATTGCCGCAATATGCTCCTTTCTTGTTCCGCAGCAGCCGCCGTAAATCTCAACGCCAGCCTCTGCCAGAGCGGGAATATATTCTGTGAATTCTTCCGGACTTGCCGGATAAACGGTTTCTCCATCCACAATAACTGGCAAACCGGCATTGGGCTTTGCGATCAGAGGAATCCGGGAAACCTCCTGCAGCCGCTTCAGCTGAATCAGCATCTGATCCGGTCCTACCGAACAGTTCAGGCCGAAGGCATCTACCCCCATTCCCTGCATGACCTGCAAAACCGCCGTCACATCCGTACCTGTTAAAGTTCTTCCTGTTTCATCGCAGGTAAAGGTTACAAAGATCGGCTTCTTACTATACTTTCTTACTGCAAGAACCGCTGCTCTTGCCTCTGCCAGGGTCATCATGGTCTCGATGACATAGATATCCACGCCACTTTCTTCCATGGCTTTTACCTGCTCGCTGTAAATTTCAACCAACTCTTCAAAATGAATATCTCCAAGGGGATATAAGATCTTGCCCGTCGGTGCAATATCACCGGCAACATAGGCCTTATCTCCTACTGCTTTTTTGGATATTTCAACCAGTCTGCGGTTATAATCCTCAACCGGCTCCTTTACGCCATGCTCCTTCAGCTTGATCCGATTTGCACCAAAGGTGGGTGCATAGACCACATTACTGCCGGCTTCTACATAGCCCCTTTGCAGCTCTGCCATATTATCCGGATGCAAAAGAGCCCATTCCTCGGAAGAAATGCTTCCGTCATAGCCCATTTTCTGAATTTCTGTTCCGGTTGCTCCGTCTAGTATAAAAGGAAATCTAAGCTCCATTTCTTTCCTCCGAATCTCTTTCTTCCGTTTGCTGTTTGCTTTTCCTTTCCGCGAGCTCCGCTGAAAAGGCCGAATTGCTTGACACTGATTCCCCCATTTTCTATAATTTTTAGTTAATAGGAATTATTTTATGGAATTCCTCCGGCAAAACCAAACTGCCGCAAAAGGGGATAATCTGTTTCTAACTATAGCTTTTGAAAAGAGGCTTTGTCAAGAAAGGCCTCTTGTTTCAAACACAGGTGCTGTCACACCAACTTAATCCATACAAAATGTACTTATTTATGACCTATCTTATAGCTACATTTCGTATTAAAAAAGCTTCATGCGGCAGCCCCTTCCAGAACAAAGGAGAAGACCAGATGATGACACCAAGGGAAATCATGCTTGAGCTGATGAAGCCGGACGGACAGCCGGACCGGCAGCTTGATCAATACGAAGGAATCTTTATGGCACTCGGCGATCCTATTCAGTCCTATCTGAACCAGAACCGTGTGCGAGGCTCAAAAAGTATCGACCGCTGGGGCACCACCATCCTTTTCCCGGAATCCGCCCCGGGTCCCATTCCTCACAATACCGATGAAACCAAGGTTATCAAGGATATTACCCGCTGGCGTGAAGTGGTTCATGCCCCCGACATCGAGCACATCTGCACGGAAGGCTGGGAAGAATTTGCTTCTGCCTGTCGTGAAAAAAATAAGAATCGGAAACTTTTCTGCGGCTTTATGGCGACCGGTATTTTCGAACAGACCCATTTTCTGATGGGCTTCGAGGATACTCTTACCGAGCTTTATGAGCATCCCCAGGAAATGCACGAGCTGATCGACTATATTACGGACTACCGTATGCTCTATGCCAAGATGCTCATCGATCACCTGCAGCCGGAAGCCATCTTTTCTCATGATGACTGGGGTACCCAGAATGCCCTCTTTATGCCGCCTGACATGTGGCGGGAATTCTTCAAGGAGCCCTATCGTAAGCTCTACGGCTATATCCGCTCCCGCGGTGTAGGCGTTATCCATCATGCCGATTCCTATCTGGTTCCGATCATTGACGATATGATCGAAATCGGTATTCAGGTATGGCAAGGCGTTCTTCCGGAAAATGACATTCCTGCTCTCCAGAAAAAGGTAAAGGGCAAATTGACCCTGATGGGCGGTATCGGTGCTGCGATCGACCGGGAAGATATCAGTGAAGAGGAAGCCCGTGCCTATATCCGCAAGGCTCTGGAAACCTACTGTCCGGGCGGACACTTTATTCCCTCCATTACCTATGGTATGTTCGGAACGATCTATCCCAAGATCGATACTTATATCGACAGCGAAATCGCAAAATACAATCAGGAGCTGCATGTTCCAAAGGCTCCTCTCCCGGATATTCCCCGCAGACAAAAGGGTGCCGCAAATAAGACTGCTGTCACAGAGGAAAGCACGGCAGAATCCACAGATACTCTGGCTGCACTTTCAAAGGCCATGCGCAAGGGACAGAAGAAGAAGGTTCTGACCCTTTGTGAGCAGGCTCTTTCCGAGGATATCGATGCACAGGCAATTATTTCTGACGGACTCATGCCTGGTATGGTAGCCTTGGGCGATGACTTTACCGCCGGAAAAGCCTTTGTTCCGGAAATGCTGATGGCAGCCAAATGTATGGTTTCCGCTACAGACCTTCTGAAACCCTATCTGGTGGGTGAAGGCACGGAAGCCAAGGGAAGAGTTGTCCTCGGAACAACCAAGGGTGATCTGCATGATATCGGCAAAAATCTGGTTAAGATCATGATGGAAGGAAACGGACTTGAGGTAATTGATCTGGGCGTTGATGTTTCGGCAGAGCAGTTTGTGGATACTGCCATCAAGGAGAACTGTGATATTATCGCCTGCTCTTCTCTTCTGACCACCTCCATGCAGGAGATGCGAAATGTGGTCAGCCTGTCTTCTGAGAGAGGCATTCGGGACAAGGTCAAGATCATGATCGGCGGTGCTCCGGTTAGCCAGAGCTTTTGTGACGCCATCGGTGCTGATCTTTATACGGAGGATGCGGCTACAGCAGCGCAGGAGGCTGTGAAGCTGATTAGCTAAGAAAACGCCTTGCACTATGTGCAAGGCGTTTTCTAGTCGCATTGTAAAGCAAAAAAATCCATTTAATCTGCTTTCTATCATAGCAAGTGCGTTTGGAATAAAAATAAAAACGCAGATAAAAGTCAGGATGGTTCCAGCTCCTGACCTTTACTGCTCACTTTCTCGAATATTGGCATAGTTGCATTCCTGCGAAATGAAAGCTTATAAAAAGGGCGAGATGTTCTGCTTAGGATCAAAAACCGTTAGGAAGACATCAGTGCTTAGTGAGAGGTGCATGGAACATGCGCCTCGAACTTAGCATCTGCTATGTCTTCCTTCGAGTGAAAACGTGTTTTTGATCCGGCAGAATCATTCTCGCCCTAATTAAATACGTATCGTCTTATCCCTGATAAATCACCTTTCCCTTACAAATCGTATAATGAATCTTCGCCGGAAGGCTCCAGCCGATAAAGGGGCTGTTTTTTGCCTTCGATGCGAAATGATCCACGATCCATTCTTCATTTTCTCCAAAAATCACAAAATCCGCATTCGCACCAGGCTGAATGCTGCCGGGCTCAAGATGGTAAAACTCAGCCGGATTTTTGCTCATCAATGCGATCAGTTCCATCAGGCTTATCTCACCTGTCTGAACCAAAGATTTTACTCCAAGTGCGAGCGAAGTCTCCAAGCCGATAATGCCGCTTGGTGCCTGTGCCAAAGACTTTTCCTTTTCCTCGTCTGCGTGAGGCGCATGGTCCGTAACGATCATATCAATCGTTCCGTCCTTTAGGCCCTCAATAATAGCCTTTCTGTCCTCCTCTGTTCTGACCGGAGGATTCATTCTGGCATTTGTTCCATACTGCAAAACAGCTTCTTCCGTCAGGGTAAAATGATGCGGTGTTGCCTCAGCGTGAATATCTGCTCCCAGCCTTTTCGCACATCTTACCAGCTCTACACTATTCTTGGAGCTGATATGCTGAATGCAGACGGATGCACCTGTGTCTAATGCCATAATGCAGTCACGAGCCGTCATAATATCCTCTGCCGTACGGGAAGCACCGCCATAGCCAAGCTCTTCAGAAATCCTGCCCATATTCACGCCGGCCTGCTTTACAAAATAGGGATCCTCCTCATGCAGGCTGATCGGAAGATTCAGCTCCTTCGCCTTTACAAAGGCATCATGCAGGATTTTCTCATCCATGATGGGAATGCCATCATCGGTAAATCCGGCCGCTCCCGCCTCTGCCATCTCTTCCATATCAACCAACTCTTCCCCCGCCAGATTTTTGGTAACGGTTGAAGTCTGATAAAGACGGATTCCTGTCTTTTCTCCCTTCTCCAGGATATAGTGAAGCGTATCCAAATTATCCACTGCCGGCTTGGTATTTGCCATACAAATGACAGTCGTTACGCCGCCTCTTGCCGCAGCTGCCGCACCGGTCTCGATCGTCTCCTTATTGGGAAAACCCGGATCTCTGAAATGTACATGGGCATCCACAAGCCCCGGTGCGATGGTCAGACCTTCTGCGTCTATCACTTCCGCATCTTTCACATTTTCTTCGGAAATGCTGCCTACTTCCTTGATCAATCCATCGTCATCCAGCAGGATATCCTTTACTTCATTTGTCTTTGTAACCGGATCTACAATGTGACCCTTCCTGATCAGAATCATGACTTTCCGTCTCTCTTTCTTCTTTTATCTTTTATCAAGACTCGCGGAGCCTTTAACTCAGTCGGTGCTTGAACTCAAACTGAGCAGAGTTTGTCATCCCCCACCTACGCTAACGCTTAGAGGAGGATTTCTCCGACTGCCTTAAATCTCCAGCAAATCGCTGTAAGCCTTTAAGGCACCCTCTGTATCGTGCGCCAGTACACGTTTCGCAAGAACCTTACCCAGCTGTACGCCTTCCTGGTCAAAGCTGTTCAAATTCCAAACGAAGCCCTGGAACATTACTTTATTCTCAAAATGAGAAAGAAGGGCTCCTAATGCTTCCGGTGTCAGCTGCTCGCCAACGATAATGCTGGAGGGACGCTCTCCCTTAAAGTCTTTGTTTTTGTTCTCATCTTCCTTACCGCAGGCAAAGGCAATGATCTGAGCCGCAACATTTGCTCCAAGCTTCTGCTGGCTCGTGCTCTCCTGAATCAGCACATCATTTTCCATCTGACTCCTCTTGAAGCCGACAAACTGCAGCGGAATAATATCTGTTCCCTGATGCAGAAGCTGATAGAAGGAGTGCTGTCCGTTTGTACCCGGTTCACCGAAAATAACCGGTCCTGTTGCATAATCGATCGGCTCTCCGAAACGATTGACCGACTTGCCGTTAGATTCCATATCCAGCTGCTGCAGATGTGCCGGGAAGCGGGACAAAGCCTGTGAATAAGGAAGCACTGCCGTAGCACCATAGCCCAGAATATTTCTCTCATATACACCGATCAAAGCATCCAGCATAGCCGGATTTTTCAAAAGATCCTTCTCACAGGCCAGCTTATCTTCTTCTGCCGCCCCCTTCAGGAAGCGGGCAAATACCTCCGGTCCGAAGGCCAGAGCCAGAACAGCTCCTCCGACAGCGGATGTGGAAGAATATCTTCCTCCGATATAATCGTCCATGAAAAAGGCGTCTAAATACTCCTTCGAAGATGCAAGCGGCGATGTCTCGCTGGTTACGGCGATCATGTGTTTTGCCGGATCCAAACCGGCTTTTTTCAGGGCATCCTTCACAAAAGCTTCATTGGTCAGTGTCTCTAAGGTTGTTCCCGATTTGGAAACCAGAATAAAGATGGCATGGGCAAGATCTGTTGCAGCCAGAACCGCAGATGCATCATCCGGATCCACATTACTGATGAATTTTGCCTCCATCTTCAGGCAGCCATTTCTTTTTGCCCAGTTTTCCAAAGCAAGATACATAGCTCTCGGGCCAAGATCACTTCCACCAATGCCAATCTGCACTGCCGTCGTGAATTTCTCTCCTGCTTCATTCAGGATTTCTCCCTTATGTACCTTATCTGCAAATTCGTTTGCCCTTTTCTGCTGCTCTGCGTAGAATTCATACTTATCTACACCGTCTGCCAGAACCTTTTCTCCCAGCTGTCCTCTTGTCAGCTGATGGAGAACCAAACGGTTTTCTCCTGTGTTGATTACCGCGCCATTATAAAGAGCCTCATATTTTTCAAGCAGCTGGGCCTCTTCCGCCAGTTTTGCAAGCTTGCCGAGGATTTCATCATCCACCGCCTTCGCTCCATAATGATAGGAAAGTCCTGCTGCCATCGGCAGACTGTATTTTCTGACACGGTCTCCGCCGGCTTCTCCTGCCAGTGCTTCCTTTACGCTTACTTTTTCCCCACTCTGTAATTCCCGATAAGAATCCAAGGAATCTAAATTTTTCCAGTTGATCATAATTCCCCTCTACTTCCTCCTCTGGTTTTTCTTCCGCCTTCCATACTTTTTGACAAGGCAGATACTCATGGAAAAATTATACTATTAACAATATTAAAGTGCAATTCTATCTTTTAACTATGATTTTTCAGAAAATTTTACAGGAAGAAAGCCTTTCGCTTGCGACATATTTCCTTTTCATGCGAGTGCGCATCATGCGGCTTCGTTTCATCGTATCGCTTTGCGATACGATATGTTACGGACTCACGCCGCATGATGTATCACGCCCTGCGTGATACTAAGCGTTCTTCGAACGCTTGGCGGCTTCGTTTCATCGTATCGCTTTGCGATACGATATGTTACGCAAAAACAGCCTGCGGCTTTTGCCGCAGGCTGTCCATTTCTTATGTAATAGCAATTTCCAACGAAATTCCCTATTCCATATTCTATTTTCCCAGAAGAATCGTTACGAATGATTTCACTTAAGCTACAGTCAGAACAATGCTTCCTGTATATGTGCCTGCTGCTACCGGAGTCTCTACACCGTCAACAGTCATAACCAGCTTCTTGCCATCAGCAGCTTCAAGCTTTGCACCCTCTGCAAGAGTCAGTGCTGAAATGTATGAAGTTCCTGTTACAGTCCAGGAAGAAGCAGCATCAAGATTAACAACGACACCGTTATTAATGGTTTCAGCAGCTTCCTGTGTGATATTGGAAAGCTCGAACCAGTTCTCGGATGTAATACGTCCAAGACCCTCTCTATAAGTCTGGCTTGCAGAAGAGATCACACCGGTAATCTTTGTTGATGTCAGGTTTAGTCCAAGGTTCTTTGCACCCTTAAGGTCATTTCCATTGTGACGCATCTGTGCCGGTGAAGGAGCGTCTGCCGGCGGCATCGGAACCTTTCCAAGTACGGTATCATGCAGCTTGCCCATACCACCGACCATACGATCCTTGTATGCACGAAGCTGAGTTGTTGAATTGTAGAAGTTACCCTTCAGATCGCAGTCCTTAATATTCAGAACAACATCCTCTGCACCTGCGCTTGTCAGATCCAGGCTGTCATCCTTTGTATCCTTGCGTCCTACCGGAATTGTATAATCTGCCTGATTCATGCCGGCCTCGTCGCAATCCATTACCTGTACGATCGTGCCATTTGCTGCCTTCATATCAGAATTTGTAATATTGACGGTAGTTGCTGCACCCTTCAGAACGATATTTGCTTCTTTTGTATCGAAGGAAGAATCTGCAATGTTCAGTACAGAATTATCATCATCAATAATGAAAGCACCAAAGCGGCGGCCGCTGATCTTAGAACCGTTGATGACATCAAAATGTCCCTTACCGAACATACCCATCAGAAGGATCGGATAACCGTAAACATCACAGTTGGTGTGATCATAGGTGATCTTGTTATCACCGATACAGAAAGCACCGTAGCCGTGTGAATTCGGGCCTGTCAGTCTCATATCGCAGTCCTTCATATACATGGTTACACCATAGCCCGGCTCCTTGCAGTCTGCCGGCCATTCTCTGTTGTCATCCTCACGTACCATGGGATCGCCTGTTCCATCGATAGAGCAGATACCCCAGCCATTTGAATGCAGACGGCAGTTCTCATAACGAACAGATGCATTGTCACTCAGCTGTGTCAGACGGTTGTGGCCATGGAAGCCTACCTGCCAGGAGAAATCGCCAACCCAGTCTGATCCGTCCGGTGCGATATTGATAAAGTCAGAATTCTTGATCACTACATTTGACTTGCAGCTTGCCTGCAGAGTACAACGGGTAACGCCTGAATAATAAAACTGGCAGTTATCGATCTCAAGCTCTACCTCATCCAAAGCAGAAACAGCGGTACCATTTCCCAGCCAGTCATCATGTCCGTTGCCTTCCAGATCGAAGCGGGAATTTTTGATCTTATATGCCTTTTCACCATCAACGATGATTCCGCAGTAATCCTCTTCTGTAGAAGTAATATAAACGCCGTCTGTCTCGCTTCCTGTGATCTCTCCGCCCTGAAGGATTGCTTTATTGGTCTGATCCTCAACAATCTCTCCATTGGAAATAACCAGAGCCTGCTTCATGGGTGTATCCAGTTCACTGATATCCTTGCCTGTCATCTCGGCAAAATTCAGCTTCAGTCCGTGTGCCTGCATCTCATAAGGTGTTACAACAGACATTACAACCTCTCCGAAATAACGGCCCGGCTGGATCGGCTTACCAACACCATTTACGGTCAGTGTCAGGAATTTTCCTTCCGGTGCAACGATCTCTGCGCCCTCATTGATAAACAAAGAATACAATTCTTCTGTTTCTTCTACAAGCCACGGTACTCCCGGCTCTACGACACGATTCTTTAACATCTCGTACCTCCTACTTTCCTTTTGCTTTTTATTCATTTTCCTTTAAAAATATGCCTAACCTGATGTGATTTTCTCTCTGCCAAGCTTCCCTCTTAAGGATACTTTGGGGATTTCATTCGCTTCAGCCGGCTCTTTTCCAGTTGCGTTTATTATAGCATGAGGACTCCCTTCTTAGGCACAAAGAAGTTTTGTCGTCACGACACCGCTTTGTTGGAACAGCAAAGCGTTTCGCTCGCGAAACGCTCGCGCCGAGCGCGGTCGCCTGCGACTTATTTCCTTTTTGCGCGAGTGCGCATCCTTGCGGCATATCGTATCGCTTTGCGATACGATATGCCGCAGTTCTTTTTATGTAACAGGAAATTCTGATGGAATTTCTTATTACATAAAAAGAACTGCCACATCTTCTGTGACAGCCCTTTTTTGAATCAGTATTCTCTAATGAAATGCTAATGATATCAGCCTTTTATTAGTTTCCTGCATAAGGAACAACTGCTCCCTGATACTCTTCCTCGATCCAAGCCTTAACGTCATCGGATTTCAGAACAGATACCAGTGCCTGAATTGCTTCATTGTTTTCATTGCCTTCCTTCACTGCAATTACATTTACATAGTTTGTTGCAGCTTCAGAATCCTGCTCTTCATATGCAATTGCATCTGTTGCAGCATTCAGTCCGGCTTCCTGTGCATAGTTGCCGTTCAGTACAACGAAAGCAACTTCATTGATTACACGGGATACCTGTGCAGCTTCAAGCTCTTCGATCTTGATGTTGTGCGGATTTTCTTCGATATCGTTAACAGTTGCTTCGATACCAACGCCATCCTTCAGTGTGATCAGACCGTTGTCCTGCAGAAGAAGAAGTGCTCTTGCTTCATTTGTTGTATCGTTCGGTACTGCGATGGTGTCGCCGTCCTCGATGTCATCCAGGCTGCTCTTTGTTCCCGGATAGATGCCGAATGGCTCATAGTGGATCTTTCCTGCGATTGCAAGATGTGTTCCCTGCTCTTCGTTGAAGGCATTCAGATATACAACATGCTGGAAGTAGTTTGCATCAAACTCTCCGCTCTCTACTACATTGTTCGGCTGTACATAATCCTCGAACTCTGTAACCTCCAGTGTGATTCCCTGCTCTGCCAGAATCGGCTTTACATGCTCGAGAATCTCAGCATGGGGTGTCGGAGATGCAGCGATCTTCAGTGTTACAGGATCTCCTGTATAATAAACATCTCCTGATGCATCTGCGGATTCTGCATCTGCGGATGCGTCTGCGGAAGCATCAGCGGAAGCGTTTGCAGATGCACCTGCCTGTGTGTCTGTGGATGCAGCGGATCCGCATCCTGCCAATGTTCCGATTGTCATAAGTCCAACCAGAATGCTTGCAATAAGTTTCTTTTTCATCTCTTTTTCCTCCGTTTTTACGCTTTCAGCTGTTCTCAGCGCTTGTCCAGCTTACGTGCAATGATATTTCCGATAACCTGAAATATCTGTACCAGCAGAACCAGGATCACTACCGTTACGATCATGATACCCGCCTGATAGCGGTAATATCCGTATCTGACCGCAATATCTCCGAGTCCTCCGCCTCCGGTTACACCGGCCATGGCCGTGTAGCCCAAAATAGTTCCCAGAGAAATGGTTGCTCCCGTGATGAGAGAAATCCTGCATTCTACCAACATCACATGTATGATAATGCCCATTGTCGACGTACCCATAGCCTGAGCCGCCTCAATAACGCCCTTATCAACTTCCTTTAAGGATGATTCCACCATACGTGCAATCATCGGTGCTGCTGAAATTACCAGCGGCACGATCGTTGCCGTTGAACCATATGTCTTTCCGACAATACGAAGGGTTAACGGCATAACCAAAATCAAAAGGATCAGGAAAGGAATCGAACGCATGATATTTGTCACAATATCCAGAATATGGTGTATTCCGGCATTTGGTTTGATTCCGTCCCTGTCGGTAATCTCAAGAATAATGCCCCAGGGAAGTCCGATCACATATCCGAGTACGGTACCGAAAAGGGTCATATAGAGAGTCTCTCCGATGCCGACAATAATCATCTTAATTACTTCAGGCGTCCACATTTTCGGTCACCTCCTCTACCGTAAGTCCTCTTTCCAGCAGATAGGAAATGATCTTCTCCTGAACAGCCGGATCCTCCGGAAGGCCGAGGATCATTTGTCCCTTGGCAGTCCCTCCGACATCCTTTGTGTCCGCCAGAAGAATATTGACCGCTTGCCCGATGGTAAGGATCATATTGGCGATCACCGGCTCATAGGAGGAATTTCCCGAAAATACGATTCGGATCTTTCGGCTCTCATGAAGCTCTGAAACCGTTTCTCCCGTCTTTTCCTCTGTCTGCCCCCATTCATCCGGATCCTTACCTTCGATCACAAGCATCCTTGCGGCTCTTGATTTCGGATGATTGAAAATTTCCTCAACCTGTCCTTCCTCTGCGATCTGACCGCTGTCAATGATCGCAACCCGGTTGCAGATCTCTCTTACAACAGACATCTGATGGGTAATAATAATAATGGTAATTCCCATTTCCCGGTTGATCTTCCGCAGAAGCTGCAGAATAGAATTCGTTGTCTGCGGATCCAAGGCACTGGTCGCCTCATCACAAAGCAGGATTCGCGGATTATTCGCCAGAGCTCTTGCAATGGCAACTCTCTGTCTCTGTCCGCCTGACAGCTGAGAAGGGTAGCTGTCTGCCTTTTCCTTCAATCCAACTGTCTCCAGTAATTCCAAAGCCTTTTTCTTTGCTTCTGTTTTCTTCATTCCATGAATCGTAAGAGGGAAGCATACATTATCCAAAACACTCTTCTGCATCAAGAGGTTGAAGCTCTGGAAGATCATTCCGATCCTACGTCTTGCCTCTCGCAATTCCTTATTGCTCAAGGAGGCAAGCGCTTTCCCTTCTACGATTACTTGTCCTTCTGTCGGAACTTCAAGGAAATTCAAACATCTGACCAAGGTACTTTTTCCGGCTCCCGACATTCCGATAATGCCGTAGATATCACCTTCATTGATCTCCAGGCTGATATCCTTCAATGCATCTACCCTTGTTTCAGCTGTTTGAAATGTCTTTGAAAGGTTCTGAACCTTGATTATCTCTGACATCGCAGCACTCTCTTTCCCTTATACTACATTTCCTATCTTTTCGATAGGTTTATCGGTATATCTTTTTGTATAATAGTTAATCTATCATAATTTCAATATCCTGTAAACACTTTCTTTTCATATGCCCAGCCATAGATTTCTTCTATAGCGGCATTTTTCCCCTCTTCCCCTTGCTCTCCGTTCACAAAAAGGAAGACATCTTTTCTCTCTTCTTATTGTTCTATTTATTCTGCCTTTTTCTTCTTTTCCGA
>CAVEOK010000036.1:15793-22209 GCA_963617415.1 Oscillospiraceae bacterium
ACTTTACCTCGTTATCAGTCTTCGTTACCTTATTAACTATTCTAGTGAAACAATTCCTTTCCCTGTATAATAAGTTTTGTTGCCCTACACACGTCTGTTTTGAAAGGAGACACCCATGTTAGTAAAAGTAGGTATCAACGGTTTCGGCCGTATCGCAAGAGTCATTCTTCGTATTCTGGAAGAACGCGACAATGATATTGAGGTTTGTGCAATCAACCTGCGCAATGCCGATCTGAAGAGAATGGCTTATCAGATGGAATACGATTCAGTATTTGGAAGGTTCCGCGGCAGAGTACGCTGCACCGACCATGAGCTGGTCATCAACGGCAAAAAGATCCACGTCTTCTCCGAAGAAGATCCTGCTAAGATTGATTGGGCTTCCACAGGCGCAGAATATATCATCGAATCTACCGGTAAGTTCACCCGTATGGCGGACTGTGAAAAGCATTTTGTCGGCGGTGCAAAGAAGGTTATCCTCACAGCCCCGGGCAAGGAAGAGGGCTGGCCAACCTTTGTCATGGGTGTTAATAATGAAAGCTATGATCCTTCCATGCGGATCATTTCCAATGCTTCCTGTACCACCAACTGTCTTGCGCCCTTAGCCAAGGTTATCAACGACCGCTTTGGTATTGAGCGAGCCCTCATGTCCACCATTCACGCTTCTACCTCCAAGCAGAAGCCTGTTGACTCCAACGGCGGCCGTGACTGGCGTACCGGACGTTCTGTTTTCAACAATATCATTCCTTCCTCCACCGGTGCCGCAAAGGCAGTCGGACTGGTTATTCCGGAGCTAAAAGGAAAGATGACCGGTATGAGCTTCCGTGTTCCTACCAATGATGTTTCCGTTGTCGATCTGACTGCAGAACTGAAGACCAAGACCAATTATGAAGAAATCTGCGAAGCCATCGAATATGCTTCCCAGCATGAAATGAAAGGCATCATCGAATACAATACGGATGAGCTTGTTTCCTCCGATCTTCGCGGAAACTTCCAGACCTGTATCTTCGATGTAAAAGCCGGCATTATGCTGGATGAAAATTTTGTAAAGCTGATTGCCTGGTATGACAATGAGTGGGGCTATTCCAACCAGTGTGTCAACCTGGTACAGTATATCGCCCGTCAGGATGAAAGGGCAGAACAGAAGGCCGCAAAGCTTGCTGAAAAAAATACTGCTGAAAAGCCAGCTGAAAAAAATGCCGGAAAAGAGACAAAGGAAGCTGAAAAGAAGGCTTAAAGCCTCTTTTTGCTCCTGCTCTTCTCTCATAAATCTTTACTCCTTTGGGAAGTGCTTCTTTTTTAGAGGCACTTCCCTATTTTTCTTTTCTATGCTTTTCTTGAAAACTTCTTTCCTGAATGATACGATGATTCTGCAGCAAAGGAGCAGACAGATGTCAGCTCTTTTTTCAAAAATCGGAGGTATCTCATGAAACATGGA
Source organism: Oscillospiraceae bacterium (assembly GCA_963617415.1). Taxonomy (GTDB): domain Bacteria; phylum Bacillota; class Clostridia; order Lachnospirales; family Lachnospiraceae; genus RUG14243. The sequence goes on from CAVEOK010000036.1 coordinate 17,229, forward strand.
TTTATAAAGGTTGCAGCCGCAAGCCCTGATCTTAAGGTTGCCGACTGCAGCTACAATACAGACAAAATTATAGAAGAAATTGATTCTCTTGCTTCTCAGAAGGTAAAGATCATGGTCTTTCCCGAGCTTTGCATCAGTGGCTACAGCTGCCGGGATCTTTTTCTGCAGGGACGTCTTCTGAAAGAAGCCAATGAAGGCCTGATGCGAATCCTTGCTCATTCCGCATCCATTGATGCCCTGATTCTGGTAGGTCTTCCCTTCGAGTTAAATGGCAAGCTTTACAATGTGGCTGCTCTCATTAATAAGGGCTCTCTGTTGGGTCTTGTTCCCAAGCATGCCCTGCCCAGCTACAATGAATTCTATGAGGGACGCCAGTTTACTCCCGGCTCTCACCGGGTCAGCCTGATTGACTGGCAGGGAAAAAAGATTCCCTTTGGCATGAACCAGATTTTCTATTGTCCTGATATGCCTCACCTCAGCCTTGCCGCTGAGCTCTGCGAGGATCTTTGGGTTCCCAATCCTCCCAGCATCTCCCATGCCCTTCACGGTGCATCCATTATTGCCAATCTTTCCGCCAGCAATGAGCTGATTGGAAAGGCAGACTATAGAAGAAGCCTGGTAAGCGGTCAATCCGCCCGCCTGATCTGCGGCTATATCTATGCCTCTGCCAGCATAGGAGAATCCTCTACGGATCTGGTTTTCGGCGGTCACGATCTGATTGCAGAAAACGGCAGCATTCTCGGCGAGACCAAACGTTTTTCCAATGATACTGTCGTCAGCGAGCTCGACATTGACCGTCTTGCTTATGAAAGAAGAAGAATGAGCACTTATCCGGACAGCTTCTGCGATGAGGCCGACTATGTCCGTACAGCCTTTTCTTTAAATATAGAAGAAACAGAATTGACAAGAAGCTTTCCCCAGCATCCCTTTGTTCCTTCTGATCCGACCATCAGAAAGGCCCGCTGCCAGGAAATCCTGAACATTCAGGCAAATGGTCTGGCAAAGCGAATCCGCCATATCGGATGTGAATCTGTCGTGCTTGGTATTTCCGGAGGACTGGATTCTACTCTTGCCCTTCTGGTTGCTGCCCGTGCTTATGATCTGCTGGGTGCAGACAGAAAGCATATTACTGCGGTAACCATGCCCTGCTTCGGCACAACCGACCGTACCCTGCAGAATGCGATTCTTCTTACAAAGAAAATCGGTGCCAGCCTGATCGAAGCTCCGATTCATGAATCTGTTTCTCTTCATTTTGAAGTTATCGGTCAGGATCCGAATAAGCATGATATTACCTATGAGAATTCACAGGCCAGAGAACGCACCCAGGTTCTGATGGATCTGTCCAATAAATTAAACGGTATTGTGATCGGTACCGGCGATCTGTCCGAGCTTGCTCTTGGCTGGGCCACCTACAACGGAGATCAGATGTCCATGTATGGTGTCAACGCTTCCGTTCCCAAAACCCTGGTCCGCTATCTGGTTCAATATTATGCTGACAGCTGCGGTCAGAGTGAGCTCTCTGCTGTTCTGGAAGATATTCTGGATACTCCTGTCAGTCCGGAGCTTCTTCCGCCGGAAAACGGCACGATTTCTCAGAAAACAGAAGATCTGGTCGGTCCTTATGAGCTGCATGACTTCTATTTATATTACATGCTGAGAGCCGGTTTTGAGCCCGAGAAGATTCTGCGTCTCTCCAATCTCACCTTCCGCGGCATCCATTCCGAGGAAGAACAGCTGAAATGGCTGAAGACCTTTTACCGGAGATTTTTCTCCCAGCAGTTCAAGCGTTCCGCTATGCCGGACGGCCCCAAGGTCGGTTCTGTTGCCCTTTCACCCCGCGGTGATCTGCGTATGCCGAGTGATGCAAGTGCAAGAATCTGGCTGGAACAATTAGAAACTCTTTAACTCAGACGGAGCCCCCTTCTCCTAGCATTAGCATAGGTGGGGGATGGCAAACTTTGCTCAGTCTGAGTCCATGCTCCGACTAATATGTAATAGGAAATTCTGACGGAATTTCCTATTGCATAAAAGAAGCCCCGGCATCCGCCGGGGCTTCTTTTTACAAGGAGATCATATTTAACAAAACACTGTTTTCTGTGTTCCTTCTATGCAATAGTTATTACTCAACATCAGCAAGTGCATCCAGATCAACTTCTCCTGTTCTTACCTTTACAACACGGAGAACATTGTAAACAAAGATCTTGCCATCGCCGATGTGGCCTGTATAAAGTGCCTTCTTTGCAGCTTCGATCAGCTCATCCAGATTAATTCTCTTGGAGATGATGATCTCAACCTTAACCTTCGGGATCAGGGTATTATCAATGACAGCACCACGATATGTGCTTGTAGATCCTCTCTGTACACCGGAGCCCATTACCTGAGTCATAGTCATACCGGTTACACCGAGAGCATTCATTGCCTTCTTCAGGGTATCGAATTTAGCAAGCTTACAGATGATAACCACCTTACGCATACCGGAATCCATCTCTGCAATCGGAACCGGTGCTTCCTGAACAACCGGAACAGCTGCCTTTCTCTGAGTCTCAGTTGCCTCGTCATATTCACCAACACCAAGATCTGTGTTTGCATTGACATCCATTGTAGAATCCATGTTGATGATAGAGAAGCCGGCATATGCGGACGGAAGCTCATGCTCTGTAATATCCAGACCAAGAATTTCTTCTTCTTCAGAAACACGAAGTCCGAAGATTGCTCTGATCACAATGAACGTAATTGTAATTGTAATTGCTGTCCATGCAGCTGTTGCTGCACAGCCAAGAATCTGTTTTCCTAAAAGGCTGAATCCGCCGCCGTAGAAAAGACCTGTAAAGCTGTCATTTCCCGGTGCAGAGGTTGTAGCGAAAAGACCAACTGCGAGGGTTCCCCAGATACCATTCATCATATGAACAGCTACGGCACCAACCGGATCATCGACGCGAAGTACATAATCAAGGAACCATACACCGAAGCAAACCAGAATACCGGAAACAATACCAATGATTGCTGCTCCAAGTGCATCTGTTACATCACAGCCTGCTGTGATACCAACCAGGCCTGCCAGGGAAGCATTCAGACACATGGAAACATCCGGATGTCCATATCTTACCCAGGTAAAGATCATACATGCTACGGTTGCAAGTGCCGGAGCGATTGTTGTTGTTACAAAGATAGAACCAAGCTGTTCTACGCTTGTAGCAGCTGCGCCGTTAAATCCATACCAGCCGAGCCAGAGGATGAATACACCCAAAGCACCGATCGGGAGATTGTGTCCTGGGAAAGCATTGACTTTAATGATCTTGCCGTCTTTGTCCTTTGTGAACTTGCCGATACGGGGTCCAAGGAAAGCGGCACCGATCAGAGCGGCAATACCACCAACCATGTGAATACAGTTTGATCCTGCGAAATCATGGAAACCAAGCTGTGCCAGCCAGCCGCCGCCCCATGTCCAATGTGCTTCAATCGGATAGATTACTGCGGAAATTACACCTGAATATACACAATAAGAAATAAATTTTGTACGTTCTGCCATAGCACCGGAAACGATTGTTGCGGTTGTTGCGCAGAAGACAAGGTTGAATACGAAGTTGGACCAATCAAAGTTGGCATAATTTGTGAAAATATCAAATCCGGGCTGTCCGATGATTCCCATCAGATCCTCACCCAACAATAAGCTAAAACCAATCAGGATGAATACTACTGTACCAATACAGAAGTCCATCAGGTTTTTCATGATAATATTACCGGCGTTTTTCGCTCTGGTAAAACCAGCCTCAACCATGGCAAATCCGGCCTGCATCCAGAATACAAGAGCTGCGCCGATCAGAAACCATACACCGAATAAATTACCGTTGATCAATTCAGTAACTTCATTTAATGTCATATCTCTTTTCCTCCCAAAACATTTTTGCGGTCAGCCTCCGGAAACGTTCCGCCTTTGCCAATACGAATTTCGTCGTTTCATTCTTTAAAAAACAAAACAAAAAAGGCACCGAAACTTTCGTTTCAGCGCCTTTGCTTTTGACACTTGCATTGTATAATGAAAAAAAAATAAATTCAAGGCCGCAAAACAGCTAAATTCTTTATATTTTTTCGTTTTCTTTTCATTCATTATTCACAAAATGGCTTTTATGACTAATTTTATTAGTCACGCGAGCTGCACCTCCTTATGGCATTTTTATTTCATAGGAACGAAGTTTCCTATGAAATAAAAATGGACGACCGCTTTCACGGTCGTCCGAGGGATGAGAAGTATGAAAAAATTTTGTTCTTATCAAAGGATGGTGTGTGGATGTCCTTCCTTTGATGTTTCTTATCATAGCCTGTAAATGTGTATGCTTTTTTTCTATTTTGTGAAGATTTTGTGAAAAAGGAGCTTCCTGCTCTTTATTCTGCTGTCAGCGATTTTTTTATTCTGTTTTCTCTTATTCCGCTTTTTCTTTTCCTTCCTCTTCCTTTTCTACATAAACAGGAACCTCCCTGTGGGGAACGCTGGTAGAAAAAACGATCTGTGTTTTTGTCTTTCCGAAATGCTGCAGCCTGTCAATGAAATGATCCAGTTCATCCGTACTTTCGAAATACACCATGATCAGCATGGAATATGCGCCCGTTACACAGTCACATTCCACTACATTCGGGATTTTTTCAATATAGGTATAGAATTCCGGCTTCTGATTCGGCTCCAGTTCCAGATTCACAAAAGCCTTGATCGGATAATTCATCATCAAAGGATTCACACTGGCATGATAGCCGGTAATAACCCCTTCGCTTTCCAACTTTTCCAAACGTGCCGATACAGACGGTGACGAAAGAAAAACCTTCTTTGCCAGCTCCTTTAAAGGTATTCTGGCATTCTCCTGAAGAATACTGATAATTTTTTTATCTGTTTCATCAATTTTTTTCATTGTCCTACCTCTATATAATGAAAGAGCAAAGCGTTTCGCTCGCGAAACGCTCGCGCCGAGCGCGGTCGCTTGCGACATAT